>NC_012781.1:2101561-2775623 GCF_000020605.1 Agathobacter rectalis ATCC 33656
TTTTCTTTATTCTTGCTACTTCTTCTACGCTTTCCTGCCAAAATATTTACTCCTTAAATCCTTTTACTATTTCCTTAAAGATACGTCCGCGCTCCTCATAGTTAGGAAACATGCCCCAGCTTGCACATGCAGGTGATAAGAGCACTGCATCACCTGAAACAGCATGCTCATAGCAATAATTTACTGCATCCTCAAACGTATCCTTCTTTACAGTATTCATGAATCCGTGTCTGTGTGCACACTCTTCGATTTTATCTGCAGTCTGACCGATAAGCACAAGCTCCTTTACTTTGCCGTCAAAGGCCTCTATCCACTCATCATACTCCGACTGCTTATCATATCCACCGCCAATGAGAAGTGTCGGTCTGTTCATGGCACGTATACCCTGAATGGCTGCATCAGGATTGGTGCCCTTTGAATCGTTGTAGAATCTGACTCCACGCTTTTCTGTCACGTACTCTATCCTGTGCTCAACTGCCTTAAATACCTTAAGCACCTCGACAATCTTATCCATCGGTACCCCAAAGCTTATAGACATGGCACACGCTGCCATTACATTCTCAAAATTATGCTTTCCAAGGAGATTCAGCTCGTTTACATCAATTACCTCATCGCGTACACCGTCGTGTGCGTATATGATGATATCTCCGTCCAGATAAAAGCCCTCTGAAAGCTCAGACTTACTGCTGAAAAATATAACCTTAGCAGGGCACTTTGCTGCAAAATCTCTAAGCACCTCGTCCTCGTAATTTAACACGCAGTAATCATCTGCTGTCTGATTTTTTGTGATATCCTCCTTTGCCCTGATGTAATTTTCCATAGTATGGTGTCGATTCAGGTGATCGGGTGTGATATTTAAAATTGCGCTTACATGTGGCTTAAAGGTATCTATTGTCTCGAGCTGGAAGCTTGATATCTCTGCAACCGTTACTGTCTCACCTGTGCTTCCTGTGACCATTGATGTATAAGGGATTCCGATATTTCCTACCACTCTCACATCCTTAAAGTAATTCTTCATTATCTCACCTGTCAGGGCTGTAGTGGTCGTCTTTCCGTTGGTTCCTGTGATAGCGATGATCTCACCTGCCCCAAATGTGTATGCAAGCTCTATCTCACCCCATATTTTAACGCCCCTGTCACGTAAGGAATTGACCATAGGAATGTCTGTTGGTACTCCCGGACTTAGCACAGCCACATCAAACTCATCAATCTGTTCATCTGTCAGGTCGCCTAAAATAAGCGGCACCTCCTTAAGCTTTGGTGCTTTCTCATAAAGTGTTTTTGAATCCAGTTCTTTATTTCCATCAAACAATACTGTATCGATGCCATTTGCGCACAAAAGCTCTGTCGCTGCAATGCCACTCTTTCCTGTTCCGACAACAAGTACCTTTTTTCCTTGTAAGCTCATTTTTATTCCTCCATCTTTTATTGCAGCCATCCGTATGGATATGTTTAACAAATCAAATTCTCTAAACGACTGCCTTAATCATTAAATTATAGTATACGTTATTTAGTTCTATTTCGCAAGAGCCCGTAAATCAGTTACACACTCCTATCTCCTGTGCATACGGTATGATTTCCCTAAATATTTCAGCTGCAACCGGTGCAGCGATTGTTCCGCCATAGTATGCACCGCCCTTTGGATTATTTATTTTCACAAGCACCATAAGTGCCGGATCATCCACCGGATAAAACCCAAGGAACGAGGCTATATATACATTGTCACTTCTCGGAAGTGTCTGCGATGTAGCAGTCTTTCCTCCTATCGCATAACCCTCAACCTTTGCATTTTTTCCTGAGCCCTCTGCTACCACGCCCTCCAAAAGCTTTCGCAGTGTATCAGAGGTCTCTTCACTGCATATACCTGACGTCTGTTCAAAGGACAGCACCTCTTTTACCGTGCCTTCGGTGCCATGAATCTCCTTACCTATATGAGGAGTAATTCTGTTACCACCATTTATAAGCGATGATACTGTTGTCATAAGCTCGATGGGTGTGAGCTGGAATGACTGTCCAAATGAAATTGTTGCAAGCTCCACCTGGCCTATCTTATCCGGCTGATGCATTATGGTGGCGGCCTCTCCCGGCAAATCAATACCTGTCTTATCAAGCAGACCAAACCTCATGAAATCAGCATAATACCTCTCACTGCCTATTCTAAGGCCTAAATCAATAAAGACCGGATTGCATGAATTCTGTATTCCCTGCACAAAGGTCTCACTTCCATGTCCTGTTCTCTTATGGCAGTGTATGCGTCTGTCCTCCACAGTAATATATCCCGGGCAGTAAAAGCGGTCATCAAGGCTCACCACATCCTCCTCCAGTGCGATTCCTGCCGTAATTATCTTGAATACTGAACCGGGCTCATATGTATCACTTACACATCCGTTTCTCCAGGCTTCATCATGGTTTTCACATGAAAAAGGATCATTCAAATTATATTCCGGGTAGTCGGTCATGGCATATATTTCTCCATTTTTAGGGTTTAAGGCAATTATACTCACACTGTCTGCCAGATTTTGTGCATATGCCATCATTGCATTTTTCTCACATACTCTTTGTATATTTATGTCGAGTGTAGTGACAAGTGTGTCTCCTTTTTGTGGAGCTTCTCTTCTCTCCTTGTAGCCCTTCACCTCCACACCTCTGCCATCACATACAGTGTATATCCGCCCGGGTGTGCCACGCAGAATTTCATCATATGTGGTCTCAAGCCCAACAACACCCTGACCATCTGCTCCTGCAAAGCCTATAACCTTTGAAAACAACTCATTAAGCGGATAGTACCTGACACTTGACTCGTCAACCTTTATCCCTGCCAAGCCATATGATAGTATTTTATCGCCTGTTTTTTTAGAGACATTATTCTTTATTTTTTCAATGGATGTAACCTTATCCACCTTACTGCGAATAGTCTTTTCGTCAATCGAAAGCTCACTGCTTAAAACAGAGATGACTGCTTCCTTGTCGGTTATCTGATTGTGTATAACGCTTATGTTATATGCAGTTTCATTTGTCGCTATTATCCTTTCATTTCTATCCACTATATCTCCGCGTATTCCTGCAATATCACGCTCTCTTTCCTGAAGCGCACTTGCCTTTTTACTGTAATAATCGCCTTTTACTATCATGAGATAAAACAGTCTGAAACACAAGGCGATAAGAACAGCTGTCAGTATACTGCAAAATACACATATTTTTCTTCTGTAGCGCGTATTGTTAAGTATCATAAACAAAAATGCCTCAATATTTTTACACTAATATATGCAAAAAATATTGAGGCTATTCTCTATTCGCCCTGCTCACCCTCCTGTGTGACCTTTTCTCCTGTCGGAGGATTTGCGCCTGTTATCGTAAGGTCAGCATTTACACCGGTCTGTTCCTCATCAGGGTATATATTCATATACGGAAGTACTTCCTTTAATATCTCTCTGGTCAGGTTCTGTGCATAATTACTGTGAGGCTGATCCTGTACATTCGGCTGGTCGATTACAGTGTAAATAACAAGCTGCGGATCCTGCGCAGGCACACAGCCTATAAATGATACAAGATAGCAGCCCCTCTTTCTAAGGTGCGTTGTCTCATCATACATCTGCGCTGTTCCTGTCTTGCCTCCCATCGAGTATCCGTCAACCTTTGCCACCTTACCGGTTCCGTTTGCAACTACGTTCTGCAGGTAGTTTTTAAGTGTCGCACTTGTATTCTCTGACACTGTCTTTTTTAGCAGTGTAGGCTCAATTGTCTTTACTGTATTGCCGTTGTCATCTGCGATTTTCTTTACTACGTGCGGCTGATAATAATTGCCGCCATTCACCAGTGAAGAAAATGCACTGACCATCTCTATCATGGTACAGTTATAGTTCTGTCCGAATACGTTTGTCGCTAAATCGACAGGCTTTATATTGTCGAGTGTATACATGAGCGTTGATGTATTTGCCTCACCCGGCAGATCAACACCTGTCTTTTGACCAAAGCCAAATACACTCTGATAATACAGAAAATTTTCTGCACCAATCTTATATGACATCTGCATGAGTGCATCATTACATGAATCCATGAGTGCCTTTTCAAGTGTCTCTATGCCATGTCCGCTACGGTTGACGCATGATACCTTTTCACCGCCAAACATCTCGTATCCATCACATAAAAATGTCATATCAGTAGTGAGCGTGCCTGTATCCAATCCACATGCCACAGTAAAAGGCTTCTGTACAGACCCCGGCTCATATGTATGTGTAACACAGAAGTTCTGCCACAGCTTATTTAGTGCATCCATCTCCTGAGTACTGTCCTTTTTAAATGCCGCAAGCTGTTCCTCGCTGTAATATGCACTCATATCCCTTGGATTGTTCAAATCAAAATTCGGATAATTCGCCATGGCCAGTATCTCACCATTTTTAGGATTTTCTATAACGACTGCAATATTTTCTGCGCCAAGTCCTTCTCTTGCATTATTTGCATAAGTATCGGAGAACAGCTTTATCTTGTTCTCAACAATCGACTGGATATTTGCGTCTATAGTTGTGTACAGTGTATTTCCGTTTTGTGCAGCAATTACTGTCTTCTGGAAATCATTGTCTGCATTCAGATAGCCGTACTCCCTGCCATTTACACCATTTAAAGTGTCATTGTAATAGTTTTCGAGCCCGGTTGTACCTACATTTCCGGCGGAGGTAAAACCGATAACTGAGCTTGCCAGTGTTTTAAACGGATAATTTCTCTGATACTCTGTCTCAAACCACACACCCTTGATGTTTGGGTTCTTCAGATTGCCCTTTTCGTCAGTTGCATCCTGCAGCTGTACAAATGGCTGAATTGCATCATATGACAGCTTTTTTAACAGTACAATATATTTGTTATCCTTGCTGTTATTTGCATAATCCTCAAGTGTTGCCCTGTCTAAATCCGGAAAGCACTGTGTCAGTGCATCTATCGTCGGAGTTATATACTCTTTCTTACTGGTCATAACCGAGCAATCAAGTACAACATTATAAACAGCCACACTCGTAGCAAGCACTGTGCCGTTTGAATCTACAATATTTCCTCTCTGAAACGGTATTGTTTTGCTGTCATATGACTGTAATGATAGTACCTTTTTAGTATATGCGTCTCCGCTTGTATATTCAATAAACATCAGCCTGCCAATGAGTCCAAGCATGGCTACAACTATTAACATAAACAACGCAAACAGCTTTGTTTTCATTTTGCGTCCGATTTTTCTTACCGGTCTTTTTCTTGTCCTGGCTGCCAATATGATTCCTCCAATTTATTCAGGGATATCACTGTACTGATCCATATAGTTGTTCTTATCAACTGAGTAATAAACTATCTGATCCTGTGAAGCATATTTCATACCAAGTCTGTTGATAGCTGCATCCTTGATTGCATTTAAATCGACAGATGTAGTAATCTGCTTGTATCTGGCATCATTATCAGCCTTCATATCATTTATTTGGCTCTCAAGTGCTGCAACCTCCTTCATCTGCTGTGTCACATTTGACCTTATCTGAATAAGTGAAACAGATACAAAGGCTGAAGCTGCCACACACGCTGTGAGAAAGGCTACAAATGCCCTGTTCATTGAGAGTGCTCTCTCCTGATTTCTTCTTGCAGATGTTCTTCTGTTTTTCTTTCTTCTTATTTCCTCAAGCTCTCTTGTCGATTTCTGTGGTCTTCTGACCGGTGCTGCCTCGTCAAGCTCTCTTACGGCATTCCCATTTATATAATAAGTAGTTTTATTCATTTAGCTGCTCCTTTTGCTGTCATTCTACAAATCATTCTTTTCAAACACACGAAGCTTTGCACTCTTCGAGCGTGAATTCTCTTCAAGTTCCTTTTCTGACGGAAGGATAGGTTTTCTTGTGATAACCGTTCCCTTCGATTTATTACCGCATACACATACCGGAAAACTCGGTGGACATGTACATGGATTTTCGTTTTTTTTGAAATTGGATTTTACTATTCTGTCCTCAAGCGAGTGGAATGTGATTATACATATCCTGCCGCCCGGATTAAGTAAATCTATCATGTCATCCAGGTTGTCCCTTAGCACATCAAGCTCATGATTCAGTTCAATTCTTATAGCCTGATATGTTCTCTTTGACGGGTGCCCACCGGTAGCTCTGACCTTTTGGGGTATCGCTGCCTTTATTATCTCGTTGAGCTCTCCTGTTGTCGTTATCTCTTGCTTTTGTCTTGCTGCTACAATGTGCTTTGCAATATTCTTTGCAAACTTGTCCTCACCGTAATCCCTGATGATACGGTACAGATCATTTTCGCTGTAGGTATTTACTATATCCCTTGCAGTAAGGGCATTCCTGTCATCCATACGCATATCAAGCGGTGCATCCTCACTCCTGTAGGTAAAGCCCCTCTTTGGTGTATCAAGCTGGAAGGATGACACTCCCAGATCCAGCATAATACCATCCACCTTTTCAATTCCGAGTGAATGAAGCACATTCTTCATATCAGAATAATTGCTTCTGACTATCGTTACCCTGTCTCCAAACTCCGCAAGTCTCTCTCCTGCCGCCTTTATGGCATCTGCATCCTGATCTATGCCTATCAGCCTGCCCTTGTCCGAAAGTCTCTTTGCTATCTCATATGAGTGCCCGGCTCCTCCGAGAGTACCATCCACATATATCCCGTCAGGACGGATGTTTAAATTTTCAATTGTCTCGTCCCTTAAGACTGAATAATGCTTAAATTCCATGTAATCTCTCCATTTAAAATCAAATTCCTATGCCAAGCTCTGCCATATGATCTGCTATCTCATCCATATCGTCAAAATCAGAGTTTTCAAGGTATCTGTCCTTGCTCCAGATTTCTACTCTGCTGTATACTCCGACAGATACAACTTCCTTATCTATACCTGCGTATTCTCTTAAGTTCGCCGGTAAGAGGATTCTGCCCTGCTTGTCCACCTCACAGGTGGCTGCTCCTGCAAAAAAGAATCTCATAAATTTTCTTGCTTCTCTTGATGTGAGTGGTTTGTCGCGAAGATTTTCCTCAATGCGATGCCATTCATCGTTGGAATAGACGAACAGACAGCCATCTAAGCCCTTGGTAACTACGAACTCATTACCAAGCTGTTCACGGAACTTCGCCGGGACAATCATACGGCCCTTGGCGTCTATTGAATGATTATATTCGCCCATGAACATGGCATCCATCCTCCTTTTCCTCATTTTGAAGCTTTCCACCACTTCACTCCACTTATATGGTATTTCGCTCCACTTTCCACCACTTGATTACAATATTACACCTAACAGCCCACAAAATCAAGGCTTTAAGCTAAATTCCCATAAAAAAGCAACAAAAAAGACGCTCAGTCTTTTCGTGGACTTTGCGTCTTTTTTATAAAATACATATGAAATTTACTCTTTAGTGGAGGATTGTGGTGGAGTGTCCACCATTTTACCCATTTTCATCTGCTTATATCTGACAATACCTATCCATATGGCTGATACTGCCACCAAAGTGGCGGCAAGTGCCATAGACACCGGATAATTGATATGCGGGATGAGAAGCTGGTCTGTACGCAGGCTTTCTATCCAGAATCTTCCTATACCATAGCCTAGTAAATATAGAAGAAACACCTCTCCGTCAAACTTTCTGTGCTTAAAATAAAGCATCAACAAAATAAATAAGCACAGGTTCCAAAAGGATTCATACAAAAATGTAGGATGCACCGAGATATACTCCACTCCGTCTATCACAGTTGTATGTGACATAAGCTTTTCAGTCAAATCCGATGTCCTGACAGCTGATACCGGAAGCTGCATGGCAAAAAGTCCGTCATAATAATCGCCAAATGCCTCCCTGTTGCAAAAGTTTCCCCATCGGCCAATCGCCTGTCCCAGTATCAGTCCAAGCCCCGCCGTATCACACAACAGTGGAAACGACAGCTTTCTGACCTTTGCAAAAACGAATGTGGTGATAATTGCTGCTATCACTCCTCCGTAAATTGCCAGTCCTCCCTGCCTGATATTGAATATGCTAAGCAGGTCATCCTTGTACAAATCCCACCTGAATACCACATAGTATATTCTTGCGCCTATCACCGAGCATATGATTGCCACAAGTGCCAGATCAAAGTATGTATCAGGATTTTGTCCTGATTTTTTAGCCACATAGCAGGCCACGCCCAGCCCCGCAAGCATACCACATGCTATTATTATGCCATACATCGCAATACCAAAGCTTCCTATTGATATGCTCTTTATCACATGCTGCAGATATATATGAAGATGTGGGAAATTTATATTATAATCCATATTTTTCCTTTCCTGACTGTAATTGCTGTCTGTCACACCATAATATATACAGCAGCAATCACAAATTACGAAAATATATGTACCCGGAGCACCATAAACCTGATACTCCGGGCAACTGTCATTATGCGTCTCTTAGTCTACGCCTGACACTCAAAGCTTGCACACTCTGTACTGCACTTGTTTGGTGTACAGTTTTTCTTGATGCCAATCTGATTGGCCATGCAGCTATTGTGATCATTGTACTTACACTTTGCCGCATCACAGTGCACATCTGTCTCCTTGTGAATAGCTAACTCTGCAGATACCTCACAGTCACAGGCCTTGTTTGAAAAGCTGCCACACTGTGTATCGCAGGCTTTCTTTGCCTTAGTTCCTTTCACATCGATTTCTCTGAGCTTACAGCAGTTATCTGCATTATACGCACATTTTTCAACATTACAATCAAGTCTTGTCATACTTTTGCCTCCTTTGCTTATGCATAGGCTAGTATGTCCTGATTGATTTTTTTTATGCTTTTTAATTAATTATCTGTGTTTTTCCTCTTCCGGAAGCTCCACTCTGATTTCCTTTGTACGGATTTCCTTGCAAATCTGGTCGATGAAATCTGAAAGTGGCTTAACACCCTCATTTCCTTCAAAACGGCTTCTTACCGATACTGTGCCGTCTGCCTCCTCGTCAGCTCCGACAACAAGCATATATGGAAGCTTATCCATACGAGCCTCTCTGATCTTGTATCCGATCTTCTCAGCTCTGTTGTCAACTGTCACATCGACATCATTGCGCTTAAGCTCATCTGCTACCTTTTTAGCATAATCAGCATACTTCTCTGAGATAGGAAGTACTCTTACCTGCTCAGGGCAGAGCCATGTAGGGAACTTGCCTGCGTAGTGCTCGATAAGCCATGCAAGTGTACGCTCATAGCAGCCGAGTGATGTACGGTGGATGATGTATGGACGGATTTTATCGCCGTTTTGATCAATATAGTACAGATCAAAATTCTCAGCAATAGCACAGTCGAGCTGTATTGTTACCATGGTATCCTCTTTACCGTATACGTTCTTGGCCTGGATATCAATCTTTGGTCCGTAGAATGCAGCCTCGCCATCGGCCTCAACAAAAGGAACATTTTCCTCAATAAGGATGTTACGAAGAACCTCCTGTGTTGAGTTCCAGTACTCATCATCTCCTAAATACTTTTCTGTGTTCTTTGGATCCCATTTTGAAAGACGGTATGTCACATCATTCTCGAGTCCCAGCACCTTAAGGACATATCTGTTAAGATTGAAGCATGCCTTGAGCTCCTCCTCACACTGGTCAGGACGGATAACATTGTGACCCTCTGAGATAGTAAACTGTCTGACACGTGTCAGTCCGTGCATCTCTCCCGAATCCTCGTTTCTAAACAGTGTGGATGTCTCACCCATTCTGTAAGGCAGATCTCTGTATGAGTGCTGCTTTGCCTTGTATACATAATACTGGAACGGACATGTCATCGGGCGAAGTGCCATAACCTCTTCCTCGCCGTCCTTCTCAGGATCTCCGAGAACAAACATGCCGTCAAGATAATGATCCCAGTGTCCTGAAATCTTGTACAGGTCTGATTTTGCCATGAGTGGTGTCTTTGTACGCACATAGCCCCACTCCTTATCCTCGAGGTCCTCAATCCATCTCTGCAGCTTCATAATCATCTTTGTGCCCTTTGGCATCATAAGCGGGAGTCCCTGTCCGATTACATCTACTGTTGTGAAAAGCTCCATCTCACGGCCAAGCTTATTGTGATCACGCTTCTTAGCCTCCTCCATTCTCTCAAGATGTGCCTTTAAATCCTCTTTCTTATTGTAGGCTGTTCCGTAGATACGATGGAGTCTTGCCTTGTTTGAATCACCTCTCCAGTATGCCATTGATGATGCTGTGAGCTTGAAAGCCTTTACTCCCTTTGTGCTCATAAGATGTGGTCCTGCACATAAATCTACAAATCCACCCTGGTCATAGAATGAAATCTCCTCACCCTCAGGAAGCTCCTCGATAAGCTCTACCTTGTATGGCTCATCCTTTTCCTTCATGAATTTGATTGCTTCCTCTCTAGGGAGTGTAAATCTTGTTATCTCATGACCCTGTTTGATGATTTTCTTCATCTCTGCCTCAAGTGCATCGAGATCCTCTCTTGAGAATGGCTGTGAATCGAAATCATAGTAGAAACCATCGTCAATTGCCGGTCCGATTGTGATTTTTGCATCCGGGAACAGATTCTTAACTGCCTGTGCCAGCACGTGTGATGCTGTATGTCTGATAACACGAAGTCCTTCCTCATCACTTGCTGTGATTATATTGAGTGTGCAGTCCTTGTCAAGAACTGTTCTTAAGTCAACAATTTCTCCGTCAACCTCTCCTGCGCAGGCTGCTCTTGCAAGTCCCTCGCTTATATCTTTTGCGATTTCATATACGCTTTTTGCTTCGCTGTACTCTTTTGATGAGCCATCCTTCAATGTTATCTTCATGGTTATCTCTCCTTTATTTTTAATATAAAAATCCCCGACACCGCATTGCTGCGACATCGGGGACGATAAGCTTTGTTACCGTGGTTCCACCCACATTCTTTCCGCCTGAAAACATACTGCTTGTCTGTATCCGACAGAAACTCATTTGACTATAACGGTGTCACCGGGCTTTATTGGAGCCACTCCAAGCTGGTGTTCGGTATATCATCCACCGGGGAGCTTTCACCACTCTTTGGACTTTGATTCTCGTCTTCCAAGGCTTCCCTCTCTGCTGCTTTTAATATACTTACTGTGCTCTTCAACGTATTGTTATTATGCTAATGTTCCTTTCAAAAAATGATAATATACTTATTTTTCTAATCTGTAAAGTACTTTATGCATTTTTTCCGCAACATTTTTTATATTTCTTGCCCGAACCGCATGGACATGGGTCATTTCGGCCGATTTTCTTACCTACTACCACTGTTCCTGACTTCTTCTGCTCGAGGTAAAGCGCATGCTTTGTCTCTGCGTCAAAGATTTCATCCCATGCCGGGAGATTGTAAAGCCAGTCTGCCTTTGCATCTACCATGTTCTTATAGAGCTTTTCTTTATCGAAAGCAAGGCTTACCTTTGTGTCCTCATCCATCTCCTCGATTGGGTTTGGGGTGACAAGGCTGTCATTGATTCCGTCTAAGAAGCCTGTCATCTCCATGATTGATAACTCATATTTCTCAGCAAGCTCTTTGACTGTTCCCTCTACTGCCTCATCCGGATTTGCAAGGAGCTTCTCATATACACCCTTCTCCAAGAGGAAATAATGCTGCCAAAAACGCTGTAACTCTCCCTGATCTGCTTTGTCATTGTAGGCAATCTTGTGCCACTCTTCTAATAAAGCCATTTTTACTACCACCTTTATCTTTTATAAACTGATATGAGGCCAAACAGCCTCAACTTCACATATGGATGTATTATACCAAAATAACAGCTTGACGTCAATTTTGTTTTTTTATATTATAATTATTAAATAACTATTCAAAAACCACGGAGAACAATTCATGAAAAAGACAAAACGTATTCTGGCACTGATTGGCGCCATCCTTTTATTACTTTTATATGTTGTGGCATTTGTTGCCACTGTGCTCGATCACACAAGTGACATGCGCTACTGGAAGGCTGCCGTTGCCGCAACTATCATTATCCCGGTGCTTATCTGGGCGTATTCATTTGTATACAGACTTTTAAAGGGTTCTGATAAAGAATCTGATGATGTAACCAAAAAACCATGAAACGCAAAATCACACCTGAATTATCATCTAAAGACTGGAAGGAATTCTGCAGCCGTTTTCATTTTGATAACGATAAACTGCCGCTTATCCGGGCAATATACACCGCAATGCTTCCATTGGTGGATGCCTTTGCATATTATTCCATAAAACAGGATTTGCCCGGGGTATCCCTGGCACACTATGCCTACGGCCTCGTGACACTCGGAAACGGTGTAGACGAGCTGTCAGAGCTGTATTTAAACCATGAGCAGCTTGAGGAAGCATACATAGCAGACTGTTTAAGCCTCATGCTTTTGTCAAACGCATATGAGCAGTTTGCAAAGGCTGTCGAAGAAGAAAGCTCTCTTTATGCCATTGAGCTGTCATTTTTAGGCGATGAATATCCGCTTGAGCTGCTGCCTGAGATTTTTGAGCACGTAAGCCCTGATGGCATACATCTCACCGGTTCAAATATGCTCAAGCCACTTAAGACAGCCGCCCTCATAATAAAGCTTGACTCACAAAAGCGGAAAAATATCAAAGAGCTCTGCAATACCTGCGCGAACTGTAAAAATCTGTCGTGCCCATCAAGAAAGGCTCCTGGTCCTAAGCTGCCACACACCTATGGTGCCATGCAGATTTTCAATATCAGACATTGAAGCCCTTCTTTTTCTCATATGAGCCTCTCAGTTTCTCAACCAGAAGTGTCAGATTCCTAAACAGTGACTCAGCCGCAAAGCCAAACACTATCATGAGAAGAATACATATATTTGACAAATCTGTCAGTGCAAACAGTTTCTTTAAGAAGAAACCCGAAAATACCAGACCTGCTATATTTCCGATAATAACAGCATATTTCATTCCATTTAGCGGCTCACTGATTTTAAAGAGAATCATAAAGCCCACTACTGAAAGTACAAGCGTCGCTATCGTTCCTATGCTTGCATCTGATATACAAAATACTTCTCCGCATACGACAAGCGCTCCGACAGCTATTACATCCGTAAGTCCACCCGGCAGTGCCTTTAGCATGACATTGGTGATAAAGTGTCCCTTTATCCTGTCCTTATTCTGCTCCAGTGCCAATAAGAATCCCGGTACTCCTATGGTAAACATACTGATGAGCGATACCTGTGCCGGCTCAAGCGGATACGTAACCATAAGAATAACCGAAAACAGTGAAAGTAACAGTGAGAATATATTTTTCACAAGAAACAGGCTTGCTGAGCGCTGGATATTGTTTACCACCCTGCGGCCCTCATACACCACATCCGGCATATGTGCAAAGTCAGAGTCCAAAAGGACAACCTGGGCTGCCTGGGCTGCCGCCTCACTTCCCGATGCCATAGCCACACTGCAGTCGGCATCCTTCATGGCAAGTATATCGTTGACTCCGTCTCCTGTCATCGCAACTGTATGACCTTTAGCCTGTAAAGCCTTTACAAGCTGTTTCTTCTGCTTTGGTGTCACTCGTCCGAATACAGTATATTTATTCACTGCATCGGCTATTTTATCCTCAGTATCAAGTGTTGCCGCATCAACAAAGCTTTCTGCACTTTCTATTCCTGCCTGTATGGCAATCCTTGAAACAGTACGCGGATTGTCACCTGAAATAACCTTTATCGCAACACCCTGACTCTTGAAATACTCAAAGGTCTTTACCGCATTCTCTCTGATAGGATTGGCAAGTGCCACAAATCCAAGCGGAGTAACGCTGCCATTTATGCCATTCTCCACGTTTTCCCCATCATACCTTGCAAATAAAAGTACTCTGTCGCCTTTGTCAGCGTATGGTATTATTTCTTCCTCAATGCGCGCAAAGTCTTCGTGCATGATAAACTCCGGCGCTCCGAGCAGATATGTTCCATCAGAAAAGGTAACGCTGCCATATTTGAGACTCGACGAGAATGCCTGCTGTGAAACCGCTGTACGATGCAGTGCAGATGTATTATTTGTCAAAGCATCCGCCGCATATGCTTTTAGTGCGAGCATAGTCGCATTGTTGTCAACCGAAGCATTTGCATAATCTAAAATAAGACTTTTAAGCTCATCTAATGTCAAAGCTGTCTGTGTACCATCTGCTCCACTGTTTTTACAGAGAAAAATTTCCTTAAGCTTCATATCAGGCTCAGTAATTGTGCCCGTTTTATCCACACAAAGCACATCCACACGCGCAAGCGTCTCAATACTTTTCATATCATGAAGCAAAACCTTTTTCCTTGCAAGCTTCATAGTGCTTAATGCAAGCGCCACTGTGGTCAGCAGATACAAGCCCTCCGGTATCATTCCTATAATCGCTGCAACTGTCGATGTAACACTCTTTGTGATAGACTCACCATTCACAAAATGGCTCTGCCAGAACAATATAAGCCCAATCGGAATAATAACTATGCCAACCCATTTGACAATCAAATTGATGGAGCGTATCATCTCTGACTGCTCCTTGCCGCCCATTGATTTTGCCTCAAGGCTCAGCTTTGAGATATATGATTCATTACCGACCTTTTCAAGCCGTGCATAGCACTCTCCCGATACAACAAAGCTTCCCGACATGAGAGTGCTGCCCTCTGTCTTTTCTACCTCATCAGCTTCACCTGTTAGCAGTGATTCATTTACCTGTATATTTCCGGATATCACAACCGCATCCGCACAAATCTGCTTTCCTGCGGTAAGTAAAATCACATCGTCCTTTACAAGTTCCTCCGTACTAATCTGCTTTACGCTGCCGTTTCTGATGACATCCGCACGCGGAGCATTCAGTAAACTCATTTTTTCAAGAGTCTTTTTTGCGCGGATTTCCTGAACGATTCCGATTACCGTATTTCCAATAATTATAGGCAGAAATGTCAGATTTCTGAAAGAACCTACCATTATGAGAAGTATCGTTATGACAAGAAATATAAGGTTAAAATATGTGAAAACGTTTGAAATCACAATTTCCTTTGTTGTCTTGTCTGTAGATATATCAGCTCTGTTGGTAAGTCCTTCCTCCACTCTCTGCCTTACCTCTTCATCGGTAAGGCCTGTGATATTTATGCTGTAGCTGTCTTTGTTCATCTGATTCATGCTATTCACCGTTTGTCCATTATTATTCTACACAATAATAATGGTACAACATAAGCATGATTTCAATACCTATTTCATTAAAAAAGGATGAACTATTTCTTAATTTCTTTTCAAATTGTAACTTATCAATCCGTTGCTACTCACTTTCAGTCTCAGTACTCTCACTGTCTTCCGTTGCAATCATATCATCTATAGAATCCGGAATTGTTCCAAGGATTGTGGTGCTTGAAAGATATACATCATCATTTACCTTGATATAGTACTCACCAAGCATAGCGTTTTTCTCACCGATTGTTATGGTATATGTCTTGTCGGCAGTGCTTAGCTTTACGACATTCTGTGGCTCATCCAGTCCAAAATCAGATGTATCCGCATCTGAATCAAATTTCTTTGAAGCTGTGATGCTTGTAGCGTTTCCAAGCAGTGATGTAACCTTGCTTGTATTGATTTTAAGAGAGGTGTCATTATCGCAGACCCACTGGTCATCATCGTCTGTACTGCTTTCGGAATTGGTATCTGTTTTCTCAGACTCCGTTGACTCAGTCTCATCGGAGGTATCCTCTGACTTTATACGGCTGAAGCTATACTCCTGACCGTCAATCAGAAATGAGAGCGATTTGACATCCGATGAGTCAAGCGAAAGTGCCTCAACACTGTCGCTTTCGCTCTCTGAATCATCATCACTTTTATATTTATTGTAATTTAGAAGCCCCAGGTAGCCCGCCAGGCAGGCTGCCAGAACTATCGCAAGTATCACAAAAGTGCGTTTTTGCTTATTCATTCATTATTTCTCCTATTTCCTATACGCTTTTTTGCCTGTAATCTACTTTTTTCTCCTCATTACCCATACAACGATTCCTATGATTATAAGCAGTATCGGTACAGCAATCATTATGATAAGTCCCGTAACAACCGCCTGCAGCGTATTTATAGTGATATTGCTTAAGGTGTAATCCTTCACCGGTATCACACTTGATGCAAGCTCAACATTTCCGGTCATTGATGTGATAACATCCTTGAACATGTCTGCATTGTTGCCGGAAACGGCATTGTCATATGAATCATCAACCACATAAGGCGTACCAAACACAACAATCGATGCGCCGGTGCTTGAATCATTTACAGCAAGACCTGTAGTAAACGGTCCGTTCTCATCTGCGTCCTCTGCCTTCGATGTGGTGATATTCTTCCAGTCCTTCTTTAAAACTGCGCTGTCTGATGTAGAAAGCAGCTTTGTATATGTCACATCATCTGTATCCTCAGGATAACTGATTGCACAGCTTCCTGCCAGGAATACATATCCGTCTGTTGCATCTGAGGTGTAATCTGTCGTCTCAACCGTTGGAAGCAGGTAGAGAGGATTCTGATAATATTTTGAGCTGTCATTTTCAGCTACCACACCGGTCTTGAAGCTGACATTGTAAGCCGAAAGTATCTTGTTAAAGTTTGCAAGCTCGTCATTATATGCATAGCAGCCGACAATCAGTGCCTTTCCACCGCCATTTAAATAATCAATCACCTTCTGTGCGTCTTCCTCGTTGAAATCAACAGTCGGAGAATTAATGATAATGGCTGTTGCATCCTCCGGCACCTTTTCCTCGTTAAAGAGCTCTAAACTCTTAAGATTTGCATTTGCCTTGCTTACAACATTCTGGAAATTGCTTCCTATTTCCGTTTCATTGTGTCCGGTTATCTGATAAATTACCGGGAGCTCATCTGCATCCATTGTGACATACTCTATGGCACTTGTAATCTGTCCCTCGGCATCATAGCCTGTGATGCTAGACTGCGACTGGTATCCGTAATAATATGATGAGCTGTCATATTCATATATATCATTGTAATCAATCACCTTTGAACGGTTTTTGCTCTCGATGATAAGGCTGTTTGTGGTAGGTGTCGTGTCTGTGTAATCCTGATAAAACTTCGGGCTTGTCGCCGGGTCTACATATTTTACCTTTATATGACTCGAAAGATCCTTGTATCTGTTGATTGTCTCATCTATCTTTGCATCCTTTGATTTCTTGGAATTCAAAACATAGATTGTGATATCCTCATCGAGCTTACTTACCCTGTCCTTTGTATCGTTTGTGAGCGAGTACAGCTTTGTAGCCGAACAGTCAATTGATGTGTACTTAGCAGGAAGCGCTGTCACTACAAGATTTACAACCACACAGATTGCACACATTATGACAATCATTCCTGCTGAAAATGCCCCTGTGCCTATCATCTTCTTTGAAAATGCCCATCTTCTCTTCTGGATAGACTGCGTCGTCAAGAAGCATAAAAGCAAAATAACCGTCACATAATAAACTGCCGATGTGACACTAAAGCAGCCACTCACAAAATTCTCAAATGGTGTGTACAAATCAAAGCAATTAAGCACCTTTGTGAGCAGATTCCCACTTGACGAGATGAGCCCTGTGATGGACTGCATCATGTATGAGAGGAATAATGCCGCAAATGTAAGTATTGCAGATATTATCACACTCTCAGATATGGACGATATAAAAAGTCCCACGGCGATGCATGATAAACCGTAAAGCCAGTAGCCAAACAAAGCCACATACGCTTCACTGAGCGCAACCTTGCCGTAAATTGACAACACGAGCGGTGAAAGTGCAAAAAGCGCTATGTCTATGGTGTATACCGCTGCCATCGCTAAATATTTTCCTGCTACAATCCTTCCGACAGATACAGGCGATGTCAGCATGAGCTGATCTGTCTTTGTCTTTTTCTCATCAGAAAGCGATCTCATCGTGAGGATTGGCACTGCAATCATCATAATAAAACCGATTCCCTTTAAATCATATGATATATACGGATAACCGTTTTTCAGATTGTATACATAAAAATATAGGCCATACACTGCAAGAAGTGCTGCAACAAACAGCCATCCTATAACGTTTTGGAAATATGATTTGAATTCTCTTTTAAATATTGCAAGCATTATTTCTCATCTCCTTCCCCTGTAAGCTCAAGGAATACATCCTCGAGTGACTTCACAACAGTATGCATCTCAAGGATTGGCATATGCATTGCACTTGCAAGCTCAAATATTTCCTCACGTATATCGCAGTTTGCCTTTGCTATAACCATAGCCTTCACTGTATTCTCTTCCTCAGACTTTTCAAATGTGACCTTATCAACATTTACTATCTTCTCAAGCATTCCTCTTGCACCAATCTCGTCTGATTTGAGGACAAGGTTAATTTCCTGGTTCTTTGACATGAGATTAATCAGGTTTTCTGTGGCATCACTTGCTACAAGCTTACCCTTTGATATGATAAACACATGATCACACACTGCACTTATCTCACTTAAAATATGCGAGCTAAGTATCACCGTATGATTTTCTCCAAGCTTTTTAATAAGCTCACGAATCTCTATTATCTGCTTTGGATCAAGTCCAACTGTAGGCTCATCCAATATGATGATTTCCGGGTAGCCAAGAAGTGCCTGGGCGAAGCCCACTCTTTGTCTGTAGCCCTTGGAAAGGTTCTTTATGAGACGGTTTTTCACCTCCGTGATGCCGGTCATGTCCATGGCATCTGCTATCATTTCTTTTTTCTTTTTCCTGTCGAGCTTTTTGAGCTCTGCCACAAATTTGAGATACTCATATACCGTCATATCCACATAAAGCGGTGGTATCTCCGGCAGGTATCCGATACATTTTTTTGCCTCCTCAGGCTGTGCAAATATATCATAGCCGTTTATCTTTACTGTTCCACCATCAGCACCGATATATCCGGTAACAATATTCATGGTGGTTGACTTTCCGGCGCCGTTTGGTCCCAAAAGTCCGTATATCTTTCCCGGCTCAACAGTCAGCGAAAGATGATCCACGGCCATATGGTCGCCATATTTCTTTACGAGATTACTAATTTCTATCACAGTAATACTCCTCCTACTAAATTGTTATGATATTAGAGTATAAAAAAAGAGTGTTCAACTTGTGAATTTTGAACACTCTTTTGTACATTATTTATAATTTTAATACTATGATATTTTAACTGTACTAATTGTCTGGGTACTAATTGTCTGCGCGCACAATCATAGCTTCTCTGTCAGCACCTGTTCCGATGAACTTAACAGGTACTCCGATGTATTTCTCTATGAAACTGATGTATTTCTGTGCATTCTCAGGAAGCTCCTCGAAAGTCTTACAGCTTGCGATTTCATCGCCCCAGCCGCCTTTTAGCTCCTCATATACAGGCTTTGCGTTGTTTAAAACCTTGAGATTTGTGGTAAAGTCCTCTGTTACCTCACCGTTTACATCGTAGCCGGTGCAGACTTTTATTGTATCAAACTTGCCGATTGTGTCGAGATGGTTTACAGAAAGTGCTGTAAGTCCGTTAAGACGCTTGGCATATTTTAAGGTGACAAGGTCTAACCATCCGCATCTTCTCGGGCGGCCTGTTGTGGTGCCGTACTCATGTCCGAGCTCACGGATTCTGTCTCCGGTTGCGTCAAGAAGCTCTGTCACATATGGTCCCTCACCTACACGGCTTGAGTATGCCTTGATGACACCGTATACATTTCCGATATCTGAAGCAGAAAGACCTGTTCCTGTAAGAATACCACCGATTGTAGGATTTGATGATGTAACATATGGATATGAACCAAAGTCGATGTCAAGGAGTGTAGCCTGTGCTCCCTCAACAACCACCTTTTTGTCATCCTCAAGTGCCTTGTGTAAGAGGGTGATTGTATCACATACATATGGCTCAAGCTGTGCTGCATAGTCACTGTACTCTGCAAACATCTTGTCGAAATCAAGCTCCTTTGTATAATCAGTCTCAGGATCATATACCTTAAGAAGTGCAAGCTTAAGCTCTGTCTGCTCCTTAAGGCGCTCCTTGAAATCAGGTGCGTATAAATCCCCCATTCTGATTCCGCTTCTCTCATACTTATCGCAGTATGAAGGTCCGATACCCTTTCCTGTAGTACCGATTTTCTTTGCCTGTCTCGCCTTCTCAAGCGCTACATCAAGCTTACTGTGATATGGGAAAATGACATGCGTTTTGTCACTGATTTTTAAGTATTTATCTACATCATATCCGTGCTCCTTCAGGTTGTTGATTTCCTCTAAAAGAACCTGCGGATTTAAAACTACTCCGTTTCCGATCACTCCGATTGTATGTCCTGATAAGAGACCTGACGGAATAAGGTGCATTGCATATTTAACACCGTTTGCTTTGATTGTGTGACCGGCATTGTCTCCGCCTGTGCATCTTACTGCTACATCAGCGTCTGCTGCAAGGTAATCAATTACCTTACCTTTTCCTTCATCACCATAGAAACATCCTATTACTACATCTACCTTTGACATTTTACATGCCTCCCTTGTATTTTCTGACACGACACATTGTGCCATGTTACTGCTTGATTTTAGTGGTATATTTATTATGCTTTGTAACTATTAATAATTATTTATAATTATTTATTACAATACTCTATCTTCTTAGAGCAGGCTATTGCAAGCGCTCCGGGTCCTATATGGCATGAGACCGAAAGTGAAAGCGGATTCATGACTATCTCGTTATTTGGAAATGCTGCCTGAACCTCTTCCTTAAATGCCTCCGCAGCTGCAATATCATGCGTGTATGCCATTTCAAGATTTATCTGGCTGCCATCCGGATTATTGAAGCGCTTCTCAAAATCCGATTTCATGGCATCTATCATGATGCTCTTTGCCTGCTTTACGGTACGTGCCTTTGCAAATGCATCAAGCTTCTCACCCTGAATCTGAAGCACCGGTTTAAGCTTTAAAAGTGTGCCAAGAGCTGCCGCTGCAGGCGTGATTCTACCACCCTTTTTGAGGTAGTTAAGAGTATCTACCATGATATATATGGAAGACTCAAACTTTGCATCCTCTAATATCTGCTTTATCTCAGCTGCATTTTTTCCTGCTTCTGCCAGGTTCTTCGCATCTATAACCGACTGGCGCATTGTAACTGATATTCTCTGATTATTGACTACCTGCACTTTGCCGTCATAATCCTGCGAGAGCATATATGCTGTCTCACATGAGCTTGAAAGACCTGATGACATTGGAATGTATACAATCTCATCATTTTCCTTTAAAAACTCATCCCATTTATCTGTTACATCACCAACCAAAGGCATAGATGTCTTGATATCGCCGCCTGCCGTAAGCTTCTCATAGAACTGCTCCTGCGTCAGATCGATATTCTCATAATACATCTGCTCATCGATGTAAAAAGGCATTGGAATCACCTCAACTCCAAGCTTCTTTGCCTCGTCAGGTGTGATACCGCTGTTTGAATCGGTAACTACTATAACCTTACTCATTAATTCTCACTCCGATATAAATTTTCATTGTCGTATTTTTTCCAACACCGCTCATTATACCATAGGTGTAATTGTTTGAAAAGAAGTTTTTGATGGACAGTGGCGTTATTTTACCTACATAGTAGACACGGCTGGCTTACACCAGCCTCCGTATATTCGCAATCCGCACTCACGTGCTACTTGCTCATATCCGGACATTCGTCAAAAAGAAAACCCGCGGTTCACACGAGTGTGACCACGGGTTTCTTTTTTCCTCATTGTCTACGATTACATCATGCCCATTCCGGCGCCGGCTCCGGCTGGCATTGCTGGAGTGTCCTCTTTGATTGTAGCTACTGCTGACTCTGTTGTGAGGAGTGTTGAAGCTACTGATGTTGCATTCTGTAATGCACTTCTTGTAACCTTTACAGGATCAAGGATTCCGTTATCAACCATATCTACATACTCTTCTGTAGCTGCGTTGAAGCCGGTTCCAGGAGCTGACTCCTTTACCTTGTTGATGATTACTGCACCTTCAAGTCCTGCATTTGCAGCGATATAGTAAAGTGGAGCCTCGAGTGCTTTAAGGATAACCTTTGCACCTGTCTTCTCATCGCCCTCAAGTGTATCAACAAGCTCTGCAACCTTCTTTGATGCATGGATATATGCTGATCCACCACCTGCGATGATTCCCTCTTCAACTGCTGCTCTTGTAGCGTTAAGGGCATCCTCCATACGAAGCTTTGCCTCTTTCATCTCTGTCTCTGTTGCAGCACCTACACGGATAACTGCTACACCGCCTGCCATCTTGGCAAGACGCTCCTGTAATTTTTCTTTATCAAACTCAGATGTTGTCTCATCAATCTGACCACGGATCTGGCTTACTCTGCCTGCGATAGCATCCTTGTCTCCGGCACCATCAACGATGACTGTGTTCTCCTTCTGAACCTTAACTGACTTAGCACGGCCAAGCATATCGATTGTTGTATCCTTGAGCTCAAGTCCAAGATCAGAGCTGATCACCTGACCACCTGTAAGGATTGCAATATCCTCAAGCATTGCTTTTCTTCTGTCACCATATCCAGGAGCCTTTACAGCTACTACATTGAATGTACCACGAAGCTTATTAACGATAAGTGTTGTAAGAGCCTCGCCCTCAACATCCTCAGCGATGATAAGAAGTCTTGCACCGGCCTGAACAATCTTCTCAAGTAATGGAAGAATATCCTGGATGTTAGAAATCTTCTTGTCAGTAATAAGGATATACGGATCATCAAGTACTGCTTCCATCTTGTCCATATCTGTGCACATATATGCTGAGAGGTATCCTCTGTCGAACTGCATACCTTCTACAAGGTCAAGCTCTGTCTGCATTGTCTTTGACTCTTCAATTGTGATAACACCATCGTTTGTAACCTTTTCCATAGCGTCTGCTACGAGATTACCAACTTCCTCATCTCCTGCTGAGATAGCTGCAACCTTAGCGATCTGCTCTTTGCCTTTTACTTTCTGGCTCATATCCTTAAGTGCCTCAACAGCTTTGTCTGTAGCCTTCTTCATACCACGACGAAGCACGATTGGGTTTGCTCCTGCCTCAAGGTTCTTCATTCCTTCCTGAACCATTGCCTGTGTAAGAACTGTAGCTGTTGTTGTTCCGTCTCCTGCTACATCATTTGTCTTTGTGGCAACTTCCTTGACAAGCTGTGCTCCCATGTTCTCGAAAGCATCCTCAAGCTCAACCTCTTTTGCGATTGTAACACCATCGTTTGTGATGAGTGGTGCACCGTATGATTTGTCAAGTACTACGTTTCTTCCTTTTGGTCCAAGTGTTACTCTGACTGTATTTGCTAATTTATCTACTCCAGCTCCAAGTGCTGCTCTGGCTTCTGAGCCATATTTAATTTCCTTTGCCATGATTTATACGACCTTTCTATTTATATATTTGATATTTAATTCCAAAATGTAAGCAGCTATGACCAGATATGTAAAACGTACCGGATCTTTAGCTTCTATCCGTAAATTAATCTTACTCTACTACTGCAAGAATATCATTCTGTCTAACGATGATGTACTCTTCTCCGTCAAGCTTAACCTCTGTGCCTGCGTATTTAGAATAAATAACCTTCTGTCCGACTGTTACCTGCATCTTAACTTCCTTGCCGTCAACCATTCCGCCAGGTCCTACTGCGATAACCTCAGCCTCCTGTGGCTTCTCCTGTGCTGAACTTGTAAGGATGATTCCCGATTTTGTTGTTTCCTCTGCTTCTAACTGCTTTAATACTACTCTGTCTGATAATGGAACTAATTTCATTGTATTGCCTCCTTTTATCTCTGTTAGCACTCATTTCTTTCGAGTGCTAATTTCTTTCTGTAAATAAAATATCACTATTGCATTTCAATGTCAACAGTGATATTTCATTTTAATATTTATTTTACATTTTCTATATCAATCCGTAATGCTTTAACGCATTTTTCACTCCATCATCTGAAATATCCGATGTGACATATTCCGCAATTTCTTTAACCGGTGGCATTGAGTTGCCCATCGCGATTCCATGTCCTACACTCTCAAGCATTTCAAGGTCATTTACACTGTCGCCTATCGCGTATGTTTCATCAAGCGGGATATCCAGATGATTGCACAGCCATTTGATGCCGGTTGCCTTTGAGGTTCCTTTCGGCACAAACTCCACGACATTTTCCACATGCTCAAGTATCAGAAAATCATCGGCAAACTCTGCCTTCACACGCTCATAATCAGTACCATCTATCACGTCAGCGGAGAATTTATTAATTCTTATTTCGCCGTCATATCCTCTTATTATATGTGCATGCTCACCAAGTGACTCAAAAAGGTAATCCACATACGGATCATCCTCAAAGCCCTCGTCATCTATCCAATAGTCTGTGGAGCCCTCAAGCACTACAGGCATTTTACACTCAGAAAGCACCCTTATGACCTTTTGTACCATATCTGCGCTCAGGTCATTTTCGTATATTACTTTGCCATCCATTTCAATATAGTTGCCACATGCCGCAATTATTCCATCAAAACCCATATTTAATAGCTTCTCTGACCTCACACTGGCTCTGGCACGTCCTGTACATATAAATGCCAGATGTCCGTTTGCCTTGAGGGCTGCCACAGCCTCTAGGGTGCTTTCAGGAATTACCATGTCATCGTCCCATATTGTTCCGTCTATGTCAAAAAATACTGTTTTACTCATTTGCTGCTCCTAATATCTTTATTATCATGTCAAACACTGCTATCTTAACATCTTATAAATCAAATTTCAATCAGTTTATCCACAGTACCAATACCTCTAGAAAGCAATAATTTTGTATGTCAAAAATCCCGGTGCAATGCACCGGGATTTTGCTATAAAATGTATGAAATAAAATTTATTAAGAAGAATTGCTATAATAATTTGTTACTGTACTGAGAGATATGAATATCCCATGAGACTCTCATCAACCTCTCTGGCAGCCTCACGTCCCTCTCTGATAGCCCATACTACAAGGGACTGTCCACGGTGGTTATCACCTGCCACGTATACGTTTTTTACGTTTGTAGCGTAATGTCCCTCCTGTGTACTTACGTTTGTTCTGGCATTGAGCTCTACACCAAATGCCTTTGCCACATAGCTTTCTGTTCCAAGGAAGCCTGCTGCTATAAGCACAAGCTCTGCCGGAAGCTTTTTCTCTGATCCCTCTACCGGAACCATCATGAACCTGCCTGTCTTCTCGTCCTTTTTACTCTCAAGACTTACAATTGTAAGCTCCTTTAGGTTGCCGTTTTTGTCCTTGTGGAACTCTTTTACGGTTGTCTTGTAGGTACGTGGATCATGTCCGAATACCGCAATGGCTTCCTCCTGGCCGTAGTCTGTCTTTAAGACCTTCGGCCACTGTGGCCACGGATTGTTTGCGGCACGCTCTGTAGGCGGACAAGGCATCATCTCAAGCTGTGTGACTGATTTGGCGCCCTGACGGATTGCAGTTCCGACACAGTCGTTTCCTGTGTCACCGCCACCGATAATGACTACATTTTTGCCCTTTGCAGATACAAACTTGCCATCTGTCAGGTTAGAGTTCAAAAGACTCTTTGTATTCTGGGTAAGGTAATCAACAGCAAAGTAAATACCCTTTGCATCTCTTCCGTCTGCCTTTATGTCTCTTGGATTTTTAGCACCACAGCAAAGGATTACCCTGTCATACTTCTTGTAAAGCTCTGCCGGCTTTATATCCTTTCCGACATCACAGCCTGTGACAAAATGAATGCCCTCTTCCTTCATTATATTAACTTTTCTGTCAATAATGCTCTTATCAAGCTTCATATTTGGAATACCATACATGAGCAGGCCACCGACGCGGTCCTCTCTCTCATATACTGTAACATCATGGCCTCTCTGGTTAAGCTGGTCTGCTGCCGCAAGTCCTGAAGGACCCGAACCAATGATTGCCACCTTCTTGCCGGTTCTGACCTTTGGTGGCTTTGGAGCTGCATATCCGTTTGCATATGCAGTCTCTATTATACCATGCTCATTGTCCCTGACTGACACCGGACTGCCCCAGTGTCCGCATGTACATGCCTTCTCGCACAATGCCGGGCAGACTCTTGATGTAAACTCAGGGAAATTATTGGTCTTGTGCAGACGATTATATGCCTGCTCCCAGTTGCCGGTGTATACAAGGTCGTTCCACTCCGGAACCAGGTTGTGCAGAGGACAGCCTGATGTCATGCCTGCTATTGTCATTCCCGACTGGCAGAAAGGAACTCCGCAGTCCATACAACGGGCAGCCTGTTTCTGTTGATTTTCTTTTGAAAGGAACACATGGAACTCGTTAAAGTTCTTAATACGCTCCTTTGGCTCTACAGACGCTGCTTCGCATCTGTCATATTCCATAAATCCTGTTGGTTTTCCCATTATCTGCGTCCTCCTTAGCCTCTTGTGCTGGCATAAAATGCCTCAATCTGTGCCTGCTCTGCGTTAAGACCCTTTTCTTCCATCTGTACAATAGCCATCTGCATACGGTTGTAATCGTAAGGAATAACCTTCTTGAACTTAGGAAGATACTCACTGAAATGATCAAGGATTTCCTTACCCTTTTCTGAGTTTGTAAGTGTTACATGCTCTTTTATCATTTCCTTAAGCTCTAATACATCGTACTTGTTTGAGACCTCCTCAGTAAATACCATCTGCTTGTTGGTTCTCATGTAAAGGTCATTGTCCTCATCAAGCACATATGCTATTCCACCGCTCATACCTGCTGCAAAGTTTTTTCCGGTCTTTCCAAGGATAACTACGCGGCCACCTGTCATGTACTCACAGCCATGATCGCCGACACCCTCAACTACTGCTGTTGCACCGGAATTTCTTACGCAGAAACGCTCACCGGCAACACCGTTTATGAAGGCCTTACCGCTTGTAGCTCCGTAAAGTGCTACGTTTCCGATGATGATATTATCATCCTTCTCAAACTTGACTCCTGCAGGTGGATATACGATGAGCTTTCCACCTGAAAGACCCTTTCCGAAGTAATCATTTGAATCTCCGACAAGCTCAAGTGTAAGTCCCTTAGGGATAAATGCTCCAAAGCTCTGTCCGCCTGCACCGTTACACTTGATAACAAAAGTGTCTTCATCCAGCGTATCGTCATATTTCTTTGTAATCTCAGAACCAAATATTGTTCCGAGAGATCTGTTTGTATTTGTTACCTCAATCTCAATCGCGCGCTTTTGTCCGCTCTCAAGTGCGCTCTTAAGCTGTGTCATGATCTCAGTCATATCCTTTGTCTTTGAAAGCTCAAAGTCATATACCTGCTTAGGATCGAATATAACACTCTGCTTTTTGCCGTCAAACGGATTATTAAGTATGCAGTCAAGGTCAATCTTTGACTGTCTCTCGCTTAGATTATCACGCTTCTTTAAGAGATCTCCACGTCCAACGAGCTCATCCACTGTCTTTACGCCAAGCTTTGCCATATACTCACGAAGCTCTTCAGCGATGAAACGCATGAAGTTCTCAACGTACTCCGGCTTTCCTGCAAAGCGCTTACGAAGCTCAGGGTTTTGTGTAGCAATTCCTGCCGGACATGTATCCAAGTTACATACTCTCATCATTACGCAGCCCATTGTTACAAGCGGAGCTGTCGCAAAACCGAATTCCTCGGCTCCAAGACACGCTGCTATTGCCACATCACGGCCACTCATCAGCTTACCGTCTGTCTCAATTCTTACTTTATTTCTAAGACCATTCATAAGAAGAGTCTGGTGTGTCTCTGCAAGTCCAAGCTCCCATGGAAGTCCCGCATTGTGGATTGAGCTGCTAGGTGCGGCTCCTGTTCCTCCGTCGTAGCCTGAGATAAGCACTACCTGTGCTCCGGCCTTTGCAACGCCTGCCGCAACAGTTCCTACACCGGCCTCAGAAACGAGCTTGACTGAGATTCTTGCATCTCTGTTTGCATTCTTTAAGTCGAATATAAGCTGCTCCAAATCCTCGATAGAATAAATATCGTGGTGTGGTGGTGGAGAGATGAGTGCAACACCCGGTGTTGAAAGTCTTGTCTTTGCAATCCAAGGATAAACCTTCTTTCCAGGTAAGTGTCCACCCTCGCCCGGCTTAGCGCCCTGTGCCATCTTAATCTGAATCTCCTGTGCGCTTGTTAAGTATCTGCTTGTGACACCAAAACGTCCTGAAGCAACCTGCTTGATTGCTGAACAGCGGTTCTTTCCGTCTTTTCCGATTGTGAGACGATCCTTGTCCTCTCCACCCTCGCCGGTATTTGATTTTCCGTGCAGATAGTTCATGGCAATTGCAAGTGTCTCATGTGCTTCCTTGGAAATAGATCCGTATGACATAGCACCTGTCTTGAAACGTGTCACAATTGAGTCAACGCTCTCAACCTCCTCGAGCTTGACCCCCTTCTTAGGATAGTTGAAATCCATGAGTCCACGGATGTTTGTATTTTTCTCTTCCTCATCCACAAGTGCTGTGTACTGCTTGAACAGATTGTAGTCACCGCGCTGTGTCGACTGCTGGAGAAGATGGATTGTAGCCGGATTGTACAGATGGTCATCAGCTCCGCTTCTCATCTTGTGTCTTCCCTTGCTGTCAAGTGTAACATCTGTCTCAAGTCCGAGCGGATCGTAGGCCGCAGAGTGAAGCTCATTCACATCGTTCTCGATATCCTGTAATGTAATTCCACCGATACGGCTTACTGTATTTGTGAAATACTTATCAATAACACTCTTGTCAATACCGATTGCCTCAAAAATCTTTGAGCCCTGATATGACTGGATGGTTGAAATACCCATCTTTGCTGCAATTTTTACAATACCTGTGATGATTGCATGGTTGTAATCATCGATTGCTGCATAATAATCCTTGTCAAGCATATGCTCGTCAACAAGCTGCTTAACTGTATCCTGTGCCAGATAAGGGTTGATTGCACTTGCACCAAAGCCAAGCAGTGTAGCAAAATGATGAACCTCTCTCGGCTCTCCTGACTCAAGAATGAGAGAAAGAGATGTTCTCTTTTTTGTCTTTACAAGATACTGCTGCAATGCAGCAACTGCAAGCAGTGAAGGAATTGCAACGTGGTTCTCATCAACACCCCTGTCTGAAAGGATAATAATGTTGGCTCCGTCCCTGTATGCACGGTCAGCCTCTATATAAAGTCTGTCTACAGCTTTCTCAAGACTTGTGTTCTTGTAATATATAATAGGTAAAACCTCTACCTTAAAGCCATCGGCCTTTAAATTCTTAATCTTCATAAGGTCGGTGTTTGTAAGGATTGGATTGTTAATCTTAAGTACACGGCAGTTTTCCGGCTTTTCCTCAAGCACGTTTCCGGCCTCACCGATATAGAGTGTGGTTGATGTGACAACCTCCTCACGGATTGAATCGATAGGCGGGTTTGTTACCTGTGCGAAGCGCTGCTTAAAATAGTTGAATAACGGCTCCCTGTTACCGGATAAAGCTGCAAGCGGTGTATCAGTACCCATTGCTGCTGTGCCCTCAACACCATTTTTAGCCATCGGAAGGATTGAATCCTTGAGTGACTCATATGTGTAACCGAAGGCTCTCTGCATTCTCTGGCGCTCTTCCTTTGTATACTCAGGTACTCTCTGGTTAGGAATCTTTAAATCCTTAAGATTTACCATGTATCTGTCAATCCACTCACCATAAGGCTGCTTGTCTGCATATCTCTCCTTGAGCTCATCATCATCTATGATTTTTCCTGCAACAGTATCCACAAGGAGCATCTTTCCCGGACGGAGACGATCCTTTTTCACAATCTTTGTAGGGTCAATCTCAAGCACTCCGACCTCAGATGAAAGGATAAGATAATCATCATCTGTCACATAGTAACGTGATGGACGAAGTCCGTTTCTGTCAAGCACTGCTCCGACTAAATCACCATCTGAAAATACGATTGAAGCCGGACCATCCCATGGCTCCATCATTGTAGCGTAATACTGGTAGAAATCCTTCTTCTTCTGAGTCATGATTGAATTGTTTGCCCATGGCTCAGGAATCATTATCATAACGGCAAGTGGAAGCTCCATACCACTCATTACCAGGAATTCAAGCGCATTATCAAGCATTGCTGAGTCAGATCCTGCCGCATTGATAACAGGCAAAACCTTCTGGAACTCTTTTTTAAGCTTTGGAGACTCCATGTTCTCCTCACGGGCTGACATCTTGTCAGAGTTTCCAAGAATAGTGTTAATCTCACCATTGTGTACGATAAATCTGTTTGGATGAGATCTCTCCCAGCTTGGGTTTGTATTTGTAGAGAATCTTGAATGTACTGTGGCGATTGCTGACTCATAATCAGGATCCTGTAAATCCATGAAGAACTGTCTGAGCTGCTCTACAAGGAACATTCCCTTATATACTATTGTTCTGCTTGAGAAGGAAACCACATATGTATTGTCGTTTGACTGCTCGAAAACACGTCTTGCAACATAAAGCTTTCTGTCAAACTCAAGTCCTCTCTCAACATCCTCAGGTCTCTTTACAAAGCACTGCATGATGCATGGCATACAGTCTCTGGCTTTTTTAGAAAGCTTATCAGGCTCTGTAGGCACTTCTCTCCATCCGAGAAATTCAAGGCCTTCCTTCTCCACGATAACCTCAAGCATCTTCTTTGCCTGAATAGTCTTGAACTCATCATTAGGGAAGAAAAACATTCCCACACCGTAATCTCTCTCGTCTCCAAGCTCTATTCCAAGTGGCTTTGTAACCTTCTTAAAAAACTTATGAGAAATCTGAAGCAGGATTCCTACACCGTCTCCGGTCTTACCATCAGCGTCTTTTCCGGCTCTGTGCTTTAAGTTCTCAACAATCTTTAAAGCATTCTCGACTGTCTCATGTGTTTTGATACCTTTGATATTTACTACTGCACCAATTCCACAGTTATCATGCTCGTAGCGAGGATCATATAATCCCTTAGCTGTGGCTGTGCTTTCATTCCATTGTTTACTCATAGGTTCTTCCTTTCCTAGTGTAAATTTGTTAACGGATAACTTATTAAGAAGTGAATCATTTCCTGTTTATGATTTTACAACTATGAAAGCTCAATGTAAATAGTTTTTTTCTTGCTATTGTCTGATTATTTGATAACTTAATATTATAAAGTTATTTTTCTGACTATAGCCGTATTATTATCTTTTTTATAAGGTTATACGTACAATTTACTTTTTAAAATTCCAAAACTTTTTTCAATAACTTATGTTAAAAAACGTCCTAATAACAAATTGTGTCTGAATTGTGCATGTGTTACCGTAGCTTTTCATGTCTTATATCATAAAAAAATCAGCTACACTTTTTATTGTATAGCTGATTTTTATAAACATCCAGTAACTATCCTAAATCGCATTGCTCATATTCGTAAAACTGCACGATACTTGTACTTTGTGTGCACTCCGTTTTGGTCCATGCTAAACAGTTCCTTCTGTGTGCTTCGCATAATAATAAAATATCACAGCACCAACACCAAGGCACATGACAGATACCACCCATGCCATTACACTGCCATCAACAGTCCACTTCAAAATACCGGTCTCTGTCCTTATAACAGCAAACGCATTTGCGGTAATATGACCAATCATAGCCGCATACACATGCCCTGACTTATACATGAAAGCTGCAAGCACAAGGCCAAGTAAAAAAGCATAGACAAACTGCACTATATTAAAATGAATGAGCCCAAACAAAAGCGCCGACAAAAATACCGCCTGTGGCACATTCATTATTTTGCGCATATTTCCAAATACAATGCCTCTGAAAACAAGCTCCTCCATAATCGGAGAAAGAATTGCCGAGCCAATCAGCTCAATTACAAGAGTGCTTGCATAAAAGCTCTCATTCGCCCTGGCATATCCTTCTGAGAGCCCGATAAGCGGTGACATTGTGATGATATTATTGAGCGCAAATGAAATAAAAAGTGTAATCACAATCACCCAGAGCACATTTATAAAAAGTACCCTGTCTATCTTTGGTTTTTTAACAAACATCTGCTGTGTCGGCTTATAGCTTGCAAAATACATAAATGGTATTGTAATTGCCGCAGATATTATCTGCGCTATCATGTATGTCGAAGCTGTGTGTCCGATGAACGCAAAAATAAAGTACATTGCGCTCAGAAAAACAATGTAGTAAAGCACAATCGGGACAATTATCTCCCACACTATCGCTCTTAATTTTAAATTCTTATTCATGAAATCCCATTCCTATCTACTGTTTATAACCTTAGGTCTCAATGCATTGCATTTTCATAAAAGCTAATCGAAAAGCTTGGAAAGTACATCCAGAAGCTGCCTTAAATCATCTATCACAGCTTTCGCTCCTGCACTCACCATCTCGTTAACATCGCCGAAGCCAAAGCTTACCGCTATGCTTGGCACATCGACACGATTTGCTCCCTCGATATCAAACATAGTATCTCCGATTAAACACATCTCATCCCTTGGAATGTCTGACCACCGGCGCATCACCTCGTTAAGTACTTCTTCCTTTGTATCTATCCTGCCGTCAAACGTAGCTCCGACCACCTCATCAAACATATCCAGTATTCCAAAATGCTCCAAAATACGCTCACACGATTTTTCCGGCTTCGATGATGCAAGTCCTATCCTATAGCCGGCTGCTTTAAGCGCCTCTATGCATTCCTTTACTCCTGGAAAAAGCGAACATTCAAATATACCTATTTTGTTATAGCGCTCTCTGTACTTTTCGACCGCTTCAAGTGCTCTCTCCTTAGTAAATCCGTAATGCTCCATAAATGTGTTTATGAGCGGCGGTCCTATAAAGAAAAACAGACTGTTTCTGTCAGGCTCATCTATGCCAAAGTGTGAAAGTGCATATTGTGCCGACTTTGTGATGCCCTCTGATGAGTCAATCAGCGTTCCGTCCAAATCAAATAATATTGCTTTCATTTGTTATCTCCATTGCTTTAAATTTATTGTACTTTTAATTAAAATGCTAGTTCAGTATCTCATTTAACACTCGTCCGACAGCATCGGCAAACTCGTTGATACTCTTTATCTTCACGAGACTTCTGCCGAATATCTTTGTTGCAAGCTCACTGTCATGCGCACTTCCCATGAAGATGCCAATTACGTCTATTCCATGGTTTTTAAGCCTCTGCACCTCATTTACGGTGTCCTTAACAGCAAGAGCATCAGTGTACTCCCTGTCCTTATAAAAGGCTCCCTCCCCTGCTATCTGATCATCCTGGGGACTTGCATCCGAAAACATGAAAAGTAACTTCTTTGGCTTTGGACTTAGCTCCATCAGATGTGATGCCGCGCGCAGAGCAAGGCCATCCCTGTTATTTCCTGCCGCAACAAAATGAAACAACTCATCCTCCACACCATAATCATCATATTCCTTAAAAATATGCATCACCGTGTAGCCTCTTATGCTGCAATATGAGTAAATCTGCACCGGTATGCCACAATTAGTCAGACTCTTTGACAGTACATATGCCTGTGCTGCTATCTTCTGCTGCATCTGTTTTCTGGAAGAAGACGCATCCATCAGTATGTCGACAGAAAAGCCCGGCGTCTCCACCTCATCTTTTCGCTCAAAAACACGCGGATTGTCCAAATACAGCGCCTTCCATACTCTCGAAGGCTTTATACGGCCGTGTGTTGAAGCATCCATAAATGTCTCATCTGCTGTCTCCAGGTGCATTCTAAGGCTTTCTGTAAGTCTCCTTATACTGTTTTGATACACTGCCATGTTTTTTTCAAAATGCTCTTTATTCTTGTCATATTGCATGGCTGTCTCTTTTTTAAATGCAAGAATTTCCCTGCGCTCTCTTTTGTTGTCAATCTCATCAGGTACAGTCTGCTTTTTCTCCGATGAAATACCTCTGGTAAAAAGCAAGTGACAGTTTTTGTGATTTCCTACACAGAGCTTTTTCTCCATCTCGGCCTGCTGCCTGTCAGAATACATGCTTTTTCCAAAGCAGGCTGTCACATACCGCTTTGCTTCTATTGGATCTTTCTGCAATGCAAACTGCAACAGATATCTCTTTGAATGCTCCATAGACAAAGCTGCTGTGTCCGAGGCCATATTTTTATCATAAAAGCTATTCGCTCTGACATACTGTGTGCTGACTTTTCCTATTGAGTGAAATGCCCCTGCTACCTTCTGCAAGAAATATATGCCCTGCGGCTTTACCACCTTTATCGGCTTATACGAGAAATACTTCCACAGATTTTCTCTCGTTTTTTCTATAATCTCATCCGTTGTCATATCAGGTGTAAAACAAAAAGCATGCAGTATCTCTTCATCCTCTTTGCAAAGACCTGATGGTTTTCCAAGTATCCTTCTGCAATGTGCATTTCTGATTATATCAATCCTCGAATACTCCCTGTTTTTATTGACTCCTGCAAGGCTCTTTTTCGCGTACTCAAGCCTTAAATCATATAAGGCAGGCCTCGTTTGTCTCTCCTTTTCATACAGGACATTTTCCAAACCTATCCATAAAAGACCCTCATACAACGTAGCGTTTTTTCCTGTCAGCTGATTGAATAAAGCATCTATCTTGTCATGCTCATACCACTTGTATTCAAGCCCAATAATCAGATTCAGATAAATATCAGCGGATCCATCAGGTGCAAATGCCAGAAAAAGCGGCTCTATGTCATAATCACAGGCCGCCATCCATATGAAGTTTCTTGCTCTTTTTGCTTCCTTTATATCCTGTTCTTCCATATGTTCCATTCCTTCATATGTCACAAGCTCATATCAACAAAACAGCTGCTCTCTGCTCATCTTCCTTGAGATTCTTGCACGGATTGTATCACGGATAAGCGTCTGCTCATATTCATCAAAGCTCTTGTTTGTTATACCCATATCCAGAGCTGCATATATATTTAAGCCCTTTTCCATCATACCAATTGAACCGATGAGACCACGCAGATCAAGTGCCTTTGATGATATTTCGCCATTTTTACACTTGGTATGCAGTTCAAGAAATACCTCCGCAAGCTCATTTGCTCCCGCTTCACGTATTGTAGGATAATGTTCCTTTATGAGCTTCACAAGGCTCTCTTTTGAAATCATAGGCATCCGGATTACCGCAAAACGTGATACAAGAGCCTCATTTAGCTCCTTTGTGCCTGCATAGCCGTAATTCATCGTGGCAATAAATCTTGTTGCCGGATGAAGCGACAGTCTGTCATAGCCCGGCACATCTATTGTACGTCTGAAATCAAGTGTGGCATGAAGCACTGCCATAGCCTCACTTTTTGCCATATTTATCTCATCAAGCACCGCAAAGCCGCCGGTTTTTGCCGCTGTATACACAGGTCCCGGTCTGAAAGTTACTTCTCCGGCGCTAAACGTATCCGTTCCGATAAGTGATGCTGCATCCATATTTACGTGAAATGACACATCCCAGCGTGGTCTGTTAAATACACCTGCCAGATTCTCTGCGAAAAGATTCTTTCCTGTGGCCTTTTCTCCTACTAAAAGCAGATTTTCTCCACACAAAACAGCTGTTATAGCCTGTTCCCACACATCGCTTCCGTAATAAAACTGTGTAGGCACGGGGATTCTTGACTCATACTCCTTGTCCACCGGATACTGCGAGCGAAACTTTTCAATTTCCTTAATCAGATTTTCTGAAATGCCAAGCTCTCTTAATTTGTCCAACAAGCTCATCGCTTCCTTTCATGTCAGATATTTTAACTGCTCCAGGCCATACATACTCAAAACCGTACACAGTTTATGCTTTACGTTATATTGTCATGTGATATATTATTTCTTCACGCCCTTAGTGTCACGGTTTGCAATGTGCAGCCTGTGAAGCGCCACCTGCTTACCCTTTACCTCGACCTCTTTTTCATCCTGGTCATTAAGCAGATAAATGTCAGTAAGCTCATCCTCTCTGTCAAGCCTCATTCCCCTGACACCTACTGCTGCCTTTTTCTTTTCAGGAATAGTGCCACAGTCGATTCGAAGGAACATCTCCTTCTTTGAACGCATTACCATTGTAGCATTCTCTGAAAGCATGTCAACAAACAACAGCTCATCATCATCCATGAGCTTTGTGGCCTGCGAGGTCTTTCGTGTCACCACAAATTCAGCACCATCCACGAGCTTTATCATGGCTGACTTCGTTCCAAATATAAGCTTGTGCTTTTCAACATCCATAAGAGGTGCTATAAATACTATATCCTCCTTACTGCTGTCATAGTTGCTTACATTGTCAATAGGTGTGCCCTTGTCACGGAATTTGCCGTAAGGCAGGTCTAATACCTTGACAAGATGCATGTTTCCGTTGTTTGTGAAAATGCACAGCTTATCTATATTTTTGACCTTTAATATCAGCTTGTTCTCTGCGTCAGCTGTATCTTTGTTTCTATCATAGGTTGAAGTATCTACTGTCTTCACATAGCCGAAGCGGTCCATAAGCAGCACTACATCCGATACCTCAAGCTCTTTTTTGACTACAACTGCTTCCTCGAGATTATCAAGCTCTGTGCGTCTGTCCCTTGCATATTCCTTGCGGAACGCTTTAAGCTCCTTCATAATGACCTTTGCCATGGACGAGCGATGCTCTAAAATATCGCTGTACTCTGCAATCTTTGCCCTGGTCTCCTCGTGTTCCTTAATCAGAGCCTCAATTTCGAGTCCAATCAGCTTGTACAGACGCATTTCAAGGATAGCAGCTGCCTGACGCTCAGTAAAGCAAAGCTGGGCTGCCATGGCCTCTGAAGCCTTTGACTTGAATTTAATTCCCTCTGTCTCTCCGTTTATGAGACATGCCTTTGCCATTTTCTGGTCACGGCTTCCTCTTAATATTTCAATAATCAGATCTATCACGTTGCAGGCCTTTATGAGTCCCTGCTGTATTTCTTCTTTCTCCTGCTCCTTTGCAAGAAGTGTCTCATACTTTCTTTTTGCAATCTCATACTGGAAATTGACATGGTGCCTTATTATTGGTACAAGACCAAGCGTCTCAGGTCTTCCATTTGCGACGGCCAGCATATTTACACCGAAAGTGTCCTCCAGCTTTGTCTTTTTATACAAAAGGTTCTTAAGTGCCTCAACATCAGCACCTTTTTTAAGCTCTAAGACAATTCTTATTCCCTCTTTCGATGATTGGTTGGTTATGTCCACAATATCCGTTGTCGCTTTTGACTCGACAAGTGAATAGACATCATTTAAGAATTTTCCTATATTGGCACCAATCATTGTATATGGGATTTCCGTAATGACAAGCTTGTCCTTTCCTGCCTTCCCCTTCTCTATTTCGATTCTTCCACGGATTTTTATCTTTCCCTGTCCGGTCTCATATATTGCTGCAAGATCATCCTGATTTGCAACAATGCCTCCTGTCGGAAAATCAGGCCCCTTTATATACTGCATCATCTCGGCTGTGGTGATATCAGGATTTTTCATATAAGCAATCACACCGTCCACCACCTCGCCAAAATTGTGTGGCGGAATGCTTGTCGCCATGCCGACTGCTATACCCTCAGCTCCATTTATCAAAAGGTTCGGCACCTTGACCGGAAGCACCTCTGGCTCTTTTTCTGTCTCGTCGTAGTTTGGAATGAAATCAACCACATTTTTGTCAAGATCAGCAAGATATGCTTCCTGTGTGATTTTTTGAAGTCTTGCCTCAGTATAACGCATGGCAGCGGCTCCGTCTCCCTCGATTGAGCCAAAATTACCGTGTCCATCGATAAGCGGCATGCCCTTTTTGAAGTCCTGTGCCAAAACAACCATCGCATCATAGATTGATGAATCGCCGTGTGGATGATATTTACCCATTGTATCACCGACTATACGCGCACTCTTTCTATATGGCTTGTCGTACCTGATGCCCAGCTCATGCATATCATAAAGTGTACGCCTTTGTACAGGCTTAAGCCCATCGCGCACATCCGGCAGGGCTCTTGCTATAATGACACTCATCGCATAGTCAATATATGATTTCTGCATCAGCTCCGAATATTCGGTCTGAATTATATTGTTGTCTACATTGTTATCTATATTTCTATCCATGTCTTTCTCCGATTATAAATACTGCTTAACTATTCAGAACCACTGAGAACCAAAAGCAAAATCGTCATGCTTACACATCCAGCTCCGCGTCATGCGCATGCTCGTATATGAACTCTTTTCTCGGTGGCACATCACTACCCATAAGCAGTGATGTCACATCATTTGCCAGGCGCCCATCCTCTATTTCAATACGCTTTAGCATCCTTGTTGCGGGATTTAGTGTGGTATCCCAGAGCTGATCCGCATCCATCTCTCCAAGACCCTTATATCTTTGCAACGTAAACTTGCCTGTATGTGTCTTTCTGTACTTGTCAAGCTCCGCATCGTCATACAAATATTTTTCCTCGCCCTTTGACGGAATAGCCTTGTAAAGCGGAGGCATGGCAACATATACATGTCCCTCTAAAATAAGCTCAGGCATAAACCTGAAGAACAGAGTCAAAAGCAGTGTGGAGATATGAGCTCCGTCCACATCAGCATCGGCCATAATGATGATTTTGTCATAGCGAAGCTTTGTTATATCAAAATCATTTCCATACCCTTCCGAAAATCCGCAGCCAAACGCATTTATCATTGTCTTTATTTCAGCGTTTGCCAGTACCTTATCAATACTTGCCTTTTCAACATTCAAAATCTTGCCTCGAATCGGCATGATTGCCTGAAACATACGGTTTCTTGCCATCTTTGCCGAGCCTCCGGCCGAATCTCCCTCGACTATGAAAATCTCGCACTTAGAAGCATCCCTGCTCTCACAGTTTGCAAGCTTTCCGTTTGAATCAAAGGAAAACTTCTGCTTTGTGAGCAGATTGGTCTTTGCCTTCTCCTCAGCTTTTCTAATCTTTGCGGCCTTCTCAGCACATGATATTACCGTCTTTAAAACCTCAAGATTCTTGTCAAAATAAAGCGGTACCTCATCATTTGTCACCTTGGCAGTTGCACGGTTTGCATCCTGATTGTCAAGCTTTGTCTTTGTCTGACCCTCAAATCTAGGGTCAGGATGCTTTACTGACACTACAGCAGTCATGCCGTTTCTGACATCTGCTCCGTTGAAATTCGCATCCTTGTCCTTTAATATACCAAGCTCTCTGGCATATGAATTGATAATACCTGTAAACGCAGTCTTAAAGCCTGTGATATGCGCTCCACCCTCAGAATTGTATATATTGTTGCAAAAACCTAGAATATTCTCATGGAACTCGCTTGTATACTGAAAAGCCACCTCAACCTTTATATTCTCACTCTCTCCTGTAAAGTAAATGACATCATGCAGCTTTTCAATATTTTTATCCAAATCCTTTACAAAACCAACAATACCCTCAGGCTCATGATACTCAATATGCTCTGTCGCATCACCTCGTTTGTCCTCGTATATGATTGTAAGCTTCGGATTGAGATATGCAGTCTCCTTCAGTCTGTTCTTTACATCCTCTTCCCTGAATCTTGTCTTCTCAAAAATCTCCGGATCCGGCAGGAAATTAATCTTTGTTCCTGTTTTTTTGGTTTTGCCTAAAGTAGGAAGCAGGCCATTTTCAAGCTCCACGACAGGAACACCCTTTTCATATCTGTCATGGTGGATATAGCCATCTCTGCTTATCTCCACATCCATATATGTGGATAATGCATTTACAACCGACGAACCAACTCCGTGCAGACCTCCACTGGTCTTATATACAGAATTGTCGAATTTACCTCCTGCGTGCAGTGTCGAGAATACAACACGCGCTGCAGATACCCCCTTAGCATGCATACCTACAGGTATTCCACGTCCGTTATCCTCCACCGTACACGAACCGTTTTTCTCAAGAGTTACCCTTATGGTATCACAGGCACCTGCCAGATGCTCATCTACGGAGTTGTCCACAATCTCATATATCAGATGGTTTAGTCCCTTGGTTGTGACACTTCCTATATACATACCCGGTCTTTTTCTGACTGCCTCAAGTCCTTCTAAAATTGCTATGCTTTTCTCATCGTATGTTTGCTTCTTGGCCATACTTGTCTCCTACTTCTTTAAATTGCGTAATAATTATATTATCTGCCCTGCCTGCTATCCTTGATATGCGCTAACACCATCGTAGCTATTTTAAATATCATAGCATCATCAAAGGTTCTGATATCAAGACCTATCGACTTCTCAATACGCTCTAGCCTGTACACAAGCGTATTTCTATGCACATAAAGCTGTCTTGCAGTCTCTGAAATGTTCAGATTGTTCTCGAAGAACTTGGAGATTGTAGACATTGCCTCCTCGTCATCAAGTATCTGTGGCACCTCATCACCAAAAACCTCACGGATAAACATCTCACACAGACTCATTGGAAGCTGATAAATAAGTCTTCCTATGCCCAGCCTGTCATATGCCATAATTTCCTTTTCCACGTAAAACAGCCTGCCAACCTCAAGCGCCATTTTTGCCTCCTGATAAGACTCTGTAATCTTTGGAAGAACATCCGTCGGATTGCCATAGCCCACCCGTACCTTAATCATAGCCTCTGCAAGCAGATTGTCAACCAGACTTCCTGCAATAGATGAAAGCTTTTCCTGAAGCTTTGGTGAATCTATGTCCTCAACATCCTTTACCAGCACTACATTATGCTCATCCATCGCCACCACAAAATCACCGCTTCTGATATCTGCCAGATTCTTTGCAAGCTCAACTGCTATCTCATTGCTGTTCTTTCCGGTATCTATAACATATACTACTCGTTTTCTGTTTTCTATATGTAATTTCTTGGCACGGTTTATTATATCAGAACCAAGCATATTGCCAAGAAGAATATTCTGAATAAAATTATTTCTGTCATATCGCTCTGACTCACCGAGCACAAGTGTACGAAGCTGACAAACTGCCATCCTGCCTATTACAAGATTCTCACTCGTATACGGGCAGAACATTACGAGCACATACTCAAGCTCTGAATCAATTTCAACCGCAAATGCGATTGCATCGTTTTTTTCCCTAACATCCTCTTCGGATACTATAAACTCCTTCACAAAAATGTCGCTATGTTCCGGCTCTTCCACCGTACCTGTCAGATGCTTTCCCTTGGCTGAGTATAAAATCGCATCAAACGAAGTAATATTTTTTATTTCCTCAAGTGATTTTTTCAGTTTCTGATTCGTAATCATATTCTTATCCTCTCATTACTGTTCTGACGTAGGCAAGTAAAAAGCTTCCACAAGTCATAAGCTGTAACCCTGCTATAATTTAACACCGTAACTTAACTTTTCAGAACCTCACACACATTCGCAAAAGAAAACCGGGTGTAAATTATACACCCGGTCTGTCAATTTACAACTATTTAATTTTAACGAACTAGTTGGTAATTGTCAATTCAGTTTCTTTATCAAATACATGAATCTTGTGTGGATCAAATGCAAGCTCAATGTGATCACCGTAACGAGCCGGTGTATCTGAATCAACTCTTGCTGACATATTTGCGCCTGCAACTGTGAAGTATAATAATACCTCTGCACCAAGTAACTCATATCCTGTAACATCTGAATCAATCTTGCATGTAGCAAATTTATCAAGATGCTCTGCTGAATCGTAGATATCCTCAGGTCTGATACCGAATACTACGTTCTTTCCAGCATAACCGCCATCGATAAGCTTCTTAGCCTTTGCCTCTGGAAGTTCAACCTGGTATTTATCGAATTTAAGGAATGCCTTTGCTCCCTCAACAACACACTGAGCATCTATAAAGTTCATCTGTGGTGATCCGATGAATCCTGCAACGAACAGGTTGTTTGGCTGATTGTAAAGCTTCTGTGGGCTGTCTACCTGCATGATAACACCATCTTTAAGAACAACGATTCTTGTTCCAAGTGTCATAGCCTCTGTCTGATCATGTGTAACGTAGATGATTGTTGCACCTAATCTGTTATGTAATGAAGAAATCTCAGATCTCATCTGTACACGAAGCTTTGCATCAAGGTTTGATAAAGGCTCATCCATAAGGAATACCTTAGGATTACGAACGATTGCACGACCCATGGCAACTCGCTGTCTCTGTCCACCTGAAAGAGCCTTTGGCTTACGGTCTAATAATTTCTCAAGGTCAAGGATTCTTGCTGCCTCCTCAACTTTTGCCTTAATCTCATCCTTTGGAACTTTTCTAAGCTTAAGTCCAAATGCCATGTTGTCAAATACTGTCATATGTGGGTAAAGAGCGTAGTTCTGGAATACCATTGCGATATCACGATCCTTTGGCTCTACGTCATTCATAACCTTTCCGTCGATGATAAGCTCTCCTGAAGAAATCTCCTCAAGACCTGCGATCATACGAAGTGTTGTTGATTTTCCACATCCTGAAGGTCCTACGAAGATGATGAACTCTTTATCTTCTACTTCAAGGTTGAAATCCTTAACTGCCTCAAATCCGTTTGGATAAACTTTGCAAACGTTCTTTAATGATAAACTTGCCATTTTAAAAATACCTCCTAAGTATTATGTACATATATGTAACTGTTCAGTGCCTTGACTGTCTGTTACCTTGTTTCTTTGTATCTTTATAATACAAAACATATCGTCAATTGGCTATAGTCAATCCGCCAAATAATTTAACGTGTTGTTGTCATTATGACGAAACACAGTCTGATATCGAAACAATTACAAGGTAATTACTGCAATAAACGTACTAATTACAGCTTAGAATATCCAAAGCCATTGACCATAGCCTCAATCGGCAGCCCCTTCTTGCAGAATGGACACTCTGTAACAGGATATGTCTGGTAGTTTACCACATCATCGTCATCAAACAGCTTATCAATCTTTACTCCATTGACCTCATCGATGGTTGAGAATATGGACGCAATACATGTGACCATACCGCCATAATAGTTGATACACTCCATCGCTCTTCTGATCGTCTCACCTGTCGTGGTAGTTGCCAGAAGAAGTACAACATGCTTGCCATCTATAGCGCCCTTATTGTTATCCCTGAAAAGCATCTGTCCGTTGTTAATCTCAGGCGATACAACGTAAATTGTCTCGTGCTTATTCACAGACATAAGTCCGTTTCGCTCAATCTCCTGGCTTAAGAATGCACCAATCATTTCTGTTCCATCCATACATACTATTGTATCTATATATGAATGATGCGGTACCTTGGTGTAAAGAGCCTTTGCAGCTTCCTTTGCCTCGGACACACGGGTCTTGATGCTTGTCACATCTACATAATAATTAATATGCGAATGACTTGTAGCGAAATGTCCCGGTATAGCGTGTAAGTTTAAGCCTGCACTCTCCTTTGATTTAAATTTTACAATACGATTTTCCATGATAAGTCCCCCTTTTTAAGTAAAGATTAGTTTTAATTGTAACTCATTTGTGATTAATTAGCTCCCGTAGAACCGAATCCACCGGCACCACGCTTCGTATCAGAAAGCTCTGACACCTCATTAAACTCAACAGCCAGATATGGCATGACCACAAGCTGCGCTATGCGATCTCCGGGATTAATAGTGCGTGCCTGCGTTCCATCATTGTGAAGAGCCACAATATACTCTCCCCTGTAATCACTGTCACACACACCCACGCAGTTTGCCGGGCGAAGTGCCTGCTTTGCAGCTAAGCCACTTCTGGCAAAAACTGCCCCAAAATATCCGTCAGGAATCTCTATCGAAAGCCCCGTGCCTATCTTTGCTGTCTCGTGTGGCTCAATGACAAGATCCTTAGTAATGTCGGCATATAAATCATAGCCTGCTGCATATTCACTTCCCCTTGTAGGGATTTTGGCTGTGGTTGTCAATTTTTTTATATTTATTTTCATTTTATAATTTCCCCTGATGTAATTTTATATATGACCGTCTATAGCCATTTATTACCCAACCTGTTAACTAATTATTTCCACTCCAGACTTGAGTGCTCAATCTTCCTGTCACGAAGCATAAGCTCTGAGACAGCCTCCTTTGCCGGCTTATCCTCAAAAAGCACTCTGTTTACTTCCTCGATAATCGGCATCCTTACATCATATTTTTCTGCAAGGGCAAGTGCAGCCTTTGCTGAATAGATGCCCTCTACAACCATCTTGACTTCTTTTGTTGCTTCATCCATTGTGTAGCCCTGACCTATGAGCATTCCGGCCTTTCTATTACGGCTGTGACGACTCTCACATGTAACAATAAGGTCTCCGATACCTGTCAGTCCAAAAAGTGTCTCCGCCTTTGCTCCCATCTCAATCGCAAGCACAGATATTTCTGCAATTCCTCTGGTAATAAGCGCTGCCTTTGTATTATCTCCATAGCCAAGTCCGTCTGCCATGCCTGCTGCAAGTGCTATGACATTCTTGAGGGAGCCTCCAAGCTCCATTCCAAGCACATCAGGACTGGTATACACACGAAATACCTCATTCATAAAAAGATCCTGTACTATCTCAGCGGTCTTCTGTGTCCTTGCTCCTGCAACAACAGTCGTAGGAAGCAGCCGTCCGACCTCCTCTGCATGTGAAGGTCCACACATTACAGCCACATCAGCGCAAGGTATCTCACTCTCTACCACATCAGATATTGTCATAAGAGTGTTTTCTTCAATTCCCTTTGCCACACAGACAATTATCTGTCCTTCCTTCACAAACGGAGCCATTTTTACTGCTGTGCTTCTGGTGAATACAGAAGGTACCGCAAGTACAAGTATATCGTTATTTTTGATTGTTTCCTCTATATCTGTTGTAAAGGTAATGCTATCCGGAAGCTTTACTCCAGGAAGCTTATCAATATGCTCATGCTTTTCTTTAAGCATCTCAATCTCGCTCTCCACAATTGACCATATTTCAACAGAATGTCCGTTATTTGCAAGCACCAGGGATAATGCTGTACCCCAGCTTCCTGCACCTATAATACCTACTCTACTCATTTTCTATGCCTCGTATTTTATATAATTATTATAATCAAAAACTATTATTACTTTGCCTTCTGACCAAATTTATTTTCAGTTCCACTTAAAAGTCTCTTGATATTGGCTCTGTGTCGCCAGATAGCCATCGCCGTAAAACAAGCAGCAAGTATATCAAACTCGACCGCATAATTGCCACTTACTCCAAGCAGCCCCATATGGTTAAACACAATTGCCTGAATCAGAAACGATATAACAACCAGTATAGAACCAAGCGAGACATATCTTGTTATGGCTACAGCAAGAATAAACAATACCAGACATATCGGAGCCGCAATCGGACATACAGCAAGTATCACACCTGATGTACATGCTATTCCCTTTCCTCCCTTAAAATTGAGAAAGAACGGAAAATTGTGTCCAAGCACCGCTCCAAAGCCTGCATACAGCTCTATGCATTTAACAGCCTGTGGATATGTATTTCTATATATGAAATAAAATATCAAAACCGCTATGATTGCCTTGAACAAATCACCAAAGAAAGTAACTGCACCGGCCTTCCATCCAAGTGTCCGAAGTGTATTGGTGGTGCCTGAATTACCGCTTCCATGCTCTCTTACATCTATTCCATGTGCCTTACCATAAAAATATCCGGTCTGAAAGGTTCCAAAGAAATACCCTACGACCAATGCTAAAATCCTAGCCAGTATCATTTTACTCATTTTCCTTTCGTTCTCTTGTAATAAACTTAAGTGCAGTTCCCCTGAAACCAAATGTATCCCTGATTCTGTTCTCGAGATATCTGGTATATGAGAAATGCATAAGATTCTTGTCGTTTACAAAGATTACAAAGGTAGGCGGCTTAACCGAAACCTGAGTCACATAGTATATCTTAAGTCTCTTGCCCTTGTCTGTAGGCGGCTGCTGCATGGCAACTGCCTCCGTAACGATCTCATTTAGCACTCCTGTTGCAACACGCATTGAGTTATTTTCTATAACAACATCGATGAGCTCAAATATCTTGTTGAGTCTCTGACCTGATTTTGCCGAAATAAACAGTATCTCTGCATATGGTATAAAACTTAATATCTGTCGGATTTTCTCTGTGTGCTGCTTTACGGTATTATTATCCTTTTCAATAGCATCCCATTTATTGACAGCAATGATAATTCCCTTGCCTCTTTCGTGTGCAATACCCGCAATTTTAGCATCCTGCTCAGTAACTCCCTCTGTAGCATCTATCACTACAATGACAACATCAGCTCTCTCAACTGCGGAAACTGCACGTATAATACTGTATCGCTCTATATCCTCTTTTATCTTATTCTTGCGCCTGAGACCGGCTGTATCGATAAATATATACTCCTTACCATCATATTTTATGGCTGTATCGATAGCATCTCTTGTGGTGCCTGCTATATCTGACACTATTACCCTGTCCTCACGGGCAAGCTTGTTGATAAGCGATGACTTACCTACATTAGGCTTACCTACTATAGCAACTCTCGGTCTGTCATCCTCATCGTCCTGCTTAGATGAATCCGGAAAATGCTTTACAACCTCATCAAGCATATCTCCGAGTCCAAGCATCGAAGCTGCAGATATAGGATGTGGATCACCAATTCCTAAGTTATAAAACTCATACACATCCGTCATATACTTTTCAAAGCTGTCCACCTTATTGACAACTAATACAACCGGCTTGTGTGAACGACGAAGCATATCCGCCACCTTTGAATCAGAATCAACAAGTCCCTGCTTCACATCTGTAATAAAAATAATAACATCTGCGGTGTCTATAGCAATCTGTGCCTGCTCTCTCATCTGTGACAGTATCACGTCTCCGGATTCCGGCTCAATACCACCTGTATCAATCATGGTAAAATTATAATCAAGCCATGATACATCTGCATAGATTCTGTCTCTTGTGACACCCGGAGTGTCCTTTACTATAGATATCCTCTCTCCTGCAAGCGCATTGAAGAGAGTAGATTTTCCAACATTTGGACGGCCAACGATGGCCACTACTGGTCTGCTCATATACTCTCCTGTTCTAAATTCATATTAGATTATAGACTAATTGTAACTATTCAGAATAATGATAAAATAATAAACAAAACATCTATAACAGAGTAATTATATCACAATACCATTTACAGAGACAACTATTCATATGTCAAAAGTGGTTCTTTTGATGAAATTAATCCATTTTCTTTAAGAACAGCTATCAGATTAGTACAGTTTTCGCCAAAACTAATGTTGACCGAATACGTTTCAATACCATCGGAACGGGCATCCCCAAAATCAGAATACTCCTTTGTCACACCCAGTATATCCAACAGCTCCTCATACCATGTGAAGCCATCGACATTCCAGCTTTTTCCAATCCTGTTGCCCTTTGGCACTGTAAAATTCAGCATAAGATTGTACATATAGCTGGTATCCTTATCAACTCCGTCAAGCATTCTCTGCAAATTATATTCCTGCATCACACCGGCCTCAACATCCTTCTTTACAGCATCAAAAATATCCGCAGCAACTTTTCCGTTAAAGCGCTCATTCAGCACATCTACATATTTATCATTATACTGCTCTGCCGAGCCATTGATAAAGGTAATATCTGTCGTATCACACTGCATTATAGCATTAATAATATTCTGTGGTTTATTTTCCTCCGCCATAATCGCCTTACACTGCTTATGTGGATTAAAATCATCCGTTGTATGATATACACGGTTGACCTTTTCTCCATTTTTTAATGTATATGAGATTGTAATATACCCGGAATCATCATATCTCTTTTTAAAATAATCCTTTTTCTGCGCCATAAGTATCTTTTGAGTCTCTAAAATCTTTTCAACATCCTTTCCCTCCAGATTGATATCAAAATCTATGGCTATACAGGCAGAATCAATATCCGCAAGCTTCGGTATATAATTTTCCTGCACATTTCCGTAAACTGTTATACCTCCAAATACAACTACAACAAAAGCACCAAAAGCAATGATTTCCTTAAATAGTGCTTTAGAAAAAATTTTAAAATTCTTCCTTATAATCATCTCTAAAAGTAAGAAGGCTATGATTCCAAGCACCACTGCCAGCATCATAATTGTAGGAACACCAATGCTGATTCTAAGTCCAAGCAAAAGCGACGCTGCAACAATAGATAAAATCAATCCTCCCAAACTGCCAAGCCCCCATCTGAAAACCGGCTTAAGCTTTGGAATAGCTATAAAACTTCCTGCATTTTCCAAATCTCTATGCTTATAAATCTTATAAGAAATAAAGTATATAACTGCAGCCGCGATGACATAGACTACGATAGTATTTGTGCCTCTGAAGGTATATTTAATGCAGTAATAATCATCCCCTGCATTCTTCATGGTCGGATGAAAGCCTACCCGATTGAGAAGCTGTAGCATGGGTGCAAACCACGTAGCACTTATTTTCCTTACAAATTCCATATATGAAAGCCCGTATGATACATATGTGAGCACATTGGCAATAGCAATAACCGCTCCACCATACAGCAGATTGACAACCGCATACATCACTGCTACAGAAACCAGCTGTCCTGTAATCATTGCGCACAGACACACCAGGCTGTACATAAAAAAAGATATTCCCATTGTAGCAAGCAGATTGATTCCAATATGTACCACCTTAGTATTTCCATATGATATACATATAACAAACGACATAATGTACTTAATTATCTGCGGAATCCACATAAACAGCAGACCTGTCAACACATTGGTCGAAAAAAGCTGCCGCCTCGTCACAGGCATAGAGTGAATCATATTACAAGCTCTCGAATTATACAGGTAACTGAACATTGCCATGCCTGTAACCAATGCCATGACAAAAATAAAAATCATATCCGCCTCCATGCTGATAGCCGGGGATATTATATCAAGCATATACTTATGCCAGTTTTTGCCATAAATAAACTCTGCATTCTTAAATCTGCTCCACATGGAAAACGGACCGTTGAGTAATAGCACTATTGTATACAGTGTCCAGATTGGCCAGTAAAGCTTTACATTCTTTTGCAGCATTGTTCTATTAATAAATGATATCTTTGACTTCATAGTCCTCTCCTCCCATCTCATAGATAAATATTTCCTCCAGAGTAAGAGGCAGTACATCCACTACCTGCGGACTGTCTTTGCCATCTGTAATCGCCTTTACTACAGCATCTGGCTCTCCACGCACAATAACTGTGTATACTCTTCCTATATTTGACATATGAAGTACTTTAAAATCCTGTGGTATCTTAGGCATACCATACGGACACGCAATCTGAATCTTTGAAATATTGCCCTGCAGCTCCGTGAGTGACCTCTCTATCATAATCTTTCCATTATTAAGAATACCTACATGATCACATACATCCTCCAGCTCACGCAGATTATGGGACGATACAACAACTGTGGTATTATTAACAGCTACATCATCAAGCATGATAGACCATATCTGTCTTCTCATAACAGGATCAAGCCCATCAACAGGCTCATCAAGTACAATAAGCTTTGGTTTACAGCACAGTGCAAGCCAGAAGGCAACCTGCTTCTGCATCCCCTTTGAAAGCTTTCTGATATTTCTTTTAACATCTATAGATGGGAAAAACTCCTGCATCCTGTAAAACTGCTTCTCATCAAAATTTGGATACATTCCCTTATAATAATGCATCATATTAATTGTATCAGATTGCAAAAAATAAAACATATCATCCGGAATGTAAGCCATCTGCCCTTTAATCCTTGCATTTTCATATACAGGCTCACCATCAATAAACACTTCCCCTGCATCCTGTCTCATTACTCCTGTAATATGCCTGATAAGTGTAGATTTGCCGGCTCCGTTTGGGCCCACAAGCCCATAGACAGCTCCTTTTTCCACGTTCATATTCACACCATCAAGTGCCGTAAAATCGTCAAATTTTTTCACTAAATTATTTATCTGTATCATCATTACCCTCTGTCACAACATCTTCTGTCTGCATATCTTGTGTTACAAATCTGACTAAGTCATCTTCCATGCTCAGCTGCTCTTTCGCATCATCCATTCTTGTTTTCAATTCCTCAACAGGTGTTTCAAGCACAAATAACTCTGTCACCACCTGGTCAAAGAGTATTTTCAAATTCCTTGTCAGACTCTGCCTGGCTGTCTTAGCATCAGCAACAAAGGTTCCTTTACCACTTTTAGTATAAAGATAGCCTTCCTCCTCAAGTTCCCTGTATGCTTTTGCGATAGTGTTAGGATTGATTGCATACTTGCAGGCAAGCACACGTACAGACGGTAGCTTTTCGTCCTGCTTAATAACATTCATAACAATCATTCGTCTGATGCCTTCCTTAATTTGTTCATAAATAGGCTTTGAATCTCGATAATTTAACTGCATATCGTTCTCCCCTGTTCATATACGCCAGTACCGCTGTGACTTTTATATTAACTCAAAGAACCAAAAACTGTCTGGCAGCATCAGTTCCCGCACAGTGTACTATCCAACGTGATACACCTATTTTAACACATATAGCTTTAGGCATTTCTTATTATTTCCTTAATAGATTGTGCGAAAATTACTTAAGAAACATAAAAGCTCCAAGATTTCCACGCTTTCCATGACTTGCTCTATGCGAAAATAAAAGAGAGGGATTACAACAAGTGCATATATTGCTTATGGCAATATTGTCTTCCTGTACTCCTGCCTCCACAAGTACTCTCCTGTTACATTCCCAAAGATTAAGCTGATATTTGCCGTCTCCCTTATAGAGCAGAATATCACTCGCATGAGGATCGTCTGTTGTCGCAAACTCATCCACAAAATGCTCTGCAACATCCTGACTTATCTCATAGCAGTCCTGACATATTGAAGGTCCTATCGCAGCTATAACATCATGTGCCTCGGTACCAAACTCCCTGTTCATAGCAATAAGTGTCTGTTTTCCCATGCGATTTACAGTACCTCTCCAGCCTGAATGGCTAAGCCCTATTGCCCTATGTACCGGATCAACAAAATAAAGCGGTACACAATCAGCATAAAATGTGGCAAGCACAACATTTGGCTCATTCGTGATAAGTCCATCCACATCTGTATATGGTCTCTTTCTTGTCACCCCGATGCCACACTGCTTTTTTCCAACTCTCAAAACATTGGTAGTATGTGTCTGGTCTGTCGTAACAATCTGTCCTGCCTCTGCTCCGATTGCCTCCGCCACCCTTTTATAATTTTCTAAGACCTTTTCCTCGTCATCTCCACGTGTAAAGCTTAAATTTAAGCTTTCAAACATCCCTTCACTGAGTCCACCAAGACGTGTTGTAAAGCAATGCTCTATCATAGAAAGCTCATTTAACTTCTTAAAATATAACAAAGGAACAACACTTCCGCTTGAAAGGACGTGCTTTTTTAATTCCAGAACATCTTTATCATTCTTTGCAACAAAATCATTTATAGTAATTTCATCAACATTTTTGTGTATGTTTTCAGCCTGCATATTCTTATCCTTCTTTATATTCTCATCAATCTTTATATTCTTATCAATGTCTGTCTTCATATTTATATCTATGCAACTATATATTACCGATAACTATTGCTGTTTATAATTGATATTTATAGTTACTTCGTAACTATTAAGTACAGAAATATACGGTTGTGTAATACCTGTCCGTAACTGCCAAGCCAATAGTTATTAACTGCCCTCAAATGCATTCTTCAACACAGTAACCTCGTCATCATCCACTGCTATCACATCAAATCTGCATGGTGTCCACTCATCCAAACCATGTTTCATAAGATAATACCTTGCAACTGATATAATTTTTTTCTGCTTGCTATAACCAACTGCTTCAAGAGCCCTGCCACAGCCGTTATCTCTACGATATTTCACCTCACAAAAACATATTGTATCTCCATCCTTTGCTATTATATCTATCTCTCCAAAGCGGTTTCTGTAATTGCAGGCAAGTACACTATATCCCATATTTATTAACTGCTCAGCTGCAAGCTGCTCATATATACTTCCAACACTTCTTTTATTCATAACTGCCTCACATATCATATAATCTAAACACTATCTTTGGTCAATTTTTGCCTTAAGCTTATCCAGATCATTAACAAAAACAAGTATCTCTGCAACAACCTCATACAACTCCGTTGGAATCATATCACCTATTTTAAGCCTAGACAGTGTATCAGCAAGCTTATCGTCCTTATATGTAGGCACATTGCTTTCCTTAGCCCTCTCAATAATTTTGTCAGCAATAACGCCCTTGCCTGTAGCTAGTATTTTAGGTGCTGCTTCTCCCGGCACATACTCTATAGCTACGGCTGTTTTGCCTATGTCTATTCCATTATTGTTGCGATTATCATTTTCGCCATGCATACAACTCACCTGTCCTTCTGAAGTAAGTTTTAATCATCTGTGACTATTCGTAAATTATCTTATACACTGCTACGCCCTAATGTCAAAGGAATATCTATGCACCTGACCGGTAGGTGGCAAATCCTTTTTCAGAAATCCAGCGACAAAATTCATCTGTTTCGAACCACTATTTACATTCAATTCACAATTATAGCCCTTATCCTGTAATCTCTTTTCCAACACCGGCAGAAATTGCTTTACCAGTGCATATGACTCATCACTATCCAAATAGAAATTAGTTGTAACCTTCCTATGAAGCATTTTAATTGACACATCTGTCCCACCGAGATGCTCTAAATCCAAATGTAAAAATGCTGATAATTCTTTGTCCGGATTGGACATACTTTTCTTATTTGTATACACATACAACTGTCCGCTGGCGTTTTTTTCATTCATCTTCAATGGAACCTGCACATATGTATATGCCTCGTTTATCTGATTCATAAATTCAATATTTCCACGGATATTATCTGCCAGTGCCTCTGCTTTAGGATTCACCACTCCTGATGTTTTCAAAATAATTTCCATATTTGTTATCTGTTTTTCAATTTTGTCGTACAAGCCATCAAGCTTCTTAGGATTCTTCTCTAAATCTCCCGGTTTAATCATCCATTGCTGTTCTAAAGCCTCCTTCAACATAAGCTTAAAGGCTTCTCCTGAAAACAAATGTCTCAGTGTATCGGCATTTGCCGGTGTATTTTCCAACATACTTTTTATATCGTTAAGTATTCCTACGACACTGCTATCCTCTGAATACAAAGAAATATTGTTTTCCTGTAAATCCGGAAGCAGCATCCTGACCTGTTCATTAAGCTCTTCTATCTGCTTATCCGATAAAAGAAATCCAATAGTATTTGATTTTGTTTCATTCTCCTGTAAAAGGATGGTATCTGTTGCCGGAGCATTGTTTATTTTCTGCGTTGTGTGAATATCCTGTGATTCACCGGAAACACTGTTTAATGATTCAAATAATTCAGCAATATTAAAGTGTTTTTTTACTACAGGTGCCGATTTATTATCACGCATTATTGCCTCATACTGTGACATATCAGAAGCTTCACTTGATATAAATGCCTCTTCCGGCAGCCCTTCTGTAACAATATTTAAAATATCCCTCGCCTGGGTTACAAGCTTATACATTGATAAATCTTCGGCTGAAAGAGCATTCGGCAGTTCATCTATCAAACTATCCATAGCAATTGTAATAGCCTGTTTGTCATTAGCATAATTTTCAAACTGAGCCGCATTTACCTGATTAATTTCAATTCCAAGCCTCTTTAACTCAACAAGTGTAGTCACATTAATATCCTTATTATCCTGCACAAGCTGATACATCTGATTAAGGCTTGTCTTATCAATTGGCATATGCTCTTCCATCATCTTGTTCACCATCGACAAATTTATGCCATCTACCGACAGACCTGCAGCCTTTAGCGCATCCATAAGTGTGAGGTTGGCTCCCTCGCCATCAACTGTATATGGTTTTATTTCTATAGTGCCTCCATCATTATTTTTCACCTGAAAAAACACAGACTGTCCCTGTTCAAATGAAAACTTTCCTGCCAGCCTTGCCAAAATCTGCTGACCATTTGACAAGGCAAGCTTAACCTGATTGCCACGGACACTGCTTACTGTTCCCTCAAATATCATCCCTTTTGACATTTCATTTAAAGAAGATACCAGCTTTTCAACGCCCTTTGCTCCTGTCATAGGCTCACCATTTGCCACTGAATTGTTGTATTGACTTACCAAATTTGATATCTGCATAGCATCACCCTGATATAGTATCGTTATGTTTAAGTATACATGTATAAATTGTATCATTTATTGGTATTTCTGTCACTATATTACTGTTCACACACCACAGTGTAACCGCAACAATTGATTTCTTTCAAAAATCAGGTAAATTCCACCATATTCTTCCTATACCACTTTGGACAAAGATTGCGCTGACATTGTGGATTGAACCGCTCCCTTATATCAGTGTGCTCAAAATACACCTTCCATAACTGCTCAAAACTGTCTGTCTTCACCGGCACACTTATCTCAAGCTGCTTAAATTCACTTTCATTGATATAAAAGCACTCCTTAAGCCTCGGGTGGACCACTGCATACCTTCTTCTATCATCATAGATTACAAAATTTTCCCCGGGATACCTGTCCACAAAATGCCACATAACAACCGGTATCATATCGCATTTTGGTTCAAAGTGCGCCAGCAGATAGTTTCCATTATCACTAAAATGAATAAACCCTCTTATCTTGTCAGCCTCTTTATTTACCTTTCTTGAAAGCTCAAATACCTCCATAACATATTTATCGGTCATATGCTCCATAATCCTTTGTCCCACCTTAAATGCTCTGACAAGAAATCCAAGCACTATTGTTGCTCTATTACCAGAATAATGGCACAAAGCATCAAATACAGTCTCATATATCTTAAAACCTAGCTTCTTTTGAATTGTCAAAATTGTCTTTTGGACCTTTACCTCATCTGTTTCAATATCTATCATCTTTGAAAAAAGTGTATAGTTTCCTCCAATGCCTATCTCAATAGAAATATTGTCCCGGTATACTTCGTGATTTTCTTTTTGCATTTGATTTTTGTATACAAAAGCATCATATATAGCGGTAAAAATCCCATTTATATTATTATCACATCTAAGTATTATATTATCCATGCATCCTTCTCCCTGCAGCTTTACAAAATATTGTCTATTCAGATATAAAATCAAATATACTCATCTGCTCATAAGTACATGATTTATTATCAGCTAAAAGCATAGTATCCGGCCTTTCGTTATATATGAGATGCCTTGTAATATAGCTTTCATCAAGCTTTGTATTGTACATCATACGACCATCACAGGTGATAAAGTACAGTGCTCTTTTGAGCACGACACCCATTTTCTTTAAATCTGTAAACGAAAGCTTTGCATGCTTTCTGGCTTTTATAATACGCCTGACACTGTTAGTGCCTATTCCCGGGACCCTGAGAAGTGTATAATAATCCGCCGTCATAATCTCAACCGGAAAACACTCCAGATGACCTACAGCCCACTGACACTTTGGATCAATATAATCATTAAAGTTCTGATTATCCTCCGACAAAAGCTCTCCTGCCTTAAAGCCATAAAATCTCATAAGAAAATCTGCCTGATAAAGCCTGTGCTCTCTCTTTAACGGTGGCGGCTGCCCGATACCCGGTAATGACTCATCCATATTAACATTCACAAAAGCCGAGTAAAATACTCTCTTCATATCAAACCTGTTGTACATTGCTTCTGCTACAGATATAATCTGATAATCACTCTCTCCGGTTGCTCCCACAATCATCTGTGTACTCTGCCCCGCCGGCACATAATATCTGTCCGGTCTTTTGATACTTAAGCCTGATTCCCAGCTTTTTTGTGCAAGCTTATCAGCCTTCCCGCAATCTGTAGCAACCCTAAGGCTTCTGTGATACTCTGATAATCTTGCAGTACTATCTTTTATTTCGGCCATCTGCTCATAATATGCCTGCTCATCTATATACATACGGTTTTTCATACTGCTATTGCCATGATACATTCGGCTGTCCTTTATACCATTTTGAATAAATCTCATAGGTGTAAGAATGTTTTTACGCGCCTTATTCGGAGCAACTGCCCTAAGCCCTTCCGCTGTGGGCAACTCCAGATTAACACTCATCCTATCACAAAGATATCCAATCATCTCAAGGACCTCAGAGGAGGCTCCCGGTATACCCTTGATGTGTATATACCCATTGAAATGATATTTGTTTCTCAAAAGAAAAAGCGTGGTATATAAAAGCTGCATGGTATGCTCGGGCGATTCTATGATACCAGAGCTTAAGAAAAGTCCCTCTATATAATTGCGTCTGTAAAACTCAACAGTAAGCTTACATACCTCCTCAGGCGTAAATGTCACTCTTTCAACATCATTAGTGCATCTGTTGATACAGTATTTACAATCATAAATACATTCATTTGTAAAAAGTATCTTGAGAAGCGATATACACCTGCCATCAGCTGTAAACGAATGACATATTCCACTGGCAAATGCACTCCCCATATCAGTTCCATTACCCGAACGGGATGCACCACTGGAAGTGCATGCAACATCAAACTTTGCCGCATCAGACAGAATCTTAAGTTTTTCCATAATATCAGCACTGATTGACGTTAACATAAGACCTCCTCACATCATTTCGAACATCTGTTTGCATTATACAACATATGTTCGGGTAAATCAAGTGAAAATTTTTGGAAAAATATTGTTATGGTTCATAAGCACAAAAACCATAGATATCTTAAATGCATTAAGATACTATGGTTTTTATTTATAATAATTATCGTAACTATTCAGTTGCAAAAAATATCGTAGCCTTTATAAACAGACTTTATTCCGACTAAAAAAATTTTCTTAAGAGCTACTGTATGACATGATTTTATCCCAATTTAGTCTTAAAAAACTCGATTATCCTATCCCACAGTTCATCCTGGAAAAACTGCATATCTGCATGGTCAGCGCCTTCCAATGCAATCAAATCTGCATCACAGCCATTTTCAATAAGCTTGTCATAAAGCTCTTCACTCTGCTCAAACGGAACTGTCTGATCATTTATACCGTGAATAATCAAAAATGGAGGAGCATCTTTTGTCACCTTAGACACCGGAGAACTGTTATATGCTTCCTTGATATTTCTCATAATATTATATCCGAGTAAAAGTGACTCCATAGATGCTGCGCATTCTTCGGCATCTTTATACTTAAATGTGCTAAGGTTAGTAGGTGGATACCATGGACATGCTGCCTGAATACTGCTTGACTCTTCAAGATATTCTCCAACATCACGAGCTTTATCATGATCCAATGCCGCCATACATGTCAAAAATCCTCCGGCTGATTCTCCCATCGCACCAAAATGTTCCTTGTCAATTCTGTATCTATCTGCATGTGCCTTCAAATACCTGATTGCAGCCTTCACATCCTCTATCTGCATAGGATAGCAACCCTCATTTGATGTGCGGTATTCCACACTGCAAACAACAAACCCCTGATGAGCAAGCGTGCTAAGATATGATAGATGTGCTGACTTATCCATCCTCATCCATCCACCACCGCATATCCATACTATACAAGGATAACGCTTGTCAGACATATCTTCCGGATATATTAAATCGAGTTTTAAATCCCTGCGACAGTGATCATACCACGAATCCACCTGCGCATATGTAATATCAGACACCTGCACATATTGTGGCTTCGTCACATTAATCTTAAGCTTTTCCTTCATTTAAAAATCCTCCTTACATTTGTAATCCATTTTGAAATACAAAATTAATATCATTTAAAATAAATACTTTATGCCCATTATAATACATCTATTTTCATTTTTAAACAAAAAAAACCTTGAAACAACTATCTTGCTTCAAGGTCTAAGAACAGGGGATGAGAGAATCGAACTCCCGCTAAAAGTTTTGGAGACTTCTGTCATACCATTTGACCAATCCCCTATATTTAAATATTATATCAAATATAGAAAAAGGACGCAATAGGAATTACGTCTTATTTTAATATACCTTCAAAACTTCATACAAATCCGATTTGTTTTTCTCCGTTATTAACCAGATTAAGCCCTCGACCTATTAGTAACAGTCAGCTCCACATGTTGCCATGCTTCCACCTCTGCCCTATCTACCTTGTAGTCTTCAAGGGGTCTTACTCCCGAAGGAGGGATATCTCATCTTGAGGGGGGCTTCACGCTTAGATGCCTTCAGCGTTTATCCCTTCCAGACTTGGCTACTCTGCCATGCCGTTGGTCGACAACAGATACACCAGTGGTCCGTCCATCCCGGTCCTCTCGTACTAAGGACAGCTCCTCTCAAATATCCTCCGCCCGCGCCGGATAGGGACCGAACTGTCTCACGACGTTCTGAACCCAGCTCGCGTACCGCTTTAATGGGCGAACAGCCCAACCCTTGGGACCTGCTACAGCCCCAGGATGCGATGAGCCGACATCGAGGTGCCAAACCACTCCGTCGATGTGAACTCTTGGGAGTGATAAGCCTGTTATCCCCAGGGTAGCTTTTATCCGTTGAGCGATGGCAATCCCACTTTATACCACCGGATCACTAAGTCCTACTTTCGTACCTGCTCCACCCGTCGGTGTCGCAGTCAAGCTCCCTTCTGCCTTTGCACTCTTCAAATGGTTTCCAACCATTCTGAGGGAACCTTTGAGCGCCTCCGATACCCTTTCGGAGGCGACCGCCCCAGTCAAACTCCCCGCCTGACATTGTCCCATTGCCAGTTCATGGCAACTGGTTAGAAACCCAGTACTACAGGGGTGGTATCCCAACAGCGACTCCGGACAGACTGGCGTCCATCCTTCTCCGTCTCCCACCTATCCTGTACATGCAGTACCGAATCCCAGTATCAAACTGGAGTAAAGCTCCATGGGGTCTTTCCGTCCTGGCGCGGGTAACCAGCATCTTCACTGGTACTTCAATTTCACCGGATGCATTGTCGAGACAGTGCTCAAATCATTACGCCTTTCGTGCGGGTCGGAACTTACCCGACAAGGAATTTCGCTACCTTAGGACCGTTATAGTTACGGCCGCCGTTTACTGGGGCTTAAATTCAAAGCTTCGCTTACGCTAACCTCTCCTCTTAACCTTCCAGCACCGGGCAGGCGTCAGCCCATATACTTCACCTTTCGGTTTCGCATAGACCTGTGTTTTTGCTAAACAGTTGCTTGAGCCTATTCTCTGCGGCCTGCTCTCGCAGGCACCCCTTCTCCCGAAGTTACGGGGTCATTTTGCCGAATTCCTTAACAATGCTTCTTCCGCCGGCCTTAGGATTCTCTCCTCATCCACCTGTGTCGGTTTACGGTACGGGCACGCATTACACAATAGCAGCTTTTCTCGGCACATGGCTCACACGCTTTGCTACTTTATTTCACTCCACATCACGTCTTCGGATTATACAACGGATTTGCCTATTGTACACCTACCTCGCTTGTACCGGTTTTTCCATTCCCGGCTCGTGCTTTCCACATGCGTCCCTACAGTTCTGATAATGCGTGGTACAGGAATCTAAACCTGTTATCCATCGCTTACGTCTTGCGACCTGTGCTTAGGCCCCGACTTACCCAGAGCAGATCAGCTTTACTCTGGAAACCTTAGATATTCGGCCGAAAGGATTCCCACCTTTCTCTCGCTACTCATTCCGGCATTCTCTCTTCTTATCCCTCCACTGCTCCTTCCGGTACAGCTTCGTCGGTTTTAAGAATGCTCCTCTACCACTCGCATTGCGAGTCCACGGCTTCGGTGTCGTGTTTCAGCCCCGGACATTTTCGGCGCAGGAACTCTCGACTAGTGAGCTGTTACGCACTCTTTGAATGTATGGCTGCTTCTGAGCCAACATCCTAGTTGTCTTCGAATTCCCACATCCTTTTCCACTTAACACGCACTTTGGGACCTTAGCCGGTGGTCTGGGCTCTTTCCCTTTTGACTGCCCAACTTATCTCGTGCAGTCTGACTCCCGATCATCATCTACATGGCATTCGGAGTTTGATATTCTTTGGTAAGCTTTGACGCCCCCGCGGAAATTCAGTGCTCTACCTCCATAAGACTAAATCGAGGCTAGCCCTAAAGCTATTTCGAGGAGAACCAGCTATCTCCGGGTTCGATTGGAATTTCTCCCCTATCCACACCTCATGCCCACCCTTTTCAACGGATGTGGCTTCGGTCCTCCATTGTCTTTTACGACAACTTCAACCTGGACATGGATAGATCACCCGGTTTCGGGTCTGCGTATACTGACTTAACGCCCTGTTAAGACTTGGTATCCCTTCGGCTCCGCACCTTAAGTGCTTAACCTTGCCAGTATCCGCAACTCGCCGGACCGTTCTACAAAAAGTACGCGGTTGTTCATTTAAAGAACTTCCACAGCTTGTAAACACAGGGTTTCAGGTTCTCTTTCACTCCCCTCCCGGGGTCCTTTTCACCTTTCCTTCACAGTACTATGCGCTATCGGTCACTAAGTAGTATTTAGGCTTACGGGGTGGTCCCCGCTCATTCCATCAAGGTTTCTCGTGTCTCGATGTACTCTGGATCCCGCTCAGTCAGCTCTTCTTTCGCTTACGGGGCTTTCACCCTCTCCGGCAGGCTTTCCCAAACCTTTCTGCTAGAATCACTGAATCTTAAATGCGGTCCGAACCCCGGAGTGCACGCACTCCGGTTTGGCCTCTTTCGCTTTCGCTCGCCGCTACTAACAAAATCGATGTTTCTTTCTCTTCCTCCGGCTACTTAGATGTTTCAGTTCACCGGGTTCCCCTCCATACGTTATGGATTGGCGTATGGATGATACGAGTTCTTCGTACCGGGTTTCCCCATTCAGACATCTGCGGATCAAGGATTATTTGCATCTCCCCGCAGCTTTTCGCAGCTTATCACGTCTTTCTTCGGCTCTTAGTGCCAAGGCATCCACCCTGCGCTCTTCTTTGCTTAATCTCTTCGATGCATAGCGTTGCATCATTAATAACTTAAAGAACTTTGTTGTTGTTCACAACTTGGTTTTGTTTCTCGGATGTCTTGATTGTTAGATATTCTTAAGAATAGAATATTTATTCATCAAATTATTTGTATGAAGTTTTCAAGGTACATTGCTGTGATTACCAGTTTTAGTTCTCACAGACTTTTGACTGTTTTATCAGTCATTAGAAATCTTAATATCTTAAAATCTCTAATCACTGGTAAAACCAGCTATCTAAACAGCACTTCCCTGCTGATGTAGGTTAGCTCTTTCGAGCCTGTTCTATTTTGAAAGCATATATGCTATGCTGTTCTTTATAAATCCGGCAGCCACCTACCTTCCCATACCGTTACCAGTATAGTATTATCGGCCGCTTCAGTCTTAACCATCGTGTTCGGGATGTGGACGGGTGTTTCCCAAAAGCGCATCGCCACCGGAAAGATTGAGCTTGATAACTCAACAGTGAAAAACTCTCTACTCGATTTCCTTAGAAAGGAGGTGATCCAGCCGCACCTTCCGATACGGCTACCTTGTTACGACTTCACCCCAGTTATCGAGCCTGCCTTCGACAGCTCCTTCCTTTCGGTTAGGTCACTGGCTTCGGGCATTCCCAACTCCCATGGTGTGACGGGCGGTGTGTACAAGACCCGGGAACGTATTCACCGCAGCATTCTGATCTGCGATTACTAGCGATTCCAGCTTCGTGTAGTCGGGTTGCAGACTACAGTCCGAACTGAGACGTTATTTTTGAGATTTGCTCGGCTTCACAGCTTCGCTTCCCTTTGTTTACGCCATTGTAGCACGTGTGTAGCCCAAGTCATAAGGGGCATGATGATTTGACGTCATCCCCGCCTTCCTCCAGGTTATCCCTGGCAGTCTCTCTAGAGTGCCCGGCCAGACCGCTGGCTACTAAAGATAAGGGTTGCGCTCGTTGCGGGACTTAACCCAACATCTCACGACACGAGCTGACGACAACCATGCACCACCTGTCACTCCTGCTCCGAAGAGAAGGTACGGTTAAGTACCGGTCAGAAGGATGTCAAGACTTGGTAAGGTTCTTCGCGTTGCTTCGAATTAAACCACATGCTCCACCGCTTGTGCGGGTCCCCGTCAATTCCTTTGAGTTTCATTCTTGCGAACGTACTCCCCAGGTGGAATACTTACTGCGTTTGCGACGGCACCGAGAAGCAATGCTTCCCAACACCTAGTATTCATCGTTTACAGCGTGGACTACCAGGGTATCTAATCCTGTTTGCTCCCCACGCTTTCGAGCCTCAGCGTCAGTTATCGTCCAGTAAGCCGCCTTCGCCACTGGTGTTCCTCCTAATATCTACGCATTTCACCGCTACACTAGGAATTCCGCTTACCCCTCCGACACTCTAGTACGACAGTTTCCAATGCAGTACCGGGGTTGAGCCCCGGGCTTTCACATCAGACTTGCCGCACCGCCTGCGCTCCCTTTACACCCAGTAAATCCGGATAACGCTTGCACCATACGTATTACCGCGGCTGCTGGCACGTATTTAGCCGGTGCTTCTTAGTCAGGTACCGTCATTATCTTCCCTGCTGATAGAGCTTTACATACCGAAATACTTCTTCGCTCACGCGGCGTCGCTGCATCAGGCTTTCGCCCATTGTGCAATATTCCCCACTGCTGCCTCCCGTAGGAGTTTGGGCCGTGTCTCAGTCCCAATGTGGCCGGTCACCCTCTCAGGTCGGCTATGGATCGTCGCCTTGGTGGGCCGTTACCTCACCAACTAGCTAATCCAACGCGGGTCCATCTTATACCACCGGAGTTTTTCACACTGCATCATGCGATGCTGTGCGCTTATGCGGTATTAGCAGCCGTTTCCAACTGTTATCCCCCTGTACAAGGCAGGTTACCCACGCGTTACTCACCCGTCCGCCACTCAGTCACAAAATAATCAGTCCCGAAGGAAATCAAATAAAGTGCTTCGTTCGACTTGCATGTGTTAAGCACGCCGCCAGCGTTCATCCTGAGCCAGGATCAAACTCTCATGTTAAAAGTTGATCTCAGTCAAGTTAAACTTGGCTAATTCGTTCATTCAGATAGAATCTGAATTTACTGTTTTAAAGGTCTTCAATTTTCATTGAAGCGTTCTGATTGATTCTCAAAATCTTTCAAGGTTTCTCACTGTTCAGTTATCAATGTTCTTTGTTTTGCTCTCTTGCGACAGCTTGATTATTTTATCAAATCGCTGTTCGTTTGTCAAGCACTTTTTTATTTTTTTGAACTCTGTTTTAAGTTCTCTGTCTTGCGACAGCTTGTTTATTCTATCAAAATGTTTTTCATTTGTCAAGAACTTTTTTCATAACTTATTTAATCAGCTTCTTTCAAAGCAATATTATAAAGTCATGTCTGTAAAATGTAACTCACAAGCTCTACAACTCAATGTGTCCCGCGAGTCAGCTTTGATATAATATCATCCCGGCACACATATGTCAACGGATTTACTGCAATTAATTAAAGTAGTATAACTATCTTAAAAAACACAAATTTTCTAAATTGTCTGTTTATTATATGCAATTCTCACAATTACTATCTGACAGCATCTATCGCTTCCTTGATATTTGCCACACCGACAATCTCAATTCCACTAATATGCGAGACTCCTGCAAGACACACTTTGGGAACAATACACTTTTTAAAGCCAAGCTTCTTTGCCTCAGCAACACGCTGCTCGGACATGGTAACTCCGCGCACCTCTCCGCTTAAGCCCACCTCTCCAAAGCATATGGTATCCTCACGCACTATAATATCCTTTTTGCTTGATGCGATTGCAAGCACTATCCCAAGGTCTATCGCCGGTTCGTTCATCCTTATACCGCCTGCTATATTCACATAAGCGTCACAGTCTGACAGTGACAGGTTGGCTCTTTTTTCAAGGACCGCCATGAGTAGATTTACTTTATTATAATCTGTACCATTTGCTGTACGCCTTGGATTATTAAAAAAGCTGTGACATACAAGAGCCTGTATCTCGAGAAGTATCGGGCGGCTTCCCTCTATGGAACATGTGACAATTGATCCTGATGCTCCCTCGGGCTTACCGCTAAGCATATACTCCGACGGATTTTCCACCTCAACAAGTCCCTCCGCCTTCATTTCAAATACGCCTATCTCATTGGTCGAACCAAATCTGTTCTTAACGCCTCTAAGTATCCTGTACGACTCATACCTGTCACCCTCAAAATAAAGCACAGTATCAACCATATGCTCTAACGTCCTCGGCCCCGCAACCGCACCATCCTTTGTCACATGTCCTACTATAAAGACAGAAATACCCAGAGTCTTTGCAAGCTGCATAAGCACTCCGGTTGTCTCCCTGACCTGTGAGACACTGCCCGGTGCCGACGCTATCTCCTCATTGTACATAGTCTGGATGGAATCTATTACAACAACCTCCGGTTTTTTTCGTTGAATCACGTCTTTTGCTATATCAAGACTTGTCTCACATAAAAGCTCCAGTGAATCCGTAAAATCGCCAAGTCTGTCGGCACGCATCTTTATCTGATGCAGGGATTCCTCACCTGACACATAAAGTAATGGCACCTTTTTTTGTGAAAGCTCCCTGCATACCTGAAGTAGTAGCGTGGATTTTCCTATACCCGGATCTCCTCCCACAAGCACAAGTGACCCCCTCACAATTCCTCCACCAAGCACTCTGTCAAACTCGGCTATACCTGTCACTATACGCTCCTCTTTCTCGCTTTTTACTGCCGAAAGAGGCAGAACCTGTGCCGCCTTTGATTCTTTTTTTACTTTTCCCGACGAGCTTATCGACTTTTTATCTACGGTTTCCTCTACAAATGTATTCCATTCCTTACAGGCCGGGCACTGTCCCATCCATTTTGCCGATTCATAACCACATTCCTGGCAGAAAAATACAGAGGTCTTTCCTTTTGCCATATTGTTCTCCTTTATAAAATACAAAAAGCCCGGCTTTCACCGGGCTAAAAATATGCTCTATTTTCTTGATACTTTGATATCGACTGAATCAACACCCTCAAGCTCTACGCTTAAGCTGAGCTTGCCGCCGAGATTTGTCTTCATAGTACCTGCAACAGCTCCAGCTATATCAATTTCGTACTCTGTCTCCTCTTCAAGGCCAAGAGTAATCTGAGCATCCTCAGGTCCCTCCACAGTAAATGTCACTGTATCAGCAGTCTCCTCGAAATCCATAACCGCTGTTCCCGGAACAGACTCGTATACAAAGAGTCCGTTTCTTTCGAGCTTTGTAATCTCCTTAAAGGTCTTTACCTTGTAGATATCTCCATCCTTCTCAAAATTGTCAAGCTTTGCCTTTGCAGCCAATGTATAATCTCCGAAGCTGAGCTTTCCGTTTTCCTCAGTACGGATTAATTCACTTATTACAGCCATTTTTATCCTCCCGTAGCTATATTGATATATTAATTATAAATCCAATTCTACTCAACAGTCAATGAAATTTGTTTGTTTTTCGTAGAAATTATTACCTTATTGCCGCGCTTAATTTTGCCGGTAATAATATCCTCTGACATACGGTCTTCAATCTCCTCCTGAAGTTTTCGTTTAAGAGGTCTTGCGCCATATTTTCTGTCATAGGCTTTGTCCACGATAAAGGATTTTGCACTGTCGCGCACTGTGAGCTCTATATCAAGCTGTTCTTTACAGCGTTTCTTAAGCTCCTTTACAAGAAGTGTCACTATATGCTTCATGTCATCCTTGTTGAGAGCTCTAAATACAATAGTCTCGTCGATTCGGTTCAAAAACTCAGGTTTAAATATACGGCGTACCTCCTCCATGACACTGTTCTTCATACGCTCGTGATCCTGCTTTTCATCCTCACCAGCGCCAAAGCCAAGGCGCTTTGGTTCTATAATAGAAGAAGCTCCTGCATTTGATGTCATGATGATTATTGTATTCTTGAAATCAACCGTGCGCCCCTGTGAATCAGTGATTCTACCATCATCAAGCACCTGTAAAAGTATATTGAACACATCAGGATGTGCTTTTTCTATCTCATCAAACAGTATAACAGAAAAAGGATTGCGTCTGACCTTCTCTGAGAGCTGTCCACCCTCCTCATGGCCCACATATCCCGGTGGTGAACCAATCATCTTTGAAACACTATGCTTTTCCATGTACTCTGACATGTCAACACGTATCATGGCATCTTCTTTGCCAAAGACAGCCTCAGCAAGCGCCTTTGACACCTCCGTCTTACCTACTCCTGTCGGTCCCAAAAACAGGAATGAGCCAATCGGCTTCTTAGGATCCTTTAAACCAACACGGCCTCGTCTGACTGCCTTTGCGACAGCAGAAACAGCCTCCTCCTGTCCTATTACACGCTTGTGAAGTATCTGTTCAAGCTTTGCAAGTCGTCCTGCCTCTGACTCTGTAAGCTTATTTACAGGTATTTTGGTCCATCCCGATACTACATCCGCTATCTCATTTTCGCCGACTACAGGCTGGTTTTTGGCTCCTGTGCGACGGTTCTTTCTCATAAGCTTCTGCTGTTTATTTTCAAGTACTTCCTTTTCTGACATAAGCGCGCCGGCAGCTGCGAGATCTCCATTCGATAAAGCATTTTCCACCTGGTTCTGCTTATCTGTTATCTCTTTTTTCAGAGCAAGCAACTCGTCAGATGATGTCAGATTCTTAAGCCTTATCCTGGCTGCCGCTTCATCCATCAGGTCTATCGCCTTATCAGGTAAAAATCTGTCATTTATATATCGTGCAGAAAGGTTTACTGCTGCTTTCACACCCTCATCTGTTATGATGACACCATGATGCTTTTCATAGATTCCCTTTAATCCTGTGAGTATCTCTATTGTCTCATCCGCACCCGGCTCCTCAACCATCACCGGCTGGAAACGGCGCTCAAGCGCAGCATCCTTTTCCACGTATTTGCGATACTCTTCTATGGTAGTGGCGCCGATTACCTGTACCTCGCCTCTGGCAAGCGCAGGCTTTAATATGTTAGATGCATCTAACGAACCTTCTGCTCCTCCTGCACCTATTATAGTGTGAAGCTCATCAATGAAAAGCAGTACATTTTTGGCATTTGAAACCTCGCTTATCACCTTCTTGATACGCTCCTCAAACTCACCACGATACTTTGATTTGGCTACAAGCCCGGACATATCAAGGGAAACCAGTCTCTTTCCCAAAAGAATATCCGGAACATTGCCACTGACTATATCCTGCGCAAGTCCTTCTACTATAGCGGTCTTGCCCACTCCCGGCTCTCCAATCAGACATGGATTGTTTTTGCCACGGCGGCAAAGTATCTGGATAACGCGCTCCATCTCCTTTTTTCTGCCTATAACAGGGTCAAGAAGCCCTGCCTCTGCCATATCTGTCAAATCTCTGGAATACTGATCTAATACAGGAGTCGCAGAATTGTATGATGTACTGTAGCTTTTCATCAGATCCCTGTATGCAGACGGATCCTCACCCATCGCACCAAGAATATCTATAAACATCTTCTGACTGTTAACACCCATGGTGTTTAAAAGTCTTGCAGCTGCACAGTCTCCCTGCAGTACTATAGCCATTAGCAAGTGTTCTGTCCCTATCTCATTGCACTCAAATCTATCGGCTTCCTCCGATGCACGCTCCAATACTCTCTGTGTCCTTGGTGAATAGCCATCCCTGTCCATCACTTCGATGTTATCCCCCGGTGAAATCAGGTCTTCAATCATCGAAATAAGCTTATCATATTCCACATTGCAGGCTGTTAGAACCTCAGCTGCCACACCGGTGCCCTCTTTTATAAGGCCAGCCAGTATGTGCTCTGTTCCAACATAGCTGTAATTCATTTTCTTTGATATACGTGCAGCCAAATCTATTGCTTTTTTAGCCTTACTTGTATATGGTTTCAAGTCATATCCTCCAGTCATATTCACTAATTTAAGTCGATGAACTGCAAATCATCATCCTCGCTGTCATCCTCATTGTCATCCTTTGCACTGCTGTCTATAGTCTCAGACGGCTTATTTCCCTCATTGACAAATCCATCAAGTGCCCTTTGAAGCTGATTCTTTAAAGCATCCTCATCAGCATCGTTTTCTGTGTCAGAAACGTTTTCCTGCCTTGAATCGTCTTTTAAATCAAACTCAGAGTTTTCATTCTCAACAGCTTTCTTAGAATCAGGTGTAATTTCTACGGTTCTTCCGACATAGGATGCATTTGATATATTTTCATCCGTAGCCATCTTTTGCTCATCTGCAGCACCTTCCGCTGTTTCTTCTGCGACTTCATCTGCCGGCTCTTCTACAGCTTCATCTGCTGTTTCTTCTGCAGCTTCATCCACCGACTCTTCTGCAGCTTCTTCTTCCACTTCATCTAACGACTCTTCTGTAACCTCTTCTTCCGGCTCATCTGCTATCTCGTCCGCAGTTTCATCAGTTGTTTCTTCCAAAGCTTCATTTGATACATCTTCTGCTGCATCATCTACATCATCATCGTCATCATGATAGTCCATTGCCTTATATTTTCTGTTTTTCACAGCTGATACAATAAGCAACAGTAACAGAATAATGATAATAAGAACCAGTATTGCAGCTAAAACAAGATATTTATTGGCAATTCCCGGGACAAGCTCGCTCTTTGTTGTATCGTTTTCCTCCTGTGCCACTGTAGGTGTACTGAGCTCGGTTCTCATATATGTGCCATCTACGCTATCATATGTGTACCAGCCACTCTCACCATTGTCATTCATGGCGTATACGAGGTAAAAATCCTTCGTCTGATCATCTTTTTTTTCGGCTTTAGTCTGGTATGCTGTTGCCACACCCTTGCCCTCTATGGAGAGCGAGACCTCATTATATCCTTCAGGCACATCATCCACCTTAGGCAGTAAAACTACGATAAAATGTGACTCGGAATTGATACGGACATACTCATACGCTGCATTCTGGGCAGCATCATATACAAAAAGCCCATTGCCGCTTTCTGACTGTAAATACACAAGTGTGATATCACCAAAGGTACCATGAAGGGTATTGTATTCAAGACCGTCAATCACTGTCTTTGAGTGCTCAAAGCCTTCAGGAACAACATCCTCAGGAATGTCATTTACCATAGTCCACTCTGTTCCATTTATATTGAACTTCTTCCAGTTATCCTGCTTATCCGCATTCTCCGGATCATCCTCGGCTCTTCTGGTAACTACTATATTGTATGTGCTTGTACTGCCGTCCTCTGCTGTCACAACAACGCTTACTGTATTCTCTCCAACCTCAAGTGAATCATTGCCTGTGACAGATGTCACACTCGCCTTGGAATCAGCCGGATTTGCTGTAACCGCAAGGCTTGAACAGCTGTAATCTACTGTAGCTGTGTAATCCTTTGTCGCAGCAGAAAACTCAGGTGAAAGTGTACCTGCTGAAATAACAAGTGAGCCAAGAGATGCGTTTGAGGATTTCTTTTCCTCTTTGTTTTCATTATCTTTATTTGCATCGCTGTCATTTCCTGTATTGCTGCCCGAATTGTCCTTGTTGCTGTTTGAATCGTTGTTTGATGAAGCACTTGTTACGGTCACCTTCGTGCTGGCACCTGTGATTGTGCCTCCGGCATCGTTACCCTCTGCATCTCCTACCACTGTACAATACGCCTTTATAGTGCAGCTTCCTGCGCCCTTCGCTGTAAATGAAAATGACTGCGATGTAGGATATCCGGCAGCGTCACCAATATTTGCCACACCATCGCCTCCGTTACTCAGCACTCCCTCGTCAGAGCTTGAGATAACTACTGTACCAAAATATCCTGACGGCATAGAAACCGTCACCTTGACTGTTTTTCCAACAGCTACAGAGCTTGAGCTGACACTTAATCCAAGTCCCTGCGCATATACATGCTCGGCAGGTGCGAAAACAAGCATCACCGCCATAACAAGTGATAATATACATCCAAATAATTTCTTCATATTTTTCCTCACATTTCTAATTCTGCGATATCTTTGATTTGCCCAGTATATGTCTGTTCATGATTATCATATCAAGGGCATTTCCACCATCACGCTTTCTGTTAGCATCAGCTGCCTCCAGATAAGCACCTGTGAGTGTTCCCTTTCCTAAGATATGTCTGTTGAGCTTAATCATATCAAGAGCATTTACAGCACCATCACCATTGATATCTCCATATATAACAATATCGTATGTCTTTTTCAGATTACCTGAAGCATCATAAACAGCCACTTTATTGCCTGTTGCAATCTTTCCGCTGTTTTCTGAGCCTGAGCTTGTCAAAAGCTTTACAGTACCTGATGCTGATACTGCTATATTCTTCACAAAATCAGCTGCACCGGTTCCAGGCTCAATGCCTGTAATATAAGTACCTATACTGTATTTACCTGATGTTATGTTTACATCTGTATTATTTTGGTTATTATTGTTCTGATTATTATTGTCACCTGCATTATTTGCAGATGCCGCCTGCCTGTTTATATTGATAGTGTATGTTCTTGTATCACCGCTTTGCGACTTGCATTTTACCTTAATTGTATTATTTCCGACAGCAAGCGAATAGCTTCCTGTGCCTGAAACACCACTGTTTCCTGAAACTGCATCTGCCGAAACAGTCACTGAGCTTATGGCATTTGAAACAACTGCTGAATAGCTTGTTGTCGCTCCATTGAAGGCCGGTGTGAGTGTTACACCACTTATCGCAAGCGACTGCAGATAGTTATTGGTATCGCCAGCTTTATCGAAGCCCACTGCTGACGATGGCATATTGTTGTATACAGGTATTTTAAATACAAAAGCCTGATTCCTGTCTGAATATCCTTTAGCCAGACTCTGTCCCTCAGTAAGAGCCGCTGTGGCATTGCCCATGTACTGATGGAAATACAGCGAGCTTGTATTTACTACATTAAACTTCTCAAAATACAGTGTATTTTGACCCTTATTTATATAATTGCTGCCCACCTTTACAGCTCCGCCGCTTATGGACTTTGCTCTTGTATTCCAGCCCTGCTTCTTGGCAAAAGCCAGACCATTTTTATAAATCTTATCCTTCGTGTTTCCGGTTGCACTAAAATTAAAATAATTATAATATCCTTCATATCCGGAATATGTACCCGAAATAAGAGGGCTCGTTCCCTTTTGTCCCTGCTCCTGCTTTATACGCGATGCTATATGGTATGCACTTACTCCACTGCTCTTTGCCACATCCATGAACGTGCTTGCATAATTGATTTTCTCACCATTGTTGGAATAGGTCTTTGTTCCCTCCATAAATGTGCCTTTTACTATGGACTTGACACCTTCAAGTGCCTCATTCGGACTGTATGCCAGACTCTGAAACTGAAAAATATTGGTCTCATCAAGGAAGTTCCTTGGATCCATGAGATAAGCAATATAAGCACTGCTTGCTGACACCCAGCCCGGCTCATACTCAACCCACGTATTTGTTGACCAGTTATATGCTCCGGCAGCTGTGGATTTCTTGGCATTGTCTGCTGATTTGGATACCAGATTAAGTCCGTTTACACTTTCATTTTCAATCACCGTATCCCAATTCAAACCTGTATTTACAGCCTCAAATGTCCAGCTTGGATACTTATTGTGAAGAGCTGTAAGGTTTGGAATATAGCTGTCTGGAAAGCCTGCATTCTTCATAGCCGTGACAAAATCAGTATTGTCTCCACTATTATTGTATGTCACCTTTATGTATGTACTGATAGTCCAGCCCGTAAATGCCTTGCCGTTTAAAGTACCCTTGACATTATACCAGACCACACCGTTTACCCTGGTCTCTCCAATTATGTCAACCTGATGGTTCCAGTTGAGTGAGACAACCTTGGTAGTGCCAGATGTGCCTGCTGCATTGCGGACATACACATTGCCACCTGTAATCGTACCTGTAGCATATGCTCCCGATGCGGTTGCAAGGGCAAGCTGTTCCTCATTATTCTGCTGTATGGCATCCGCATTGCCGGTGTCTGCTGAAGCATCCCCTGTCTGCGCATTGTCTGATGCAGCTGTGCCGGTACCTGCTGATACAAAATCAGACCTGATATAGCTTACACACTCCTCGTTATTTGCTGCCAGATTGTACTTTGCCTTGTACCACACCTTGCCGTCTGCACCTGTGGTCTGCTCAAGAATAATAATATCCTTACCGTTTGAAAGCTTGTGCTCCAGCTCATACTCTGTGCCCGGTCCGCTTCTCGCCGCTACCCAGTATCTCTCATCACACACAACCTTAGCCGCCTGATCCGCATAAACTGCTATGCTGCTGTATGGTGCCAGGTCACATGCGGCTAATGACAATGTTACGACAGAGGCTGCCAGAAATTTATTTATCTTTATCATCAAATCCCATCTTTCTTATGTGCATTGTTTACATTAATCCATTATCCATTTAATTATAATAGAATATGACCTTTGTATCAATGTATTCGGCAGAAATTTATTATTTTTTTATTAATGATAAAAAAACTCCCTTCAACGTGTAGCACATGCTTACGTTTCAGGGAGTTGCCTGATTCATATTCTGCTTATTCTTACTGTCTCCTGTAGCTTTTTCTAGCTGAACAGTGATTTTATCTTATCCCATAAATCCATGAAAAAGTTACCAAGCTTTTCCCAGAAGCCCGGGTCATTTATCTTATCGCCAAGCTTTGATGCCCAGTCCTGTGCCTGGTTGATGACTGAATCCCAGTCGATATTGGCATCCTTAAGCTTCATAAGAAGCGATGTCAGCTTTGCAATATCATCATCAGAAAGCTTCAGGTCGTAATCCTTTGCAGCCTCCTTTATCGCATCCTTTATCTGGCTCTCATCCTTGAGCCTTCCATCGGCAAGCTGCTTCTTTAGGTCTGCAATCATTGCCTCGATATCCTTCGAATCGCCGTCAATGCTCTTGTTGAGCTCTCCTGTTGTGACAAGCTCATCCATCGCTGCGTCTGTCACCTTGTCGTCAAGCTTCTTGCCTGTCATCTCCTCGTATGCCTTTAGTGTGCCTACAAGTGCTGCCGTTCCGGAAATAGGGAAAGGGCCTGCGACTATGATTTTAGCATCAGCTATGCCTGCTGTGGCAAGCGCATTCTTGTACATTCCTACCGTACAGTAATTGATATTGTGCGTGGAAACACTAAGACCCGCGCCCTTTTTATCCTCTGTAATGAGTACTGAGGAAAGTGATCTTTTGCCAATCTCGCTCTTGCTGATGTATGAATCGAGGTACTTGTGCTCCTCATCATTATTTACATAGACCACATCGTATTTGTCCAGATCAGTGAGCTCGATTCCCATAAATCCAAGCACTGTCGCTCTCTGATCCGGTGTGAGGTCTGCTCCAAGACTTAAGTATGGCTTATCATTTTTGCTGATGGTCACCTTGTCGTTTGCCTCACTGCCGGCTGTCGTTGTGCTGTCTGCAGTACTGTCTGTGTTACTCTTATCAGCTGCGTCACTGCTGTCACTGCCTGATACATCAACGCTTGAAACTGTATCAGTCTGCGTAGCTGTCTCTGTTGCAAATACTGCCGGATTCATCGTAAACAGTGTCACCGCAGCAAGCACGCTACATACAATACTCTTTGCTTTTTTCTTTATTAATCTAATCATTTTTCCTCCAATCTACTGCTCTATATCATACGAAATTGTAAAGTTGCTTCCGTCGAAGCTGACATCTGCCATGCTTCCGCATACCACAGGCATCATCGGTGACATATGACCTATATCCAGATCCATGATGATTGGCACATTAAACTCTCTAAGCAGTGATGAAAGCGCCTGTCTGTGGTCTATGCCAAACATTTCCTCTCCGAAGTGCGCCGGGCGTCCGATAAGAAAGCCCTTTACATTTGAAAACCATCCTGCATTTTTCATCTGCCACATAGCCCTTCTCATGCCCATCACATTAAGGTCACATGCCTCAAGGAACCATATGATACCATCATCACTGTAGCGCTCATTAAATTCCCTTACATGGTCAAACGATGTACCAAGCAGATTGATAAGACAATCCATGCAGCCACCAAGCAGCCTGCCTCTCATGGTAAGCCTGCTTTCCTTTGCCACCGTGGGAATAGAGCTGATGCACGACTTTTCAGTCAGGTTGTAGCCCACAAACGGAGCATTCTCATCCTTTATCGATTCCTTCTCCCACATAGGGTAATTGGTAAATGAAAGCTTCCTGCCACAAAGCAGATTAAATGCATCGGTAAGTGACTCATGCCACACCTCCATGCCAAAGCTGCCCGCACACGGCCCGTAAATACCTGCTGTATCTGCAATAGTAGCCTCCAAAAATGTGAAATTCGTGTTGTCGGAATAGCCCATGTACCATTTAGGCTTTGACTGCTTCACGCGCTCAAAATCAATATAAGGCACTACCTCGCACATCAGCTCGCCACCACCACAGGATATAAGCACATCACTGTCAGCAGAAACATAGCTCTCGTTCAGCTCTTCTGCGCACTTCTTAGGTGTATTGCTGATACCTATGCCACTGTCGCACCTGCAGTTAGGTCCCTCTATCGTCTTATAACCCATGCTGTGAAACCTTTTAATGGCATTGTCAAAGGCACTCCTGTACGGCTCTGTTGTACAGCCCATCGAAGGCGCCACAAAGCCTATTGTTCCTCTATCCTTTAGAAATTCAGGGTATCTCATGTTTCTATCATCCTATCACTATTATTTACATATCTAAGCTTCTGTCTGAAGTAAAATATGTAGGATTTTATCATTTCTGTCAAGGTCATTTTACTGTCATAATTAAATGTCGTCGTGTACTGCACATGCTGTCTGTTGCACCAGTTGTATATATCATGCAGACTTATCGAATCAACATTCTTCATATTGTTCATAAACACCTTAACCTTTGAAAGCTCATCCTCACTGTCAATGTATAGATGAAAGATAGTATTCGGACATTCAATTATTATCTGCTGTTCTTCTATATTTTTCATCACTGTATCCTCTATTGAATGATGTATCCTGTGTGATTAAAAACATTATCGTCTGTCACACCGGGATGTGAGTAATAACAAAATATCGTAACTGTTCAGTACCTTCACAGCTAAAAAATATCACATAACCATAGTACTACACCGGCGTCACAAAATCCAGTCATTTTTGCCTGCCAATTCTTACTATTTTATTAAGAAAAACGGTAAATATTATACTCCCTCACAGTCAAATGCCGGAATGAAGCTGTCCTTTGCCACGTCACCCTCCTGTATAAATGCATTCGTGATTCCTATTTCGAGGGCATAGTCAACAAGCCTTTCATACTCTCTCCTTGTCACTGTGCGGTTTATCTCAGGATAATCCTTTAGTGCAATCGGCGTAAACTGGCTCATCATGCTTATATATACGTGATCATGATATGTATCATACAGGTACTTAAGTACAGCCTTTGCATCATTCACATGTCCCGGCAGTAGAAGCTGTCGCACAATAACTCCCTTTTGTATGAGTCCTGTCGCATCGTCAATCACGACATCCGGCTGCTGCCTGACCATCTCTGAAAGCGCCTGCTTTGCGACAGACGGATAATCTTTTGCCCTTGAATACCTTGCCGAAAGCGTACTGTCCATATATTTAAAATCCGGAAGATACACATCCACTATACCCTCAAGCAGCTTTAGCTCTGTCACATTTTCATATCCGCTCGTATTGTATATAATAGGAAGCTTCATGCCGCGGCTTTTTGCATCGTTTACCGCCCACACTATATCAGGGATATACTGCCCCGGTGTGACCAGATTGATATTATTTGCGCCTTTGTCAGCAAGTTCCATAAAGATATCACTCAGCCTCTCTTTACTGATCACCTTTCCCGCTTTTCCGTCAGAAATCTCCCTGTTCTGGCAGAACACGCAGTGCAGGCTGCAGCCTGAGAAAAAAACTGCCCCGCTTCCTCTTTTTCCTGATATGCACGGCTCCTCCCAGTAATGAAGCGCTGCTCGCGCCACCTTTATTTCAGATGAAACGCCACATACGCCTGTTTGTCCGGTGCTTCTGTTTATGCCACATTTTCTGGGACACAATAAGCAATTCTCGTATTTATTCATATTTTTCATTTTAACCCTTGCTAAAAATAATGTTTGATACTACAATCTATATGATTAAAGGGTCAAAAGGTATCATCGATGCATTCTTGCATGCAATTCGATGTACACCTTAGTGACCCGCACTACACCGAGAAAGTAGCAATTTGCTGCGGGGACGCAGGAAATTAACGGATTTCGAGGTGTAGTCAGATTACGGGAATGCGTAGCATGTAGTAATCTGATTAATCATCATTTTAAATTATATCATAACTATTCTTACAGAAGAGAATAGTTAAAATACACAATAAGGAGATTACAATGAATCAGTCAAACTGTATCGTCGCCCAGTCAGGCGGCCCAACTGTTGCAATCAACGCAAGCCTTGCAGGAGTCATCGCAGGAGTAAAAAGCTCTGAGAAATACGATATCTGCTATGGCGCCGTAAACGGAATACTCGGCATATTAAATGAGAATTATCTCAATCTGTCAGATATTTTTGCAGATGATGCTAATCTTGAAAAGCTTAAGACCACACCTGCCATGTATCTTGGCTCATGCCGCCACAAACTCCCTGATTACAAGGATGATGATTCACCATATGTATACATCTTCCACCAGTTCGATAAGCTTTCCATAAAAGCTTTCTTTTACATCGGTGGAAATGATTCGATGGATACCGTATTAAAGTTATCCGATTATGCAAAAAAAATCAACAGTGATGTGAAAATTATAGGGATTCCAAAAACCATCGACAATGATCTGTGCATGACAGACCACACTCCTGGCTTTGGCTCTGCCGCCAAATATATCGCATCAAGCATGCTTGAGATAGCCCATGATACCTTTATCTATGCTGTTAAGAGTGTGACAATCGTTGAAATCATGGGACGTGACGCAGGATGGCTCACTGCCGCTTCCGCTCTCGCACGTAATGAGTACAATACAGCGCCTCAGTTCATCTATCTGCCTGAGGTGAATTTCGACAAGGACAAATTTGTTGCCGATATAAAAGAAGCCCTTGCGCACACTAACAATGTAATAGTCGCCGTATCCGAAGGAATACATGACGCAGACGGCTCATACATTACATCATCAAAGGCCGCATGTGACCAGTTCGGACACCAGCAGCTAAGCGGTGCCGGAAAAGCTCTTGAGTTCATCGTAAAGGAAAACATCGGTGTCAAGGTGCGCTCTGTAGAGGTAAATGTGCTCCAGCGCTGTGCCTCACATCTTGCATCATTAACCGATATCGAGGAATCTTTTGCTCAGGGTAAAAAGGGTGTCACTATTGCAGCAGAGGGTGTGACCGCATCAATGGTATGCTTAAAGCGCATCTCAAATAAGCCTTATCAGGTGGAATACACATATTCTGCTATCAAGGATATCGCAAACGAGGCCAAGTCTGTGCCAAGAGAGTGGATCAATGATGCTGGCAATGATGTGAAACCTGAACTTATCGAATACTTAAAGCCACTTATTCAGGGAGAAACCGCTGTAGCCTACAAGAATGGTCTGCCTGACTATATGGATGTGTCACATCTTCACAAATGTAACTGATTTTAGCTGCTGTCTACACCCCGGTGTGGGCAGCAACAGCATATCTCCAAGGAGGTCGATTTACATGAAGAAAAAAGTGCTTATAACCTGCGCCGTTGTGCTTGGTGTGCTTTTGGCTGTTTATCTTGGCTTTGCCTTTTATTTTAGCAGCCACTATCTGTTCAACACAAAGATTAACTCTGTAAAATACGCAGGGAAAACTGCAAAAGAGGCATTAGAAAAAAATACAGCCCTAAGCCGCGACTATCTGCTCACAATCACTGATAGAAAAGGCAACAGCTTTTCACTTAAGGGACCTGATTTTTCCTATGAATATGTCTCAAACGGTGACGAGGAGCAAATCCTAAAAAGCCAGAATGCTTTTACATGGCCTGTCAGTCTCTTCAAAGCTCAAAACTATACTCTAAAGGGTTCGTCCAAATATGACGATGCCGCTTTGGCGGAAAAGCTCAAGGCTCTTGATATTTTCAGTGATGACTACATTGAGAATCCGGAGGATGCCCACATCGAGATAAAAGACGGCAAATACGATGTGATTGAAGAGAAAAAAGGCTGCAATCCGATATATGACAGCATCCTTGCCGAGGTAAAGGATGCCCTGGACAATGAGCTTCCAAAGCTTAGCTTAAACGATGACTGTTATGAAGCTCCAAAAATCACAAAGGAAAGCGATACAATCAAAAATGAAAAAGAAGCCCTCGACAAATACACTGCTTCAACCGTCACCTACAAAATTGAAGGTGCCGACGAGAAGCTTGACTCAGCCAAAATCCTTGATATGCTAAGCATCTCAGATGACGGCAGCGTGAGCATAGATGATGCCAAGGTCACTAAATATGTCCAGCAGCTTGCTTCCAAGTACAATACCTTCGGCCGCAAGCGCTCGTTCAAAACATCGTCCGGTGACACTATTGAAATAGGTGGTGGAGACTACGGATGGGTAGTCAGCAAGAAAAATGAGAAAGCCCAGCTCCTTTCAGATTTAGAGGGCGGCAAGCCAGTGGAAAGAGAGCCTGTTTACGAGCAGACAGCACTCTACCGAGGCGCTGACGACATAGGTAATACATACATAGAGATTGACTACACAAAGCAGCACATGTGGTATTACAAGGATGGTGCTCTCCAGATGGAGTCTGATTTCGTATCAGGTAATCTCGCCCGTCAGAATGGTTCCGTAGATGGTGTATACAAGATTGTTTACAAACAGAGAAATGCTACTCTTGTCGGCGAGGGATACTCTTCTCCTGTCAGCTATTTCATGCCGTTTGCCTACAATATAGGTATCCATGATGCCAGCTGGCGTGATACCTTCGGAGGAACAATTTACAAAACCTCCGGCTCACACGGATGTATCAATGTGCCGCCTGCTTTTGCAGAGCAGCTGTTCAACGCTGTGGATAAAGGCACTCCTGTCGTTGCCTACTACAGAGAGGCTGTCACTCTGACAAACAATGCTGCAAAGATGTCCAATGCATACTCGTATGTGGCTCCTGATGCTGCACAATAATTAATAATACGGGAAAGCGACCGGCACATAGGGATTGGCCCGCTCGGCAGAGGTGCTCCCGACGAGCTAACGCTACGCAGCTAAGGTACTGTACGAATTATGCTTTTTAGGGTTTCTATGCTTGACGAAACCGTCGAAACGCGCCGTCCATGGCGCGGTTTCTCCTTGCCCCGACGTCCATGCCGGGGCATTTCTGCGTTTCATGGGCATAATTCTACAGTATCTAAGCCGCTACGCTAGTCGCTCTTTCGGGAGCACCTCTGCCGAGCGGGCCAATCCCTATGTGCCAGTCGTTTTCCCTTACTCTTTCGCTATATTCATGCGATTTTTCCATCTGAAAGTGTGTTAAAATCTGCTTACATTGAAGTATTTTCCACTACTCCAGTAACAAAATGTCAATAGTTTTTTAATCACTTTTTTCAAAAAGGCAAAAAAATAGAACGTATCGATTATTTCCATACGCTCTATCTCACATTTCATATTAAATTTTTGAATTCTACAAACTGGGGTTTATCTATTAACTCTCTTAACTTTCCCCTATTTTCAAAGCTTTCTGCCATTGAAAATTCTATATATGTATCCTTTTCCCTTGTTTTTGCCCTTATGGGATAATCACAAGGGAAAATTCATTATTCAGTTGTTTAATCATTGCCTGCCACTTTATCAAGAAGTCTTGCGGAAGTCCGCTTTGCTTCCCTTGTAGCATGGGCATAGACATTCATGGTGGTACTCACGTCTGAGTGTCCTGACAGTTCCTGCACATCCTTAGGCTGAGCCCCGTTGGATAAGAGGTTTGTCGTGTAGGTATGCCTTAGAAAGCAAGATTACCACCAAAGAGGAAGAGATCCGAACTCTCAAAGCCAGATTATCCAATATCGTCAGACAGCATGAATTTGCAACAGTACAAGACTTCTACACAACATTCTATACTGCACAGCGTGCCTTTGACGCATATCAGAAAGAACGTTCTAAGTGGGAAGAAGCATACGGAGAGATAGTTACTCCAAAGTTCGAAACCATACACGACAAAATAAAAAGGTATCAGGAAAAGTCTGACAACCAGAACGCCAATCGACCTTATCAAAGCAAAGATAAAGGGGGCGAGATAATCGCCCCTCAATTTCATTGCTTAATTTTTTCAAAAATGAAGTTCAGAACACTCATCATCAAGGAATCACACTAAACTTCCATTATTGAAATCAATTTGATTAATTGCTATAGTAATCAGCTCTTCAATATTTGATAGCTATATAATTTTTTCATATTTTCACTTTTTCTTCTCTCAGCCTCTTCCAGCGCCTCATTATATAAACTCTTGTCAGAATATACTTTATCCCGAGAATATACAATACTTTCGATAATACCATGAAACAAATCATCATAAGCCATTTCTTTCGTATAGCCATCACCAACATTTCCTGCATCAATTTGTGCGTATAATTCATCCAGATGCTGCTGGAAATACGTTTGAAAATCATCATGGTTATCTGTTTTAATCAAGACAAGAGATTCCCCTTCAAAAGTATCACATGCGCGCAATTTATTAATCGAATATTCCTTTAAAAAATCAATAAAAGAATCTAAATCATAAACTCGATTGAATATAGGCATCAAACGTTCCTTCACATATAAAGCCGTCGCTGAAATAATCTCTTCCATTGTATCTTCGGTATATTCAAAACTTACTCTTGCTTCATTTCGTGGAAGGAATGAATTTAAATCCTGTCCAGCATACAATATTGATTTTTTATCGATAGAAGAATGATATGTAGAAATAATTCCTGCAGTAAGGAAAAATCCTTTTGCCCCTTTATTCCATGCCGGAGCTGTTTTTACTCCAAAAAAAGCCATCAAATCTTCGTTGAGCATTTTAACAAAAACATTCAATTTTGAGCAATATCGAAAACCCTCTGTTTGAAATGTTTCACCAAAAATAAGTTTAAACTGTGAATTAAACGACATAAAAAATCTCCTTTGTTATAGTCCAAACATCAACCTGTATGCAAGATAATTTCCTCCATAAGCTGAAATCCATCTTTTCCGGGCAGCATAATGTCCAGCAAAATCAGCTGGTAGTCTCCAGCCCTCAAATAATCCATGACCTGGTTCCCGTCACTGCAAATCGTTCCCTTATAATTTCCCAATGAAAGGGAAACCTTTATCATCTTCGCTATATTCTCATCATCTTCCACGATTAAAATCTGTGCTGTAAATGTTTCCATATCATGCCAAATCTCCTATCCGCTGTTACAATACTGCTAGTTAGTATTCAAGCAACTCATATTATATCGTATTCGTTTATTATTCTCAATCCCGAGTAATAAAACAACAATTAACTTCACTTTAAAGGTTATAGATTTTGCGGATCACCGGCGCAGTCTCCGGGTCAAGGATCAGATGCCCATTATCGTCCGGGTCACGCATCAGACCGAGGGGCGTAAGCCGCCGGAGCGACTGCCCTGCAGCAGAGGCGTTCTCTCGTAAGCGCATAGCGAAGCTGCCTAGATACTGTAGAATTATGCCCATGAATCGAGTAGGAGGCGGTGACTAACCGCCGTCCTCTCACAGCACCGTACGTACCGTTCGGTATACGGCGCTTTCAATAGTTGACGTGCACAGACTGATAGGCTGTGGCTAAATCGTAAAAGCCACTGTTTATCAGTCTTTCTTTATTCAGCGCCCAAATCACAGCTTTGTTATTGCTGATATACCAATACTTTCTGCGACTGTTTGCTATTGTTGACGCATAGTGTTCTGGGATTCCAAGTTTGACTAGATTTTTATATTTCGTTCTAGGTTTCTTCCACTGTTTCCATATACACATGCGTATTCTGTGATAGAGCCATCCGTTGATGTCATCTATGTTGCTCTTCATACTTGCAATTCCGTAGTAGTTAAGCCATCCCCTTGCATATACTTTGATTTTCTCAAGGCTTGGCTTGATTGACTGACATCGCTTACGGGAAGATAACTCCTTCAGTCTGGACTTAAACTTCTTCCATGACTTCGGATGAACTCGGACATATATGCCTTTTCCGTTCCTTCCCAATGCAAAGCCAAGGAATTTAAAATTTCGGATTGCAAACACGCTGACTGTACGGCTCTTTTCTCGGTTGACTGTAAGTTTCAGCCTCTCCTCAAGATATTTTGTACTGCTTTCCAAGAGTCTCTCTGATGCTCGCTTGCTCTTTGCAAGAAGCACGATGTCATCTGCATATCTTATGCATGGAACACCTCTTTTCAGGTATTCCTGGTCGAACTCATTGAGGTAGATGTTTGCCAGCAATGGTGATAGATTTCCACCTTGTGGTGAGCCTTCCTCTGTGTCAATGACCACTCCGTTTTCCATTACACCGCTTTTCAGATAGCGCTTTATCAACTGTACTACACGTTCATCTTTTACATTCTTTCGTAGAAGATTGATGAGAATTTCGTGATTAAGAGTATCGAAGTACTTTGACAAGTCAAGGACTACAGCGAATGTATAGCCTTGTTCTGCATACTCCTTAACCTTAAGTATTGCATCTTTTGCACTTCTGTTCGGACGATAGCCATAGCTACCATCTGCAAACAGCGGTTCATAGATTGGCACTAACTGTTGGGTTATTGCCTGTTGAAGTGTACGGTCTATCACTGTTGGTATGCCAAGCTTTCGCACACCACCATCTGGTTTGGGAATTTCAACTCGTCTTACTGGAGACGGAGTATACTTTCCACGATAAATGCGGTCAGTTATCTCTTGTTGATGTTCCTTTAGATATGGAAGAGCCTCTTCAATGGTCATGCCATCAATTCCCGGCGCTCCCTTGTTTGCCTTAACTCTCTTATACGCTCTGTTAAAGTTGTCTTTATACAGTATCGTTTCCAAAAGTCTCGGCTGTGCACTGTCTCTTTCTTTCCATATCCGATTGAATGACCTGGACGCTTTCACATACCCTTCATGTTCCGCATTATCTCTTTGCGAACAGCCATTGTTTTCAATGTTTTCTGCCATAGACGGTCATTCCTCCTTTCTCGGTCATACTCAAGACTCCTACTGATTCGGTCCTTCACCTCTCGGCTACTATGACCTCTGCTGACTTCTATGCGTTCAGCATTGCTTTATGCAATGGTTACCTCTTTCAAGGCATACCGCACAGACCTCCCTAGGTACCACACGTTTCTTCCTCTCCATCCATCTGCCTCATTTATCATGCATGATTCCGTGTAGTTATTGGGCTTTAACATGGGTTGCTGTCTTACCCACATGCATGACCTCATATGAGATTTCTGTTCGTCAGACCAGAGATTTGCCCGTGAGTTGGTATATTCCTCACATCCAGCTTCCTTCAGATTCCATCTCACGATGGACACCCTTGCCTTCGGCTATATCCTTCCCACTACCGGGCGGATTCGGGACTTTAACCCGTTAGAAACGTGCGCCGCTAGGCGCACAACGCAGAAATGCCCCGGCATGGACGTCGGGGCAAGGAGAAACCGCGCCATGGACGGCGCGTTTCGACGGTTTCGTCAAGCATAGAAAACCTAAAAAGCATAATTCGTACAGTATCTTGGCAGCATAGCGTAGCGAACGAGAGAACGCCTCTGCTGCAGGGACAGTCACTCCGGCGGCTTACGCCCCGTATTTCTATAGCCCTATGCTATGCAAACTGGCTATTATAGAGATTCGCATAAAATCCGTCCGCTGCAAGCAGGCTCTCATGATTGCCCTGCTCTATAATCTTTCCGTCTTTCATAACAAGGATAATATCCGCTTCCCTGATGGTAGACAGACGATGAGCCACTATAAAGCTGGTTCTTCCCTGCATCATGGTAAGGAACGCTTTTTGAATCTTAATCTCTGTTCGTGTATCAATCGATGATGTAGCCTCATCCAATATCAGCATAGGCGGTAAGCAGAGCATAACTCTTGTGATGCATAATAGCTGCTTCTGTCCCTGTGACAGGCTGCCGCCGTCCTCACCGATTTCAGTGTCATAGCCCTTCGGCAGACGTCTGATAAAGCTGTGGGCATGAGATGCCTTTGCTGCTGCAATGATTTCCTCATCTGTGGCATCAGGCTTTCCCATTATGATATTGTCACGGATTGTGCCCTTCTTGAGCCATGTCTCCTGAAGCACCATACCATAGTTGTCACGAAGACTCTCGCGCGTGATTTTTCTGATATCATGTCCGCTCACCTTAATTGTTCCACTGTTTACATCATAAAATCTCATAAGCAGATTGATAATAGTCGTCTTTCCACAGCCTGTCGGACCTACGATAGCCACGCGCTGTCCAGGCTTTACATGGAGATTGAAATCCTCGATAAGCTTTTTATCCGGCACATATGAGAAATAAACATCCTCTATGTCCACACGTCCGTCAGCCTCTTCAAGTATTACCGCATCCGAAGCATCCGGTATCTCCTTTTTCTCCTCAATCAGCTCGAAGATACGAGCAGCACAGGCAAGTGCGTTCTGAAGCTCTGTGATGACACCTGATATCTCATTGAACGGCTTGGTGTACTGGTTGGCATATGATAAGAAGCATGAAAGCTGTCCTACTGTGATTCCGCCTGTGAGTGCACTCATGGCGCCGAAGATTCCGACTCCGGCATACACGAGACTGTTAACAAAACGTGTACTCGGATTTGTAAGACTCGAGAAAAATGTTGCCCGCAGTGAGCATTTCTGTAATCTGTCATTTATCTCATCAAACTGCCAAAGAGCCTCATCCTCATGGTTGAAGGCCTGTACGACCTTTTCATTTCCTACTATCTCATCGATGAGTGCTGTCTGCTCTCCCCTTGTTCTTGTCTGTAGCTGGAACATGGAATAAGTCTTTTTAGTGATAAAGCTTGCCACAAAAAGTGACAAAGGTGTGATGAGCACTACAATGCATGATATCTTCACATCTATTGTAAGCATGAAAATAAGCGTGCCTGCTATTGTTGCAATTCCTGTAAAGAGCTGTGTGAAGCCCATCAAAAGTCCCTCTGAAAATGTATCTACATCGGCGATGATACGGCTGACCATATCACCGTGTGAGTGGCTGTCAATATAGGACAGCGGCATTTTCTCAATATTTAAAAATGCATCACGCCTTATATCCCTCACTATGTTGTAGGTCATCCTGTTGTTGCAGATATTTGTAAGCCACTGGGCTGCTGCCGCTATGACGACTATTATTGCAGCTCTCGTGAGGATGGCTGTCATAGCCGTAAAATCAACCTTTCCTTTTCCTACAATCAAATCAATTGCGCGTCCTGTGAGAATTGGAAAATAGAGCGTAAGCGCCACTGTAACAACAGACAGGGCAAGTGAAATTACAAGCAAAGGAATATATCTCTTCATGTAGCTTAATACCTTGCGGATTGTGCCTGCTTTATTCATCTTCGCATTATCCATAGCCATACTCTACACCTCCTTTTGTCTGGTCATATCCGACTCTTTTTTAAACTGTGAATCATATATCTCTTTGTAGGTCTCGCATGTCTCAAGCAGCTTTTCATGAGGTCCGAAGCCAACCATCTGTCCGTCGTCGAGTACTATGATATTGTCCGCAAACTGGATAGATGAGGTACGCTGTGACACGATAAATATTGTCTTGTCACCATGCATGCCCTTTAATGCCGCGCGAAGGCTCGCATCTGTAGCAAAATCAAGCGCCGATGCACTGTCGTCTAGTATCAGTATGTCAGGATCCTTTACAACCGCCCTGGCAATTGTAAGACGCTGCTTCTGACCGCCTGATAGGTTCTTGCCGCCCTGCTCTATCATGTAGTCAAGTCCTCCCTCTTTGCCCTTTACAACCTCTGTGGCCTGTGCTATATCAAGCGCCCTCCACATTTCCTCCTCTGTGGCATCATTTTTGCCCCAGCGCAGGTTATCGGCTATCGTTCCTGCAAAAAGCACTGCCTTTTGCATTACAACACCGATTTTATCTCGAAGCTGCACTGCATCGTAGTCATTTATATCATTTCCCTGAATCCTTATAGTGCCCTTTGTGGCATCATAAAACCTCGGAATAAGGTTTACAAGGCTTGATTTTCCTGAGCCTGTACCACCGATGATTCCGATTGTCTGCCCCTTTTGCACTGTAAAGCTTATATCTGTAAGTGTCTCATCGGCCGCTCCCTCATAGGTCATGCAGACATGGTCAAACTCAACCTCAGGTGCCCCTGCCTTTGCATCAATGAGCTTAGGATTTTTATCAGGAAGCTTTGATGGAATAGAAAGCACATCCGCTATACGATTACCGCACGCCACTGCCTTTGTCACCTGTACGATGAGGTTTGCAAGCTTTATCAGCTCGACAAGTATCTGTGACATGTAGTTTACAAGTGCCACAACCTCACCCTGTGTGAGGATTCCTGCGTATACCTGCTTGCCGCCTGATACGATAACTGCGATTGTTGCGATATTTATAATGATAAAGGTCAGAGGATTGGTGAGTGCTGAGATTCGTCCTACAACCTGCTGCATATTGGTTAAAAATTCGTTGTCCCTGTTGAAGCTGTCAATCTCATCATTTTGCTTATTGAAAGCTCTTATAACTCTGGTTCCCTCTAAATTCTCCCTGGTATGTGAAAGCACTGTGTCAAGAGAGCTCTGCACCTTTTTGTAAAGCGGAAGGCTTGCAGCCATAACTGAGAATACCACTATTGAAAGCAGAGGTATGGTAACTGCAAAAACCATTGCCGCTCTTACATTTACTGTAAAAGCCATCGCCATAGCTCCGAATACAATAAATGGCGAGCGAAGGAAGAGTCGAAGCACCAGATTGACTCCTGACTGCACCTGGTTTATATCGCTTGTCATCCTCGTGATAAGTGTCGATGTGCCCACTGTATCCATCTTTGAGAATGACAGTGACTCTATCTTTTCAAACAATATATGGCGAAGCTTTGTGGAAAAACCGACTGCCGCCTTTGCCGCAAAATACTGTGCTGTGACCGAACTTACCAGACCAACTGCCGCAAGCAGCACCAGCACACCTCCCATCTTCCATATATATGGCTTGTCCGAAGCCGTAATTCCGTTATCAATGATTGCCGCCATGACAAGCGGTACTATAAGCTCAAAGGATGCTTCCAGCAGCTTAAATAACGGAGCACAGATGCATTCCTTTTTGTACTCCTTCAAATATTTTAATATCTGTTTCATCTTTTCCCCTTTCAGATTTTATGTCGCCGATTACAGCTTCACTATTATAGATGATTTTTCTCATATATACAAGAAAAACGATACACTAAAAAACCAGTACCCTGCGGTACTGGTTTCATATATCAGCTCTTATGTATATGCTTCTTGATTGCTTCAAAGCTCTCAGGACTGATGACATGCTCTATACGGCATGCGTCCTCTGCTGCAATCTCCTTATCAACACCAAGCTTCTCAAGACACTCTGACAAAAGCTCATGTCTTTCGTATATCATCTCTGCTATCTGTCTTCCTGACTCTGTGAGTGTGATAAAGCCTGCATCACTAACTGTGATATTGTTCTTCTCTCTAAGGTTTTTCATGGCTATACTCACGCTGGATTTCTTATATCCAAGCTCATTTGCTATATCAACTGAGCGTACCACAGGAAGCTTCTTGCTGAGAATAAGTATGGTCTCTAAATAGTTTTCTGATGATTCATTGTTTCGCATTTCGAATACCCCCGTGAGTTTATTTTCGTTCGTTTTAATTCAGTTATATTATTATAACATACATTTTATTGTTTGCAAAACTTTTCTTTTGATTTGTACGTGATTTATAAAAATCCAAAAAAATATCAAAATCCCATATTTGTTATTGACTTCTAATTCGCGTTAGTGTATACTAACTATCGAATCAGAAAACAAACGTATGCATGATATATTTCTAAATCTTGTATGCCATAAATGTTTAATTATATCAAATAAGACCGGCCGATCACCGGTCTTATTTATTTTAAAAAATGTACATATTCAGCTTAAACGAGAGCTCTTTTTAACCTTTCCAGACCTTCCATAAGCACTGCCCCGGGGCATGCGATATTCAATCTCACAAAGTAGCGTCCATTGCCTCCAAACTCAGCTCCCTCCGACAGATAAAGTCCTGTTTTTTCGCGAATCATCTGCGTAAATGCCACAGAATCATCTGTGAGTGCACTGCAGTCAAGCCACATGAGGTATGTCGCATCGGCATCCACTATGTGTATCTGCGGCAGGTTTTCTGCCACGAAGTCACAGACTGTTTTGCGGTTTTCCCAGAGATATTTTCTGAGCTCCTCAAGCCACGGCTCACCCTTTGTGAACGCTGCAACTGCTGCAGTGATGGCAAATGCGTTTGGCTCCGCCACCTCGTCTGTATTTAATGCGCGCCATACCTTGTGACGCAAAAATTTATTTGGCACCATCACTGCCGCAGTCTGTAAGCCAGCCATATTAAAGCACTTGGTCGGTGCAATACAGGTGATGCTTATATCGGCGCAGTCCTCCGATGCTGCCGCAAACGGCACGTATGATTTTCCCGGTGCTGTGATGTCGCAGTGTATCTCGTCTGATATGACCGTCACATTGTACTTCCTGCAGAGTGCACCTATTTTCGCAAGCTCATCCTTTGTCCAGATGATACCGCACGGATTGTGAGGGTTGCAAAATATCATAAGCGAGGTCTGTGGATTGGAAAGGTCATGCTCCAACCTGTCATAGTCCACAAAATATCTGCCGTTTTCGTATCCAAGCGGGCTTTCCTGCACATTTACGCCGTTATTAAATATGGAATTAAAAAATATATTGTATACCGGCGTCATGATAAGCACATTTTCACCGGGTGTTGTGAGCTTTCGAACTGTAGATGATATGGCCGGTACGACCCCTGTGCAAAAAATCAGGCTGTCTCTTTCGATTTTAAGCCCATGGCGTCTGTCCCACCACGAAATATACGCATCATTCCACTCATCCGGAATGATGGAATAGCCAAACACTCCGTGAGAAACACGCTCTGATATTGCCTCTATTATCTGTGGAGCTGTCTTAAAATCCATATCTGCTACCCACATCGGGAGCTCATTTTCTGCCACATCCCACTTTAGTGAGCCTGTATTTCTTCTGTCTACAACGGTGTCAAAATCATACATAGATTATTTTCCCTCACATATTATCTTAGTCTTTGATGGGTCAACTCTGTCCCTTTCGATAGTCAGTGTGCCAATCTCTTTTGCCCTTATCACTCCGCTTGTCGGATTTAAAACACTATCCACTTTACTGCAAATCTCTGCATCTACCGAAGAATACTCAAATGCCAATGTAGTGTTTATGAGCTTACAGTTTTTCATAACGAGGTTGTCGATGTAGCAAAGCCCCTGCAAGCTTTCGATTGTGCAGTTTATAAGTGTCAGATTCTTTGCGTTCCAGCCAAGGTATTCACCTGTAATAAATGAATCATAGACTGTGACATTTTCCGTATTCCAGAAGGCATCCTTTGAGATAAGCTTTGAATCGTGCACCTCTACATTTCTTGAGCCGTCAAACGAATAGTTGCCGACCAGCTGGAAATTCTTCATGATAAGATTATTTGTATTCATGCCAAAATAATCTCCCTTTGCCGAAACATTCTCGATATCGACATGATCACAGCTCCAGAGGGTCTCCTGGGCATTTGGAAATGTCACATTTTTAAGCTTTAGGTTATTGCATCGCCTGAAGTTCTTAGGTGCCTCAACTATTGAATCAGTGACAGAGATATTGTCTGTATACCAGACACCCGCACGCGCCATGTCAAACCATGTACAGTCCTTTACAGCTATGTCACTACAGTACCATAGCGGATATTTCCATCTAAAAAAACAGCCTGTCAGGCTAATGCCATGGCTCTCCTTAAGAGGTGACTCTCCGTCATCAAAAATTGTATCATATATATCCAGGTCGTTGCTTGCAAACAGGGCTCTTTCGCCTGTCAGAAACTCCTGATGGATTTGTTTTCTTTCGCTCATTATATATACTCCTTTTTCCCGGTAATTCTAAATAATTATCTGCCATAAAATCAAATAACCGCCGAGCACATAATATATGCATCCCGACAGTTATCATTATACCCCAAACCCTACTGAATTTATAGTATTTTATATAAGTTTAATATTACAAAATTAATATTAAGAGCCTGATATTTACAGCTCAAGCCCGTCAAGTATGCTCTTAAGTGCATCAGCAGACTCCTTGAGCTTTAAAGCTTCCTCACCGTTTAACTCGATCGGGATATCGCTCTCCACTCCGTTTGCTCCAACGATTGCAGGCATTGAGAGAACCACACCGTCGATGCCGTACTGTCCGTGCATCATGTGTGAAACAGGAAGAATAGACTTCTCATCACGCATGATTACCTCGCAGATACGTCTGACCGACATAGCGATACCATAATATGTCGCATGCTTTCGGTTGATTATCTCGTAAGCACTGTTCTTTACGTTTGCAGCGATTTCCTCTGTATTCTCCTTGTGCTTGTAGTGACCTCTCATCTCGCACATCTTGTGAAGCTCCACTCCGGAAACATTGGCTGATGACCATGCAACCACCTCACTGTCTCCATGCTCACCTACTATAAATGCATGTACGCTTCGGCTGTCCACCTCAAGATGCTCTCCAAGCGCGTACTTAAGTCTTGCACTGTCAAGCACGGTACCTGAACCGATGACACGCTCCTCAGGAAGTCCTGAAAGCTTCTGTGCCACCTGTGTTAAAATATCTACAGGATTTGCAACGATAAGTAAGATTCCACCGAAATTTCTCTTTGCAATCTCCGGAATGATGCTCTTGAAGATTGCAACATTTTTATTTACCAGATCAAGTCTTGTCTCGCCCGGCTTTTGGCCTGCACCTGCAGAAACAACAATGATAGCAGCATCTGCCACATCATCATAACCACCTGCATATATCTTCATAGGTCTGGCAAAAGGAATACCGTGGCTTATATCCATCGCCTCTCCCTCAGCCTTGTCCTTATCAGCGTCAATGAGAACTATCTCAGAAAAAAGACCGCTCTGCATAAGTGCAAAAACTGATGCCGAACCAACGAATCCACATCCGATCATGACAGCCTTTCTTGGGTTTGTCTTAACAACTGCGCTAGTTTTATTGCTCATGTACGTTCCTCTCTTTCTTAAACTATAATTCAAATAGTTGCTTTTTATTATAACTATTCATCCCAAACACAAATTCTCAATATCTGCTTTGTTATCAGTAGTTCTGAATAATTATCTTTTATTTATATTATACCCGCATTGTACATATAATCCGTTGTAAAAACAACAAATTACTTGATAAAATACAATCAATAGCCCATTGTTCCCATTTTTATACAATTTTAATGCAGATTTTTACATAAAAAGTGCAGTACTAAAAAGCAAACCGGACCAATACAGCTGAATGAATTGTCATTTGGCATATTGATCCGGTTATATTAAAATGCTGTATCCGCTTATTTTGTGCTTGAATTTCTGTACTCAAGCGGTGTCATTCCATACAGTTTCTTGAACTGTCTGTTAAAATGCTCCACATTCTGATATCCTGCCTCGATTGCGATATTCTCAACAGTTGTAATGCTGTTTCTAAGCAGTGTGCGTGCCTTTTTCATCTTGGCATTGGTGACCAGCTCTCCGAAGGTCTTGCCTGACTTCTCCTTTATGTACTTTGAGATATAAGGCTCTGTCAGATTGAACTGTGCAGCCATATCTGCAAGCGATACCGTCTTGTAGTTGGCCTGGATGAAGTTAAGCATGGCGATATAACGCTCATCCTTCACATGGCTGTCAGCCTTTGTGGCAAGGTAATGGTTTACCGCAACAACAAGAGCTCCGATTGATGCCTTGATGATATCCTCATCCACACCTGCGCCCCAGAACATCTTGCCGTCAACTGTGATACCCACGTATGCCATAGCCTTTGATGAAGAGCCGTGTGAAAGCGCATGCTCCTCGTATACGGTAAGCTCAAAGCTGATGTCAAAATACTGCTTTATTATATTGCTGACTGCATCGAGACGGCCGTTTCCGTTGGCATCTACCTTTCTGGTGCTGTCATTGTGCAAAATAACTGCCTCTGCGAAAATACCGTTCACCTGCTTAAAGTGGCACTCCGGTATAGTAAAATATGGATGGAAATCCACATAATTGTCTGTAAAGATGCTGTGTACCCAATCAGGTGAAAGCTCCTTGTGCTCCTCGTCAGATACCTGCTTGACCATGTATCCGACCTGCTCTCTCATCTGCTGTGGCACATTGATACCGAAGCTCTGCTTAAGGATATAAGCCACTCCGCCCTTTCCTGACTGGCTGTTGATACGGATAACATCAGCCTCGTATGTCCTGCCGACATCCTTTGGATCTATAGGCAGATATGGAACTGTCCACTTATCAAGCTTCTTTTCCTCTCTCCATGCCATGCCCTTTGAAATAGCATCCTGATGAGAGCCTGAAAATGCAGAGAATACGAGGTCTCCCGCATATGGCTGTCTCTCGCCTACCTTCATTCTGGTATATGTCTCATACTTCTCCCTGATCTCAGGCAGATTTGAAAAATCAAGCTGCGGATCCACTCCGTGTGAGTAGAGATTCATAGCAAGTGTCACGATATCGACATTTCCTGTTCTCTCACCGTTTCCAAACAGTGTACCCTCTATCTCCTCAGCTCCTGCAAGCACGCCAAGCTCTGATGTGGCAACACCGCAGCCTCTGTCATTATGAGGATGTAAGCACAGCACTACTCCGTCTCTGTACTTAAGATGCTTGTCGATATACTCTATCTGTGTGGCAAAAACATGTGGCATAGCATTCTCTACTGTGGTAGGGATATTGATAATGGCCTTGTTATCAGCCTTTGGCTGCCATACATCAAGCACTGCGTTGCACACATCAACCGCATAATCCACCTCAGTGCCCGAAAAGCTCTCCGGTGAATACTGGAAGCGGAAATTACCGTCAGTCGCAGCCGCAAGGTCTCTGAGTAAGATGGCGCCGTCAACCGCAAGCTGCTTTATCTCTTCCTTTGACTTCTTAAACACCTGCTCACGCTGTGCAACAGATGTGGAATTGTACAGATGTACAACCGCTCTCGGTGCTCCCTCAAGTGCCTTGAAGGTCTTCTTGATGATATGCTCTCTGGCCTGTGTCAGCACATGTATAGTGACATCATCCGGAATCATATCCCTCTCAATAAGAGCTCTTGTAAAATTGAACTCTGTCTCAGAGGCTGCCGGGAAACCTACCTCGATTTCCTTAAAGCCTATATCTACAAGCATCTTAAAGAAGTCAAGCTTCTCCTCAAGGCTCATCGGCTCTATAAGAGCCTGGTTGCCATCACGTAAATCAACCGAACACCACAGTGGTGCTTTATCTATATAATCCTTCTTAACCCAGTCATAAGTGCATTCAGGAGGCAGAAAATAACTGCGCTCGTATTTTTCATATCCTTTCATCTTAAAACCTCTTTTCGTTTGAACTGATATAATTGTAACACATAAGCGCAGTTATTGGAATGATTATATTTAATCACTTTGGTTGATGTAATTTAATTTTTTATAAAAATATAATCAACTTTATTGATTTTGATTATTCTAATCAGATATTCTGGTCAAAATATCTGACTAATCCTCTCTCTTATTGCCCCAGAAAAACAATGCAACTGTTCCGGGACCGGTGTGGCTTCCTATAGTCGTACCGATATCATTTATCTCTACCTTGCCCTTCATCTTAGGAAAAGCAGCCTCTATCAGATCAGCTACGGCTCTAGCATCCTCATAGCATGCGGAATTTGATATGTATACCTTATCTGAATAATCGGCACCGTCCTTGCAGAGCGCCTGCATCTTCACAAGCATCTCCTTTATCGCCTTCTTTTTGGTGCGGATTTTCTCACGCACAATAAGCTTTCCCTCATTGCTCACATTCATGAAAGGGCAGATATTCAGCACATTTCCCACGAAGCCCGCGGTCTTTGAGATACGGCCTCCCCTGATAAAAAATGTAAGGTCTGATGAGAAGAACCAGTGATTCACCTCAAGTCTGTGCTCCATGGTCCAATTAGCCAGTGTATCAATATCCATGCCACTATCCCTAAGGTCAGCAAGCTTATCCATCAAAAGACCAAAGCCAGACGATGCTGCCAGCGAATCAATCACATATATCTTTCTGTCAGGGTATTCCTCTTCCAAAGCCTCCTTTGCAAGCCTTGCTGAGTTGACTGTACCTGATATGCCGGAGCTTAGTGCACAGTGAAGCACATCATATCCCTCATCCAGAAACTGTCTGAAGTACTCCATGTACTCCTCCTGATTGATCTGCGAGGTCTTTGTCATGGCACCTGCCTCCATTGCCTTGTAGAAATCCGGCAATGGCATGGACTGTCCTAAATCATCCATATACTCTTTACCGTCAAGCTCATAGTGAAAGCATGCGTACTTAATATTTCTCTCGAGCATATGCTCCCTGGTAAGATCTGCTGTTGAACAGCAGCTAATCACATAATTTGACATATTATTTTCCTTTACCTTTTGACCTTTTATCATTATATGTAGTCAGATACATATGGTATCTCATGATATAAAATATCGTCAAGCTTTGCAACAGCATCGTACGTAGTCTGTATTTTGCCCATCTGCAAAAGCTTCTCAGCACTCTTGTAGCCTAAAAGCAGTGTGGTAAACGTGCCAATAGATATGCTTAGGTGATACTGTGGATTTTTGTCGGTGAGAGCACAGTGCCCCTTCTCAAAATCAATGACAAATGTGCCATTGTTCCACGGAAGAAGGTCATCTGCTATCTCAAAGCTAAAGCAGCCGCCCGGGCCATCCGGGTCACAGTTATACTGTGATATAAACTGCGCCACGTCGATGATTCTGCCCATGGCGTATGGTCTTATTGTCTCCTTTATATCACTGTCATCGAGCTCAAAAGCGATGGGCTCGCTGTAATAGTTGTTGCCTCTGACCTCATCAATCATGGAATCGTGCGCATGAATGTACTCCCACAGACCAAGCTGCGCCTCACGGTTTAAGTAGATGAGCTCCTTGATGTGCATGACATCGGAGCTGATAAGATACACCATATAGCCACACGGTTCATCATCCTCGTTATAGTAGATGGCGACCATCGTATCGTCCTCATCCCAGCGGAAGTACTCCTCCCAAGCCAGATTGTTTCTGTACAGACAGCCGTGAGTCTTCGCGGCAAAGTGAGTATGAAGCTTTTTAAACTGCTCGTCATCCCACTGCACACGGCGCACATAGCCCGGCTCCTTAAGCTTTGTAGGAATCTGTCTGTCCTTTATCACATATGTCATCTTGTTTGAGATAATCTCCCAGCCAAGCCCTCTGTAAAGAGGTATGGAGTATGGATACAAAAGGGCAAACGACTTGTTGCTATCGCGCATCCTCGTAAGACTCTTTCTCATAAGCTTCTTCATGAGACCATGGCCTGTGTACTCAGGATACGTGCACACACTTGTGACAAAGCCTACCTCGTAGCGCTCACCATATATATTCATATCGAGCGGATATACCGCAAACTGAGCCACAAGCTCCTCTTTTTTGTCTATGATATTGAAGCAGCCAAGCACATCAGCTCTCTCAAGCACCGGAAACTTCGACTGCTTGATTTCATCATCCTTCCAACCGGTCTCGGCAAGATCTGCCTCCGTCACCTGAAAAGCATAACGAAGCAGTGCATTGTATTCCTCCGCATCGTCCTTTGTCAATACTCTTATCTTAAATTCATCTGATTTAAAAGAATGCATAGTGTCCTTTCTCGCCTGTCTTTACTGTATACATCAGATCGTCCGCCTTCTTAATCAGCTCCGTAATCTGACTCTCACTGGTGACATTTCTCTCATATGAAATACCAATAGAACAAGTGATATTCTTCTCCTCATTAAACTCTACATCATGATTCAGGTATTTCTTTATCTGGCTTCTGAAGCCATCAGCCTCTGCAATCCTCGCATAGATGTCCTTCGCAATATTCTCAAGCTCGTATCTGGCACAGGACTCAATAACTATGATAAACTCATCACCGCCATATCTGCTCACAAAGCCTCTGTCCTTAGCAACTTCCTTGAACACAAAGGCCATCTCCTTAAGTATCAGATCTCCCACATCATGACCATATGTATCATTATAATGCTTGAAATTGTCCAGGTCAATAAACATAAGACCCACATCCATGCCACCGGATGTAACACTTATGCGCTTTTCAAGCTTTTCAATCTCCTGATACATACCTGCTCTGTTATAGATACCGGTAAGCATGTCAGTGATAGCTGCCTGCTTCAGCCTCTTGTTCATCTCATTGGCCTTCTCATTGGCCTCAATACGGGCAATGGAATACTCAAGCTCTCTGAACAACAGCTTGAAAATGCTCAGATCATCCTCATTGAGCATGTATCGCTCGATTGAGCCATGCCAGTTGTCCTTCATGCGCACATATGCTATGAGTACACTTGAAAGTGCATCATTCTTGATAAAAGGCACTGCGACAAATGAGCATACATCATCCACGCCGAAGTACGAGATGACATTTTCATACTCGTAGAAGCCCTCTGCAATCTTTGATGTGGCAATGCCCTCCGGATAGTCTATCATGATATCACATATACCCTTTATAACCTCATCTGTCATATCACAGCCCGTATCATTATAAAGCACCTGCGGCTCCTTCGCGTGCAGATCTATGATCAGCGCACAGTCAAGACTGAAATGATTGATGAAATTGCTCATGGCATTTTCAATCATGGTGTCCTTCTTCTGGTCATTGACATCGATAATGGTCTGCCATATGGAAATAAACTCCATCTGACGCTTTGAGCCCTGATAATCCTTTTCGAGCCCATGCTGCTTTACAAGCATATTAATCTGCCGCTCATTGATATGGCCATCACTCAGTGACTCTAGGTTGATATTTTTTAACATGTCAAGCGGAGCTGCCTCTGCTATTTCATGCATCCTTTTATTGTGTGCCTCTAAAAGTATTCTCTCATGCTCTATAAGCTCATTTTTGCCGAGCAGCTCAAACAGCTTCATCCTGCTTTCCCTGTATATCGAATATGCAAAAAATTCGTTTCCCTCCGCATTAACGAGATATCTCTCCGCATCCTCAAAACGTAAAAAGGCTTCTTCCTTTTCACCATCGTGCCACAAGAGCATGGCTGATGCAAAGGAGTAAAGGAACATCTCATCATCGCATCTGGAATAGTCATGGACTGCCTCAGTTCTTGTGGTGTCAATTACTCTGTAGATGACATAATTAAGAAACTGCTTGCAGCTGAGCAGATAACGCTCACAGCTGAATCTGTCACCCGAAAATATAGATGCAAGCGCAAGAAGCGCATATACCTTACTCGTGTTGCACACTCTTAAGCTGTTTAGATGAAGCTTTATAATAGTCTTCATGGCAACTAAAAGTGCATGGACAGCCTCCTTATAATTGCCCTGCATGATATAGTTAAGAGACTTGTTATAATACACCTCAGCTATATCCTCCGGCATCTTCAGGTAATATAACATATTGATTGCAGCATTGTAATAATTGTCAACCAGCTCATTTTTACCCATGGCACTTAAATTGTAGCCTATAGACGTAAGCACTCTCGCAACATATATATTGCCGTGCCCCTTCATGAACTCGTATGTACGGATAACATATAAAAAGGCTATCTCATTGAGACCGCTTGTGCTGGCAAGCATAATAGTCTTCTGATATGCATCATACACAAGCTGCTCATTTCCTATCTCCTTCGCAAGCTCAAGCCCCTTCGTAAAATGCTTTAGTAATGATTCATCATAAAAGGACTGCTTCACCACATCCCGGCTATTGTCGTATGCGTAAATATATATATGTGCCAAATGATTCCTGTAGCCGTGCTTTATGAGCTTTTCTATAATTTCATCACTGACAGGTATATCCTGTACACAGAAGAATATATTGTACCAGCCTGACATCTTTATCATGACTGACAAAAGCTCTGCCTTAAATATCAGTGTGTCATCCTCTGCCAAAACTGCATAGTCATAGGCACTCTTTGCACTGTTTCCGGCCTTCTCAAGCTTGCCCTGATACATATAGCAGGTGCCCTTCATGAAATAATACAGCGAAAGATAATGCTCACTGTCATTTTCCGGTATCAGCGCCTTGTATTCATTCGTGAGCTCAATCGCTTTGGACATCTCTCCAAGTAAAACAGACGTCCTTGCATAGACCATATAAAAGCGGCGCAGGCTTTTCTCATCAATCCATGCATCCTCAAACTTAAGCTTATGCTCTATAATGCGGCAGCCTCTCCTTGCCTGCTCAAAATCCAGAAACTCCATGATATTTGATGCTTCCTGGATGCTCTGCTCAAAGTTCATAGTGATATACAGCTCATCATCATTTGTAGTTTTTACGTTATTTTTAAGCGGTCCGGCACTGCCTATATAGTATATGGCGCTCCTGTCCTCAAGCGACTCAACTATACGATCCCACACCTCAACAGTACTGTCAGTACCCTTGACTATGGCATTGACACCTAACACGATACCGATATTGGCGCATGGATTGTCAATCAGATACTTGATGGTCTCAATTGAACTCTTAGACGCCATCTGGAATCTGTTTATCACAATCATCAAAGGCTTCACCTCAGAAAGCTTCTTGAGCATGTCAGCTATGGCCATCGTCATGCGTCTCTGCTCATATGCCACCTCATTTAACAGCACTGTCTCCTCTCTGAAGCACTCACCTGTCTCATAATAGCTGTTTAACACCTGTCTGTGCAGATAGTACACACCGCACTCCTTCTGGAAATCATCAAAGCTTCCGCCTATAAAGCGCCTGTGCATATTGCATATGATGTCCAAAAATGGCTCATAAGCTCCGACCAGCGTATTGTAAGAGAACTCACTGTATGCAAAAAAGACGTTATCCTCATTGCTTTGATAACGTCTTATAACCTCAAGATTTTCAATCGAAAAATCATTGCTATAATTCGCCATTACGATATTTCGAGTCTCTTTTCCTATGCGATTGTAAATCTGCTCGATTACCCCGCTATAATACTTCTCTATCATCTAATTACCCCATCATGTTCCAAAGCCGACACAGTGTATATCAATCCTCCTGTAATCAGGCTTTTCCGAAATAATCCTAAAACCATAGTAGACCAAAACTCCTAAAAAGTCAATCTTTTGACTCAATAATGATAAATTTTCCTCTATGGATATCAATCAGTGCATGATCATCGACTATTTCATTGGATATGCCAAGCGATGTAAACCTGTCAAAGGAATAATCAGTAACAGGATACTTAAAGCCCTTAAGGCTTACCTCATTGTCGTCTGTCAGTGCTATAAGAGATACAAACCTGCCATACTGTGCTGATTTTTCAATGGTTACCGGCTTATCTGCCATCCTTATGCGGTTGTTTGTATCGATAATGCTGATATCAGTTCCACTTTCCAGGCCTATTCCCAAAAGTGAAATATTTCCAAGCACATGGTCTATTCTGCTGCCTGTTGCTCCAAGCAGCACTATGCTTCGTGCTCCCTCGCTTATTGCCAGTCTTATGGCATACTCTGTATCGGTATCATCCTTTATGGGATTGAGCCTGCGTATCTCAGTCTGTCCCTTTCTCTCAAAATACTCCAATGCATTTGTCGTAGTCGAATCGAAATCACCTACAATTATATCAGGTGTGACACCGTTTTCGTACAGAAAATCCATTCCGCTGTCAGCCGCAATGATAGCATCTATTCCGTCAGTCTTTATCTCGTTTAAGCCAAATTCCTTATCTATTTTTCCACCACATACAATCAAATACCGCATTTTATCCACCCTCTCCTTAATAACATATCCACATTTGCTTAAGCCCCGGAAGCATTTCCGTTTTAACCTGCATCTGTTACATCATGATATTCAGAAAACCCTTTACATTTTCTTCTATATCTCCGCTAAACACCGCACTTCCCGCAACAATGATATTGGCTCCTGCCGCAAGCAGTGTCTCAACATTCTCCAGATTGACACCACCGTCCACCTCTATATCAGCCTTGTTTGCGGTTTTCTCAAGAAGCGCCTTTAGGTCGCGCACCTTGTCTACAGTGTACGGAATAAGCTTTTGTCCTCCAAAGCCCGGATTTACCGTCATGATAAGCACCATATCCACCTTAGGGAGCACATACTCTATAGCAGAAAGCGGAGTAGCCGGATTTAATGCTACACCTGCCAGTATGCCCTTTTCCTTTATTGCCTCGATTGTTCTGTCAAGATGCTTGCATGCCTCCGCATGGACTGTGATGATGTCAGCGCCTGCCGCCGCAAAATCATCTATGTATCTGACCGGCTCATCTATCATCAGATGCACATCAAACATGCGCTCTGTGCACTTTCTGATTGTCTTTATGACCGGCAGTCCTATTGATATGCTTGGAACGAAGCTGCCGTCCATAACATCTATATGTACATATTGTGCTCCGGCCTCATCAAGCTGCTTAAGCTGCTCTCCGAGTATTGAATAATCCGCTGATAAAATTGATGGTGATAAACAGTTCATGTTTTCCTCCGTTTGATTATGCTTTAAATTAATACTTTTGTCTGTTTTTCAGCTCCTCATACAGAAGCTTATAGTTATCATACCGCACCTGCGATATTTTCCCTTCTGAAAGAGCCTCCTTGACACCGCAGTCCGGCTCATTTATATGACTGCAGCCCTGAAACCTGCAATACGGCTCATATTCTACAAACTCCGGATAACAGGTCCACAGATCCTCCTTTTCAAAGCCCGGCACATCCATCGAGCTAAAGCCCGGTGTATCCATGATATACGTGCCATCCTTTATCGGAATAATCTCAGAATGTCTGGTCGTGTGCTTTCCGCGCTCTATTTTCTCACTTATGTGCCCTGTCTCCATCTGCACATCATCCTGCAGACAGTTGATGATAGATGACTTGCCAACACCTGAGGGGCCTGCAACCGTGGTTGTCCTTCCCTCTAAAACGTGCTTTATCTCATCTATACCCTCGCCGGTTTTCGTGCTGGTAAACATCACTCTGTAGCCTGCCGGCTCGTATATGCTTTTAAGCTCCTGCTGCTTTTGGGGCGTGATTAGATCCTTTTTGTTGAAGCATATGGTGACCGGCACATGCTGGTACTCCATCATACACAAAAACCTATCAAGCAGGTTGAAATTGGGATCCGGCTTTGCGGATGCAAAAATAACCAGGGCCATGTCTATATTGGACACAGCCGGCCTGATAAGTTCGTTTTTCCGTGGCAGTATACGCTCGACATTGCCTATGTGCTTTTCCTCGTCGAGGACTGCTATATCGACTGTATCGCCTACCAGTGGCTTTATCTTTTGTTTTCTGAAGGTGCCTTTTGCTTTGCACTCGTAGAGAGTGCCGCCTGTGGCAGTTTCTTTTGCTTCTTTGGTTTCTTCTACGTAGACGTAGTAGAAGCCGGCAATTCCTTTAATAATTTTTCCTGTCATGGTTTTCCTTGTGTGCTTTTGTATTTGCAGGAGTCACGCTTTCGGCGGGGTGCATGCCGCGCTTTGAGGTTGTGTGGGTGGCGGTGGCAGGCATATATTCCTCTAAAAAAATATGAAGCCAGCCCCGGGCTCTCCTACGGACAGGCTATGGCTTGCTCTGCCCTGTTCTTTCCTCGGTAGGTTTATGACACCCCGGGGCATTTCATATTTTTTCCTCGGAACACATGCCTGCCCCGCTTCCTTAGTTTCTCTCCGCGAGTTCAGGTTTTCGTCCGCGGGTTGATGCGGTAGTGGGGTGCGGATAGCACCCACTTTGTGGGTGCTATCCGGTGGTTGCTATAGAGTGTGTATACAAATACTATTGCTATGTGGAAAACTTGACGTAGCTACGCTACTGCTCGTTTTCCTTGTACCCCACGCAATGGCAATATCTACCTCTTTTTAGCTATTCCGGTTTATAATAATTATTTAGCGTCTCTTATGCTTATGGCACGCTATACGTTACTGGATCAAGTGTGACAGTTGCAGGATTTCCTGCTTCATCTGTTTCCCCTGTCTGAACTGTCCAAGTAACCACAATACTTCCTGTAGCTTCTTTCATTGTTCCGGAAACTGTAAATGATGACGTATTTTCATATGAACCCTTATCGTATACAGTTCCACTTTTACCTACAAGCTTATACTCTGCTTTTACTACAGTTCCCTCTCCACTATAACTAATTCCTTTACTTACGTTAGTCGATATCTCCTGCTTACCCTTACTGAGTGTAAGTGTGATTGTGGTGCCCGCGGCTACGGTTTCACCGGATTTGGTCTGGCTGATTACGTTGCCGGCGGGTACTGTGTCGCTGTACTGGGAGTCGGCATAGGTGTACTTGAGCCCTGCTCCTGCGAGGGCGCTTTCTGCATGTGACTGTGAGGCGCCTACTACGTTTGGCACGGTGATTGGCTTCTGGCCCGGTGAGAGGGTGACTGTTACTGTGCTGCCCTTTGCGGCCTGTTTCTTTGCTGATGGTGACTGTGCTGTTACTACATCTGCTGCTACACTGTCATTGTAATCTCCATACTCGAAGGTGACACTAAAGCCTGCTGACTCGAGTGTGCTCTTTGCTGAGCTCTTGGTCTTTCCGATTACACTTGGTATCTTGACCATCTCTGATGTACTATCACCTTTTCCTGCGATAACTACATTAATCTGTGAACCACGCTTTACTGTATCTCCGGCCTTGACATCCTGCTCAAGGATTGTGCCGTCCTTTTCATCTGACTGCTTTGTCTCAAATGCAAATACTGTGAGGTCAAGCTTTAAGCGGTCTACTGCCTTCTGAGCATCCTCCACTGACATGCCTCTGATGTCAATCATCTGGCCCTCTGTCTCAGTCTGTGTCTCTGACTCTGATTCAGACTCGGTCTGTGTCTGTGACTCTGTCTGCTGTGACTCTGAGTTCTTTTTGCCGCCAAACTTAAACACTCCTGCCACTGAAAGTGCAAGATATATGATAACTATTACAATGATTACAGCTGTTACTATACCCATGATTGTGATTGCTTTATCCATCTTTGGATTTAAAAGCTTGCCGTCATCATCATCGTCTTCGTCTTCGTCGTCATCATCGTCGTCTAAGAGTGACTCATCATATTCATCATCATCGTCTTCATCGTCAGCATACTCATCACCATTATCTGCATCGGTATCATCATCGTTTAAGTCCTCTGCGACACCTCTGCCCTCTTTTATCTTGTCAAGCTCCTCCGGGCTTATAACCTTGGTCTTGCCACCGTCAACGAGTGGTGCTATTGTGACGAAATCCTCATCAGGATGCGCAAGAGAGCGCCTTATGTCTGTGAGAAGCTCCTCAATAGTCTGGTATCTGCGGTCCGGTGTCTTTTGTGTACACTTTAAGATGATTTTCTCAAAGCTGATTGGCAGATCCGGTGCGTAGATGCTTGGCCTTGCAATCTCCTCCTGTAAGTGCTGCAGTGCAACTGCCACTGTGGTATCACCGTCAAACGGCACACGGCCTGTAACCATCTCAAACATTACGATTCCCAATGAGTAAATATCACTTCTGCCATCGACGAAGCCGTTTCTTGCCTGCTCCGGAGATGCATAGTGTACTGAGCCCATCACATCTGAGCTTATTGTATTTGAAGATGTAGCCTTTGCAATTCCAAAGTCTGTCACCTTTACCTTGCCATCTGTAGAAATAATGATATTCTGCGGCTTGATATCACGGTGGATGATATTTTTATTGTGAGCGGCCTCTATGCCCCTTGCCACCTGGATTGCAATACTTGCAGACTCCTTGAATGACAGCTGGCCCTTTTTCTCGATATAAGTCTTAAGTGTGATACCCTCGACATACTCCATGACAATGTAGTACAGACCATTCTCGCTGCCTACATCATAGATATTTACGATATTTGGATGCTCAAGTCCTGCTGCTGACTGTGCCTCAGCACGGAACTTGGTCACAAATGAACTATCCTCCGAAAACTCCTGCTTTAAAACCTTTATAGCTACAAAACGGCTCAGTATATGGTCTTTTGCCTTGTATACATCAGACATGCCGCCTGCGCCAACCTTGCTTAGGATCTCATATCGATCCGATAAAAAACTTCCTATCTCTAACATCTGTTATTACCTCGTCTTAAAATGGTTTAATAATCATTACCGTGATATTATCGCGGCCACCGTTTGCATTGGCCATGGCGACAAGCTGTGACGCTGCTGTCTCGATATTATCATTTTGCCTAATAGTATCGCATATTTCTTTATCTCTCACCATATTGGTAAGTCCGTCTGTACACAGAAGAATCCTGTCGTCCTCACATAGCTCGACCTCAAAGAAATCTGCCTCCACATGATCTGCTGCCCCGACAGCTCTCGTGATGATATTCTTGTCCGGATGAACTCTCGCCTCGTCGGCATTTATCTCACCCATCCTGACCATCTCATCAACCAGTGAATGATCCCTGGTAATTTGTCTGATCTGCTCTGTGCCACCTACAATATAAAGCCTACTGTCACCTATATTGGCCACAAAAAGCTTGTTTCCTATAATAGTTCCTACGACTAAGGTGGTACCCATTCCACGCTTAGCTTCATCCTCACGAGACTCAGCCACCAAAAGCTCATTTGCCTTGTTGATAGCCTCTTTGATGATGGATACCGGTTCATCCCCGGCATTTCTCGATACCGATGCAACCACACGCTCTATAGTGTATCTGGAAGCATAGTCACCGGCTTTGTGTCCTCCCATTCCATCTGCTACGATGAAAAGATTCGGAAGATTTCCTACTGCAGTGTCAGACGAGAAATAAAAATCCTGATTCATCTCACGAATAGCACCTGCATCCGTAATGGAAAACGTCTTCATCTAGTTTATTCCTCTCTCTTTATCTATATGCTTCTTGCGAAGCTGTCCACAGGCACCGTCTATATCTCTGCCCATTTCCCTTCTAATAGTAACATTAATTCCGTTTTTTTCAAGCCTATTTTTAAAAGCCTCTATAACACCCTTATTGGACTGCACGTAATCGCGCTCCTTTATCGGGTTTACCGGAATCAGATTTATATGGCAGTTCATGCCATGTACGAGTGCCGAAAGCTCTGCTGCATCCTCGGCTGTATCGTTCACTCCGCCTACCAGGCTATACTCAAAGGTGACTCTGCGGCCGGTCTGTGCAAAATAATATTTGCATGCATCAACCACATCATGTATATCATAGCTGTTTGCAACCGGCATGAGAGCTTTTCTCTTTTCCTGGTTGGAGGCATGCAGTGAAAGCGCCAGCGTGATAGCAAGCTTTTCATCTGCAAGCTGTCTCATGCGCGGTACGAGACCACATGTGGAAACTGTCAGATTGCGCTGGCTGATATTGATTCCGTTTTCATCAGTGAGAAGCTCTATAAAGCGCAGCAGATTGTCGTAATTGTCAAGCGGCTCACCTGTGCCCATGACAACTACATTTGAGATGCGCTCTCCTATGTCCTTGCCTATCTGATAAATCTGGTCAATCATCTCAGACGGCCTAAGCCCCCTGACGAGACCGTCAAGAGTGGATGCACAGAATCTGCACCCCATCCTGCAGCCAACCTGCGAAGATATGCATACAGAGTTTCCATGCTTGTACTTCATAAGCACACTCTCTATGACATTGCCATCGTCGAGTGCAAAGAGATATTTTCTCGTGCCATCGAGCTTTGACACCTGCACCTCCTCTTTTTTTAGCGAGATGAGTATTGCATTGTCCTTTAATACCTGTATGAACTTTTTTGAAATATTGGTCATCTCATCAAAGCTGTCCACATGCTTCACATGAATCCACTCATATATCTGCTTCGCACGGAATTTCTTTTCTCCGAGCGATATGATAAACTCTGTGAGCTCGTCCATATTCATTGATTTGATGTCAGTTAGTTGTTCTTTTATCTGTTCCATATTATTTTTATTAAATCTGCATTTAACTATTGTTTTTAAACCAATTTATATTTATTAATTCATGATTTATTTTAATATCATAATTTACTTTTTATGAATCTTGCAATAAAGAATCCGTCACTTCCATGCTCACCGGGCAGTATCTGTTTCATTCCGGTGCCCTCAGCAAAGCTCTTATCCAGCTCAAACTCCGGATGCTTTTCAATAAACCACCTCACATTGTCCTCATTCTCAGCCTCATCTATCGTACATGTACTGTACACGAGCACTCCGTTTGGCTTCACGTATGTATGCACGGTATCAAGTATCTGTCTTTGAAGAACGACAAGCTCATCTACAGACCCAGGTGTCATCTTGTAGCGGATGTCCTTCTTTCTGCCGAGCACTCCAAGCCCTGAGCACGGCAGATCACAGATCAGTATATCTGCCTTTCCCGCCGAATCAGCATCAAATACTGTGGCATCCCACACCTCTGCCGACATATTGTTAAGACCATGCCTGTCTATATTTTCCTCAATCATATCGACCTTGTTATCGGTCAGGTCACGCGCGAACACATGGCCGCTTCCCTGCAAAAGCTCAGCTATATGGGTGCTCTTGCCGCCCGGTGCTGCGCATACATCTATCACATAGTCGCCCTTCTTTGGAGCAGCCGTCTGTGCGACAAGCATTGAGCTTATATCCTGCACATAGAAAAGTCCGTCTCTGAAGCTCTGCAAGCCATTCAAATAATCAAATCCAGATATAACAAATGCATAATTAAGTTCATCAACCGCTGTGACCGTCACACCCTCTGCCTCAAGCGTCGCGCGAAGCTCATCCGGAGTACACCTGGTCAGGTTTGTCCTGATGCTAATTGTGCTCTTATTGTGAAAGGCCTTGAAAATCTCCTCTGCCTTCTTCTCTCCGTATGCCGCAACAAATCTGTCCACTATCCACTGTGGCATAGAGTATCGGATGCTTAAGGTATCAAACTGTACTGAATCTATATTTCTTGCAATATTTCTGAGTACACCGTTTACAAAGCCCGAAAGCTGTGCAAACTTATGCCTCTTTGCAAGCTTCACCGCCTCATTGCATACGGCCGAATCCGGCACCGCGTCCATGTACTTTATCTGGTAAACGCTCATGCGAAGAAGGTTTCTGATGAAGGGCTTCATCTTCCTTACCTTTGTCTTTGAAAAAGAGTCTATGATGTAGTCAAGCTGCAGCATATACTCGATAGTGCCGTCAACAAGCCTCGTCATAAAGGCTCTGTCCTGCTTTGACAGATACTGATACTTGTCAAGCACACTACGAAGCACGATATGTGAAAATGCTCCACGCTCATTAATCTCAATAAGCATCTCAAGGGCAAGCTCACGCGTATCTACAGAGTGCTCATTATGCGCTGTCACGTTTGATTTTGCCGGTCTGCCCGGTATATTATTTTTGTTTATTTGGCTATTTTTATTATTATGATTATTTTTACTATGATTATTTATCATGATGATGTTTCCGAATAGTTACATATACATTTAATTTTCTAACTAATATATCCAATTTGAACTGCCACCCTGTAAAATCACAGGCAAACAGCAGCTAAAACAATATCAGTCGTCCCGTCTGCGTCCGTTTGTGATAAGTATTATACGAAGGAGCTGTAAAATAGCAGCCGCCGCACTGGCTACATAGGTAAGTGCCGCTGACTTGAGCACCCTTCTTGTGTACCTAAGCTCGTCATCTGCAAGTATGCCCTGTGTACGAAGCATGACAAGCGCACGTCTTGAAGCATCAAACTCTACCGGCAATGTCACGAGCTGGAAAAGCACTGCTGCCGAAAACAGCAATATGCCTATATCAATAATAAGCCCTGACGAGCGTGTGTTAAATAATAAGCCGATAAGTATGACCGGCCATGCAAGCATTGAGCCAAAATTAGCTATAGGCACAAGTGCACTCCTGATTGAAAGAGGTGCATAGCTTTTTGCATGCTGTATAGCGTGTCCACACTCATGGGCTGCTACGCCAAGTGCTGCGACCGATGTGGCATTGTACACAGGATCAGATAAATTCACTGTTTTGGTGCGCGGATCGTAGTGGTCCGTCAGACTACCTGACACATGACGCACCTGCACATCATATATGCCTGCCGCCTGAAGCACTCTCTGAGCCACCTGCGCACCATTCATGCCTGACATGCTTCTTAGCTGTGAGTATTTATTAAATGTACCTTTAACTCTTGCCGATGCAATCATACATATCACTGCACCTATCACAACGAGTATATATGTCGGATCCCAGTAATAATATCCCATGTATCATCTCTGCTACTAAAAACATATACAAATGTGTATATGCTAGATGATTCGCTACAATCTCACGATTTGTAGTTACTGCTTCAATGTGTATGCTTTGGCGATTATAAACAATACGCTACTCACAAGTTCTTGTACACTCCACAGTCGTAAATTCCCGACTAAGCCATCGGTACATACCTATAAATTCTTTAAATTGATTAGATATAGGTTTTCATCTAAATAGCTTTTCCTTTCTTAATATTTTATGTTTCGCTACTTGGTTTTCGTAGGCTTCTACCATTGTCTAAACGCTACCATCAAGGTTCTATCCTATAATTAGCAAGACTGTTTCAACTTGCACTGGCTACTTCTCAACGTTTCCGACTGCTTTGACGTTAGCACAAACGAATACTCTGGATTTTGAGTATCTTTGAGAACATTGACTCACATTTAATTATGTTTTTAGTTACTTATAATGAATAACTATAACGTGAAAAACGAGCCCTCTTCCACATGACAGCCTCTCAAAAATGAACCTGTATCCATGCGCTTCTTGCCCTGGAGCTGTACCTCTACTAAAGATAATGCTCCTTTTCCTGTCTGTACATACATATCATTTTTTCCGATATGATAAATACAGCCCGGCTCATAATCATCGCTGCCGTCAATCACCTTTGCACTCCACACCTTAAATGTCTTACCATTCAGGTGGGTGTATGCGCTCGGCCATGGATTAAGCCCCCTTATAAGCCTCTCAATCTCAACAGCCGGCTTTGTCCAGTCGATAAAGCCAAGCTCCTTACTGATCATTGATGTATGTGTGGCCTCCTCGCTGTTTTGAGGAGTATACTCTGCAGTGCCATCCTCTATCATCTTCATGGTCTCCACACACAGCTTTGCTCCCTCTGCTGAGAGCTTATCAAACAGGCTGCCGCCGGTCTCATCAGGTGCGAGTCTGACTGTACTCTTTGCAATCATATCGCCGGTATCGACGCCCTCATCCATCCTCATGGTAGTGACACCTGTAAACTCGTCACCGTTAATCACAGCCCACTGGATAGGAGCCGCACCTCTGTACTTTGGCAAAAGTGAAGCATGCACATTGATACAGCCGTATCGAGGCATATCAAGAATACTCTTTGACAGAATCTGTCCGAAAGCAACCACGATTATTATATCTGCATTAAACTTTCTGAGATACTCTATATTAGCAGTCTCTCTTATTTTAACCGGCTGGAATACCTCAATACCGTGCGAAAGCGCACACTCCTTGACCGGTGTATACTGCATTGTCTTGCCGCGGCCCTTTGGCTTGTCGGGCTGTGTGACAACCAGTGCCACCTCGTGCCCTGCCTCTATAATTGCCTCAAGTGTTCCCACCGAAAAGTCCGGTGTTCCCATGAAAATTACTCTCATCTTACTGCCTCCCAGATATTTTCCAAGCTCAGATAACAAATGTCATCCTAATGATTACTCCTGTGTATCCTCATATGTCACATCGTGAAGTGCGCCCTCAACCTTCTCCACATAGAGATGTCCGTCGAGATGGTCAAGCTCGTGGCAGATACATCTGGCCAAAAGCTCTTCTCCCTCTATCTCATACTCATTCATATCCTCGCCCATGAAGCGAGCCTTTACATAATTCGGGCGGGTCACCTGTCCGGCCTTTCCCGGTACTGAAAGACAGCCCTCATCGCCGGTCTGCTCTCCGTCAGACTCGATAATTTCAGGATTAATCATCACGATTGGACCCTCGCCCACATCGATAACAACGATTCTCTTTAATATGCCAACCTGTGGTGCGGCAAGTCCTACACCATTAGCCTCATACATAGTCTCAAGCATATCATCAATAAGTGTTACTATCTTTGGAGTCACCTCCGTAACCTCTCTGCAGACCTTGCCAAGTACAGGGTCTCCCTCCACTCTAATAGTTCTAAGTGCCATAATTGCCTCCTTCTATATCTATCAAAATCCACTCATCGGATTGAAATCAAATGAGATATTAGCATGTTTCATTGCCGTATCAGCTTTCACAGCCTGCTCTATGACATCCTTTATTGAAATGAGCGCCGCATAGTCAGATGTCTTCATGTAAATCACCTTGCGGTATATGTCATTTACCTTGGCGATGGTCGCATCCGCAGGACCGATGAGCTGAATCAGATGCCTATCATCAGGGCTTTGATTTTCATCTGTATGCGATATCATCTGCAACGCTATATCGTACACTTGCTGTGCCATGCTGCTGCACTCACTCTCATCAGGTGATGTGACATGGACTAAAAGCATATTCCATACAGGTGGATAGTTCATAAGCCTCCTGTACTCTATCTCCTTATCGTAAAAAGCCTCATAATCCTGCTCTTTGGCAGTCCGGATGGCATAGTGGTCAGGGTCGTAGGTCTGGATAACCACATTGCCGGGCAGCTTTCCTCTGCCGGCGCGCCCTGCCGCCTGGGTCAGCAGAGCAAAGGTGCGCTCCGCCGCATGAAAATCATTCACATGCAGTGACATATCCGCCGCCAGCACACCAACCAGCGTGACATTTGAAAAATCATGCCCCTTTACAATCATCTGCGTACCGATAAGTATATCGGCTTCATGATTGGAAAATGCCTGCAGAATCTTCTCATACGCATCCTTCGCCCTCGTGGTGTCATAATCCATGCGCAGTATACGCGCCTGTGGAAAACGCTTTGCCACCATCGCTTCTATCTTCTGTGTGCCGGCCTTAAAGCCGCTAATGTACTTCGAGCCACAGCTCGGACACACCTTAGGCACCGGCTGTCTGTAGCCGCAGTAGTGACAGACCATCACTCCGCCGCTATGTTCACTGAGTGATACATCGCAATGAGGACATTTTACCACAAAACCGCACGCTCTGCACGACATAAATGCCGATTTGCCCCTTCTATTTAAAAAAAGCATGGTCTGCTGGCCATTTAGAAGCCGCTCCTCCATAAGCTCCTGAAGCCTGGTGGAAAGAATCGAGCGGTTTCCCTCACGAAGCTCCTGCCTCAAATCGACAACCTCACACTTTGGAAGAGGTCTGTCGTCCACACGCTTATCCAGCTCCAAAAGCCTGTAAACGCCTGTCTTTGCCTTGTAATAGCTATCCACCGACGGTGTTGCAGAGCCAAGTACCACAATGGCATCGGACATGCGCGCGTACTCTATCGCCACCTCCCTGGCATGATAGCGTGGCACCGACTCGCTCTTGTATGAATTCTCGTGCTCTTCATCTATTATGATAAGTCCTAAATTTGAAAAAGGTGTGAACAACGCCGACCGCGGGCCAATCATGATGTCAATATCACCATTCTTAGCTCTCTCAAACTGGTCATAACGCTCACCATTTGAAAGTCTTGAATTGATTATCGAAACCCTGTTCCCAAATCTTGCAAAAAAACGCATCACGGTCTGGTAAGTAAGGGCAATCTCGGGAATCAGCACAATCGCCTGACGCCCGGACTGTATACAGTGTGCGATAAGCTCCATGTACACCTCTGTCTTGCCGCTTCCGGTGACACCCTTAATCAGATAAGTATTTCTAAGACCGGCGGCAATGTCGCCTTCTATCGCATCAACCACACTCTGCTGCGCGGCATTCAGTACCTTATCATAGGTGTCCACACTCATATGCTCCACAGGATTTCTGTAACCGCTCTGTGTGATGACCTCGATAAAGCCGCTCTGCTCAAGCGCTCTTATAGTGGCAGCCGACACCGACAGCTTGCCTGTCACAAAGGAATACTCAAGGCGCGCCCCATCATCAGCATCAATCAGCGCACGAAAAAGCCTGGCCTTTGCCTTTTGTTTTTTTGCCTCGCAAAGCGCAAGCTGCGCCCTTGCCTTTACCTTGTCTATTTTCAGTGCAATACTGCGGCTCACCTGCTCCTTAGCCTGCTTCTTTACAGGTATAACAGTCTTAAGCGCCTGATTCATGGTAGAGCCGTAATTGCGCCGTATCCATGCCGCAAGTGCGATGAGCTTTGCCTCCACAGCCACAGAGTCTGCCTTTATCCCGATAAGAGGCTTTGTCCTTGCCGGGTCGTACTCAGGCTTATCCGTGACCTCAATCACATAGCCTGTGATAGTGCGGCTGCCAAATGGAATATCCACGCACACACCCGGACGGATGTCGCATAAAAGCTCATCCGGGATGCTGTACTGAAATGTCTTATCCAGTTTTTCGTGGGATATATCCACAATCACGTTGGCATACATAACTGATACTATTTAACTCCTTCGTATTTCTCCTCGCAGTACTTGCAGCGGTAGATTTCGTTTTTCTCATCGGAAAGCACGAAAATCTGGTCAAGCTCCTGCTCAATTGAAGTGATGCATCTTGGGTTTTTGCACTTGATGACATTTTTCACCTGATGAGGCAGCTTAAGCTCCATCTTGTCCACAATCTTATCACCCTTTATCACATTTACAGTGATATTGTGGTCAATAAATCCAAGGATATCGAGGTCTAATGACTCTATCGGACACTCTACCTTGATGATATCCTTCTTGCCCATCTTGCTGCTCTTTGCATTCTTTATGATTGCAACTGTGCAGTCGAGCTTGTCAAGCTTTAAATCCCTGTAAATCTGAAGACTCATACCTGCCTTGATATGATCGAGCACAAAGCCCTCATGTATTCCACTAATATTCAGCATATTATCCTCCTTTAGTCCTCAGCCAGTCCAAGCAATGTCAGAATAAGCGCCATACGCACGTAAACCGCATACTGTGCCTGCCTGAAATAGCATGCTCTCGGGTCATCATCCACATCAACAGAAATCTCATTCACACGTGGGAGCGGATGAAGTACAATCATATCATCCTTTGCAAGCTCCATCTTCTCCTTTGTCAGAATGTAGAAATCCTTCAGACGCACATAGTCCTCCTCATTGAAGAAACGCTCCTTCTGGACACGTGTCATGTAGAGCACATCAAGCTCTCCCATGGCATCCTCGAGCTTTTCTACCTCCTTGAACTCGATATTGTTGGCACGAAGCACATCATCGCGCACATAGTCAGGCACCTTAAGCTCCTCTGGCGAGATAAGCACAATCTTCACATTGTCATATCTGATAAGTGCATTGATCAGTGAATGCACTGTACGTCCAAACTTTAAATCTCCGCAAAAGCCGATTGTGATATTATTCAATCTGCCCTTGATGGAACGGATTGTAAGGAGATCAGCAAGTGTCTGGGTAGGATGCTGATGACCTCCATCGCCTGCATTGATTACAGGGATACGCGATTTCTCTGAAGCCACAAGCGGTGCACCCTCCTTAGGATGACGCATGGCACAGATATCCGCATAGCAGGAAATAACCCTGATAGTATCTGAAACGCTCTCGCCCTTTGACGCAGATGACGAATCAGCACTGTGGAAACCTAACACCGAGCCTCCCAAATTAAGCATGGCAGCCTCAAAGCTAAGCCTGGTTCTCGTGCTTGGCTCATAAAAACAGGTTGCAAGCTTCTTTCCATCGCACTTGTGTGCATATTTCTCAGGATGAGCCTCTATATCATTTGCAAGATCCAGAAGCTTGTCCAACTCTTCTACAGAAAAATCCAACGGACTCATTAAGTGACGCATAATTTGCCTCCATTCTTTTTCGCGTAACAATTTTTATTACATTTTTTCTATCATATAATAACTTGGCGCAATATTCAAGTTGGCTTTTACACTTTTTTGTTGTAGAATATATGACAGAATATAACTGTTCTGAACGTTTAGCAATTGTATTGAAGTTTTCATACAATTACGACAATTTCAACATCAAAAAGGAGAATAATATGTCTGTAAATGAATCACAAATCAAAAACACCACAGCCGGCGCAATCGATGATGACGATGCTGTAATCTTTAAGGAGAGAAAGAGACTGCTGTTTCTCGGTCTGCCGTGGACTTTCACAAAATATACCGTCACACCGTCCTTTATCACTGTAGAGTCCGGACTCTTAAGCACCACAGAGGATGACTGCTACATGTATAAGGTAGCTGATGTAAAGCTCACCACATCACTGATGGAGCGCATTTTTAAGCTCGGCACCATAGTCTGCTACACAGGCGACGTCACAAACCCTGAGCTTAAGCTCGTTCACGTAAAGCACTCACGCGAGATAAAGAGCTATCTGCTCAAGCAGTCTGAGGCCGCAAGACTTAAAAGACGCACCTTAAACACTGTGGATATCGGTGCGCACGGAGCAGACATGGCAGATTTGGATCATGATGGTATTCCGGATTCGCTGGAATAATACAGCCGTTGCTGCGCAGCTGATTTTGCTCATATATGTGTGGATCTGAATAGTTACTTATGTCCATAAACAAAAGTGGAAGTGCGCTTTCTTTGCGCATGATTTCAGTCATTTATACACAACAGGTACAAAAAGGGAGATGCGAAAAAACTCAATCGAGTTTTTTCACATCCCCTTATTTTTCAGGTAACTATTCAGAATAATTCACAGATTAATATAGACGTCCATCGTTCTTCAAATAACCAGCCCAATAATTTGCATGAATTTCCATCTGTAACATCAGAAAAGCTTGACATCTAGCAGCAGAACATCTGCCAGCAAAGGAATGTGGCTAGCAGGCTGCAGCACTCGCTGCCCCTGCCACTAGGGCGTCCGTATATGTCTCCCATATCCGAATACCACGAGCCACCATTTTCAATTATCTGCATAAACTGGCGGTACTGCATGTTGTTTGGCTCAAGCGACACTGCTCGCTGTATGTGTTCTATGGCTGTCGCTGTGTTGCCGAGCTTTTGGTTTGCGATAGCACTGTAGTAGTACCACCTTCCGCGTCTCTCAGCAAAAGGTACCTCCTCAAGCACCTTCAGTGCCTCATTGTAGTAGCCGTTGCTGATGAAATTGCCTGCTGCACGCACCTTTGGATTGTCATCCTGTGCACTGCTGCCTGCATTATTGTAGGTATAGCGGCCATAGAAACCACCAAACGGTCCACCTGCTCCAAATGGATCACCTGCTCCCGGTCCACTACCATATGCTCCACCATAGGAGCTGCCGCCGTATGAGCTGCTGCTTCCCGCACCGCCATATCCACCGGTTCCGGCAGCACCGGACTGCTTTTCCTTCATTATCTGGTCATATGCCTGCTGCACCTGCTTAAACTTCTCCTCAGCCTGATCCTTGTTAGGATTGTTGATATTGGCATCAGGATGATATTTTCTGCTTAAGCTCCTGTAGGCCTTTTTTATTTCATCGTCACTTGCACTGCGGCTGACACCGAGCACCTGATATGGATCTATCATTTATGTTTCTTCCTTTTCTTCATCTGAATATACTCATACTTGCTCCACACACCGGAGTATAGAACATTTCTGATTATATCCGCATGTAAGAGAATTGGCAACCTCTCAAATATTTTTGCTGCCTCTGAAAGCATAGATGTCATCATAAGCCGACAGGATTTGTCAAATTTTTCCTGATCATTATTGCAGCAATGCATGAGCTGTATAAGTGGATTATATGACTTCTTTTTCACATCATCCCCAATATCCTCATACGCATCCATTATATAAATAAATTTGCCCATATAGCAGCCAAATTCCTTCAGATCCTTCTGCCACTCATCCTGCTTCCACGCAAAAAGTATGCCGAGCATCTCTCCTGTCAGCCCCGCAACTGCATCAATATTGGTATCATTGCTCTTCTCGCACTCTGCAAGCCTTGCAATGTAGTCTTCTATCGCCTTAGCCTGTATCGGATAGCCTTTTTTTGCCTTCTCAAAGTCCTTTTTCAGCATCTCTGCGTATGTCTTCTTCGTCAGGCTTTTATCGTCCTTCCAGTCATCTATCAGATTGTAGTATGCAAGCAGTATGTTCATAGCTGCAGCATACTCTGTAATCTCATTGGTGCGAAGTGTACGCTTCTTCGTAGGGTGCACGCTGCATACAAATCCATCACGCGTCACACTATCCGGCTCGTACAAGCCTGTCAGAAGCACTATGAGAAAAGTCATGTCATAGTTTAGTGCCATCTGTGCACGCCTGCCATACTGCGACTTCATTGTCTGGCACAGCCCGCAATAATAGCTTTGATATATTTTTTTATTTTCCTCGGACAAGGTGTCCTTATTGACAGTTATATATCCAAACATTTCTCTTCTCCATGCTCTTATGTACAGGTATATATATTGACATACTAGCTGCGTCTCACGAACTGCTCCCGGCACTTCGGACAGGTAATACAGATCTTGCCATGTCCTCTTGGCACCCTGACCTCCTGCTTGCACATAGGACACTTGAAGAACTTGTACTGCTTCCTCTGTGCAAAGCGCTTTTTCCTGCGCTCTGCCTTTACGGTCCACTCATACCTGGCATTTAAAAACTTCTGATTCTCTGCATAGCGCTTGTTTACATTTCTCGAAAATACACGAAAATACATATGTATCATCAGTCCTATAGCCAGTATATCAAGTATCGCCGACCTTGTAAATATTGAAACCACAAGTAATATCATTACTACCCATGACTCAGCCCTTGCAAGCTCGTCCATCCCGTTTCTTCCATTCATAAATCTGATAAATTTTTCTCTCATATTACCGCCTCGCCCTATATTTTCATTATAGCCAAATTCTTACCTCATACAGTGTCCACGCTATGAATTTGAGGTTTTAAATCGTTCTTTACATTTATTAAGATAATATTGAAGATAAAAACCGTCAATAGACCTATCGTCTTTTAAGAAACATTTTATATTTCGTTTATTAAAGTTGGTAAAAGGGCTTGATTTTTGGAAAAATGCTTGGTATATTAAATAAATATGCAGGACAGGTGATCGCGGCTGCAGGTGTCGAAAGACCGCAGGTGAGGAAAGTCCGGGCTTCATAGGGCAGGATGCCGGTTAACGGCCGGTGGAGGAAACTCTAAGGACAGTGCAACAGAAATATACCGCCACTTTTGTGGTAAGGGTGGAATGGCAGTGTAAGAGACTACCGCCTCACTGGTAACAGGGAGGGCACATGTAAACCCCATCCGAAGCAAGACCGAAACAAAGCTTTGACGTGGCCCGCCAGCTTTAGGTAGGTCGCTTGAGGCGTCTGGCAACAGGCGTCCTAGATAGATGATCACTCAACGACATAACCCGGCTTATCGTCCTGCGTATTTTAATAATCTAAAGCCTATTGGCGTTTCGTAAAATAACTTATTAGTAACGTGCGCCGCAAGGTGCACCATTAAAAATGCAACTGAGATATCTCAGTTGCATTTTGTTATTTCCCGGTAACTATCATTTGCTGTTGTATATGATGCAGTCTACCGGTAATTATTATTTGCTGTTGTATGTAATAAAGTCTACCGTCATCTCTATCTGCTCCTCGAAAGCCACATCAGGTGTACCGTCTCCCTTTTGTAGACCATAGCTTCCAAAATAAGAATGGCACCCTCCATCAATGACATACTCATATGTATCCTCCGGCAGGTTCGAGCGGTATTTGCGGTATTTGTCCATATCAAGCACTCCATCCTCTGAGCCATACACACTAAAAACCCTCAGATCTGAATCCGACAGGTCAGCGGTCGAATATGCTGCAAAAAGATATAGTCCGTCAAACTCATCTACATGCTTTGCCACATATTCCGCAGCCATGGCTCCGCCTAAGGAGTGGCCTCCCATGTACCATTCCTGTATGGATGGGTATATTTCCTTGTATTTTTCAATGATACCGTCTGCTGCATTCTGGTCCAATACTGCTAGGTTGCCCGGCATATGTACAAGTATGCACACGAAATTATTCTTTGCAAGCTCATGCATCAGCGGCGCATACGCCGTATACTGTACCCTGCCTCCCGGATAAAAAATCAATGCCTTTGTGGCTTTTTCCTTATCCTGCGGTGCAAAGGTTATCGTATAATTCTTAAGCTTTAAGTCGTACTGGGTGGCCTGTATACGCTTGTCCTTCTTTTCTATGGTAACAGCAACCTCTCTGTCTGAATCGATTGCAGCCTCCGCAATTGAATCTGCGCGATAATAATTTCCCACATAACAATTTACGGCAATACCGCCAATAGCCATGACTGCAATTGCCACAAGCAGTATTCTATACACAGCCGGAATGCGGGATTTTTTAGTTTTAAACATTAAAGCAGCTTCCTCCTACAAACTCACGAAGCAGTGAATTGTTTGGTATGCCGTCAGCCGGCATCGGAAGAAAGTAGTCTAAGAGCTTAAGCAGCCTCTTTGCCTCGAGATACTCCGGGCAGTCTCTTTCTATGCCAAAAAGCAACGGCTCCGCATACACCTTGAGTACCGCAAGCTCATACACAAGTGCAGAGTTGAACATCACATCCGCCTGTTCCTGGAAAGGAAAGATATTCTCCCTTTCACCCTTTCTGACAGACGGCCACATAGCGATTGTCTCCATGGCATTGGTACCTCGTGTACGCGCATCACGCACAATCCGGCGTATAAGTCTTTCATCTGTGGTGGAAAGAGGATTGTGCTCGTCAATATTGAGCTGTGTAAGCGCTGAAATATAGATTTTGAACTTGTGCTCAGGCGGGATAAGCTGTGAAAGCCTGTCATTTAGGCCGTGGATTCCTTCTATGACAAGTATATCATCAACTCCCAGCGTCAGCTTTCTTCCGCGGTACTCTCTCTTTCCTGTCTTGAAATTGAAGGAAGGCATATCAACAGCCTCTCCTTTAAGAAGCCTGTTCATATCCTCATTGAACAGCTTCACATCAATAGATTCAAGGCACTCAAAATCAAAGCTTCCGTCCGGATGCTTCGGGCAAAACTCCCTGTCCACATAGTAGTCATCCAGACTTAACGGATGTGGCTTTCTGCCCTTTGCGATAAGCTGGATTGACAGTCTGTTGGCAAACGATGTCTTGCCTGATGATGAAGGACCTGCTATCATGACAAATTTCTTTTTGTCATCCGAAGCAATCTGCGCTGCAAGATTTCCTATCTTCTGCTCCATCAGTGCCTCCTGAAGCAGCATGATTTCCTGTCCCCTGCCTGCTGCAATCGCATCATTTAGTGAGCCTATCGTGCCTATTCCAAGCATCTTGCTCCATTCCCTGGAATCATCCAGCGTGTGAAACAGCTTATTTGATGTCACAAGCGGCTCAACACTCCTGCTGTGAGCACCCGGAAAAAGAAGCACGAAGCCACTCTCATACGGCACTATATCAAAGTATTTGAGCATGCCTGTCGAGGGTGCCATAAATCCGTAGAAATAATCCACCACACCATCCAGCTCATAGAGATTGACTCTGGAGCTTCTCCTGTAGTGCAATAGCCTCTCCTTATCATGCAGCCCTTTTTCCTTGAAAAGCTGCTCCGCATACTGTGTTTTTGCACTGTGCTTGGTAATCGTGAGGTCTTTTTCCACAAATGTGTACATGCTGCATACTATCCTGTCGATATCATGCTCTGTCACGCTTTTCTCACTGTTTTCTCTGCTGCCTTGGTCTGTATCTTCATTATATTTTTCCTGTTGGCTGTCCGCACACTCCACTGCTTTCTCAAGCTGACAATAATAGCCTTCTCCGAGCGAATGCATCACATGAAGCTGTGTCATGCTGCCATATACATCGTATATAGCCCTCTGCAAAAGCAGCACAACACTTCTTCTGTATGTACGCCTGCCATCCCTGTCAGCTGTCGTCACAAAGCTAAGCTCACAGTCACTTTTTATTTTCTTATTCAGTTCACGAAGCCTGCCGTTTACAATTCCAAGGATTATGTCATCCTCATAATAATCCTTGAATCTGTCTGCTACGGCTTCTAAAGTATCACTTTCTGATGCTGTCACTGCCATGACCTGTCCATCCGGCAAGGTCACCTTCACACTATATTCCTGCATTTCTTATTGCCCCCATAGTCGAATATGCTGCCTCATTGTATGCCATCATCTCGTTTATCTGCTCGATTCTGTCCATGATGGAATCACTCATATCCTGTGTCCTTAGCTGCTGCATGATGGCAGCCAGCTTGTGGTGTTCCCTGACAAGGAACTTACGAAGCACCGGATTACCGTTTTTGATAAGTACCGGTCCGTACAAATCGCATACAGTAACCGTCGTCTCGTCCATATTGTCCCATGCGGAATTGTCCGCACACGGCACACATCTGAACATCGGATAGTATTTTCCGTCCTCCAAAATCATATCCTCATCAACTATCTTATAGCCTGTGTTCCTTACATATTCACGGACTTTGCTCACTTCCGACTGTGGCTGCAGAATCAGCTCCTTTGCCGACCTGCACACTGTCTCCCCTGCGGTTAAAATGTGAATAACAAGCTCTCCTCCCATTCCTGCTATGACAATAGAGTCAACCTCTCCGTCGTGTATCGCTTCAAGCCCATTGGAAAGCCTTGTGGTAATCTGCTCTGTCAGACCGTTTGCCCGTATATGCTCATTGGCGCGCTCAAGCGGTCCCTTATTTATATCAACAGCAATTGCTTTCGGTATTATATTACTCTGCACCAGGGCAATAGGCACATAGCCATGGTCGGTTCCCACATCACACAGCGTGTAGCCGGCCGTGACCATTGATGCCACTGCCTTCATTCTTCTGGATAGCCTAATCATCTTACTCTAAGTAGTCCTTAAGCTTTCTACTTCTGCTTGGATGACGAAGCTTTCTTAGCGCCTTTGCCTCAATCTGGCGGATACGCTCACGAGTGACGTTGAACTCCTTACCTACTTCTTCAAGTGTTCTGGCTCTGCCGTCCTCTAAGCCAAAGCGGAGTGTGAGTACCTTCTGCTCTCTCTCTGTAAGAGTGCCAAGCACCTCCTCAAGCTGCTCCTTAAGAAGTGTGAATGCTGCCGCATCAGCAGGAACCGGTACATTATCATCCTTGATGAAATCACCAAGATGTGAATCCTCCTCCTCACCGATTGGAGTCTCAAGTGAAACAGGCTCCTGCGATATCTTGAGTATCTCACGCACACGCTCTACCGGCATGTTCATCTCCTTGGCAATTTCCTCCGGTGAAGGCTCTCTGCCAAGCTCCTGAAGGAGCTGTCTTGACACACGGATGAGCTTGTTGATTGTCTCAACCATATGCACAGGAATACGGATTGTTCTGGCCTGATCAGCTATGGCTCTTGTGATAGCCTGGCGAATCCACCATGTGGCATATGTAGAGAATTTGTAGCCCTTCTTGTAGTCGAACTTCTCAACTGCCTTGATAAGACCTAAGTTTCCCTCCTGAATCAGGTCAAGGAAAAGCATTCCTCTTCCCACATATCTCTTTGCGATGCTGACAACAAGACGCAGGTTTGCTTCTGCAAGACGCTTTTTGGCATCTGCTCCCTTGTCCACATCCCTCTGCAGTGTCTTTATTTCTTCCTTTATCTCAGCCTTTTCCTCTTCCGATGCACCATCAATGCGGCCCTTTAGTACATTAATCTTCTCGGTTGCTACCGCTCCGTCCTCCATATTCTGAGCGAGCTCAATCTCCTCATCTGCTGAGAGAAGAGGTACCTTACCTATTTCCTTAAGATACATACGGACAGGATCCTCGACGCTGACTCCCTCCGGTACTGAGAGATCAATCTTTTCAACCTCTACCTCGTCCTCATCATCGAGTATGATATCATCATCCACGTCATCATCATTGCTGATTTTAAGCACGTCTATGCCGTTTTGCTCGAGATAATCAATTACCATCTCAAACTTCTCCGGATCCAGATTTAAGTCCTTGAAAAAATCTGCAATTTCCTGATATTCGAGCATATTCTTTTTCTTTTTTCCAAGCTCAAGAATCTCAATAAGCTTCTGCTGGAAATTCAGTCTCTGCTCCTGCTCCTGTGCCATGTCTTTTTGTTCCTTTTTCTTTGCCATTTTATTTTCCTCTTTATTCTGGTATTTTTTGCAATTCTTCGAGTGCACGCTTATCCTCAATAATCCTCATCATGCCCTCCATATCTGTAGGTGCCAGATGCTTTGAGCGGTAGTCTATGCTGTTTTGCTTGATACGGACAACGGTTTCCCTGAGTGCGGTTGCCTTGTCATTTTTGCCCTCCACCTGATGGATTGTGGCATTGAAAAGCCCTGCCACCTCGCGCTGTTCGTCCTCATCGGTAAACATGCTTACTATCCTGGCCGGATTTACTGTATGCGTGGTCTCGTACTGTGAAAAAACCTCCTTAGCCACCTTGTGGTACAGCTCTTCGGTAAAGTCATCTGCACTGATACGCCCCTTTATCCTGTCAAAAAGTGAATTATCCTCTATGAGCCATGTGAGGAGAAGCTTCTGCGACTGCTTCATGCCATCCTCCTTTTTATTTTTCTCATTGATTCCACTTTTAAGCTTTGTCTGGGGCTTTACGATACCGCCCTTCATTGCCATACTGTTTACGAGCTTTCTTAAGTCGTCGTATGGTATGCTGTACTCTCTGGACACTGCCTGCGTATAGTTTGTCCGCTCAAGCTCCTCGGTAAACCCAAGCAGCTTCTTTGCGATTTCATTATAAAATGCGGTTTTTGACTCGGGATCGTCCATATCATAGCCTGCCTGCATGATCCGTATCTGAAACATAAAGCTGTTTTCAGCCTTTTTGATACGCTCCTCATACTCCTGTGCGCCAAGCGCCTTGATAAACTCATCCGGGTCCTTGTACGGCCGCATGTTAATGACCTTTGTTGTGATGCCTACCTCCTTGAGTATCGGAATCGCACGCAGCGCTGCCTTTACCCCGGCGCCATCACTGTCATATGTCAGATACACTTCATTGGTATATCTCTTTAATAGTGAGGCATGTCCGCTCGTGAGCGCCGTGCCAAGCGACGCCACCGCATTGTCAAAGCCCGCCTGATGCAGTGCTATGACATCCATGTAGCCCTCACACAAAAGGAGCTGATTTTTCCTCGTGCTCCTTGCTATATTAAGCCCGTAAAGATTACGGCTCTTATCAAATATCTTTGTCTCCGGAGAGTTTAAATACTTTGGCTCTCCGTCACCCATCACTCGGCCTCCAAAGCCTATGACGCGGTTGTGCACATCCATAATCGGAAACATCGCACGATTCCAGAACTTATCGTGCCCGCCTCTGACCTCATCTATCGTCACAAGACCTGTCTCCTTAAGTATCTCATCATCATAGCCCTTGCTGCGCAGATACTTGTACAGATCATCACTGTACTGGTCCGAGTAACCAAGCCCGAACTTCTGCATTGTCTCATCAGAAAGCTCTCTCTTTTTGAAATACTCATGTGCCCTTTGTCCTCTCGGTCCACGAAGCAGCATATAAAAATACTTTGCAGCCTCTTTATTTATCTCAAGCAGCTGTGTACGCCTGTCTGCCTCCCTCCTTTGTGCTGAGGTCATCTCCTGCTTGGGAAGCTCAATTCCCACACGGTCTGCAAGCTCCTGCATGGCCTCAGGGAAGGTAAAGTTCTCATACTGCATGAGAAATGTAAATACATTGCCTCCGGCTCCACAGCCGAAGCAATAGTACATCTGCTTATTCGGTGAGACGGAAAAGGATCCTGTCTTTTCGTTATGGAATGGGCATAATCCAAAATAGGTACTTCCCTTTTTCTGAAGATGCACGTAGCTTCCTATAACATCGACTATGTCATTTCGCGAACGTACCTCCTCTATAAGCTCGTCAGAGTAGTACGGCATTTTATCATCCCCTTACTGTTCATCTTTGTTGTCATTTGCGTCGCCCGGCGAAAATCAATATCCATCTATTTCCCAGGCTACCGGTACGAAATACTCGTGGAACTTCGTGGTGGCATACTGGTCTGTCATGCCTGATATATAGTCGCATATGATACGCCCCTTGTCATCCCCCTGCTCTAGCATGACGAGATACTTCTGCGGCAGCTCCTCTATATGCTCCATATAATAGAAATAAAGCTGCTTGAGCATCGCCTTGGCCTTTTTCTCCTCGCTTTTTGCGACTGGATTGTTGTAGAGGTTTGCGAACATGAATTTACGCAAATCCTGCATTGCCTGCGCGGACTCTTTTGACATGCATATATCGTCCTTTCCCATGCTGTTTGTGATGATATTGTGCACCATATGATTGAGCCTGGCCTTGGTGCTGTGTCCAAGCGTGTTTCTTATCTCAAGCGGTATATCATCCTCGCACAGCAGCTGTGCGCGGATTGCATCATCAAAGTCTGAATTTATGTAGGCTATCTTGTCTGAAAGCCTGACTATTTTGCCCTCTAATGTGTGTGGCATGAGCGAGGTCTGGTGATTTAGCATACCATCTCTGACCTCCCATGTCAGATTGAGTCCTGCTCCGTCCTTTTCGAGCTTCTCCACTATGCGCACACTCTGCTCATTATGCTTAAAGCCCCCCTCGTATATCTCATTGAGGATGCGCTCACCCGCATGTCCAAACGGTGTATGCCCCAGGTCGTGTCCCAGCGCTATAGCCTCCACCAGATCCTCATTCAGTCTCAGTGCCTTGGCTATTGTCCTGGCATTCTGCGACACCTCAAGCGTATGCGACATACGTGTGCGGTAATGGTCGCCCTTTGGCGTAAGAAACACCTGTGTCTTATTTTTCAGACGCCTGAATGCCTTGCTATGCAGTATCCGGTCCCTGTCCCGCTGAAAAACAGGCCTGATATCGCACTGCGGCTCATCATAGTCCCTGCCTCTTGAGTTTATGCTCAGGCATGCGAACGGACTAAGTATTTCCTGCTCACGTTTTTCTATCTGCTCGCGAATAGTCATTTATCTGCCTCCTCGCTGTCACAGTCGTTATGTTCTGCTGCTATTCACACACAAATGTAACAAATAGCGTTACATTCCACTAATAGTGCTCTACACTAATTATGCTCTACACTAGTTATTATTCGACGTGATTTTTAAAAATCCTTTTTTTATTTCTTTTTACTTTAATTTTCTTTCGGCAAAAATTAAATGCTATATCAATTACCGCCGAGCACATGGCGCAGCATCTGAAGCTGTCCGCCTGTGATTTCATTGTCGTAACTGCCATAGTAAAATTTATCGTCTTTTGCCAGTATGCAGCCCACCCAGGTGCCCACATGACTGTCACTCTCTATGGCATCCTTCATGGATTTGTAGCCCTCTATTGTAAAATAAGCATCATAGCCCTTGAAGTCTGCCGGATTTATTTTCACTGCACCAAAGGTATCCTCAAGACTTTTTATGAAATCCTCATCGCACTCCGTATAGCCTGTGACATCCTTGCTGTAGCGCGACTCTGACTGCCACTCCTCATCCCACATGAGAAAAACGCTGCAGTCCTTCCATGAATTGCTTTTTTCAACTACAGACAGCTTCTTGTATGAATTTGATGCGTTGCCCGCCATCTGTAAATATGTATCGTCACCGTTCTTATTCATATATAAGAGGTTTGATGCTGCAACCTCATAGTACCTGCTGCTATAATCCTGATCCTTGTATACAATATAGCCAAGCGGACTGCCGGTCCCTGCATAGTCAAGCTCTATGGTTATCGGAATATACACCTGACTGTCATAAACCATAGGCCCAAGCCTGTCATCATTTGTGATACAGCTTGCGACCTTTTCATACTCAGCCGGCTCGTTTGAAGGCGACATGAAATATGTGTAAACAACAATAATTGCAATAACAACGACCGGCACAATGACTATTACAGCTTTTAATGTTTTCCTTCGAACCCTGCGTCTGTGAATGCGCACTTTCCTGTCTGCATGTTCATCGCAATACCTGTATTTTACCAGTCTGTATACAACGAAAAGCTCCAGCACAAGCAAAAGCACAGCAAAGGCCATCATACAGCCGGCCTGCCACATCACCTTGTGATTGACAAATTTCTTATCTATAAACCTAAGCGGTATGAGTATTATCGTCCAAAAAAGCGTATTTCCCAACACATACCGTGCATATATTTTCCTGCTTTTTATTACGGTAAGCGGAAAAAGTGAAACAATCACTGTCAGCATGAGCACAATTGCAAAAAAATATCCCCATATCTCTGACAGGGTTGAGCCGTACAGTGCCTTGAAATACTGCGCCGGACCAAGCTTTTTGATATTGCCCCAGCCTGAGTATTTTGAGATAAAGAGCACTACCGTGCCGATAAACCATGTCAGTATATAGATGCCCATGTAGCATGCCATATTTTTCCTTGCAAAGCTGCCATATCTCATAACGGAATATGACACAAGCACCCCTGCAAGCACAGGAAATCCGCCCACTCTGCCAATCAAAAGATTTACATACTCCATAACAGCAAAGGACAAAACAAACACACATATTACATTAATATAAGATAGATTCAATCTCTTCACGCTGCAATCCCATCTCCAATATAATAATCAAATTCCTGTGACAGCTGTACCCCTCAGTGTGGCAGGCAACGGTTACAGACCATTAATAGCCAATAGGCTTTCAAAATTATCTGCACAAAATAAAATAGGAAGCCGTTCACCGACTTCCCTGTTAATGCAGGAGATGGGACTTGAACCCACACGATATTGCTACCACAGGCACCTGAAGCCTGCGCGTCTGCCAATTCCGCCACTCCTGCGAACAAGCATTATTCTACCAAAAAGTTTAGAATAATGCAAGCATAAATTTAAAAAACTATACGAAATGTACGAAAAACTATAAATCTGTTACTACACCAGCTTTGATATATCTAAAACCAGTGCATCAACCTCCTCCTGTTTTGTGGCCCAGCTGGTGCAGAATCGCACTACAGTGCCCTCTTTTTCTCTTTCCATCTCTTCAAAATAGTACTTCTCGGCAAGTGTCTTCTTCTGCTCATCCGATAAAATCACAAACTGCTGATTTGTAAAGCTCTCAACCCAAAACGGTACCTTCTTCTGTTCAAATGCCTCTTTAATCTGCATGGCAAGCTCATCAGCACGCTTTGTCTTTTCAAAATAATCGCCATTCTCAAGCATAGTGGCAAACTGCAAGCCCATCAGCCAGCCCTTTGCAAGCACTGCACCGTTTTGCTTCATATAAGCCTTAAAACGATACTTGATATCCTCAGCATTTATAACCAGCGCTTCGCCAAAGAGCGCACCACACTTTGTGCCACCGATATAAAAAACATCCGAAAGCATGGCAAAATCACAAAGTGTAAGGTCATTTTTATCTGAGCCCAGTCCATAGCCCATTCTCGCACCATCAACAAACAGGTACATGCCGTATTTCTTGCAGACAGCACTGATATCGCAAAGCTCTCTTTTCGTGTAAAGAGTACCCTGCTCAGTAGGAAATGAAATATAAACCATCTTTGGCTCTGTCAGATACTCAGGCTTTGCATTGTCATAATACTCTGCGGCACACGCCTCAATCTGCGCAGCACTGATTTTACCATCCGTGTTAGGAAGTGCAAGAATCTTATGACCTGTATTCTCAATAGAAGCGGCCTCGTGGCAATTGATATGTCCCGTATCCGCTGCAATCACGCTCTGCACCGGTGAAAGCGCCGCCGCAACCACAACATAATTGGCCTGTGTCGCACCCGGAATAAATTTAATCATGGAATCATCTCTGCCAATAAGCCCCTTAATAATCTGCTCAGCCTTATCGCACCACTCATCCTCACCATATCCCGGATAGCTGGTTGTATTTGTATCCGCCAGTGCCTTCAAAATGCAATCAAATGCACCGCGGTTATAATCGTTATTAAATCTAATCATAAAAATCCTACCTTTCCTGTCTTATCATTATAGAGAGCCTGCCCCACAACAACCGGAGCCTTGCGGAAGATGGGTTGCAAGACGTCCGGGGGACGTCTGTTCTGCAACGACCGAAGCGGAGCGGAGACCGAGTGAGGTCCGGGGGACCTCATGCCACGAGCCGACCGAGCCGGAGGCGAGACCTTGAACCATGGGTGCCTGCCCCACAACAACCGAAGCCATGCGGAAGATGGGGCGCAAGACATCCGGGGGATGTCTGCTCTGCGCCGACCGTAGCGGAGCGGAGACCGCAAGACGTCCGGGGGGACGTCTGTCCTGCAACGACCGAAGCGGAGCGGAGACCTTGGACCCATGGGGACAAGGTCCGCTTCCGCTTCTAAAATTAAAAAGGGCTAAGCCCTAAGGCTTAACCCTTTTTAGTTTTATAATGCGGAAGATGGGACTTGAACCCACACGATTGCAATAATCACAAGATCCTTAGTCTTGCTCGTCTGCCAGTTCCGACACTTCCGCATGTATTTTGTTTTCGCCGCTTGTCTCACGCGACTCGTATATAATATCAGATTGTTTTCAAAAATGCAAGCACTTTTTTCAAAAAAATCATATTTTTTTACAGACTCTTTTCATAGCACAAAAACGGCTGCCCAAACAGGCTGCATTCACCCACTGTATCAAATCCAAACACTGCATACGAGCGCAGAGCCTTCACATTGAGCTTGTTGACTAAAAAATGCACACTTTTGTATCCTCTCCTTGCGAGTTCTTCCATCCCAAATACCAGCATTTGTCTGGCGATTTTCTGATTCTGAAAATCCGGATGAACCGCAAGTCTTGAAAGCTCAGCCCCGGGTGCCAGTTTATGGCTCCAGCAATCAAGCCTCTCCACCTGTGGATCATCATCAATTGAAATTGCAGCGATAATTCTGTCCTCTTTGCTTCCGGCATCAGCATTAATCTCCTGCCCATCAATCATTACAAACAAAGATTCTCTACCAAGATCAAACTCAATCTCCTTCATTCCCGGATAAGAATCGTCCCATGGACAAAACTCCCTGCCTAGCTGTATCTTATACAATTTTAAAATTTCTTCTTTATTTTCTTCTGTAGCTGCTACTATTCTTCTCATTCTGTTTCTCATTTCCTTTATTTTCCCATGTGCATCATTCTCTTCTGTTACACGATTATCTTTATCATAGACTATCTTTGCAACATAGCCCATCGTTTCTTACTTCCGCAACTAAAAAGTCCATTACAATACACATAACATCTCTGTATATTGTAACGGACTTTTTTCAAACCCAGACTTGGTGCAAGCACCATTTCTGATAAAAACCTCGAAAGTTTTTGTTCTATGTGCATATATTACCTAATTTCATTCACAAAGTCAATATATTTTCTGCTAAATTTTCAAATACCATTTATGTTTTGGATTACTATTTTGCCCCTTAATATATTGTATTACCCCACTAATGAATCTATACGCTTCAGCAATAACCTGATTTTTTTCAAAATACTCTTTGCACTTCAAAACTCTTCCACCTTTTTCACAGAAAAAATGGTACAATTCATCCATTGTTTTATCACGCATATTACGATTAGCCGCTTCCTTTAAAAGATCATTATAAACAAATAGAAGTGCCACAAAATCATGAAATGCAGGATAAGACATATATTTACTACGAGCATGTAAACTAATTTCCTTTTGAGCCTTAGATAATGCATTTGTCAACTTGATGGTCTTTCGAAATTTTTTCTCTCCCTTTGGTTTCATAATTGAACTCATCAAACAATTGCTATGAGCTGCCGCATTTCTTAAAAATTTAATAGATTGTAAATAGTCACTGTAGTTTGATAAATTATACTCTTGATAATATAAGGTATATAACTCCACAAATTTTCCAAATGATAATAATTCAACCAAATTCCAAACTGAATATTCCTCATCCAGCGAATGCTTTTCTGCTAAATCAGATGTAAAATTATATGAATCTGCTTTCTGTAGTATTTCTATCTTTGTATTAGGATACGCCCAAAAATATTTTTTGACAATATTATATCCGTCTTCTTTCTCATTTCGACTAAGATCATATAACATCCTTGTTTTTAGTATATGCTCTACGTCCAAACACATACCCAAAATTATTTTTCGAAGATACATATCCAGCTTCGACAATTCCACTAAATATGCAAATTCTAAATTTACATACTTACCATTTTTCGGATTAATAGGATAATTTTTGGCATATGATTTCAATTTAAAATAATAATTATTGTAGCGAAGAAATTTTTTTGCCTCCTCTTCACTCATTATTTCAAAAGTAACTCCTTTTTTCTTGAGATCTTCGATTTGCTCATCTATTGTAAGTTTCTTTTTCATCGTAAAAGTTCAACCCTTTTCCATTATTTATACCATTTCCATAAATATCATAACAATGAATTTTACCAATAGCAACTATTATTTACACTTCGTTAGAAGCTTTTTTCATCTCCTGCATGTAATGTTATAAAAAACAGACAGATAATCTACTCCCCATTTCTATGCTCATTTAGCAACAATATATTCCATTTCTTCGTTTTTAGAAAGAATATCTAAAAGCCTGAACACCGGTCCTGTTGGATGAGTTCTACCGCCTTCCCATGCTTCCACTGTTTTAATTGAAACCCCCATATATGAAGCAAATACACTTTGAGTCATCCCCGCCTTTGTCCTAATATCACGTATTTCTTTTCCACTATACTCTTTGACCGGCAAAATCATATATGTTTTTACTCTACCCGCTCCATATCCTTTCTCATAAGCTATAGCTTCCTCGAGTCCTTCTTTTAAATCCTCAAATAATGAACTCATAGAAAAATCACCTCCTATTTTTAGCAGCTTCCTCTCTCAACGATTTAACTAATTTCTTTAAAACGCTTTTTTCTTCCTCTGTAAGATTTTCCCTTCTCTTTTCAACTATATTATAGGGTGTCAACACAATTCATCTTTATATATGCCATCCCTCCATTACTTCCGATTTTCTCTACTAACGCCAATAAGTAATATTACTTAATCTCAAAAAATTCACTACAAGCATCCCTTAATTCTTTTGGAGCTTTCTTTTCACCAATTCCAACAACTTTCTTACCTTGTCTTCTTAATTCTTTAACAGTATCCGTATAACCTTTGTCAGATGTCGCAATGCAAACCACATCGACCGATTTATTATTTTTTATTTCTTGGTTTACATCTTTTTTTATTTTATTATCAACTTTATCTTTTTCTGGATTACCACACAATCTAATATCTTTAATATCCAGTTTTTTTGCCTTATCTGACCAAGATTTTGTACACTCATCTTTTTGCAATCCATACACTTTTTCTGTTCCTAATACTCCTTGTTTATTTGCAATTTTCTGAATTTGTTCTGCCTTTTTTGAACTAATATTTTCTCCATCAATAAATAACGCTGCATTCACCTTTTTTCTCGTACTATTACTTTTCGTTTGAATGGTTTTCTTCTTTTTCTTACTCTTATTTTCAGTGAATGAATTATTTCTGCTACAGCTTTCTACTTCATCCCAAAAATAAGGATTATGTTCCATTTCCCAATATAATTCAGCATCGTCTCCCATGTCCATACCTCCTAAATACAAAACATTTATTTACTTCTTTATCACATCCATCCTTGTTTTCCTTATGACATTTTTCTAAATCTTATCTTGCCACATCTCCGATCAGAATACAACCACCCTCTTTTAATAATGTTTTTAATAATTGAATAAATTAAATTTTCTCATCATCTGTTAGGTGATGTAAGGAATACGTTGCAATAATAAAATCATATGCATTGTAGCATTTTTGTAAATGAAGATTGATTCATCTAAAATTATTTTATTGTCGACTGTATTTTACTGCTTTCACGACTGTCTCAATGCAATTAATTGTTAATGCCAAAATGATGATTGAGAGAAATACCTTATTATAGTGTATAAAAACATGTGAAATACCTTCTGCATCCGTTCCAAGTAACTGCTCAATACCATCAAAAAATCCACTATTCATAATCCTATCATTTAACAGCCAAATGCTTGTTAATACTCCATCAATAATATTGGTAATAATGGTAACAAGCATCACTCTTTTGGTATAGCTGCCATCAATAAGTCTCACACTGTCCCTTGTAACACCCAAAATTCCAAATGCAAGAATGAAATACCATGTTTGTCTGATATATTCTAAATTAAAAAGTGGTTCATACACACCTACCCCATTTTTTACAAATGCAATGCATAAAATCTGTGGGCATACGAGAAATACAAGAGTGAAGATAACCGAAAAAACAATTCCTACAATCGCATCTACTTTTGAAATCCTATTAGACTTTTGTGGAACAGGAGGCAAATTATCTATTCCATCATTTAACCCATCCACCTTAATTCCTTTTTTATAAAAGAATACAAATAATAATGTCACAAATGCAAATCCTGTCAATATACCGCCAAAAATCCCACCGATGGTTCTATAGATAGCTATATACCAGATTGTATGCGATGTTAATGCTGCCATAATTTGAGCAAATAACATTCCTCCACTGATGCACACTGCCACAATTTTCAATACATACACATATAAACTGTAATACGGCTGTCCAATCAAACAATCCTGTGTTTCACCTTTATATTTCGAAGCTAACTCATTCGGGGTTCCCAGTTCCGTTAGAACAACTTTGATATCACGCTCCGTTGGAGTAACATCCTCACATCGTTCCTCCAACATATCTTGTATGATCGTCTCTAATTCCGCTGCCACGTCTTTTTTCATGGCGGATTTCATATGTTTTGTAACTGCATAAATGTATCTGTCGATCAAATCATTTTTTACCATTTATTCTTCCTCCATTAAAACATTGATTGACTGTGAAAATTTTTTCCAGTGTTCTTTAATTTTTTTATAAACCAGCTTCCCATCTTCTGTGATAATATAATATTTTCTTGGCTTCGTTGCCTCAGTTTCCCATTCACTTTTTAGCAGACCTTGACTCTCTAGTCTTCTCAACAGAGGATATAATGTATTGCCTTCTATTGAAATACCTTTTCCTTCTAATTCCTTTACCAATGAATATCCATACATTGGTTTATTTAGTTGTGCTAACACTACCATGATGAGTGTGCCCCGTCTGAATTCTAAAATTAATCCTGAAACAATTTCATCACAATTCATCCAATCTCCTCCCTAGTATCCTTTATTTAAATTCACTGTGTTTATTGCACTGTATTGTGTGTCGCACACTATGTGTTTAACATAGTATACTGTGTATCACACATCATGTCAACAAGTTTATCCTTTGCATTTTAAGTTTTGCATATTATGCCCTATATTATAGGGTGTCATCACAATTCATGTCCTCCTTACATTTAATACAATAACGCTGAAAAAATGTGATGTCAGTGATGGGAATAGCCAAGGATTTTGATATGGGATTAGCGATAGTGTAGATAATACAAAAAGGACAGTGTCCTCTCAACACTGTCCTCCCTAATTTACATGATTGAATTTTCATAATCTTGTAATTCGTGATATATACCTTCTATGATGACCCTATTTCCAGCCACTCTATAAACCAATAAATATCTATGCTTTGCAAAACTTATTTATCATATTGCTTTTCTGCCAACTCTGAAAGTTCTACATTAAACTGCATACTTCTCCCTCATGCTCTTTGAAACTGATCTTGCTGACTTCGTTGCTCCAATGTCACTTTTTCTGATTGATGCGGAAAGTTCTTCTACTAGCTCGTTCTCACTTAATCTTTTCATTCCATTCTCTTCATCTGAAATTCCAACTGTTTTGTCATATCCATCTGCCCACAAATCAAATCCTTTATTATCTAACAAATACTTCTTCTCCTTTTAATTAATCCAATATTTAGGAATTTACACTTCTAATTCATCAAACTTCTCATTTTCTTATTTCACCAGCATCTCATATGTAACCCCATACTTCTGCGCAATCTCGCTTGCATAAGATTTCCCTTCCGGAGGCGCCACTTCAATCTGATAGGAGCGCTCTGTCCCCTTCATGTGCACGATCATGGAAAACGCTTTTCCATCTGTGTGCTCTGCCTTCTGCTGTTCTTCATTCATTTCCTCCACATCAAATGCCAGCTTATGCATATGTGTATTATAAATGGTCCTCATTCCCTTATGTAAAATTGCCCTGACACTGTCCTTGGCAATGTAGTATCCTTCTTCAAACGAAGTGGTAGAAAATGATTCATTCATCAAAAGCAGACTCCTGCTGTCAGCCTCCTCATAGATTGCCTTAAAACGCTTACATTCTTCCCCAAGCCTTCCTAAATCCAATGTCTTGTCCTCATCTGCCGGGAAATGGGTGTAAATACCTGTAACAGGGGAAAATGTAAATGCTTTTCCCGGAATATATATGCCACCCTGCGCCAACACAAACAACTGCCCAACAGCCTGTGTAATTGTCGTCTTTCCACCTCGGTTGGCACCTGTTAAGATATACACTCTCCTATTCCGGTCGAAATCCATATCATTCGGTACAATATTCCCGGACTCCTCTGTCTCAAAAACAGCAAGTTTTAAATTGTAAATTCCACGTGCCTGCATCATATACGGATCAGATTCATTTTCTCCCGCTTTATATACAGAAGCTTTAGCAAAGGTAAAGCCCTGTTCCTGCAATTTTTGGATGTACTCCGCCCATTTGATATAGTAGAGCAGCTCCGGAATCAAATCTGTCATGTCGGTAATGGTAATAGAAACATATTTGTTCAGTACTTCTCTGACTCTTTTCACCATATGGGAAATCATATGGTTGACGATTCGGTCTGTATAACGAGTCACATCCTTTGCCTGATCTCCCTCGGGAAGCTTCACAATGCCACCCCGGCTTTCCGACCGCATAACAGCTGTATCCATCACCTTCTGCATAGGAGTGCTAATCACCGCGTCTGCATTCACATCAAACGGCTGAAATTTGAAATTCTTTTTCCATATGGTATCCTCATTGATCCGATCCTTTGACGCAATATGGTCATAAAAATTGCCTAGGATTCCGGACTTGGTAAAATATTTGCTGTTTACAGATATCAGACCGATTCCGTCCGCTTCAAAGCGGTCATTCAAGTTAATACCTACCGTAATGCTCTTAAGCTGTGAAGTGTCCATTTTCAGTTCTGAGATATCTTTTTTCAGTTCCGCAAATCCGTTGTCCGCATAGATTTTCTCCACATAAGCTTTTAAACCCAGAAAACCTGCGGAATGAATGTCCGAAGCTGCCAGACATGTATGAAGCGCATCCACACACTTGATATAATCATTAAGCTCGTCCAGCCGATGCAACAGATCCCAAACGCAGGCACTCTCATCATATTCCCGGTTAAAGCTACCGTACTCCCTCAGAAAGCTGATGCGCTCGAGTATTTCCATAAGGTCATCACGCATTTTTTTCTGTTGAAGGACATCCTCGAAAATATCGCAGCGGTACTGTGTCACCGCCGGATCTGCATACAAACGCGCCATCACGTTTTGGATGTAGTTCTGCTCCCGCTCCTTTGCTGACAGCTTTTTGCAGATTTGATCCATCCCCAGATCATGCATAGTCACATCACTCAAGGTCCGGTATTGTGCATTTGTATCCGGGTATAATAAACTGTATTTTTTCTGGCTCATAAGCTTGTCCTCTCCTTCTGATCTAATATGCAATTTTGAACGAAATCCGTATAATTTAGCTACCACAACCGAAGCCATGCGGAAGATGGGGCGCAAGACATCCGGGGGGATGTCTGCTCTGCGCCGACCGAAGCGGAGCGGAGACCTTGGATCCATGGGGACAAGGTCCGCTTCCGCTTCTAAAATTAAAAAGGGCTAAGCCCTAAGGCTTAACCCTTTTTAATTTTATAATGCGGAAGATGGGACTTGAACCCACACGATTGCAATAATCACAAGATCCTTAGTCTTGCTCGTCTGCCAGTTCCGACACTTCCGCATATATTTGATTTTCTGTCGCTTGTCTCACGCGACTTTGATATAATATCAAATCAAACCAAATATGTCAACACTTAATTTCTATTTTTACATATATTTTTCTTTTATTATGCATTTAAGCTAGTCCAGCCCCGCCTTTATCCGGTTCTGTATATTGACCAGACACTGTAGGAGAACAGGATTGAACTGTCCGCACTCTCCATCCAGAATCATCTGCATTGCCTTTTCATGTGAAAACGCTCTCTTGTACACACGATCGCTTGTCAGGGCATCATATACATCAGCTACAGATACCACCTGTGCCGAGATTGGTATATCCAAAATGAATAGCATGGGCTTTTTCTATATCTTCTTCGTGCATGTTACAACCTCTTTATCAGATATATTTCTCCTCAAAGCTTTCTATGCACATTGGCTTATCGAAGAAATACCCTTGTATGTAATATATTCCCATCTTCTTAATTATAGCATATTGCCTGTCAGTCTCAACTCCCTCCACGCAGACATGTACTCCTATTGTGTTGGCAAGCTCTGTAACCATCTTGACAAATGCATCAGAAAAATCATCCTCCCCAAGATGCTCAATGAAGCATTTATCTATTTTAATGATATCAAGAGGCATCTCCCTGATATGGTTGAGTGATGAATATCCTGTACCAAAATCATCCAGTGCAACCTTAACACCAAGCGCCTTTATCTCACTGAGTATCCGCTTCATGCGCACCATGTCATTGATTGCCAGACTCTCTGTCACCTCAAGACACAGATTTCCCGGTTCTATGCCCACCTCGTCAATTATGCCTTTGATTTTCTTGACTATGTCATTCTGCAGCAGCTGCACCACAGACAGATTTACGTTGACCTTGTAGTCAGGATGTCCCATGTCATTCCAGTACCTGCAGTGCTTCGCTGCCTCTCTTAATACATGCTCCCCGATTGGGTTTATAAGCCCAAGATACTCAGCAAGCGGTATAAAGTCAACCGGATTTATAAAGCCCATGGTTGCTGAATTCCATCTGACAAGAGCCTCTGCACCTGCACAGACATCCTCCCCCTTCACGTTTATAATCGGCTGAAAATACACGGTGAACTCATCGCACTCATTCATCGTGGCTTTTCTCATGTGCTTTTCCAGGTCAAGACGCTTTGTGCTTGTGCCATCAATACCCTCGTTGTAGAACTCTATACGGTTTTTTCCTTCTTTCTTAGCATTGAAAAGAGCTATATCAGCTCTTCTTATGACATCCTCCACAGTTCTTGCATCTGTCGGGAAAAATGCCACTCCGGCACTTATTGTACAGTAATAGTCCTCTCCCTTCAAGAACCACGGTCTGACAAATATCTGCTGTATATCATTAATGATACTCTCCAGCCTGTCAACAGAGCTGCCTGTCACTATGACGATAAACTCATCGCCACCCATCCTGTAGCAGTGGTTCTCAATTCCCTTCACCTGTGTCAGGCTATGCGATATAGCTTTTAAAAGCACATCTCCGTACTGATGGCCAAGCCCGTCATTTATATGCTTGAAATCATCCAGATCTATATAAATCATCGCACCTCTGGTGTCGTTTTTCACTGAATCATCTATAAACTTAGCCAGATCCTGCTCACATCTCATCCTGTTATATAGCCCTGTCAGGAAATCATTATTGGCCTGGTTCTCAATGCGCTGCTGATAACGCTTCTTCTGTGTGATATCATACATTGTAACAAGCTGCACCTTGCGGCCATCCACCCACGCTATGCCTGTGCGATGAATATCAAACCACTTGTCCTCCTCCGTCACGTAGACCTCTGTAAAGCTCCGGCTCTCTGCAGTATGGGAAAAAATATATTTTTCCAGCTTGTTCTGTTCGATAATATTTGAAAGCAGCTGCTTACAGTAATTATTCATGTAAAGTATCTCTGACTTAGACATATCAGCCACGTATATACCGCAGCCGGAGTTTTCCAGTATCGCTTCGAGCGAAGCATAGGAGCCTGCAAGCGAGTTGGTTGTTATCTTTTTTGTGAGAATACTTTGAATGACGCGCTTCGTATCATTTAAAAACTTCACATCATATTTTTCCCAGCTTCTGTCATCCTTCTCATCAAAAAAGCACACATACATCTGAGTCCTGTTATCTATATTTACAGGCTGGAATATAGCTGCCCTCATAGCCTGCTTCTCCATGAAAAGGCGGAATTTCTCCGGCATCACAGAGTCTGATGATATAATGTAAGGCTTTCCTGTGAAAAAAGGTACCTCGGTAATTGATATTGTATCAAACGGCTTTCTGCCATAGCTTACAATCACATCCAAATGCATGCCGTCCACGTTTTTGCGGATGATAAAAGCACCGGTAAGCTTTATGGTAGTAACTGCACTCTCCAGTGCTTTTTGAGCCATATCAGTAAAGCTTCCATCCATCTCAAGCAGTTTTATAACAGAATTGATAGCCTCAAGCATATGAAACTGTTTCTTGATTTCCTCATCTGACTTCCTGATAAGCGAAAGTGCCTCATTCGCAGCATCCTCATCTCTCTTTGTGATCAAAAGCTGTCTGGTCATAGTTTCCAGGAACTCAATTGTTCTGTTAAGACGCGCTTCACTGGTAATAATTATGCCATCAGGAAGCAGGTTTCTCTCATCATTAGACATCTGCTCATCAATTACCGCAGCTATAATCCAATATATATCGTGGGTATTGTCCACTCTTACAATCAGACCATACAGCCTGATATAGTCCTTATCCAGAGGTTCATCTATGAGATTCTCAACCCTGCAGTCCGACAGTCTCAAAATAAGTTTTTCGTATTTCTCCTCACCAATAAATGTAAGCATACTCTTCCATTTATCGTTACATTGACCCACCTCTGTCATGACTCCATCCTTTTTTGTCAGACACGACAAATATATTCCGTTGACCATACAGAAATAATCCTGTATTTTTTTTAAAAGCTTGGAATCTGACATATTTTCCTCCTAAAAACTCACACAAATCAATCCTCATATCTGATAACAAACAAATAAAAGTCATTCTTATCGAGAATACATGTCTCCTGAAGCAGACGGTATTCGACACGCAGCCTGATTTGTTTCTTCACAAACCCAATCTCATTTGAATACATGACTATGATTCCGCCGGATACCAGATGCTCTGCGGCCTTGTCGAAAAACCTCTCGTAAAAAAGCTCCATCTCCGCCTTGGTCTGTCGGTTACGAACCGGCATATCCGTAATCAGCTCATCAAATTTGTAGTCATGTCTGAAATCAAAGAAATCCCTGTGTATAAAATTAATTCTTGTTTTGGCAAACTCAGCATTCTCTCTGCCCATAGTGATTGCATCTCCATAGGTATCTGTAGCATATATCTCGCGTGCCGGGACTAAATGTGCGCGCTCTATAAGCAGTGTACCAACTCCGCAGAACGGATCCATGATTTGTGCTGTTTCCTTAAGATACGGCTTTGCAAGTGAAACAATAAGTGCCGCTTGTGACGGATGCATCGACGTAGGAAGCACATTCTTTCTGTATGCAAATCTATTATCCTGTATAGAACATAATCTCATGCAGACAAAATAATTGTCATTTTTTGTCGGTATTAGCTTAATCACCACGTCGTAATCATTTGGTGAATTGATCATCCTGCCCGCAAAATGCATATCGATAGCTTTCGCAAGCCTGCTCTGGTACGCCGCATCTGCCGTGCTCTCAATACGATAGTAAAACGGACCACCCTCTCGGTGCATGCGTCTTAATATATCATACATATCTGACTCTGCAAGAAGTCCGGCTGCTTCCTGTGCATCCTTTGGCAGAAGCGATGCTGCATGTATGGTAAAGTACATTTTTCTGAATGTGCGCACCTGCATGATAAGAGGTATATTGTCAGTCTTTACAAGCACTCCAAGCGGATGCAGCTTTGTATCCTTAACCGGTATCTGACGTCGTACCACCTCTCTGTGAAGGCGGTTTGTCATCAGAAGCAGCTCAGCCTTTACTCCCTCGAGCACAGGTGTATGGTGCTTTATCCCATTATATTTAATCAGGATTTTATTTATCTCGTTTAATTCTTCCTCAATATGCTTCCTATTTTCAGCTGTGACCGTCATATGCTCAAGCTCTTTTGCACGTTCCATAAGCTGTGGCAAGAGCTCTTTGCAGTCCAGCTGTGACAGCGCCGCCAAATATGAGCCCTTTACAAAGCGCATCTGTTCAGCCTCGTATGCTTTAAAAACCTCATCAGAAAGCTGTGACATATGAAGATCTCCTATCAGAAGCGCTGCGTTCTTTCTGGTTTTTGCATCTTCTGCTCCCATAAACGACACAAGCAGCTCATCTTCTCCTGCAAGCAGCTTTAGAGCCTCTGCTAATGCATTTTCATCTTTAATCTCCTGTCTGAGGCTGCTCAGATTCTGACGTACATTCTCTTTTTTTAACAGATTTCCGATAATTTCCTTCATTTTTTAAATCATCCTTTAATTTATTGTATATTGTCAGTTTTGGCTTGCCTCTTCCTTTGGCACACCATTTTCTTCGATGTATGTATCCAGATCCTTGTGAAACTGCTCCCACGCATCCTCATGCTCCACGAAATATAGCGGACACTTCTTGCCTGTCACATCGTAGTGCCTTATTACATCATCAGCACTCAGATCATACCGCCCCATAAGCCATGTGGTGAGCTCTATGAGCGACTGGTATGTGCTGTCGTTAAACTTTCCTGTCTCATCCTCTATACAGCACTCTATCGATATTGTGTCACTGTTTCTGTTATTAGATGCATACGATATCTCATTGCAAGGTATGCACTGCACTATCTCACCCTCTAATCCTATAACAAAGTGTGAGCTTGCTTTGGTCTTTTTGGTCTCTGCCAGGCCATTGAAATAGTCTCTGTTTTGTCTGGCTGACGTACCCGGATTTGCTGTATAATGGACAACTATGCCGTTTACCTTCTCAAGTGCCTTCTGTGGTCTGGAATACGGATTGGGTGTCAGCAACTGTACATCAAGCTTTGGCTGTATAGGATTGTAAAGAGTACTGGTCACCTCTGCCTTTACTTCTTCCTGCTTTGCCTTTTTGCCCCTTAAAGCTCCCACTATGATTATCGTTGCAATTATAAGTATTATCACGCCTATAACAATGCCATTGCTAATAAGCTGCTTTCTTCTAACCTGGGCGCGGTGTCTCTTTCTATATTCTTCGCGCTTTCTCTGTCTTATCTTTTCATACTCGTCCATTTAATTATCCCCGGTTATCTCTTTTGTTTGCTTTTATATATCTATTCCAAGCTTTTATAAACATTTGCATACATATAAGAGTATATTAGCACAAATCGTCTTGTTATGCCACATAAAATAATACAAAAGCACCAGATATTACGACGTAACATAATACCCGGTGCTTTATTATAAATGTATATTCTTATTATTAATCACACTTAATCTCGTGAACCCATCCATCCGGTCCATCAATATGGCCCATCTGAATGCCTGTAAGTGTGTCACGAAGCTTCTTTGTGACAGGTCCCATCTCATCCATACCGCTTGGGAAGCAGATTTCCTTGCCGTGGTCTACAATCTTTCCTACCGGTGAGATTACTGCTGCTGTTCCGCAAAGTCCACACTCAGCAAAATCCTTTACCTCATCAAAGAGCACCTCTCTGTGCTCAACCTTGAGTCCTAAGTACTTCTCTGCAACTACCATCAGTGAACGGCGTGTGATTGATGGCAAGATGCTGTCTGATTTAGGTGTAACAAATGTGCCATCCTTTGTGATAAAGATGAAGTTTGCACCACCTGTCTCCTCTACCTTTGTACGTGTTGCAGGATCGAGGTACATATTCTCTGCAAAGCCCTGTGCATGTGCATCTACAATGGCATGAAGACTCATTGCATAGTTGAGTCCGGCCTTGATATGTCCTGTTCCGTGAGGTGCTGCTCTATCAAAGTCTGACACACGGATTGTAATTGGCTTTGCGCCACCCTTGAAGTATGGTCCTACAGGTGTTACAAGGATTCTGAACTGATACTCATCAGCAGGCTTTACACCGATTACTGCGTTTGTTCCCATAATGTATGGTCTGATATAGAGTGTAGCGCCTGAGCCGTATGGTGGAACCCATGCAGCATTTGCCTTTACTACTTCCTCAACTGCCTTTACAAATCTATCCTCCGGGAATACAGGCATCTCAAGTCTCTCACATGAATCCTTAAGACGCTGTGCGTTTAAGTCAGGTCTGAAGCAGACAATTCTGCCATCCTCTGTTGTGTATGCCTTAAGTCCCTCGAAGCATGTTTGTGCATACTGGAATACTCCCGCACACTCATTAAGTGTCACTGTATGATCCTTTGTGAGCTGTCCATCGTCCCACTTTCCATCTTTATAATTAGAAACATAGCTGTAATCTGTTTCCTGGTAGCCAAAACTAAGGTTTGACCAATCGATATCCTTCTTTTCCATCTTTATATCCTCCGTTTCTTTACGGATCCGATATAACCTAGCGTTATCATATATCGGGTCTACTATCATTTATGCTCATTCTAGTACAATAGAAAAAAAATGTCTAGTACTATTTTTTTATAATAACTATAACTTAAGTTTCTATATAGCTTTTTTTACTATTATAAGATAAGGCCTGACTTTTTCTTACTTTTTTCAATAGCTGTATTAAACCTTCCAAACGGACGCCCAAGCAGCAGTCCGATCACAAGCGATATTGCTATAAATATAAGAAGAATCGCAAGATCCTTGCAATAATCAAAGCGGTACATGCCTCCCACGCACTCTCTTAGGGCATTCATGGCATAGTTAAACGGCATGAACTTATACAGTGCTCTGTACACCTGTGGCAGCACCTCAACCGGGAATGTGCCGCCTGCGCCTGCCACCTGGATGACCATGATGACTACTGCTACAGCCTGTCCCACATTGCCCCAGGCTGCTGTGAGCGAGTACATAAGAAGCGTGAATACAAGGCTTGTCAGTGCGCTTGCACACCAGAAAAGGAACGGATGCCTGCACTGTATTCCGACAAAGAACAAATCACCGAGCACCGTCACAAGTGTCTGAAGCTGGCCTATCACAAAAAATGTGATATATCTGCCAAAAAACTTATGTACGCTGTTTACTTTGCCAAGTGATTTTATATCGTCAGTGTCCTTTACCTTTGTTTTCACAAGTGCAACAGTTATCAGACCTCCCACCCACAGAGCCAGCACTGTGTAAAATGGTGCCATGGCTGAGCCATATGTGGATATCTCATATATCTTCTGCTCATCCATAGACAGCGGTGATGTCACAAACTGCGCAATGAGTGTCGGATCTGTCCGAAGCAGCTTTACAATCTCATTAAACTGCTCATCGTTTGACAAATTATCAAATCCTGATGTAACATTCTGCAAACCATCTCTGATCTGCTGTACATACTGTCTGGTATTTACAATATCTGCATTTCCTGATTTAAGAACTGCCGAATAATCATCGAGTGCTTTTTGTATATCCGGGAAGCTGTTGTCCAAAGAACCAAGCATGGACTGTGTCTCAATAAGTGCATATTCTATATCATATACCGCTCCTGTGAGATTCGGTGACACGCTGTGGTCAAATGTATTTTTAAGTGTATCTATTGCAGACTTGGCACTTGACACATCCGCTTTTATCGACTCCTTAAGAAGCTTTAGCTTATCTGCCGTCAATTCAGTATCAGACTTAAGGTCTTTTATCTGTGTTTTAATGCTTTGGATATTATTTCTGACAGCCTCTATCTGCGAGCTATCAACTCCCTTTAAGCCTTGAATGGCGACAAGAGTATTCTCAGCAAGCTGCTCTACCGTATCAAAGCTAGCCACGGAAACAGATATATCCGCAGTATCGGCATCAGCTAATCCCGACGCATTTAAGAGCTGTATGGAGTTTTCCAGCACATCGAGCTGACTGTTTATGTTTGATAAGCTTATGTCGACCATCTGTGTGATGGTTTGTGCTGTCTGCGCCCCCGAAAGCACCGATGACTGCATGCCGCTTACCGATGATTGTCCCCCGTCAATCAGCCCCTGCACACTCGGAAGCAGTGACTGTGTCGAGCCTATCAGGCTGTCTGCTGAATCCGTGAGCATGGCAAATGTATCGAGCATGCCTGCATATGTAGAAAGAGTCGTGTCCATATCCTTTAGCTTATCAACAACTGTTCCGGCCAGGTTATCGCCTGATTTTCCGTCTCCCACTATGAGCTCTCCCGACTTTGACGCTATCTCTGTAATCGTGCTCACCATTGAAGAGTTTACAGACTGCTGCACCGTGGTCTTGACCTTTGAGGTTATCTTTGTGGCTATGGCATTTTTCTTGCTGTTTTCATAGTATTCTATCTGCGGATTGACCGGCTCACCGCTTAAGAAGCTAAGCATATCAGATGAAAAATCCTTCGGCACAATAAAGGCTGCATAGCACTTTCCGCTATAAACATACTCCAGTGCCTCTTTACTGCTGTCTGTGAAAATCCAGCCAATTGCATCGTTTTCCTTCAGTCCCTTTATGACACTATCTCCCATACATAGCTTTAAATCACCGATGCTCATCCCCTCATCCTCAGAATATACTGCTATGTGCATCTGTGATGTAGCTTCCTCTCCGTAAGGATCCCAGTTGGACATAATATTAAACCATGCATATAAAGCCGGGATGATGCCAAGTCCCATAATAATGACTATGGCAACCACATTTGTGGATATACGTTTCAGGTCAGCCAGATATATTTGAAATATTTTTTTCATTGCTCGGCATCCTCCCCTGTACTTTGCTGCATCGTATCAAATCTCTGCTCCACTCTTTCGGCTATTTCCTGCACCCTGTCCTCAATCTGCACGACAGGACTCACACTCTGTACATCACAGCCGCTTATCTCATTCATCTTCTCCTGCAGCTTATAGTCCACATACTCGACTCCAATTAAATACACTGCGATAGCAAACAGACTCACTATCCACAGTACAAGAAAAATGATTTTTGAACTGTCCGGCACAATCATCAGCAGCACAAGAAAAAAGAGCGGAATGATGTATATGCACCTTAATCCTATTTTTATCCGCTTTTGATTCTGCTCATGGATGGTCTTTTCATATCCGACCAGCTTATCGTACATCTCGCGCAATCTCTTATCATCGGATAGCGGCTGCTCATTCACATTATTATTTGCATTATTATTCATATCATTATCCATATTGGAATCTTTATTACTGTTTCTACCTGTATCCTGCATACTTTCCTTCCCGCTTTATAGCTTACGGCACATCAGAAGTACCATATTAATATGCCAATTATCAAGTTATTAATTGTACATTTAACTATAACATCTCAGTATCTTCCATACGCTTCTCTATAAAATGATTGAGTCTGATAAACGGCTTTCGTATCACAAGTCCTATCACCAAAGAGGCTGCGCCAAAAAGTAAAAGCGTGATATAACATTTGCCGAGTGTATTTTCGTACATACCTCCTATACACTCCCTCATCGCATTTATCGCATATGGGAATGGGAAGAAAATATACACTGCCCTGAAAAATGACGGCAGCGCCTCTATCGGATATGTGCCGCCGCTTCCTGCAATCTGAAGTACCATGACAACCACCGCCAGTGCCTTTCCTATATCACCAAAGGATATGGTCAGAGAATATATGAGCAGTGAAAATGTAAGGCTTGTCACTGCGCCTGTCACAATAAATGAAACCGGATGCACACACTGTATTTTAAGCAGGTATAAATCACCTAGCACAATGATAAAAGTCTGTACCTGTGACAGTAAAAAGAATGTCAGATATCTGCCAAAATAAAGCTGTGAAGGCTTTAGTTTCCCAAGCCCCTTGGCATCCGCGTGAACCTTTACCAGCGAAACAAGTATAGTCATGCCCACCCATATGGCAAGTGTCGTATAAAAAGGTGCTACTCCGGAGCCATAATTGGCTATCTCGTAGATATAATTATCTGATACCTGCACCGGCTCTGAAAAGAAGCTGCCAAGCTTTTCAGGATTCCCCGAAAGCAGATTCACTATGATATCAGCTTTTTCATCCTCAGAGGCTGCTTCAAGCTTGTCGAGTGTCGTATTTATCTTGTCAGATGCTGATTCTATGACTCCCTTAAGCTGTGTCATGCTCATATTAAGTGTATCAAGCGTACTGTCCACTCCGTCAAACACCTGCGCCATGGAGCCTGATGTCTGACTTAGATTGCCAAGTGTGGTCTGCATTGAATCAAGAACAGACGACATACTGCTTATCATGCCGTCCACCTGTGGCACTATCTGTGAGGTATATGTATCATTCACTGCTGACGCGGTCGATAAAAGAGCCGACATTACACTCTTAAGTGTTTCTGCAGAATTCTGTGTTTTTCCCGATAAATCCACAGACTGTGTGCTTTCTATCATGCTCTTTGTCTGTTCCTTGACAAGCTCTATATTGGAAATAAGTGTGCCGACATGGGTATCGTCCATATCCGGCTTTATTTTGTTGATTTTGTCCTCAAGAGTGTCAATATTACCTTTCAAAGCATCCGCTGACTGTTTAATATTTTGCACATCACTTTGAATAGTATTTACATCCTGCGACAGATTTGCATCTGAAATCTGCTTTGATATATCATCAATCGAGCTCTTCACCTTTGCTAATGCCGACGTGATATCTGCGCTAAAGCTGTCGAAGGATTGTCTGGTGGACTGCAGATCATTTTTACTCTCTTCAAGCCTGTCTGTGCCCTTTGCAAGCTTATCCTGCCCATCTTTGAGTGCTTCGCCCGTTTCTTTAGACACCTGTGACAACGCCTTATTTCCGTCAATAAACGTATCTATCATGGCATCGTACTGCGCAAGACTCTCTGATACCGCTTCAAGCTTACCGGTCATCTGCCCCACAGCATCCTTTTCCTTCATGTCATCGGATATTACGTTGGTCTCCTTAAATACCTGCTCTGCAAGCACCTTTATAAACTGCTTATTAATACTTGATTTAACAGCACTTGCTGCGCTGTCCGTTATCTTTGTCGCAACAGCATTTTTCTTGTCGTTGAGATAGTAGGTAATCCTTGGATTTTCAATATTGTCAGCTACACCATGATACATGCTGTAGGTAAACTGCTCATCTATGACAAGTGCAGAATAATATCTGCCCGACTTAACACCCTCAACAGCCTTTTCCTCTGATTTAACAAATTTCCAGCCTATAGTATCCTTTTGCTTTAATGACTCTACCACACCATCGCCCATATTGACAGTTTCGCTGTCATTCTTCGTCCAGCCCTTGTCCAGATTGACTACTGCAATTGCTATATTTCCGGTGTTGCCATACGGGTCCCAGTTGGCATAGATATTAAACCATGCATACAGCGCCGGCAGCACGCAAAGTCCAATAACTATAATGAGTACAAGCACATTTCGGAATATGCCGCACATATCTCTTTTAAAAATTCTTAAAATATCAGCCATGAATCATCCTCTTATATCCGGTGTTTATATCCGGTGCTGTTTAAGCTCCCCAATAAAATACAATGAGCCAAATGCAACATTTTTCGTATCTCTTTTCAGGTGCTTTCTTATCTCATCAACTCCTGAAAGCTCTGTTGCCTCAACTCCCTCTTTTCTGATAAAATCTGCAAGGTGCGATGCCTGCAGTGCCCTGTCTGAATCCGGTGTCACTGTATAAAACTCCTCAGCAAGCGGCAAAATCTCACGTATCATGACATCATAGTCCTTATCAGCCATGACCCCCATGAAAAAGCAAAATTTCTCCCCCGGATACATCTGCATGAGGCTTTCCTTGAGCGCATCAACTCCATTGCTGTTGTGTGCTCCGTCCACTAGCAGAAACGGCTTCTTTGATACTATCTCCATGCGCCCCGGCCACACAGCCTCTTCAAGAGCGCTTTTTATCCTGTCATTCAGGTCTGTTTTCTCGCTCTTTGGCCCTGTCTTATCATATTGAATTTCGTATTCCGGCCCGCCATAGTACTTTTCCAGCACATACCGCGCCGCAAGCTCTGCCGCTGCTGCATTCTCCCACTGAAATGTGCCACAAAGCCTCAGTGCGTAGCCGCTGCAGCGTGCTATATCGCTTTGCTCCACAGTGATTATCCGTGCATGCTTTTTTTGTGCTTCCTGCTCGATCACCTGCATGGCACGTTTATCCTGCTGTTCCACCACCACTGTGCCGTTTTCCTTTATAATACCGGCCTTCTCAGCCGCTATATCCGCTATATCACTGCCAAGGATAGCCATATGGTCATAGCCTATCTTTGTAATAACGGCACATTGCGGTGTGCCGATTGCATTCGTTGAGTCAAGCCTGCCTCCGAGCCCTGTCTCAATGACCATATAATCGCACTGCTGCTCCTCAAAGTACAAAAGAGCCATGGCAAGGCAGTAGTCAAACATCGTAAGTCCTATGCCAAAATCTATATCAAGCAGATAGTTTCCAAGCCGTGTGACATCCTCCTTAGGTATCATACGCCCATCAACCGTGATGCGCTCCTCAAAATCCACCAGATGCGGTGATACAAACGTGCCTACCCTCATATGCTCTTTTTTTAATATACTAGAAAAAAAAGCGCACACCGAGCCCTTTCCATTGGTGCCTGCCACATGGATATACGGTATTATGCGCTTTTGCTTTCCTTTTTCTCTCAGCACCTTTATGACCTGTGCTGTCACCACCACTCCCGGCTCATTGCCGAAACGGCGTGTGTTTTCTATTTTGTTTAAAACCTGTGTGTAATCTAAATTTCCCATGCCATCATTATAATATATCCGGCCGATAAAATAAAGACCATATCCTTATACTGCTATAATAATGCCTCCGTCATTTGCATACATGCTTGAGATGCCGGCAGTATCCACAATGACAATCTTCTTAAATCTGGCAAGCTTCTCAAGGCAAGCCTTCACATACTGTGCACGCTCCGGGCAGTTGCAGTGCGAAATTGCAAGAATCCTGTGCTCACAGTCCTTTGTGGCAGCCACAACATCCTCTACCATCTTGGCAAGTGCCCTCTTCATGCCTCTGGCCTGGCCAAGCTGCTGGATTGAGCCCTCATCGGTTGAGCCCATGACAGGCTTTATATTTAAAGTGCTGGCCACAAAAGCCTTCAGGTTGCTTAATCGTCCTGCCTTTCTTAATGTATCAAGTGTCTCAAGCACAAAGAAGGTATTCATGGAAGAAATATACTCCTCTGTCTGCTTTACAACCTCATCAAACGAAAGTCCACTCTCTTCAAGCTCCTGTACCTTCATACCGATTAGTGTCTCGCCGATAGATGCTGAGCGGGAATTGAATACATAGATTTGCTTGCCACAGTCCTCATGCTCCTCGTTGTACAGATTGACCGCTAAAACAGCGCTGTTGTATGAGCCGCTGAGCTTGCCCGAAAGTGTGACAACATATACATGATCAGCCTCTCCCTCAAAGGCCTGCATATATTCCTCAGGAGACGGGCATGACGACTTTGGCCCCTTTACGCTCTCCTTTACTCTTCTTAAGAAATCATGCTGGTCAAAGCTCTCATCATCGCGGATTCTGTATCCGTCAACATCAAGCTCGAGTGCCACATTGCAAAAATGTCCATCCTTCTTAAGGCTGTCTGTGAGCTCACCACAGCTATCTATTATAATCTTATACATATCTATTCCTCCTGCACTATATGATAATAAAAGTTTAAATTACTTTTTTAAAAGTTATTTTATTCCGCAACAAGTAGTTTTCATTACTACGTCATATTAACACTAAAACTAAACTTATGCAAGAGGTTTCTGTATTTATTTTCCCATAATGGCTATCTGCCCTTTAATGGTACCCGAAAAAGGCCGTCACACAGTCGCTTAAGGCTTTCATGTCGCGTACTCCCATAAGCTCACAGGCTGAGTGCATTGCAAGAATAGGTATACCTATATCCACAGTCTTCACCGGCAAAAGCGTACCTGCAATCGAGCCCAGTGTGCTGCCGCCACGGCTGTCCGAACGGTTCACAAAACGCTGGTAAGGTATGCCCTTTTCATCACACAGCTGACATAGAATAGCAATAGCCTGCGCATCCGTAGCATACGACTGCGAGCACGCCTGCTTGATACAAAAGCCTTTTCCCATGACAGGCATATTTGTGATATCCATCTTTTCCTTTTTATTAGGATGAAGCGCATGAGCCACATCGACAGACAAAAGCATGGCATCATATATGCTCTCATCTATTTCATTTTCTGAAAGGTCCATATTTCTTAAAATACGTCTGAGCATATCGTGAAGCATTATAGAGGCCGCGCCCTGCTTACTGTTACTTCCAATCTCCTCATGGTCGAAAAGCGCTATGATGTTTATTCCATCAGCCCTGTTTCCATCCTCTATGGCATCAAGAAGTGCCCTGCAGGATGACTGGTTGTCGATTCTTGGTGATGAAATCATGGTGTCATTCACACCGACAAAGCAAGGCTCCTCCATACAAAATGTATTGAGCTCAAAGTCTATGATATCGCTCTTTTCCACAGACAGCTCTCTAGCCAGAAAACTAAGGAAATAATCCGTGGTCATTTCATCCTCAGTTATTGAATCAAGCACCGGCATCAGATCCACCTGATTATTTATTCCGACCCCCTTATTCACATCCCTGTTCATATGAATGGCAAGATTTGGAATAATCATGACAGGCTTTTTGGACCTATATAGCACCATACGCGGATTGAACACATCCTCACTCTTTATAGCTACGCGCCCTGCCACTCCGAGAGGTCTGTCAAACCATGTGTTTAAAATCGGTCCTCCATACACCTCTACATTAACCTGTGCATATGAGTTTGTCATAAAATCCGGATTTGGCTTTATGCGAAGATATGGATAGTCTGTGTGAGCTGCCGCTATTCGCACCATATCCTTTTTGTTGTAGCCGCTTCCTACAGTAAACGCAAACATGGTCGTATCATGGTGATTTAAGACATACCTGCCACCGCGCACAAGCTTCCAGTCGCCTGTATAATCTATCTCCTCAAATCCGTTTTCCAAAAGCTCCTGCTTTGCAGCCTTCACACACTCGCATGGTGAAACAGCCGCTTTTAGTAAATCAAATAATTTTTCCTGTTTCATGGATTGCCTCCTGTTTTCATTGCATAACGCATTTATTCTACCACGGACTTTACAATTATTCCAGTTGAACAGGCTTTATTTTTATGGCATAATCCGCAAATCTGATGTATGATATAATAATCGATAACTATTCAAAACCATTGAGAACAATCATTCGCTGTCACATACAATGTGGGAAATGAGGAGAAATTATGATATCAATTGAACTGACAGACACAAAGGACTTTATGAACAAGCTGCTTCGCACGGAAATCTTTGACAACTTCCTGCTCCAGGAGGCCGTCATCACAAAGGCAGCCTCATATGTCATAGATGGTCACCTGCAAAAGGGCTTTTACAGCTCCACAGAGCTTGAGGAAAATTGTATAGCTGGCTATAGCATACTTCCCTTTAGGATGCTTCGCACAAACTGCTTTGACCTGATAAAGGGCAGACAGACTCCATCGTCATTCAAGTTTGTCTTTCTGCTTTCACCCGAAAACATGGAGCACACCCTAAGCAGTCTGCACTCTGCTTTCACCGTGTCCGATATCAGTGGTTTTTTCATAAATATCAGGTATCAGAGCCAGCTTCTGACTCTGACAACCGGAATATCCTACAATATTTTTTCAGCGGATAAGACCTTAGACAGTGAATGGGATAAGCTTGTAATGAAATTTTTAGCAAATAATGACATAAACTTTAAAGAACTTTGACTTTATTGCTTTACATCTTAAACCTGTTATGCTATTCTAACGTTAGTTGCGTAAGCAGCATTATTATTATTTGGAGGTACTTTCGATGAGCAAAGGTACAGTAAAATGGTTCAATAACCAAAAAGGTTACGGATTCATCACAGCCGAGGACGGAAAGGATGTATTCGTACATTTCTCAGGACTTAACATGGAGGGCTTCAAAACTCTCGAGGAAGGTGCAGCAGTAGAGTTCGATATCACTGATGGCGCTAAAGGTCCACAGGCAGTTAACGTTGAGGTAGTTAAATAATTTTGACCCCTCAGGCAATCTAGTTTCTATGTACCTTTTTCTTTATTATATATTTAGGTAAAATTATAGTTACAAAAATGTTAATTGGGGAATAAGATATAAGAATCATGATTAAAAAAAGAAGAGTTCATTTCGAACTCTTCTTTTTTGTGCTTTTTTATTTGAATGATTTTAGTTGTTTACACGATGATGAGACATCGGTGAGCTTGTGGTGAGTGGTAAAAACGTGTAACCGTTCGCCTGTCCCCACTGGATGATCTGCTCGACCGCATTGACACTGAATTCCTTTATGTCATGCTGCAATACAACTGATACATTATGGCTCTGCACACCGGAGATGACATTCTGTACCACCTGTTCCGTGCTGATTGGCTTGGGGTTTGCATCTCCGCTCGATACATTCCAGTCACAATATAAAAGTCCTCTTGCTGTTACATCATTTACGAGCTGTGTCATAATACCCGGACAGTAATCCTTGCTCACAGTATTTGATGAGCCACCCGGGAATCTGATGATTGACGCATCATTTCCCGTCTGTGCCTTTATGATACTGTTCATCTGCTCAAGGTCATCAAAAAATGCCTGCTCACTTGTATATATCTGGTTGTATTTGTGGCTGGCAGAGTGGATAGCCACTGTATGTCCTCTCTTTGCCTCCTCTGCTATCATGTTCTGATAGTCAGGATGTGTATTTGTAACAAAGAAGGTGGCCTTTACATTGTATTTATCAAGCACATCTAATAGCCCCTGTGTATACTTTCCGGGACCATCGTCAAAGGTAAGATAAATAATCTTGTTGCCCGGATTTACCGTGTCTGCCGTGGCAGCCGGATCATACACACTGACCACTCTTGTAGCAGTAGCCTTATTTCCTGATGAATCTGAGACCTCATAGGTCACAGTATACTTTCCCGCCTTATCCTTATCTACCTTATCTCCTGATACCTTGACACTGTCTGTGATGTCTCCGTCACAATTGTCTGTTGCCGTGTATCCCGGATCACTGTACTTATCACCCTTTTTAACTGACATAAAATCATCACCCGAAAGCTTTATCTGCGGTGCAGTGGTATCTGTGACATGCACAGTCCTTTTGACCTCGCTCTCATTCTTTGACGAGTCAGCGACACTGTACTTTATCTCATAGTCTCCCGGCTTTGAAGTATCGACAGCTCCTGTAACAGATACCTTGTCTGTCAGATCCCCATCATAGTTGTCTGTTGCCGTATATCCCGGGTCACTGAACTCGCTTCCTGCCTCTACAGTCATCTCTGCATCGCCATTTAATGTAATCTCCGGAGCCTTCTTATCCCTCACTTCAACCTTGATTGTCTGTGTCGCAGTTTTTTTACCGTATTGAGCAGTTACCTTTATCTCGTATGAACCTGTCTTTGTCGCATCGACATTACTGTCTATAGTACATTTTATCTCTTTTCCCTTCCGATTTATAAGCCTGCCTCTGACATACGCCTTGATTTTTGGTGCCTCAAACTTTTTGCCATACTCAACAGTAATACCGTTTTTGAACTTGCTGCTGAACTCAATGTGTGAGTCAAAGCATGTGATATATACTATAAACGCCACCACCAGAACTATTGCAGCCGTAAGTATGCCGATAATCATCTTTTTATTTTTGTCCATTTTTCCAATCCTCTTTAGCATTTTATAATTATTCTCTCTATATTATTACTCAAACCTGATAATATTATTTCAAGCAATATCTATTATAGCGTTAAACAATCTTTTTTGCTACTGCAAATTCCTTGAGAATTTCTTAATGTTGGCTTCATATATTTCAGTTATGTTACAATTGTTTCTTTATCATGAATACCTCCGGTGCAGTCTTAATAAGTAATTAATTTATTTAATATCTTTGTTACTATTCAGTTCTCAATATGACTAACCACATATCTTTTTGTAGATATTCACAATCACAAAAATCCCCCGAACAAGCCGGGGGATTTAAAAAGCTTATGCTGTAACAATTATTTTATTACTGCTCCTTGCGGTGCATCTCAAATGTCTCCATATGGTAGTTGGCGATGTTGTCACGAATCTTTCTGTCATCTGCTCTGCTTAAGAGATCATCACGGAACTTCTTGGTAGATACCATGTCATTGTATGAGCTTGGTCCGCCTACGCAGCCGCCCTCACATGCCATTCCCTCGATGAAGTTCTCAGGAAGCTTGCCTGCCTTCATGAGGAGAAGTGCCTTCTTACACTCTGCTGCTCCGTTTGCCTTGCAAACCTTGCAATCAACATCCTCGCCTTTTTCCTTCATGCTCTCGATTACGGCTGCTGTAACTCCGCCTGAGTTTGCGAAACGCTTACCGTATACTGAGCCCTCCTGGTATGAGGTATCATCAGCCTCAAGCTGTACACCCTTTGCCTTCATAATAGCACGAATCTCGCTGAAGGTAAGTACATAGTCTGCATTGCCCTCTATCTTCTGATCATGTACCTCTGACTTCTTGGCAACACATGGTCCGATGAATACTGTAACTGCATCAGGGTCCTTTGCCTTGATCATTCTTGAAACTGCACACATAGGTGAAACAGTTGTAGAAATCTTGTCAGCAAGCTCAGGATAGTGCTTTCTAACCATATTTACAAATCCAGGACAGCATGATGTAACCTTCTTCTCTCCTGCCTCATATGCCTCAAGCCACTCATCAGCCTCGTATGCTGCTGTCATATCTCCTCCGAGTGCTACCTCAACAAAACCGTTGAAGCCAACTGCCTGCATAGCTTTCTTCCAGCTGTTCATAGTGATATTTGCGCCAAACTGTCCCTCTGCTGCAGGTGCAACCATAGCGTATACATGCTTGTTCTCTGACTTGATTGCATCGATTACATCTACGATATATGTCTTTGATCCGATAGCTCCGAATGGACAGCTGTGGATACACTTACCACATCTGATACATTTGCTCTCATCAATCACTGAAATGCCGTACTCATTGTATGTAATGGCATTTACAGGGCAAGAGAACTTACATGGTCTCTTTAAATGAGCGATAGCGTTGTAAGGACATGCCTGTGCACAGCGTCCACACTCCTTACACTTCTGTGGGTCGATATGTGAGCGGAGACGTCCTGCCTCAATTGCTCCGAACTTACATGCATTGATACAAGCCTTGCCAAGACAGTTCTGACAGTTCTCAGTAACTGTGTAGCTTGAAATCGGACAATCCTCACATGCTGAGCTGATTACCTGGATGATATTGCCGTCATCGTTTGCGCTTGGTGCTTTACCCTCTGCTAGTCTGACACGTTGACGGATGATCTCTCTCTCCTTGTAGATACAGCAACGGAACTGAGGTGTCGGTCCCGGAATAAGTGTAAATGGGATGTCATCTCTGATCTCATCGAGGTTACCTGCAAATGCAGCCTTTGCGACCTCAAGCAAAACTGCATGTTTGATTTTGATTACGTTTTCGTCAGCGTACATATTATCTCCTTTTCCTTAAAATAATGTATATTTTGTTACCTAATTAATTATATACTTAGAAGAATCATTATACCATGTGACACTTCCCATATCACATGACCTGATTCCTCTAAAAAAATGCTCCTAGTATTTATCTACTAGGAACATTCTACAAAATTTTTTAAACTTTTTCTACCCTTGTATTCATCAAAATACAAAGAATTGTTATTTTTTTCACAATAACGGCAATTTTAATAAAAATTACTCATGGCGCAGTGCGTCAATAGGGTTCAGGTTCGCTGCCTTGTATGAAGGAAGCATACCGAATATGATTCCGATTGCCATGGAAAAAAGCACCGCAAGTATAGCTGCTGCCGGACTTATCGCTGTCGGCGTGCCGTTTAGCATTGAGATGACCTTAGAGAGTATCACTCCGACCAGCACTCCGACCAAACCTCCAAGACTTGTGAGAACAACTGCCTCTGTGAGGAACTGTCCAAGTATTGCTCCCTTTCCTGCTCCGATTGCTTTTTTAAGTCCTATCTCCGAGGTACGCTCTGTGACTGACACAAGCATGATATTCATGACACCGATACCACCGACTAGCAGTGATATTCCGGCAATCCAGATGAGCATCATGTTGGTTGACTGGCTGAGCTGCTGTATTTGCTTTGCCTGCTCCTGTAAATCCTGTGCCTTGTAGGTCACATCAGAGCCGTCTGTGACATTTAAATTACTGTTAAGTATCTCCTCAGCAGCCTTTCCCACTGTAGCCATGGTATCCGTGCTGTCTGCCTTAAGCAAAAGGTTCTGCGGCTCATCATAACCAAATATAACCGGCCATGTTCCGCTTGGCACAAATACATTGCCCTGGCTGTCATCATGGGCATACATATAGTAATCATCCATTGAGTTTATTACCAGGTCATAGCTGTCCTTTTCCGTGACTACACCGACTACTGTAAACGGATATCCCTGTATCTCTACTGTCTTGCCGAGTGCGCTCTCTCCTGAAAACAGGCTGCTCTCCACGCTCTCATCAATAAGAGCCACCCTGCGTGCATTTGCATAGTCATTCTTTGAGAAGCCTCTGCCCTTCATGACTACATAGCTTGCAGTATCGAAATATCCGTCATCGACACCTGTTATATTGCCGCCCGAAAGCGCCGTGTTCAGATAATAGACTGCATTGGAAGCCTGTCTTGTACGGTAAAGAGCTGCATTTTTCACATGGTCGAGCTCCTTTATGCTGTCAAGTGTGGCAGCCGATACCTCAGTCACTCCCGCCGGCGCTGTTTCATATGATAAATCCATATCATAGCCATCCTTCTGCAGTGTGACCTTTACGTTATTACTTCCCGAACCTATGAGGTTCTTTTCTATCTGTTCGTTTGTGCCCTGAATTGTGGAAACAATCGCAATAATTGCTGCAATTCCGATGATGATTCCAAGCATGGTCAGAAACGAACGCATCTTATGTGACCAGATTCCCCTAAAGGACAATCTAATATTTTCAAGCATCTTTAATCCTCCCTGCTAAACTAATACATACCATCTTCCGACACCTTGGTTTTCTCGCCCTCCCTGACTCCATACGGGAATGCGATATAGTCATCATTTGTCAGACCTGACTTTATCTCCACATATGAGCCCCAGAGCGACTTGCCTGTTTTGACAGACTGTTTTTTGAGCTTTCCGTTGTCATCCTTGTATATATATGACTGTCCGTTCTCTGTTCTGACATATGACTTGTCGATATATAGTCCGCTGTCAGAGCCCTCCGATGATGTATCTATGGTCAACTCAAGTGAATCGCCCTTTTTGAGATTCTGCGGATTCTCAATGTACGCGGTGTACTCATAGAATGAGGAGTTTGGATTGCTGTCTCCATAATAGTTTACGCTGTCTGACGGCACATTGCTTATCTCGGATATTGTGCCCTCATAGGTATCACCTGTCATGTAGTTGACTGCTGATACGCTCTGTCCTATTTTTACCGTATCCAGATCCAGCTCACCGATTGTTCCGCTGATATACAGTCCTGATGCTCCCGAAAGCTGCAGGAAAGGTGTACCGTCCTTCGGTGGATTGGCAGGATCACAGACTGTTGTCACAATTCCATCCTTCTTTGCATATACCACGCCATCCTCAAGCTCGCTCTGCAGTTCCTTTAAATTGGCCTGTGCAATTCTCTTTTGTAAATCAACATCGGCAACACTTCTGGTCTGCTCCTTTATGGCATCCTTAAGCTCATCTGCAGTGTATGTCTTTTCTTCTGCCGCGGTATCAGCTTCTGTCTGTGCGGTCTGTTCTGTGGCACTGGCTGTTTTGGTATCTGACGACTCACTTCCTGCTGTATCATCAGACGCATCTCCTGCTGTAGTTGTGCCTGCAAGGAAAAGCTTTATCTCATCGCTTTCATCATAGCCGCCAAGCCTATCTCCTCTTACGATAAGCTCCATATCAGGTGCATTCGCATCTCCTATTACAAACCGTGCTACAGCGCTTTTATCAGCGAGTGTATTCAAAAGCTCTCCCGATACATATGAAGCCTCTGTGCATGTAAATGCATAAGGATCGTCCTCTGTACCGATTCCTTTGGCCTCTGACAAATCAGATATCACATCATGCTCTTCATCAGGCTTTTGCTCAGGGGCATCCGGCTGTGTATCAGGCTGTGGCTCAGGTGTAACAGGAGACTCGGGCTGCTTTTCAACCGGTTTAGTGTTCTTTAGCTTGTCAAGCTTCTGCTTTTCCGATGCAAGCTGGTTCTCAAGACTCTGTATCTCAAGCTGCTTCATCTCAACCGAGAGGGAAAGACTCGTCACATCATATGCAAGGAGCTTATCTCCGGCCTTTACCTGCTGATCCTTTGTGACATAAACCTCTGTCACCTTCTGTCCATCCTTTAAATTGATTGTCTGACATGCATCATCACACACCATTCCCTCACTGGTCATGGATGTGTAGTCGTTTGTCGTGCTGATCATTGAAACACTCATGACGGAAGCAAGCCCCTTGGAGTTCCTGTAATAAACAACTCCTGTGATGCTTCCCGCTGCAACTGCAACTACAAGGACAGCTATTATAATGATCTTAATTCTCTTTTTCTTTTTCATTACCTGCCTCCTGTCCTTCCTCTGTTATCTCGCCGTCTATGATGTGTACGATGCGCTTTGCCTGCTCAGCTACCTTTCTGTCATGTGTAATCACGACAACCGTCACACCGGACTCATTAAGGCTCTCAAAGAGCTCAAGCACCTGCTTGCCTGACTTTGAATCCAAAGCTCCCGTAGGCTCATCCGCCAGCAGAAGCTTTGGATGATTGACCATAGCTCTCGCTATCGCCACTCTCTGCTTCTGTCCTCCTGAAAGCTGTGTTGGCCTGAAATCAGCCCTGTCTGAAAGCCCTACACGCTCTAATGCCTCCATACCCATCTGCCTTCTGTCCTTTTTGCTCACACCGGCATATATGAGTGGCAGGCATACATTGTCCAAGGCACACTCTCTCGGCATGAGCTGGAAATTCTGAAATACAAATCCAATTGTATCCCGTCTGACTCTCGTAAGCTCCTTTTCCTTAAGCTCACTGACAGGTCTGCCGTCAAGTATATATGTGCCCGATGTTGGCAGATCAAGACAACCCACTATATTCATGAGAGTGGTCTTGCCGGAGCCCGACGGCCCCATGATTGCCACGTACTCTCCCTCCTCAATCTGGAGTGAGACATCCTTTAAAACCGGCACCACGAGCTTATCCTGGTCATAGTTTTTATAAATATGCTGGAGTTCTAGAATCATCTACTGTACCTCCGCGTCACCTGAACCGGTGGCATCTGCAGCACCTTCGTCCATTGTGCCATCGTCCATTGTGCCATCATCAACAGGACCGCCCTCAGTGCCCTCAAGCATCTGGTCATCAAGAGCTTCTGTACCCATATCGTCATAGACTGACTCTTCACCGCCGCCATTTTCAACGTACTCTTCCCATGTCTGTGCCGGCTCACCCTCATAAAGGTCATCAGATGCCCATACTATATAGTCATCCTTTGTAAGCCCTGACTTGATTTCATACATCATGAGATTCTCGTCATAGTCTCCAAGCTCAACCTTTGTCTTCTCAAGCTTATCCTTTTTATTAAGTGTCCATACATATGCATCATCGCCATCCTTTACGACATAGCTCTCATCAATCCAAATACCATCCTTTACCTGCGTCTGTCCGAAATCCGGCTCCACATATACATGCTGTCCTAAAAGCATGTCGCCTGTGCCTGTAAGCTGCACATAGAAGTTGTACTTTGATGCCTTCTGCTCGCTGCTTCCATCATCATACATGCCGGAATTGCTGTTATCAGTCTGAGTATTCTCAGTATCAACCTTGCTGATGGTACCCTGCCATGTCTTTGACTCATCAACTCTCGAGCGCACTATAACTGCCTGCCCCTCTGCGAGTCCACTGTTTAAAAAGCTCTGCTCATCAATTGTGCCCTTTACCCTGTAATCACCGGTGGCAACGATTGTCATAAATGCAGTATCTGCTGTGTCTGCACTCTGATTCTCATTGATTTTCTTTACAACACCAATCATTGTGCTGTTTACAGTGGCATTTTTGATGCTCTCATCATACTTTTCTATCTCTGCCTTCTTCGTGGCAATATCGTACTGAGTCTGCTTCTGCTGTGTCTGCGCCTGCTGAATCTGCAGTGTATAGTCAAGCTGCTGATCCTTTGGCGCTTCCTTCTTTTCCTTGGTGAGCTGCTCTATCTGTGCATCATAGCCGGAAAGCGTATTGTTTAAGCTCTCAAGCTCAAGCGTGGCGCTTTCCTTTTTCGCAGCAAGATCTTTTGTATCATAGGTAAAAAGAGGTGTACCCACCTGTACCTCATCCCCCTCTGACACAAGAATATCCTTTACCTTTTTTTCACTGTCAGCCTTGATATCCATGGTATCGGCTGCTTCCACGACACCGCTGTACTTGTCAGTACTTCCCGCCTGATACATGACATCAGCGACCTTGTTTGCATAGACTCCCGATGCCTTTGCTGCATTCTTTCCCTTTGTCATTGCAATGACAACAGCTGACACAATCACTGCTATGATAAGCACAACTGCAATCACTGAAATGATTATCTTTTTCTTTTTACTCATTTCGACCTCCCGGTTTCTTATAATTAATTGATTGATTATGAATTAATCATACCAAATATATATTGCATCTGTCTTTTAAGATTTTTTTAATATTTTACTAATAAAAAATGGAGGTTAGTATGGAAATAGCATTTAGTGAGAAAATTTCTCCACAGCTGTCCGCCGCCCTGTTGTCCACCCCTTATGAGCTTGGAAAAGAGGGAGGGCTTTCAAGCGGCTATCTGCCGGAGAGTGATAGCTGGGAAGTGATAGTAAAATATGTCGGTGACATAGAAAAAATAAAAGAAAAGTATCCTTCTGTACTCATCACAAAGCTGCTCGGAAACTATGCGGTGCTCGTAATTGAGAAATCACTTGTAAATACCGTTGCCCTGTGCGATGAAATCATATATATGGAAAAGCCAAAGCAGTTTAACTACGATGTGTACGAGGGCTCTCAGGCCTCATGCATCACTCCCGTACACACCAATCCATATAATCTGACCGGAAATGGTGTGCTCGTAGGCATTATCGACTCCGGAATTTACTATGCCCATCCGGCTTTTATACAGGATGGTGAAAGCAGAATCGCCTATCTGTGGGACCAGACTGTTTCCGATGATTCCTCACACAGTGATATCATCCCTTTCGGCACCTTATATGACCGCGATACAATCACCAAAGCCATAAATGCAGAAAACAGCTTAGAAATGCAGCGTATCTGCCCAAGCATCGACATATCCGGGCACGGCACTCATGTGGCAGGAATCGCTGCCGGAAACGGTAATGGTAATGAACAAAACACAAAATACCGCGGTGTTGCTTATGAAAGCACTCTTATAATCGTAAAACTCAAAACCTCAGGCGGTGCCAGCTTTCCCACAACCACGCAGATTATGCTGGCAGTAGACTTTTGCATAAGAAAATCAATCGATATGAACATGCCTATCGCCATAAACCTAAGCTTTGGCACAAGCAACGGCTCGCACAGCGGCACCTCACTGCTTGAAGCATACCTGGACTATATAGCAGGAAACTACCGCTGCGCTGTCTCAGTCGGCTCAGGTAACGATGGAGCCGGCTTTGGTCATGCAAACGGCAGCTCGTATCCTGCCGATGCAGAGCTTGCGATAGGCTATCCTGAGCCGTCTCTTTCCATTGATTTATGGAAAAAATACTGGGATGAGATACAGCTGCGCATTAGTGCACCAAATAATGATATGCTTGAGATTCCCGATACAATTACCAATCAGGCAAAGGGCTTTACATACAGATACAATCTCGATGGGACAGACATATATATAACAGGCGGCGGTCCCTCTCCCTACTCTCCTTTTCAGGAAATATTCATTGAACTCATGGGATCGGAATACATCTCACCCGGCATCTGGAAAATATCACTTGAACCTATATCTGTAAAGGACGGCTCATGGGATATATGGCTGCCGTCAGGTGCTCTGCGCAATGCACAGACCTCATTTATCCATGCATCGCCTGATATCACCCTGACCATCCCCTCAACCGCTCAAAATGTCATATCTGTCGGAGCCTATGACAGCCGAACAAACCGCACAGCCGCCTTTTCCGGCCGAGGCTATACCTGGGCCTTTGACAGTATAAAGCCTGATATCATTGCGCCCGGTGTAGACATTATTTCATGCTCAAACACCGGAGGCTACACTTCAAAAACAGGGACATCTATGGCTGCACCGTTTGTGACCGGTGCGGCTGCACTTCTGATGGAATGGGGAATTGTGCGTGGAAATGACCTCTATATGTATGGCGACAAGCTTAAAGCTTCTCTCATAAAAGGTGCCGGTGAAAATGTATTTACAGCTGCCTCACGGGCTGTCTCTGAAAACAGCTCCAAAAACACAAAATACCCCAACCCTGTTACGGGCTGGGGTACATTGTGCTTACTGGATAGTATTCCTTAGTGGAAGCGCTATTCGTATACATGCTTCTGATGCTTCTTTGCATCTGCCTTATTCTTTTTCTTCAATGGATGCTTTGGGTTTTTATCCATTATAATCGCTTCCTTCCGTTCGTTCTGACTACGTTATACACCTGCAATCAGCACTTGTCAAGCAAGAGTGCTATTTTTAATTAATTGTTTATATTTAGTGCGAAATCTCAATCATTTTAATGTTAAAGTGTCGATTTGTATGCACAATTATTGACAGTTTGCTAAATTTAATTATTATCTCTTCATCACACTCTTTTTAAACACAGTCATCGCAATTCAAAAAAATACATCATTACATAGCTGCCAAATATACAAAATATGCCGCATAGCAAAGCAGCATCACCACTCCACATGGCTTTCTAAGCTCTTTATGTCTTATCGTACCGCCCCACAGGAGCACACCGCACAGGATTGCCACAACTGTATCAATCACAAACCTGCTCTCAAACGGTACCGGACAAATGAGAGCTACTGTTCCGATTACAAAGAGTATATTGAAAATATTGCTGCCAACTATATTTCCAATCGCTATACCGGCATTTCCCTTGCGTGCTGCTGAAACAGATGTAACAAGCTCCGGAAGAGATGTGCCGAATGCAACGATTGTCAGTCCGATAAAGCGCTCACTCATGCCGCAGGCTCTTGCTATGGTCGTGGCACCGTTTACGACAAACTGGCTTCCAATTACGACGCATACACCGCCCAGCACAATAAAGAACAGACATTTCCATACCGGATATAGCTTTACCGACTGCTCATCACCGCTGTCATTGCCCTTTTTTGCCAGAATATACAAATAAAGCAGATATGCAATAAATAAAATCCACAGTATAACACCCTCAATGAATGTGATTTCATTGCCTGTCATTCCCATCACGAGAAGCACCGCTGTGATAAGAAGCATGTACGGTATCTCGTATTTGAAGGTGGTTTTTTGTATGGCTACATTTGTGATGAGTGCCGTCACTCCCAGGATTATAAGGATATTTAGTATATTGCTGCCGACAATATTGCCGACTGTAATCCCCGCATTACCCTTTATTCCTGCAGTGATGCTGACTGCCGCCTCCGGCAGCGACGTGCCCATCGCCACAATTGTCAGTCCAATCACAAGCTGCGGAATACCAAATTTCCCGGCGAGCGCCGCCGCTCCATCCACAAACACATCCGCGCCCTTCACCAGTGCTACAAAGCCTGCTATAAGCAGTAAAATTGCTACAAAAATCATAATTTTCCTCCTTCTGCTGTCCTTTTTAAGGATGCCTGATTAATTGATAGTTACAGCTATGTCCTATCAGCAGAAGGTTTTTGTATACAAAAAAGGCAACACTTCTGCTGTATAAAACAACAAAAGTCTCGCCATTTAATCACTCTCCGGATTGCTGTCATATATGTATGATATGTATGAGCAATCGTACTGACGGATAAGTAAGCACTCTCGTGCCGGCTACTCCCTTTCACTTATATACTATGATATGTCAACGCAGTGTATTCGTCAAGAGAAAGTTTTTCTTGCCTTTATCACGCTAACGTGGTAGCATGGTTACTAAATAAACTATTAAAGAGGTACTACAAATGAAAACATCAGAAATTATTGTATTTATCGTCTATCTGCTGTGCATGCTGGGTATCGGTATCTTCTTCTTCGTGAAAAACAGAAACGGCGGAGAAAAGACCTACTTCCTCGGCGGACGTGAGATGGGACCATGGGTTGCGGCGCTGTCAGCCGGAGCCTCAGACATGAGTGCATGGGTACTCATGGGACTTCCTACTTCTATCTATGCACTGGGCTTAGGTCAGGTATGGATTCCTGTAGGACTTGCAATCGGCTACACTATAAGCTGGCTGCTAGAGGCCCCTAGACTGAGAAAATTCTCGATTGTAGCAAACGACTCCATCACCATTCCGCAGTATCTGACCAACAGATTCCTGTCCAAATCACTTGCACTGCAGGTGATTTGTGCAATTGTGTTTTTGGTTGCATACACTATTTATGCGGCATCGAGCGTAAAGGCATGTGGTACTCTTTTCCACACTGTAATAGGAATGGATCCACAGATTGCCATGTATCTTGCAGCAGTTGTCATCGTAGGCTATACCTTCCTCGGCGGCTTCTCGGCTGTATGCTGGACCGATTTTTTCCAGGGCATGCTCGTACTTGGTTCTATGTTTATAGCACCGATTTTTGCAGCATTTATGCTTGATACATCATCTATGTCATCACTCCCGGGCGGTTACTTAAATCCATTCTCAAGCTGGCAGGATATCGTGTCAGGACTGGCATGGGGACTTGGTTACTTTGGTATGCCACATATCATTATCAGATTCATGTCCATCAAATCACAGAAGGATTTGAAAAAATCAGCAAAAATCGGAATCACATGGACCTTGCTTATTGTATTTTTTGCAACCTTAATCGGAGTAATCGGAAGACTTTTCCTTGGCTTTGACGAATCAATCAATGAAAACTCTCTTGTTTTCATCCAGATTGTAAGAAAGATTTTCCCGGGTGTTATCTCAGGTATACTCCTCTCTGCAGTGCTTGCTGCTTCCATGAGCACCGCAGACAGCCAGCTGCTTGCTGCTTCATCTGCATTCTCGAGTGATGTGTACAAGCCTGTCATCAGAAAAGGCAAGGCAAGTGATAAAGAGATGATGTGGACCGGCCGTATTGTCGTTCTTGGAATCTCTGTTGCAGCACTCATCATCGCATCAAACCCTAATGCCGGCTCTATCATGGCACTTGTTTCCAATGCATGGGGTATCTTTGGAGCTGCCTTTGGACCTGCAATCATGCTCAGCCTCTTCTGGAAGCGCTTTAACTTCAAGGGTGCTGTTGCAGGAATCATAACAGGTGCTGCCGTTGATATATTGTGGTATGCATTCCTCACATCAACCGGAATCTACGAGCTGCTGCCGGGATTTGTTTTAGGACTTATCGCAGCCGTTGTTGTGACACTTTGCACAAATGAGCCTTCAAAAGAGGTTTATGAGCTCTTCGATAAGGCTCAAAAATTTGATGAGTAATTGAAATAATTAATCATTTAAGAACATAAGTAAAACCGTCGTACCCTGCCATTTACGGCCCGGTACGACGGTTTTATTTTTCTTATGCTTTATGTTGTGCTTTTAGAATGGTCTGTCTCAAATACAATTCCTTTAACTTCTACAGATGAAGCACTCGCTCTTTAATCTCCTGGGTTCTTCCCTGATTCCAGAACTGTGTGCCTATATAGCCGCATGTACGGCGGGCTACACTCATCTTGTTCTGGTCACGATTGCCACAGTGTGGGCACTCCCAGATAAGCTTGCCTGAGCCCTCTTCCTCTACGATTTTGATTTCTCCGTCGTAGCCGCATACCTGGCAATAGTCGCTCTTTGTATTCAGCTCTGCGTACATGATATTGTCGTAAATGTACTGCATTACTGAAAGCACTGCAGGGATATTGTCCTGCATGTTTGGTACCTCAACGTAGCTGATAGCGCCACCCGGAGACAGCTTCTGGAACTGGGACTCAAACTTTAGCTTGTCAAATGCATTAATCTGCTCTGTTACATGCACATGGTAGCTGTTTGTAATATAGTTCTTGTCGGTAACACCCTTTATGATACCAAAGCGCTTCTGTAAGCACTTCGCGAACTTATAGGTGGTAGACTCAAGCGGTGTGCCATATATACTGAAATCGATGTTTGACTCCTTTTTCCACTGCTCACATGCATCGTTTAAGCGCTGCATTACCTTAAGTGCAAACGGTGTTCCCTCTTTTGGCTCTGTGTGTGATACTCCCTTCATATAGCGTACACACTCACAAAGTCCTGCATAGCCGAGTGAGATTGTTGAGTATCCGTTAAATAATAATGGGTCTATAACCTCTCCCTTTTTCAGACGTGCAAGTGCTCCGTTCTGCCAGAGAATCGGTGCTACATCGGATTTGGTACCAAGAAGCCTCTTATGTCTGCACATAAGTGCTCTATGACACAGCTCAAGTCTCTCATCAAGTATCTTCCAGAATTTTTCCTCATCCTTTTCTGATGAGCATGCCACATCAACGAGATTTAAGGTGACAACACCCTGGTTGAAACGTCCATAGTATTTACGCTTGTTTGGATCAAAGTTCTCGGCATGTGCCACATTGCCCGCTGTCTGTGAGCATCTGTCCACTGTGAGGAATGAACGGCAGCCCATGCATGTATACACATCTCCGTCCTTAAGCTCCTTCATGACCTTCTCTGAAATATAGTCAGGCACCATTCTCTTTGCAGAGCACTGTGCCGCGAGCACTGTGAGATTCCAGTACTTTGAATCCTCTGTGATATTATCATCCTCAAGCACATATATGAGCTTAGGGAATGCCGGTGTGATATATACACCCTTTTCGTTCTTTACACCCTTTATTCTCTGGTGCAGCATCTCCTCAATGATTGCGGCAAGATCTGCCTTTGTCTGCGGATCGGATACCTCATTCAGGTACATGAATACTGTGATAAACGGTGCCTGTCCGTTTGTAGTCATGAGTGTGATGACCTGATACTGAATCATCTGCACACCACGGTTGATTTCCTCCTTGACACGGAGCTCTGCTACCTCGTTGATTTTTTCTTCATCTAAATCAAGGCCTACGCTCTCGAATTCCTTTTGCACCTGCTTTCTGAACTTCTCACGACTGACCTGTACAAATGGTGCCAGATGTGCAAGCGAGATACTCTGTCCACCATACTGTGAGCTGGCAATCTGTGCGATAGCCTGTGTAGCAATGTTGCAGGCTGTTGAAAAGCTCTTTGGTGTGTCAATCATAGTCTCACTGATTACTGTGCCGTTCTGAAGCATGTCCTCAAGGTTTACAAGACAGCAGTTGTGCATATGCTGTGCAAAATAATCTGCATCGTGGAAATGGATAAGCCCCTTCTCATGAGCCTCCACTATATCCTCAGGAAGCAGGAAACGGCGTGTGATATCCTTGCTCACCTCACCTGCCATGTAGTCACGCTGCACGCTGTTTACAGTAGGATTCTTGTTGGAGTTTTCCTGCTTTACCTCCTCGTTATTGCACTCAAGAAGGCTAAGAATCTGCTGGTCCGTAGAGTTTGACTTACGGACGATGGCTCTCTTATATCTGTAAGTAATGTAGTTTCTGGCTACGGTAAAGGCACGCTTGTTCATGAGCTGGTTCTCCACCATATCCTGTATCTCCTCAACGCTTGGAGAGCGCTTCATGTTCTCACATGCAGTCTCCACGTTGCTTGCAATTTCCTCAATCTGATCAGCAGTAAGCTTCTCATAGTCTAGCACTGAATCGTTTGCCTTTCTAATGGCAGCTACAATTTTGGCTGCATCAAATATATCCTCACTGCCGCTTCGCTTGATGATTTTCATGTAAATTTCTCCTCTCTGTATACTATATTCCATATAATGTAGTGTACTATATATAGTATTGTCATTCAATGCACATACTATATATATACATTTTATCATGTGTAATGGCACAAAATATGCAGCTATAAATGAGATGTAATCATTAATTCATGTCACTGCCCTGCAATGTAAAGCGGGCTTTTCACCAAACAATTACGATATAGCTACATATAAAATGCCATATTATTTAATACAAATCTGTGCATCTGTCTTTTGATGACAATCTAAATTATACAAGATATTGTTGCTATGTCAATACGCTCAACAATATTTTGTAGCATTTTGACTTATTGCACAAAAAAATCCACAATATTTATGCTACTTTTTCAACTCTGTAATTATTTTGTTACTTGTTAAGCTTTTCCATATTGTCAATCACTCTGTCCAAAAAGCCAAGCATCATGTTAAACTCCTCCTTAGAAAAGCCTTCGTGCATGGCTTCCTCTATTACCATTATATTTTCCCTTACCCTGTTTTCATGGTCCAGTGCTTTTTGCGTCAGCTCAATCCTCTTAAGCCTTGCATCATTTTCCATAGGTGTGCGCACGATATAGCCGTTTTTTTCAAGACTTTTAAGCATATTTGTCACTGTGGCTCCTGACAGATGAAACTTTGCTTCGATATCCTTTTGAAATATATTTTGGCCCTGATTATCCATTATATATCCAATCATCATCCCCTGGCTTCGCGGTATACATTCTGTTTTACTGCACCTTTTTCTGTCAAAATATCTGTCTATGCTCCTGCTGATGCGGTTTATCTTGTGTCCTAAGTATTTATCCGGTGTAAACTCCTTCATATCTGAAATCCTTTCATAGATTTTTCTTGACAATAAAAAAAGTATATCTATAATATAGTTAGCACACTAACTAATTAAATGCAAGTATTTTTTTAGTTAACCACATTACCATAAATGTGGGAAGTTTGTTTTAATCAAATATGAAATATAAGAAGAAAGGACAAAACATATGTTAAAAACACTAGGTGCCCAAATAAAGGAATACAAATGGGCTTCGATTGCGACACCTGTTTTCATGCTGCTTGAGGTGGCTGTGGATACCATAATCCCTCTTCTCATGGCATCAATCATCGACAACGGTGTCAATATGGGCGACACAAGGCATATCTATATCATGGGTGTGTGGATGATTGTCGCAGCACTGTTTGGTCTTTTGACAGGATGTCTCGGTGCAAAATATGGTGCAAAGGCCGCCATGGGCTTTGGAAAAAATCTGCGTGCTGCAATGTTTCGCAACATCCAGACCTTTTCCTTTGCAAATATCGACAGATTCTCATCCGCTAGCCTTGTCACACGTATGACAACCGATGTGACCAACATCCAGAATGCTTACATGATGCTGCTTCGCATGGCTATGAGAGCCCCTGCATCCATAATATGTGCGATGGCTATGTCATTTTTCATCAGCCCTCGCCTTGCGACAATATACTTAATCGCTGTCATTGTGCTTGGAGCTTTACTGCTTTTCATCAGTAAGGCGGCCATGAAATACTTCGACAGAGCCTTCAAGCGCTATGATGACCTGAATGAAAGCGTACAGGAAAACGTATCCGCTATCCGCGTTGTAAAGGCATACGTCCGTGAGGATTATGAGAAGAAACGTTTTTCAAAGGCAGCACAGAATATCTACGACGTATTTGTGAAGGCAGAAAGCCTTGTGGTATACAACTCTCCTCTCATGCAGTTTACAGTGTATGCCTGCATCCTGTTAATAAGCTGGCTCGGAGCTCATATGGTGGTAAGCAGCACTCTCACTACAGGTGATCTGATGGCTCTTCTCACCTATTGCATGAATATTCTGATGAACCTCATGATGCTCTCGATGGTGTTTGTAATGATTTCACTCTCACTCGCATCCGCAAGACGAATCAGCGAGGTATTAAATGAACAGAGCACACTGCACAATCCAAAGGAACCGCTTTACGATGTGCCTGACGGAAGCATAAGCTTTAAGCATGTATCCTTCAGATATTCAGACACCGCTGAAACTCCGGTTCTGTCAGATATAAATCTAGACATAAAATCCGGTGAGACCATCGGCATCATAGGAGGAACCGGAAGCTCGAAATCTTCCCTTGTAAACCTGATAAGCCGTCTCTATGACACAGACACAGGCTCTGTAATCGTTGGGGGCCACGATGTGCGTGAATACGATATGGACACTCTCAGAAACAAGGTCGCTGTCGTGCTCCAGCAGAACGTGCTTTTCTCGGGCACCATACTCGAAAATCTGCGCTGGGGTGACAAAAACGCTACCACAGATGAGTGTATTGAGGCCTGCAAAATGGCATGCGCCGATGACTTTATCGAGTCCTTCCCTGACAAGTACAACACCTACATAGAGCAGGGCGGAACCAACGTATCCGGTGGCCAGAAGCAGCGTCTGTGTATCGCAAGAGCTCTACTTAAAAAGCCAAGGATACTCATACTCGATGACAGCACCTCGGCTGTGGATACAGCAACAGATTCAAAAATCCGTGCTGCCCTCGCAAAAACAATACCGGGAACCACTAAGCTCATCATCGCACAGCGTATCTCATCAGTCATGGATGCTGACCGTATCATCGTGATGAATGACGGAAAAGTGGACGGCTTTGACACTCACGAAAATCTGCTTAAAAATAATGAAATCTACCGCGATGTTTACGATTCCCAGACAAACGGCGGAGGAGACTTTGATGAAGGAGGTGCTGCCTGATGCCAGGACCACGAGGACCACGAGGTCCAAAACCCAAAATTAAAAATCCCGGTAAGCTTTTTGCGCGCCTCATGGGATTTATTTTCAAGAAATATTTACCGGCCTGCATAATTGTTGTGATATGTATCTTTGTCAGTGTACTTGCAAATGTGCAGGGAACCATGTTTACCAAAAATTTGATTGATGACTATATAGTACCACTGCTTAAGACAGGAAGTCCCGACTACGGACCACTCCTTGCAGCAATGGGAAGGGTCGCCGTATTCTACGGCATCGGCGTCATCAGTACGTTTGCATACAGCAAAATAATGATCTACGTATCACAGGGCACCATTAAGAACCTGCGTGTTGAGCTCTTTTCCCATATGCAGGATCTGCCAATCCGATACTTTGACTCACATGCGCACGGCGATATCATGTCAATTTATACAAACGATATCGATACACTCCGCCAGCTCATCAGCCAGAGTCTTCCGCAGATACTTAACAGTGCTATCACTGTTGTGAGCGTTTTTGTTTCAATGGTCATATTAAATATTCCGCTCACCATACTAACTATCGTGATGGTAATCGTAACAACAGTCGTGACAAAGAAATTTGCAGGCTTCTCCAGCCGCTATTTCCTTGCACAGCAGCGCGACCTCGGCAAGGTTAACGGCTTCATCGAGGAAATGCTCAACGGCCAGAAGGTAGTCAAGGTATTTACCCACGAGCAGGAAAATATTGAAGCCTTCGACAAAATAAACGATGAACTCTTTGAAAGCGCTTACAATGCCAACATGTACTCCAACATGCTCGGTCCTGTAAACGCACAGATTGGAAATCTAAGCTACGTGCTCTGCGCTCTTGCCGGCGGTGTTATGGCTCTTTCAGGCTTTGGCGGTCTGACCCTTGGTAAGCTTGCGAGCTTTCTGACCTTTAACAAGAGCTTTAACATGCCTATCTCGCAGGTCAGCCAGCAGTTCAACAGTATCATCATGGCGCTTGCCGGATGTGACCGTATCTTCTCACTGCTCGACGAAACGCCTGAGACTGACGAGGGCTATGTCACACTGGTAAATGCTAAGGAAGAAAACGGAAAACTTACCGAAACCCATGAACGCACCGGCTTATGGGCATGGAAGCATACTCATCAGGCTGACGGCTCTGTGGACTACAAAAAGCTTGAGGGCGATGTGGTATTTGACGATGTGGATTTCGGATATGTGCCTGAGAAAATTGTACTGCACGATGTGGATCTTTTTGCAACACCCGGTCAGAAGATTGCCTTTGTTGGCACCACCGGAGCTGGAAAGACTACCATCACTAACCTTATCAACCGCTTCTACGATATAGCAGACGGCAAGATAAGATATGACGGCATCAATATAAACAAGATTAAAAAGGCTGATCTGCGCCACTCTCTTGGCATTGTTTTGCAGGATACCCATCTTTTCACAGCTACTGTCATGGAAAACATCCGCTACGGCAAGCTTGATGCCACAGATGATGAAGTATACGCAGCTGCCCGCCTGGCAAACGCCGATACGTTTATCCGCCAGCTTCCTGACGGCTACAATACTGTACTGACAGGTGACGGTGCAAACCTAAGCCAGGGCCAGCGCCAGCTTCTAGCCATTGCGCGTGCCGCTATCGCCGATCCTCCTGTGCTCATCCTCGATGAGGCTACAAGCTCAATTGATACACGTACTGAGCGTATTGTTCAGGACGGCATGGATAAGCTCATGCATGGCCGTACTACATTTGTTATCGCACACAGGCTTTCTACTGTCAGAAACAGCGACTGTATTATGGTTTTGGAGCAGGGACGCATTATTGAAAGGGGAAGTCATGATGAGCTGATTTCAAAGAAGGGAAAGTATTATCAGCTTTATACAGGAAAGACTGCGTAATTCAGTGTCATGGCATGACTACGAAAACCGGGAGACCGGGAACGCAGCCCGTGGGGCACACCCTCATGTGCGCTAACGCTTTGCTGTTAAGATTCTGTACGAATTATGCTTATAGTGTTTCTATGCTTGACGAAAACGGCTTTTATGCGCCGTCCATGGCGCATAACACCTTGCCCAGCCATCCATGGCTGGGCATTTCTGTGTTTCATGTGCATAATTCTACAGTATCTAAACAGCTTCGCTAGTCGCTTACATGAGGGTGTGCCCCCTGCTGCGTTCCCGGTCTCCCGGTTTTCTTACGCTGTGACTAGATGTTCATTTGTGGTTAGCTAATATTTCTTTCATCTTTTTGCACTTCGGCCTAATACAATTCCACCATATCGCTTGGCATTCTCAGATCACCTCTAGGAGATAATGAAACAGTTCCCACCTTTGGTCCGTCAGGTATGCATGAACGCTTAAACTGCTGCTGCCTGAAACGCGTAAAGAATGTTTCCAGAGTCTTTTCTATTTCACCCTTACTTACATTTGCAAAAGCAATCTCTGCAAGTTTTAATATCCGATCCCGGCTTTCTCCATTACGCAGAAAATGATAAAGGAAGAAGTCATGAAGGTCATATTTGCCGATGCTCTCCTCTGTTTTCTGTGCTATGTTACCGTCTTTATCCGGCGGCAGTAGTTCAGGAGAAATAGGCAGGTCTGCTATTTCGCAAAGCACATTTTTCATTTCATCCGTTGACGCGCACTCGCTGGCATAAGCCTGTACAATGTATTTAACAAGTGTCTTTGGTACACTGCAGTTCACGGCATAATTGCTCATATGGTCACCGTTGTAGGTGCACCAGCCAAGTGCAAGCTCTGACATATCACCTGTACCGATTACAAGTCCGTCTACCATGTTTGCATAATCGAATAATACTTGCGTACGCTCTCTGGCCTGAATGTTTTCATATGTCACGTCAAAAACATCATCCGGATGTCCTATATCCTTCATGTGCTGTCTGCATGCAGCCTCAATATTAACTTCCACGGCTGTCACTCCAAATTCTTCCATAAGCCTGTCAGCAATTGTCTTTGTAGTAGATGTAGTTCCAAATCCTGGCATTGTAATACCATAGATATTTCTCTTCGGAATGCCAAGTGCTTCAAATGCATCACAGCATACCAAAAGTGCAAGTGTGCTGTCCAGACCGCCGGATATTCCAAGAACAACATTTTTTATTCCGGTGGATATGAGTCTCTGTTCCAGACCTTTTGCCTGAAGCGACAAAATCTCCATGCAGCGGTTTTTTCGGTTGTTTTTATCACTTGGTACAAACGGATACGGATTAACTTTCTTTGGCCATATTTGATAATCCTTCATCCGGTTTTCACCATTTAAAATTACTTTTATCACATCCGGCACATCAGCCCATGAATCGCTGTTGTATCTGTGGCGGTCATTCATGCAGCGATCAATATCTATCTCACTTATCACAAAACCAGAGCTCATCACATCATCTTCTGATACCTTTTTATTCATACGTTTTGAATAATCTGACGTCTCACCAGCTATTCTGCCATTATCAGCTATGATGCAGTGGCCGGAAAATACCAGATCCGTGCTGCTCTCTCCTGCACCGCTTGACGCATACACGTATCCGGCACGGCATCTTCCTGACTGCATCGCCACAAGACTGCGCCTGTATTCTCTTTTTCCGATTACGTCATTGCTTGCTGATGGATTTATAATGATATTTGCACCGGCTTTGCAAAGCTCCCCGCTCGGAGGCGCACTTACCCATAAATCTTCACAAATCTCAGTACCGACAATTGCGCCTCTCAGATCCTTGATAATAATATTCGGAGAAAAAGGTACTGTTGGCCTGTTTGCGACATAATTTAAAGTAATCTCATCTGATAATCTCTTGTCTGCGCTTGTAAACCAGCGTTTCTCATAAAATTCACCATAGTTGGGAATATATGTTTTTGGCACAATTCCAACAATTTCTCCGCTGTGTACATATGCAGCACAGTTGAAAAGTCTGCCAGCTTCATCTTCTATCGGCAGTCCCACGCATACAAGGATGCTTAAATCCTGCAATGCTGTTTTAATCCTGTCCAGTTCTTGCTGAGCCTGCGCGAGCAGTTCTTTTCTCAAAAACATGTCTGCACAGCTATATCCCGTAATACACAGCTCCGGAAAAACCACAAGCTGCACATCCTTTTTTGCAAGTGACTCTGCAATGTGTATGATATTGTCAGCATTGTTCACGCAGTCCCCGAGATAAATCTCAGGGGACGATGCGGCAACACGGTAAAATCCTGTATTCATGACATTTCCTCCTAGCGGTCATTTTTCATCCTGTAATCAATGCAGCGGTTTAAGTAATCCACATAATCCGGATTTTTGCACATCCCCTTGCCGGGTGTATCAGAAATCTTCGCTACATCCATACCATTGCATATTGTGGTTTTCATGACAATATTGAGTGCAGGAACATCTGTATCATTGCTTAAGTATGTGCCAATACCGAAAGCTACATTTATTTCCTTGCAGAAATGTCTGTAGAGCTTGTCAGCACGCTCAAAATCAAGACTGTCGCTGAATAAAAGTGTCTTTGTTTTTGGGTCAATTCCAAGGCTCTTGTAATGAGCAATCATCTTTTCACCCCACTCATACGGGTCTCCGCTGTCATGACGCACTCCTGAGAAAAGTGTCGCATAGGTCAGCTGGAAATCACGCAGGAAACAGTCTGTTGTGATTGTGTCAGTAAGCGCAATACCGTTTAATACTCCATACTCCTTGATCCATGCATCGAGAGCATACCAGTTTGAATATGCCGGATTGTGCCTGTGATTGCCCTGTCCTGTGCACATAATCCACTCATGAGCCATGGTGCCTACAGGTGTAAGTCCGTACTTCTTTGCAAGATACACATTTGATGTGCCGACAAACTTTGATGAACTGTGCAGGGTGTCGTTTAAATGTGCGAACTTCTGCACTGCAAGCTCCTGCGCTTCAGCAGAAAGTCTTCTTCTGAGACCAAACTCTGAGAATGTACCCGCGTACCAGTGTCCGTTCTTTAAATTCTCATACTTTGCATCCAAACGCTTCTTAAAGCTGTCAAGCAGCTTATCATAGTCATATGCCATTCTGAAATACACTTCATTTACAATGGCAAGTGTCGGAATCTCATACATTGAAGTGTTAAGCCATGTTCCTTTTGCCTCGATAGACAAGCCACAAGGTGCATCTGTTCCTATCTCAAAATCCTCAAAACGCGGCTGCCAGAGACGAAGAAAATCAACATAAGAGCCTTTGATCCATTTGATATTGTCAAGATATGCAAGCTCATCCTCTGTAAACCGAAGCTTACAGAAAGCCTTAATCTGTTCTGTTATCTCCTGCACCATTTTCTGTGTAAAATGCACATCTTCATTTCTGCACTTGAATGTCCATGTGGTCTTGTAATCCGTAAACTGATGGAATATTGTCTGACCCATGCTGAATTTATACATATCAGTCTCTAAAAGACTTGTGATTATCTGGTTTAATTTCATAATATTCTCCTCCCATTTCTTACACTATTAGTATGTCAGAAACATTTTTAATAAATGGCTTTCTATATAATATTGACCTGAATCATTTTCATTGCTTCTATTGCTGTCTTATGACTTTCAGGCGTTACGCAGGCACAGGCATTTTCTATCACTGACACCTCTGCATCTTTACAGAACGTCTTTGCAATCGCTACGTTGCTGATTACGCATATTCCCGTGCAGAATCCGCAGAAATAAATCTCTGTATCGCTGTTGTCATATCCCGCAAGCAGTTCGCCAAGCTCTTTGCTGCCAAACGTCGGCTTGTCAATATAAGTCATATCATCACAGTCAACTCCACGCTCCTTCATTGCTGCTTTAAGACGAGCGTCTACTTCCCATCCGTTTGTCCCTTTAATACAGTGAGCTACCGGAAGCTTTCTTCCCTCCTGAGTATTCAGATAGTTTTCATCATGCGTATCCCTTGTGAATATCACGTCATCATATTTTCCTGACCTGATTTCATCTGCAATAACATTTGTTGCCACGTTACACTCCTTGTTTCCAAGAACTCCTGTAATAAAGTCATTCTGTGCATCCACTACTACTAAAATTTTCTTTGCCATAATCATTTCCTCCTACATCATATAATCATCATTTGTTGCATCCATAAGGATTTTTCCAAGCTGCTTTAAATCCTTCCACATCCATCGCGGAACCAGATCCCTGACTTTGTCATAATCTTTCTTATACAGCAAATCTCTGATCATTGTACTTGAAATCTCAATATCGCTTCTGCCAAGGTTTCTGATGGTCACATTCTTTAAAATATCATCTGTAAACCAGTTTTCCGCAATCTTCGGGTCGTCGTTGTAATAGAATGTAAAGCTTTTCTCTCCAATTTCATTAGCTATGTTGTAATAGAAGAAAGAACCCCATTCCTTTACATATTGAGCTGCATCCTCCATGCTCCAGTCTGATAATGTCATAACCTTTACATCTGCACCGCTTAAATCCTCTTCCTGCAGTACGTTTTCAACAAGTCTTTTTCTGTATTCGATTGGAAACGGATTTCTCTTTGTATAGCTTTTGTTTGCACTGCCTATCACAACAAGCAGATTTTCGCACTCCGATGCGGCCTGTTTTATCATGTTCAGGTGTCCGTTATGGAATGGCTGTGCCCTTGTGAGTATCACACCGTTTTTATATTTCTTATGCACTTTAACCAGTTTACGTTCATCCATGTTAAGGTCAACATATCTGTACACAGCAGCCGGTTTTCTTCCGACAATAGGTCTCTGCGACCTGTCAAGTGAAACAAGCTGTCCTGCAATCTTCTCACGGAACACCTTTGGATGAACTTCCTTTCCTGAAAGAACCTCAAACACCTTAAGCAGGTCCGGAATGGTAAACTCACGCGGCACAAGGTTAAACATAATGCCTGTATACTCAGCCTTATTCCTTATCCTCATAAGTCCTTCCAGTATAATCTGGTCATGGTCAAAAGCAAGCTTTTCGTCTGATACGCTGACCGGAACAAAGTTTTCCACTGTGATTACACCATTTTTAAATTTCTCAGACCTGAGGGAGTATTCAATTTTAATCAAGTCGTTTGCAAACTCAAGTTTTTCATCTGCAAATTTCACATCGAACCATCTGGCATCCTTTGCGTCATCACCCGCAACGGCAGACTGCTCATATCCATATGGAAGCAGTGCAATGTATGCAATATCAATAATTCTCATACGAGGGTCCCTGTCCGGCTGGCTCATGGTATAGAGCTGCTCAAGATAAATGTCTGTAAGACCTGTTTCCTCTTTAAGCTCCCTGCACGCTGCTTCATATGCTGATTCCTTTATGTTAATAAATCCGCCTGGAAGCGCCCATTTGTCTATCTCCGGATGAGCCTTTCTCTTTATCAGAAGCACCTGCATACAGCTTAAGTCTTCCTTCATACGAAGCACCATCATGTCAACTGTAACCGATGGTCTGTCATAATCGCCCGGCTTATATTCTGCTAAAAACTCCCGTTCTGTTAATCCATTTACATCTACTTTATTCATGTGTTTAACTCCTATAATTACTTTCTGCGTTTCTTATATTTACTTTATGTGCTTATTATAGTAACTCTTAGTAACTATGTCAAGTGCTTTATAGAATTAAATATAATTTTTGCAAATTTATTATGCTTCCACAACCTGTCTGCAGGAGATGCTAATATATAAGCTCAAAAAAAGGGGATGTGAAAAAACTCGATTGAGTTTTTTCACATCCTCTTCCATTTTCTGTGTTTCATGTGCATAAATCTACAGTATCTAAACAGCTTCGCTATACATCAGGCAATTTCTTCGGAGTTACGCTTTATCTGGTTCACTATCTCCATTATCTGTTTTGCGGTACTCATATCATCTTTGAAAAGAGTTGTGATACTTCCAACTGATTTAAATGGTTCACCCATCAATACTTTATTATCTTCGATATTTCCATTTGCTACTATATAGTCCACTATCAGATTTACGAATCTCATCTGATTTATGTTCAAGCGCTCTTCTGACATAAAACAACTGAAGGCTTCGTTTACTGCCGCTCTATCTACACCGACTATTTTTCGTACTAATCTGCCTATCGGTGTCTCTCCGTATTCCTTTATATAATCTTCCTTTGAACCAAGCTCAGTCCACAGAATTCGTTCCAATTCCCTTAGATCCGTTTCTGTCAGCTTTTTGTTGTTTTTCAGCTTATACACTGACAATTTGTCACTATGCTCTTTCAGGTAAAATTCGACTTTTTTACGATAATTTTTCAAGTCATTTCCGCCATATAAAGGTTCACCCGGTGTACCATCTGTTATAGAGTCCGTGAAATTTGTATAGTATATTGGCCGTACCTGTCTGTCAAGGTACTGCAACAGACCTCTTAAAGCTTCTCTTACTGTATCAAGCTCTATTATAGTGACTTTATCCCAAAATTCATTTGTCTGGACCTTTTCGATAATCTCCTTTTTCTTTTCCACCTGTGGGATTGAGTATTTGGCAGACAGCTTTTCTGCGGTCTGAACCACTATATTCACCGGACTTTGTATGCTTTTGCTTTGCAGCAGTCCAAGATCTATACTGTATACCAGATAGTCAAATCTTCGTGCCAGCTCATCTTCCTTTTTAGGCCTGATAAGAGGTGCAATATGCTCCCTGATATCCGAAATCTCTATTGTCTCAAGATTATCCCACGATGATGAAGCCCTGAAAAACTCTACATAACGCAGATGTCTTTTCACCATAAAGCTATCGTCATTTAAGCTAATTACATCTTCCTTTAAATCATCCACAAGACTTTTTCTGTAATCTGCGTATATCTCATCACCACTGTATACCGGTGCCTGAAGCTCTCTGACAATCTGGGCTTTTGTGTTATATATTTTCTCATTGAGTGATTCTGTTATACCATTCTCCGCTCCATTTTTGTTCACGCGGAAATATTCAAAATTGTTACAGAAATCAAATATAAGAAATCTTTCTTTGTCCATACCCTCTCCAAGCAGATTAGGGCAAAGCCTGGTTCCCCTTCCAATCATCTGCCAGAACTTGGCATAGCTTTTTACCTTCTTAAAAAATACAAGATTCAAAATCTCCGGAATATCTATTCCTGTGTCGAGCATATCAACAGATACTGCTATCTGTGGCATTTTATCACTTGTGCTAAACTCATCTATCAATGAATCACTGTACTTTATACTATAATCTATCCGCTTTATGAAGTCTCCTCCATATTCCGGAAAAAGCTTATTGAAACGCTTGACTATTGCCTGCGCATGCAAAGAGTTTTTGGCAAAAATTATTGTCTTGCCAAGCTTGTCTCCACCCTCAATTTTTAAGCCCTTTTCCATAAGCTCTCTTAAAACCTTATCAATTGTATCCGCGTTAAAAAGCCATGTATTTACGGCCTCTCCTGATATATCATCACCTACAGTGTCATCATCAGAAAATGTATCCTCATACTCTTCTTTTTCCTCATCTGACAGCTCATCATAGTGAATACCGCTTTCCATTATTTTTGACTTATATTCCAGTGTAGAATAATTGACCAGATAGCCCTCTTCCACCGCTTTTTCAAGCTCATACGCAAATGTCGGAACTCCTCTTTCAAGGTCAAAGACTCCATATGTGTTTTTGTCGATTTCATTTTTTGGAGTGGCAGTCATACCAAGTAACATCGCATCAAAATACTCAAATATTTCCTGATATTTTTTGTAAATGCTGCGGTGTACTTCATCGCAGATTATGAGCTGAAAATGCCCCGGACTAAAGAGCTTCTCACCATATTTGTTTTTCCTCTCATCTATGGCATTCATCATCGTCGGATATGTAGAAAAAATCATCCTGCATGACTCAGGGTCGTCTTTATTGTCAAGCAGATTACAGCATGATAAATCAGGAAGCAGATTCGTATAATTGTTTTTTGCCTGCTTCACAAGAGCTTTTCTGTCTGCGAGGAACAGAATATTTTTCACATAATTGTGACGCCTTAATACATCAACAATACTAATGCTCACTCTTGTCTTTCCTGAACCTGTGGCCTGCACTATAAGCATCTTGCGGTGCTTATTTGTGATGGCATCACAGACTGCGGTTACAGCCTCTTTCTGATACGGTCTGTTGGTAATATCATCGCTTATCCGTATATTTTCAAGCGGAATCCTCGAAGTGCGTCCATCCATCTCAAGCTGCAGCTCTTCCTGTGTGAAAAAGCCTGAAACCTCACGCCTTGGATATCCCATATAATCATTCGTATAGAAAAATTCAAATCCATTTGTTATGAAAATAAGAGGGCGTCTATTGTATTTATTCTGCAAACAGTCAGCATACAGCTTCGCCTGCTGGCTTCCTACCATAGCATCCACAGAAGCCTTTTTAGCCTCCACTACAGCAAGTGGCAGATTATCCTTTCCCCAAAGAACATAATCCACATACCCTGTTCCTGTGCTGTTTGGCATTCCTGTAACCGGCTCCTCCTCCGTGACATTTCTGCCAATAACCCATCCTGCCTCCTTTAAGGCAACATCTATATATCTCTTGCGGGTTTCTGCCTCGCTTATCGTATCTACATGGAACTCCCTTGTCTTTACATTCTGACTACGCTTCTTTGCCATCTGCTCGCGGAGCTCTTCATTCTCCTTCAATACGCTCTCGAGCTTTTTATCCTTACTGCTTAAGCCCTCATACAGCTTCATGAGCTCATCAGCCTTTATACGCTTTTCATTACCGCTTGCAAGAATCGACTCATCATATGTCTTCTCATCGTATTCCCTCGAATATGAATAATCAATCCAATCGCAAAACTCAAACAAATCACGAAGCGCTATTATTGCTTCATCCCTGCCTATATTGTTGTTGGTATGAACTGCAACATTTCCCAAATGAATAGTATATTTGAGCATTGGAAACAGCCTTGGCTCAATTATCCTCCTAAACGTCGGCTCATGAATGAGACTTGATACATTATCTCTGTACGGAAGCGAAAGCTCCGCGTCGTATGAGAAAACAAACCTCACTGCAAGCTCAAGTGCACGCCTCGACAAAATGGCACAAGTAGCCGGTGAAATGGATAAACTTTTTTCTGCTTCAACTGCCTGCTTTGCAAAATCTGCGTATTCTTCTTTCTTTAAAAGGTAATCAAAATTTGTTTCCATGTAATCACCCCTTTTATCTTTCTACAAGCACTTTGCATCTCTTCCTGCAAAATGCAATTCCATAATACATGATATTCTGTCTGTCATTATTTAACAGATATTCCTGATATCTTCTATCCTTTATCTGTTTCAGAGCTTTTTCACAGGATTTTTCCATAGCTTTAAAATCTTTTGTGTATTTAAGCTCTGCAATAATTCCTTCATCCGGATCATCTGTCTCCACAATAATATCTGCAAAGCCCTCTCCTGCCTCAACATTTGACTTTACCAGCCAGTCCTCATTGCCACTCAAAATGCCAATAAGCAGATTATGATAGGAGCTTTCCTTTTCCTCATTTCTCGCTTTTGTGTCAAAAACGCTCACCGAATTGCTCAGCACCTTGTTTAAATACATTTCCATTATCTGTGTATTTCCATCTTTGAAAGCCTTCCAAAAGTCCTGCAACTGCTCGGTATTGGAAAATATTTTATTTCTAAACCACTCCTGTATCTGCAGCTTAAATACTTCTTTAATCTCCTTGTTCGGAATTACAAGGTTATATTTTTTGTCCTCACTTATCTTTGTATATGTCAGATAACCTGTTGTAAACAGAACACTCCATAGATTATCAATATTATTGTCTATTTCGTCATAGGTCATATCCAGACGGATTTGCTTGTCTATGGCTTCTCCCGCGATCAAACGCTCAATTTCATCTCTGGTTGTCTTACCAGCCTTATCTATAAACCTCTTAACAAGCTCATTTCCGCTTGTATTAATCCAATACGCTTCCGGTCCAGCCATTGGATCATCTTTTATTCTGTCAACATGATTGATTACATCCCACGGACAATATACATCAACATTTCCGAAATGATAACCATCATACCATTCCTTTGTCTCTGCAAACCTGTTTTCCATATGATAAAATTCCAGCAAACGCTCTACTTCCTCATCCGTAAAGCCAAAGTGTTCATCAAATCTTGTATCCGTAATAGATAAAATCTTGAAATTATTTAATCCTGTAAAAATACTTTCTTTTGAAACACGAAGACAACCTGTTAAGACAGCAAAATCCAATGCCTCATTTGTCTTTAATGCTTTTCCGAATATGGCACGTATCAAAGAAACCATCTCTTTATAATAGCCGTTCTGAAATGCCTTATCCAGTGGAACATCATATTCATCTATTAAAATAACCGTTTTTCTGCAATGGTGCTTATATAACAGCTCAGATAAAGTTTGAAGCGAAGCATACAGTGCCTCATCTCTCATTTCATATCTGCCATCCTCTAATCGGATTAAAGAAGCATACGCCGACTTATCGTCAATGTCCAGCCTGTCACTCTGCTTCAAATATGCAAATCTCTTAGCTTCCTTTGCAATTATCTCTATCATCTGATACTTTGCAGCTTGAAAATCTAGTCCTTCCACATTCTTTAAAGATAGAAATATCACAGGATACTTGCCCATATTATCATCACACAGTTTTTTGTTGTGCGATATATAAAGACCATCAAATAATTCAGAAGCTGCTCCAATTTCAAAGAAAGATTTGAGCATACTCATGTTTAGAGTCTTGCCAAAACGACGCGGTCTGGTAAAAAGGTTGACTTTTCCCCGGCTGTCAACCAACTGTTCAATAAGCTTTGTCTTATCGACATAGTAATATCCGTCTGAACGGATTTCCTCAAAGTTCTCTATTCCCACCGGTAGTTTAAGTGATTCAGTCATGCATGCTCATCTCCTTCCCTGATAAAAATAAGTGTGTAAATATAGGTTTATTATAGCATATATTGGTGCGAAGGTCATAGTATCAAATTTTGATTTGTCGACTTGTTTGACGAAGTCGGAAAACTGTTCCTGCAAATCCATCGGTGGAATAATAAACTCTTTTTCCTCAAGCTTCGATTTAGACAATATACCTTTTAATGCCATATTTATATCTTCCACAAGATAATCCTTGGACATCTGAAACAGCACATACAAAAACAGAATATTGTATTGTTCAGGTACTACTGCATTAATCTGCTGGTTAAATGCCACTGTTCTATCTGTAATGCAAACTCTACCAATACTTGCTATACTTCCAGCAATACAAGCCATAAGAATAGAATCCTTTTCAACTGTACGTCCAACATTCATACCCTTTTCAGACAAACTCTCTGTCGCTTGAGTTGGATTAAGAATTCCAGAAACAATATTATCTGTCTTTATCCATTCTATATAATCACCATAATATTCTTCTATTGCTCGTGAAGGTGTATTGCCAGTAATAACTTTGCACGTATCTTTTAACCTCTTCTTCTCGAATCCAAACGGATTACTTCTAGGGTCTCCAAACATCTCGACAAATCGGGCCTTGATGAGATTGTCTAACTCCCTAATCTCATCATTACGCTTATCTAGTATTCCCTTCACCTTTTTCAATATTTCGACTATGGATTTCTGCTCATCAACTGAAGGTAATTCGATTAATGCATCAGTCAAATTAGCTAACTTTATATACTTTATAACTCCACCAATAGCCTGTTTCCGTAATTCATCTATATAATCTTCCATAAAATAATAAAGGTATGGCATATATAACTTTCCACTTCCATTAGCTTCTATTATATATGTTCGCTGATAAGCATCAAACTTTCCATTATAATATTTAACATTTAAATCTCCATTTCCAGCAACTAACACACACTCACAATCATACGAATATGTTGATATTTTCAATGGTTCTTTTGAACAAGTAAAAAATGGATACTTTCCATCTTCTGAAGAAACATTTGCATCAAGTTTTCCTGTCTTAATCTTAGTCAAATCACCAATTTTAACTTTCATCTACATTATCCCCTACAAACACGAATTGACCTTTTCTCATTTTTACTAAGCAAGATACTTCTGATGAGCAGTTTTGACATTATTCTGATTAACCATAGCATACTGCATGGTGGTATCAATCTGGGAATGTCCAAGTATCTTTTGAACCTGTTCAATCGGCATTCCCTTATCAATAGCTCTCGTAGCCATTGAACGCCTGAATTTATGCGGATGTACTCTCTCTAAGGACAGTTTTCTCCCGAGTTTTCGCAATCGAATCTCAACACCACTTATCTTAAGTCTGTCATGTGGTGCATCCAACGTAACAAACAAGGCTTTGTTTTTATCAGTTCTGGTATCAATATAATCCTTTAAATGTACTTTTGCCTTTGCATCAAAATATACTCTGCGCTCTTTATCACCTTTTCCATAAACGATACACTCACGTCCTTCAAGATCAATATCATCTATATTCAGGTTTACCAGTTCACCAACTCTTATTCCGGTAGAATACAAAAGATCTATAATTGCCAAATCTCGCTTTTCATTACAATTATCTCTAAGCTTCTCTATTCCCTCATCAGAAATCACGCTTTTTACAACTGTTTTGGTCTTTATCTTATGAATCCTGCGCATAGGACTTTTAAGAATATAATCCTCTTCCTCGAGCCAAGAAAAGAAGCTGGAGATATTTCTTCTAACATTATCAATTGTTACATTTGAGCAATTATTGAGCTTTTGATAATCTGACAAATATTCACGTATTTCTTCCGTTGTTATTTTACGGACAGATGTTTCGGTTTGTGACAACAGATGCTGCACGGTTTCCCTATAATACTTTATTGTTCGTTCTGAACACCCCTCTATAGTTTTTGCATCAAGAAACATTTCCAAAAATTTATCATTTGCAATCTCTGCTTTCTCTGCTTCATTTTCTGCAAATGTTTGTAAAATGACTTCCTGTAATTTTTTCATCTGAGCTATTGATAAATACTCCGACATTACATTTAAAACTTTAACTATTTTTTCTTCCATGTTGATATCTCCTTTCAAAATACCAACATCCTTCTCCTGCATAAATGCAATTTATTCCGGCAATTGTATTTATGCAGCCTGTGAATAATCCATAATAAAAATTTTACTTGCGATATGCTCTACTATAGCCAATCCTGTTCTATTTTCTTCTCTAATTGTATAAACATATCATAATACTTTTCTTTGGTTTGACGTATAATATCCATTGCAATTGCCTGATTATATGCGTGTGCAACATTATTTCTCGAAACCAATGCATCCAGCCATAATTCTTCATCACTAATCATTCCTGCCTTGTAAGCTGTTTTTAAAATTGTTCTTGGCGATCCTGTTGCCCCCTCCGCATAACCAAAATTCTCTAATAGTTCTTTCATCGCCTTCCATGATTGTTCAAAACAAATTTCATATAATCCAACCATGCCAGCAATTTCCACATTTCCATATGGTTCTTTATAAGAAAAAATATCGTTTAAATTGACTAATGCTGCCTTAAAATTCTCAAATTTTTTCATATAGCACTACCCCCTCTCTTTTTATAGATTCCAACAATTCTTTTCTTACAGGCTTATCCAAGTCCACTATATCAAATTCCAACAACGTTGAAGTTGTTTCGTCTACATCCAAAATAAAATGACTACTGCTACCACCGCAAAATGCCAAATCTATATCACTTCGCTCTTTAAAATCTCCTCGCGCTCTTGAACCAAAAAGAATTACTTTTTCAACACAATTCTTCTTCGCTAGCTGGATAATTTCCTGTAATACTTTACATTTTATTCCTGTTTTTTCAAAGGTACTATTTACATCCATAAAGGCTCCTATACTACTTCGTTTCTTATCCAAAATATTTCTGCATTAAACTATCAAACAATATTTGTGTTTCATCCAATGCTTTCTGAACTGCAACTTTTGATTTGTTGACTTGGTGGACGAAGTCGGCATACTGTTTTTGTAAATCCAAAGATGGAACTGGGATCCTAATTTTCCTAATTTCAGATAAATTCAATGTTTTTTGGGCTATCCCTTTTACTTTTTCTTCTATTTGCCTCTGACAACCAGGTGACAACAGCGCACCGTGCATATAATAGCTGTTTAAAATATCACTCTTCGGTTTTAAGTATGCAATATGTCTTTGAAAAAGAAATTTTCTATCTTCAACTACAACTGCCGGATGCCCATATGAACCTACTGTCGAAAGCAATATATCACCAATTTCAATCGGAGTTCTTTTATAAAGTTCTTTATATGTTTCTGCACTAATAAATTTATCTGTATCATAAGTTACCGTATTCTTTGACAAATTAGATACCAAAATAAAAGGAATCCCCTCATGTTGGAACTTTGGCGACTGATGTGTACCATCCGTAATTATTAAACATAAATCACTTAATGAAATCATATTTGTACAATCACCAAACATCTCGACAAATCGGGCCTTGATTAACTCATCTAAAAGCTTTAATTCCCGTTTTCTTTCCTTAATAACCATTAAAACCTTATCCAAATTAATTGCTATCTCTATCTGTTTTTTTAATGGTGGATATGGAATTTCAGTTGCATCAAAATCCCTTTTAACTATATGTTTCATTGTAGCACCATGTGTTTTTTTCCCCATATCATTCAACTTATATCGAACAGCATATACAAAATAAGATTTATCAATATCAACCTTATCAAATTTCACTTTAAAAATATGTTGATTCAATAAAGCCTTTCCTCCATTCCACACATATACCCCAAGACTAGCAGACCATGAAATCAATACATCGCCATCATTTATTTCTATTTTTTTTGGATATTTGCCATTATAAAAACCTAAATCATATGAGTTACCTGTCAAATCTTGAATACGAATAATTTGTAATCCTTCTTCTCCTCTATCCTCTGGCTTAAATGCATAGCCATTAATGTATGTAGCCACATCGCCAAGTTTAATGATATCTTTAGCCATTTACTTTCACCTTTCAATATCCACCATTCTTACTCACATGCATGTAAACATGATTCAAGACACAAAAATAACCACCTCACTGATCTGGTAAACTGTGGCGGTTATTTGCAATCAATACATAATCCGGCTGACTCTCTATCTGTAGCACTTCTTTTGTATTATGCTAACATCTAATCGCCTTTTTGTCTAACATGCATTCTATTTATCAAGAATTTTACAAACACGAATTTGCTTTTACACATCCAACAGTTTCTTAAGCTCTGCCAGTTCACCCTGTATCTCACTTTCCAAAGCGTCAATCTTTCCTATTATCACATCGGTTGGCTCATATTGCACAGCCTCATAGACTATTTCCTTGTACTTATTAATTGAAAGGTCATAGTCATTTGACACAATCTCATCAACCGGAACAAAGAAGCTCTGATCCGTTCTTTTTCTGTCAGTCTCTGCATCAAGATGATTGAATCTCTCAATAATATCCGGGATATCATTGTCTGCGATTTCCTGGCGTTTGTCATCAAGGCTTAATCCATCAGCTTTCATATCATAAAACCAGACTTTGTCGGTACCACCTGAGCCTGTTTTTGTGAAAATAAGGATTGCTGTTGACACTCCTGCGTATGGCTTAAACACTCCACTTGGCATTGATATGACTGCGTCGAGCTTATTGTTTTCTATGATTTCTTTTCTGATTTGTTTATGTGCTTTACTGCTGCCAAACAATACTCCATCAGGAACAATCACTGCCGCTCTGCCACCTTTTTTTAGTATACGCAAAAATAGTGCTAAGAAAAGCAGCTCTGTTTTCTTCGTCTTTGTCACTTTAAGCAAATCTGCTGAAACCGCCTCATAGTCCAGACTTCCCTTAAACGGCGGATTTGCCAAAACTAAGCTGTATTTTTCAACATCCGTATTCTGCTCTGAAAGACTGTCTCTGTACGAAATATTAGGATTTTCCACGCCATGAAGCAACATATTCATAGCTCCGATTCGAAGCATGGTTCTGTCCATATCGTTACCATAAAACATAGTGTTATTGAAATGCTCAAGGCTCTCCTGATGAAGGAAAAGCTCCGGATGGTTTTCTCTTAGATAGCTCTGTGCTTCTATCAGAAAGCCTGCACTTCCCATTGCCGGATCAATTATTGTATCATCCGGTGCCGGTTTTACAAGCTCGACCATCATTTTTATAATGTGTCGCGGTGTTCTGAACTGTCCATTAGTTCCGGCTGTTGCAACCTTTGAGAGAAGATACTCGTATAAATCTCCCTTAGAATCTTCATCTCCCAGCTCAAGCTTATCTATTCCATCGACTATTTTTGACAGCATTGCCGCGGTAGGAATCTTGAATATGGCATCTCCCATATATCTGGCATATGCCGAATCTCCGTCCTGATGCAGATTCTTTATAAACGGAAATACACCATTTAAGACAAGCTCATACATTTCCTCTGCTGAACCGAGATTTTTAAATTTGCTCCAGCGGTATTTCTGACATTCACCCGGAAACATAGACTCATAGTCTACACCGAGAAAATTTGCCTCGTTTTCTTTTGTTGTCTCAACTTCGTCAAGCTGCTTTATAAAGAGTAAATATGTAAACTGTTCTATAACATCTAATGGATTTGTGATGCCACCTGTCCAGAATGTTTCCCATATTTTATCTATTTTATTTCTTAATTCTCCGGTAATCATTATCTGCTTCTCCTCTATTCTTCCTCTTTAATCACCTTTAGGAAGCGCTTGACCTCCGCCCATGCACGCTTGGACTCCGGGAAATTGAGATATCCCATCTGGAACACATGAAACATCCCCTCATACACTGACAGTCGCACCTTAACGCCCTGGTTTCTTGCCTTTGCAGCGGCATCGACCGAGTCAGATAAGAGCATCTCTATCGAGCCCGCCTGTATGAGCATTGGAGGAAAGCCTCTGAAATCGCCAAACAGCGGCGATATGTATGGATCCATTTTATCGTGGTCACCGGGATAGTCATTCACGTAGATGAGACTGTCCCTTGTGTTCCCAAACAGTGGGTCCTTTTCATAGTTTGTCTCGTAGGATTCTCCTCCTGCTGTGAGATCGGTCCATGGTGACATGGCTACTATTCCTGCCGGAAGCGGCATGTCGTGGTCACGAAGATACATGGTGAGGCACATTGCAAGGCCTCCGCCCGCTGAGTCTCCTGCCAGCACAATCTGCGAGCCAAACCAGCCCTGTGACAAGAGCCATTTATAGCAGTCTATGGCATCCTCAAGTGCTGCCGGATACGGGTGCTCCGGCGCCACGCGATAGTCAGGCGTGAGCACTGAGCAGCCCTCACTTACCTCATTATAAAGGCCTGCAAATACATAGTATGCATTGCGCACTGCCCCCATATATCCACCACCATGCAGCTGCAGTATCACACGCTCTGTATTTGGGTTTTCCTTTGAAGATAAAAGCTTCATAGTGAAACCGCCCATATCTATATCCTCTGTTACAAAGCAGTCCGGAACAAGCCATGCAGGTTCCTTCATGCGCTTCCTGAGCTCTCCGGATTTTATTTTTTTGCCGATTGCAAGGTCATTTGTGATATGTCCCATCAGATTAGCAAGTATTTTTCCCTGTATACTGACTTCTTCATCTGCCACAGCTGCATTGCTATGGGCTTTTTCCGCATGCTCACTTTTCATGGCAGATAATGAATTCTTAAACGTCTTTTCAAGCTTATTACCCAAAGCTCCTATTATTCCAGTTTCATTATCACCATTACTATCGCCGTTTTCAATTTCCGGATGGTAGTTTCCCATCTCTTCATCCTCAAACATATGCGAATTTCCTATTCCATGAAAGCCTATCATATATGAAATCTCCGTTTCAGCTCTGTTCTAGCTCTTTTGTCACCGATAATCAGTGTTCCGAGAAACAAAAACAGCGATGCGCCCATCGCTCCCATTGCCAGATATGGGAACCATATGATCTTGACTGCCACAAGTATCATCGCAATCACGCTCATCAGCACAAGAAAAAGCTGCATCATCATGTAGCTCTGCCAGTTTCTTATGTTTACTATCATAAGTATAATTGTTGCAAGAACCATCGCCAGTATGGCACTTGGAAAAACAAATGTAAGTGCCCAGCCACTGGCTCCTGTGAGCAGGTCTATGCCCTCGAGAAACAGCACCGTGAACACAAATGTGCTTACAATTTTAAATATATATCCGTTTCTTCCGACTATTGCCAGACGCAGCGTCACATTCGCATAGATTACAACAAGAAGCACTATAAAGCTCCAGTTTATCTCATTGTCTGTCATGTAATCAACAGTTGTCAGCACAATCTGTCCTACTATAGACAGAAACAATATGATATTTTCCAGCAATCTGTATTTTCTTGATGCGCCCTTGACGTCAGGATATCTCGTACCGTTGTCATGGCTTGCTGTACTATCTGCCCTCTTTGCTGCACTATCTGTATCGTTTACGCACTTATCCGGCACATCATTATGCTGTTCAAAAACCCATTCAGTGCCCTGATGATTGTCCGATGACAGTTCAACCGGTGCCACAACCTGCTGGCAGAGCGGGCATTTATCTGTATTGTCTGCAATATACACACCGCATTTCATGCATTTAGTCATAATACTCTCCATTTGTCTCAATTGTCACTTCCACTCCGTAATTTACAAGCTTCTTAAAAAAGCTTCTCTGAATCATCGTATCGGCCAGAATAGATGAGAAAGTAAACACCAGCGTGTCCTTGTAGGAGCATATGGTGCCCTTCATAGGCTGTCCCTTGGACATTGGTATAAAGGAATAAAAGCCTGTTATATACGGCTCGTATTCCGGCTCCACCTTTATATTTCCAATATTGGTGATAGTGGTGGTGTTTGCCAGTGCCGACTGCGTATAGACCGCCTTCATTGCCAGATTTTTTATAAAAAGAGGCACCGGTCTCATCAGGATATTTTTCTGATTTGACACACTGTATGAGAAAAGATCCTCCAGATGCTCCTTCGAAATCTGTGAATTGATGGAATCCGTCACTATTCTAAGCACCTCCTCAAATGTGTAGGAGCTGTTTTGCGGTCTGAACTCAGCAGATATCATAACAAAAAAGTTCTTTGTGGTCACGGAGTCAAAATAAGGACGAAGATTCACAGGAACCGCAACCCTGACAGGCATATCGTTTGGCATGCCGTGAAAACACTCCTGATACACACTCCACACAAAGCATGCTACCAGATAATCATTTATGGAAACTCCATAGCGGTGGCAGACCTGCTTCAGCTGTGATACAGGCATCATGCCATGTATCAGCCCAAACTCTCCATCAGGTACCTTTTCCAGCTTTAAAAGATACGCCTTCTGCCTGTTAAAGCCACTTGGCTTACTTGATTTGTAGTTCTTTACAAAGCTGTCCTCTCTATTTAAGGATGTGCCCTGCGTCAATGAATCGCCCTTTAGCTTTGCAATCTCCGGATGTGTGAGACGCAGATACTGATAGGTGAGCTCCCTAAGGAAATTGATGCCGCCCATGCCATCTGTCAACACATGAAATACCTCAAGATTTATTCTGTTCTTATAGTAAGCACCCTGAAAAGATAGCTGTGATTCTTGTTCGGTCTTATAAATCTGCACGGAAATGTATTTTCCTCATGCACCTTTGGTGCCTTTTTGCCATTTTCCTCAAAATAGTTCCAGAATACTCCCATCCTGAGTCTCACATTAAACAGACCAAACTTCGGAAGCACTATATCCAGTGCCTCCTGCAGCTTTTCACTGTCAATCTCATCAGTTAAGGTAACTGAGATCCTATATACATTTGTCATGCTCTCCCCCGCTATACTAGGGAACAGATTTGCTGTGTTATCCAGCTTGTCCCAGCGGATTGAACGCGTTTTCGACATTTTAAATTCCTCGCTTATTATAATGATATAGCGAAGCAGCACCCTAATCGAGCCTGCCGTACACCTCCATCGGCACATATGCCTTTATCTGTATCCCATCAGCCACATATTCCTCCGACACAAGCTCGCCCTGTTTTCTGATGAGCTGTATCACGCCTGCCTTATCATATGGGATAATTCTCTCAATATATACCTTGTTCTCTCTTAATATCTCCTCTAAAAGAGATTTTACCTCATCTAATCCCAGATCCTTTGCCGCTGAAATGTTAAGAGTATAATCTGCCCTGAAATCATGCAGCGGTTCGTTGTCTGTGCGGGCATCCTGCTTATTAAAAAGTGTGACAAATTTCTTGTCTTTTACACCAAGATCATCCAATGTCTGGTAGGTTATGAACATCTGCTTTTCCCGCTGCATATTTGATGCATCAACCACATGGAAAATGATGTCAGCGTACTTTGCCTCCTCAAGGGTGCTCTTGAAGGCCTCTATCAGATGATGTGGCAGCTTTCTGATAAACCCGACCGTATCAGTTAAAAGCACCTGCTGCTTGCCATCAAGCGCAAGAATGCGCGTTGTAGGATCAAGCGTTGCAAAGAGCTTATCCTCCTCAAGCACATCTGCCTCTGTCAGGTGATTTAACAGCGTGGACTTACCTGCGTTAGTATATCCTACTATCGCAACAACCGGTACTTTATTTTTTTCACGCTTTGCCCTTGTGATATCTCTGTGCTTCTGCACCTCTTTCAGCTCCCTTCGAAGCTGTGCTATCCTGTCATTTATAAGACGGCGGTCTACCTCAAGCTTTTTCTCTCCGGGACCTCTTGTTCCTATTCCACCGCCAAGCCTTGACATGGACTTTCCCAGTCCCGACAAACGGCTTAATCTGTACTTGAGCTGAGCAAGCTCAACCTGTATCTTACCCTCACTTGTTGTGGCCCTTGATGCAAAAATATCAAGAATAACAAGTGTCCTATCCATAACCTTTGTGTCAAGGTACGTCTCCAGATTTTTCTGTTGTGCAGGACTCAGCTCATCATCGCACACAATGCCTGTTGCCCCTGTACTCTCCACAAGCTCTGCAATCTCCGCCACCTTGCCGGTGCCGACATACGTGCCCGGATGAATTTTTTCTCTTCTTTGAATAAGTGTGCCTACAACTGTCGCACCTGCTGTCTTTACCAGCTCCGCAAGCTCTGAAAGTGAATCATCTGCATCATCACCGTCCTGCTCACTTACTCCGACGAGCACTACTCTCTCCTCAATATCCTCTATCTTAATAGTATCTGCCATAATCTATCTGGTCTCCAAAAACTGATATTCTCTTGCTGCATCCTCGTCATCGGGATAATCCTTCATGTATTCCTCCATTTTGCTCTTTGCTGTAGCAAAATCGCCGGAATACTCATATGCTATAATCATAGCCTTTGTTATCTGCTGCTTGTTCGGCACACTTTCAAGTTCAAGTGCGTTCTGAAAATAAGTAATCGCAGTGTCATAGTTACCATTGTCCATCTGCGCCTGTCCCATATTCATCAGCTCATACGAATCCGCCTCACCGCTGTCCAGGTATTTCTTAAAATACTTCTGCGAGCTGTCATTGTCGCCCTTCTTCTGATATACCTCACCCATATAGTAGTTTGCCTTGACAAGTTTCTCATCAATAGCTTTTTGCAGACTCTTTATTGCTGAATCATAATCACCGAGCATGGTGTATATACGGCCTCTCTGCATATAGTCATCAGCAGTTTTTGCCTTAAGCTTTAAGGCATTATCCAGGTATTCCTTTCCCTGGTCATTCATGCCATACTTTGACAAGGTCTCATAAACACCAAGATAGAGCTCATAATTATCATTATTCTCACTGAGCGCCGTCTTAAAATCCTTCAAGCCCTTGTCTGAATCATTCTTGGCAAAATATATACAGCCTCTCAGATAGTATGCGTCAGAATCCTTATTATAGTCGATAATAGCCGTATATGTATCAATTGCTCCATCCACGTCACCGCTTAAATACTGTGCCTTGGCCTTATAATAACATATGTCAAGCTCCTCTGCGCCTACTGAGCCCACCGACTGGTCCAGTGCCTTCTGAAAAGCATCGACCGCATCATCATAGCTGCCGTTCTCTATACAGTTGATGCCATACTGTCTGTACGCATCCTTGTCCTTTGCCTTGTCGCCGGAGCCACAGCCGGTAAGCATGCCTGCTGTGAGCACTACGGTAAGCGTGAGTGCCATAAATTTATTCTTTATCATAATAGTTCTCCATGTGTATATTCTTCCCCTTATTATATATGTATTTGCCAAACTTGTAAATCCCGCCCTTACATTTCTGCTAGGGGCCCGCAGTTCACGGTGAGGCAGGATTATGAGATTGTAAGCTGCAATAGTACGGTTTATATGCGTGGTGTGGGATACACAGTCTCGTGAGTGCTACGCTGCGCTGCCAAGATACTGTAAGAATTATGCCTTGCAGGCTTTCTATGCTCGACGAAACCGTCGAAACTCGCCTTCCATGGCTCGATTTCTCCTTGTCCCGGCATCCCTGCCGGGCCATTTCTGTGTTACATGGGCATAATTCAACAGTATCTAAACAGCTTCGCTATTCGCTCTCACGAGACTGTGTATCCCCCACCACGCCCATAAACCTCACTTTCCCATAAAAAATATAAGTATAAGTAGTGCAACACATCATCTCACATCTCTCCACAACATAACAAGACGTAAGCACCGGCCACCGGTGCGCACACGTCACCCCAATCTCACCACAACACAGCAAGACGTAAGCACCGGCCACCGGTGCGCACACGTCACCCCACACATTTTGCCACAGCGTAAGGGACGTAAGCGCAGGGGACGGCGTGCACACATACTCTTGCGAGAGCGCATAGCGAAGCTGCCTAGTGTCTGTAGGATTATGCTTAGAACCACAGAAATGCACCGCCATGGACGGCGGGGCAAGGCGTTATGCGCCACGGACGGCGCATAAAAGCCGGTTTCGTCAGCCTGCGAAACACTCCGGGCATAATCCGTACAGACACTTGGCAGCGTAGCGTAGCGAACGCAAGAGTATGTGTGCACGCCGTCCCCTGCGCTTACGTCCCGACCTACCAAAAAAAGAACCCCCGCGGGATGCACCCGCAGGAGTTCTTAAGCCCAATTTGTATTTAAAGGAGGAAGAAAAATTCTAGGCCTCTAAATGCCAGATTTCATCATTGTACTGCTTGATTGTTCTGTCAGAAGAGAAGAAACCAGCCTTGCTGATGTTGACAAGCATCTTCTTAGCCCAAGCCTTCTTATCCTCATAATCAGCGTAAGCCTTCTCTTTTGTCTTGCAGTAATCCTCAAAGTCTGGGAATGTCATGAACCAGTCTTTGTTGAGGAGCTCGTTGTAAAGTCTCTCTAAGTTCTCCTTAGAACCAACCTTCATCATCTCATCACTTACAAGGAAGTCAACAGCCTTCTTTAAGTCTGCATCCTTGTCATAGTAATCCTTAGAGCAGTAGTCGCCTCTCTCATATCTGTCGATAACAGTCTGTGAATCCTCACCGAATACATAGATGTTCTCATCGCCGACAAGCTCAGCTATCTCTACGTTTGCTCCGTCACTTGTTCCAAGTGTAATAGCACCGTTAAGCATGAACTTCATGTTTCCTGTTCCTGATGCCTCCTTAGAAGCAAGAGAAATCTGCTCTGAAATATTTGCAGCCGGGAATAATTTCTCAGCTAATGTTACGTTGTAGTTCTCAACCATGAATACCTTAAGGTATGGACTTACCTCAGGATCATTGTTGATAATCTGCTGTAAGCAGAGGATTGCATGGATGATATCCTTTGCAATGATATATGCAGGAGCTGCCTTTGCACCGAAGAAGCATGTGATTGGTGTAGATGGCTTCTTGCCTGCCTTGATCTCAAAGTACTTACGGATGATGTAAAGCACGTTGAGCTGCTGTCTCTTGTACTCGTGAAGTCTCTTAACCTGGATATCAAAGATTGAATTGTCAGGTACGTCGAGATTCTGAGTCTTCTTTAAGTAAGAAGCAAGCTCTGTCTTCTTTGCGTTCTTGATGTCAACAAGCTTTGTGAGAACAGCGTCATCATTGATGAAATTGCCAAGCTTCTCCAACTCGTTCGCATCCTTCTTCCAGCCGTCACCGATAAGCTCTGTGATGTATGCTGAAAGCTCCGGGTTACAAGACATTAACCAACGACGGAATGTGATACCGTTTGTCTTGTTGTTGAACTTCTCAGGATATAACTTGTAGAAGTTATTGAGCTCTGTATTCTTTAAAATCTCTGTGTGGAGGTATGCAACACCGTTTACAGAATATCCGAAATGAATATCCATGTGTGCCATGTGTACAAGACCATCCTTGATGATGTATGTGCTCTCGTCAGCTACCTTTGCGCGAACCTTGTTGTCAAGCTCACGGATGATTGGCATAAGCTGTGGAACAGCCTTCTCCAAGAAGCTGATTGGCCATTTCTCAAGAGCCTCTGCAAGGATTGTGTGGTTAGTGTATGCACAAACCTTTGATACAATCTCAATAGCCTCATCCATCAGGATGCCCTTCTCCTGAAGGAGACGGATAAGCTCTGGAATAACCATTGATGGATGTGTATCGTTAATCTGAACTGCTGCATAATCAGCAAGGTCATGTAAATTAGAGCCCTTTGCCTCTGCCTCTGCAAGGATAAGTCTTGCTGCGTTTGATACCATGAAATACTGCTGGTATACACGAAGAAGACGTCCCTTATCATCTGAATCATCAGGATATAAGAATAATGTAAGGTTCTTCTTGATATCATCCTTGTCGAAATCAATTGTGTCGCCTACGATTGACTCATCAACTGACTCGATGTCGAATAAGTGAAGCTTTGTTGTACGGTTGTTGTATCCAACTACGTCGATATCGTAAAGTCTTGACTGTACTGTGAATCCGCCAAAGCTTACAGGATATGTGATATCTGTCTTTGTAAGCCAGCTCTCCTTTGTAATCCATGGGTTTGGAGTCTCCTTCTGGAGATTGTTCTCAAATACCTGCTTGAATAATCCATAATGGTAGTTGAGGCCTACACCGTCTCCGTTGAGCCCGAGTGTTGCGATTGAATCTATGAAGCATGCTGCAAGACGTCCAAGTCCACCATTTCCAAGTGAAGGCTCAAGCTCGATTTCCTCGATTTCAGCAAGTGACTTTCCGTTCTTCTCAAGAGTCTCTTTAACTTCATCGTAGATACCTAAGTTGATAAGGTTGTTTGATAAAAGCTTTCCGATAAGGAACTCTGCTGAGATGTAGTAGAGCTTTTTCTTTCCTTTGTTTGAAACCTTTTTCTCTGCCTTGTCTTTTACAAGCTCAAGTAATGCGTAGTATACTTCCTCGTCTGTACTAACGCTGATTCCCTTCTGAAGCTTTGTTTCGATTTCCTGCATGATTGCCATTTTGATTTCCTCCCAAATCTGTTATCATGTGTACACGCCAATGTGTCAAATTAACTAATTTTCATTTAGCGTGCTTAACTTCTTTGTGTCATTTGATGAATCAAGTATAATCCATTACACTGCACAATTCTTGCAGTATACAGTCGAAAACTTGCACAATCCTATCATTTTTCGGTATTTTTAGTGGCTTTTTAAGAAATAATATGCTAAAATATCATCATGAATATATTAGAATATGAAAATTATCACGAAGACAAAACACATGTGGAGCTTACGTTCCCATACAATACCTACCTGTGCTCTATTCCTCTTGATTTTTCCGGAGTTCCGCTGCACTGGCATGATGACATGGAGCTTATCTATATAAAGAAGGGCTGCGGTCATATATCTGTGGATTTTAAGGAGTACCATGTCACAGCGCCAAGCCTTGTGCTGATTCTGCCGGGACAGCTTCACTCTATAGACCAGTATATGGATGAATCGATGGAGTACGAAAATATCATATTTTCCCTGTCGATGCTGCTTCCCGGAAAGTACGATTACACCAAGGAGGATTTTCTTACCCCTCTCTTAGCCGGCAGATTCACAGTTCCGACGGTTTTTACACCGGTGTATCCATACTACGAGGATGTCGTGGCTCCAATAGATGCATGCGATGAGATTTGCAAGACGATGCCGCAGGGCTATCAGCTTTATATAAAGAGCAAGCTCTACGAATTCTTTTTTGTGCTTGATAACCGCTGCCGTAATCTGACAAAGCCACTAAAAAGCAAAAAGACTCTTGATAAGATGAAGGTTGTGCTCAAATATGTGGAAAATAATTATGCCGACAAAATCTCTATCGCTGATATCGCTGATGTAGCCGGGTTTTCCGAGTCTCATTTTATGAGGTATTTTAAAGAAACCATGGGCACATCGTTTGTTGACTATTTAAAGGACTACCGCCTGACCATGGCTGCGAGACTTTTGCAAAGCTCAGACAGCTCGGTGCTTTCTATTTCCGGTGAAGTGGGGTTTGAAAGCCTGTCATATTTTAACAGAGCCTTCAAAAAGCACTATGGCATGACACCTCTGCAGTATCGCAAGGGCAGTTGACACCACTCTAGACAGTTACAATACAATATTTCATAAATAAACGATGGAAAATAATCATGAAAAAAAATACATACATAAAAATGACTGCCCCATTCCGTGAAAATAACAGGGCAGCCCGAAAGCTTGAATTAATCAATAAAATATGCACTTATTTAGTTTTTATCACATACCCTGTATACGTGCTGTATCTGTGCTTTACAGCCGGTCATATGCTTGCACTCTCAATCATTGCTCCGTTTGTCGGCTTTATTGCAGTATCGGTTTTCAGATATATCATAAACAGACCACGTCCATACGAAAAATTTGATATGCCGCCTGTCATTCCAAAGGATACCCTCGGAAGGTCTTTTCCTAGCAGGCATGTTTTTTCTGCATTTATAATTGCATTTACTGTTTTAATATGCTCACCTTCTGCTTCGCCTTTATGGTTCACCGGCATTTTGCTTGCAGTCATTGCAGCTATCATTGCCTGTGTCCGTGTGATATCAGGTGTGCATTTTATCAGCGATGTTATCGGTGCTTTTGTTTTTGCAGTCATTGAAGCATATATAGTAACTGTTTTCTTTTTATAAATAGCTGTTAGTTGTTTCCACCATCAACACTCTTTTTTACAGCGTTTCCGGCATCATCTACGGCATCCTTTGCGCCGTCTATTACATCCTTGCCGGCATCGCCTGCTCCGTCTATTACATCCTTGCCGGCATCACCTGCGCCGTCTATCACATCTTTTCCGGCATCGCCTGCTCCGTCTATCACATCCTTGCCGGCATTTCCGGCGCCATCTATGATATCCTTGCCGGCATTCCCGGCATCGTCGGTGGCAGAGCCACCTCTTTGTGTATTTTCAACCATTGAGGTGTCAGCCACATTACTATTGTTTCCACAGGCTGCAAAAGCACTTGCAGCAGCGAGTATCAGGCAAAGTGCCAATAAATATTTAATTTTCTTCATTGTATCAGTCTCCTTTTCGTTTTGGAGATAGTATGGGCAATTTTTCGTAATTTATACATCATTCGTAACTATTCTGAACCACTGAGAACAAAAAAGCTGATGCGTCATGCATGCATGTAAGTGACAGTTTTTCTTGTTCTCAGCTTTTTAACTTAGGTTTCGTGATGAGTGCCGCGATATATGAAAAGATTAGTGCTGCCGACACTCCGACGGCACAAGCCTTAAAACCGCCCTTAAACAAGCCAATAAAGCCCTCGCTGTCCACTGCCTCCTTCACACCCTTCCACAGTACATTGCCAAAGCCCAAAAGCGGTACGTTTGCACCGGCGCCTGCCCACTTTGAAAATGGCCCGTATATGCCGACAGCGCCAAGCAGCGCTCCTGTGCACACGAGCATTACCATAATTCTGCCCGGCATGAGCTTTGTTTTTTCCATTAAAATCTGTACGATGGCGCAGATTATACCACCCACGACAAATGCTTTTACATAATCCATTATATCCTTACACCTTTCTTCTATTTTTGAACGTGCAGCCCATCCCAAAAACGGCTCGTTCACCCTATCTCGTTCACCCTATTATATATGTGAAGCCATCAGCTTCAAATTACAGCTTCAAGCACTACACCGTGTGCAATTCCCGGTACTGACTCGCCCTCGTTGAAGCTGACAGGCGAAAGAAGTGCTCCTGTAGGCACAAAAAGTATACGCTTCAATTCACCACTTCTTAGCTTTGGCAGGTAATATGCTGACAAAACGGTTGCCGAGCATGCACAGCCCGAACCACCTGAGCCTGTGTTCTGGTTCGTTGCATCAAACATCTTCATGCCACAGTCCTCGTGATTTTTGCTTATGTCCACGCCTTTTTGCCTGCACAGGTCAATCAGTATCTTCTGCCCGACGCTTCCAAGATCTCCTGTCACTATCCTGTCGTAATAGGAAGCCTTTCTGCCAAAATCACTCAGATGATTTACTATCAGCTCACAGGCCGCAGGGGCCATTGCAGCGCCCATGTTCATGGCGTCCTTTATGCCATAATCCACCACAACTCCTGTTGTGATTCCCTCAATCTGTACCTTCCTTGATATACTATCTGCATTGTCACACACGGCCTGTATCTCATTACCACCTGCTCCACTGCCCACAATAAATGCTGCACTTCCTGTCACTGTCCACGTCGCTGACACCGGTCTTTGATTGGCGTACTGGTTAGGGAAGCGAAACTGCTTTTCGGCACTGCCAAAGTGACTCGATGTCACTGCCACCGCATGCCTTGCATACCCTGCTGCCACAAATGCCGCGGCAAGTGAGAGCGACTCCCCGCATGTGGAACATGCTCCATACACTCCAAACCACGGAATGCGGAAGTTTTCCACACCAAAGGTTGTGGCCATAGACTGTCCGAGCAGATCTCCTGCAAATACATAGTCCATGTCGGATGCATCCAGATGTGCTTTTCCAAGGGCCATTGTGAGTGCATCGCGCTGCATGGAGCTTTCCGCCTTTTCCCACGTATTCTGCCCAAACCTGTCATCTTTGCCTACAATATCAAACAGACCACCAAGCGGTCCGTCCGCCTCCTTTGTGCCTACAACCGAACTGCTTTCCAATATAAAAGGAGCCTCCGTAAAACGGAGACTCCACTTTCCCAATTTTTGCTGCATACCGACTCTCCTTACTCTTAATCTCATCAAATCATAGATTTAATTAATGTCAGTATGCACAAACATATAAAATATATTCATTCAGATATAACAGCTCTATTTGCCATCATATGACACAACTGCGTCCACATCATACTTGCTAAGAAGCTTTCTGCCATTAAGACCTGCAAGCTCAATAAGGAAAAGCATCTTCACAACCTCTCCTCCAAGCTCCTCAACAAGCTCTGCTGCTGCCTGCATTGTGCCTCCTGTAGCGATAAGATCATCCACAAGAACCACCTTCTGACCGGGCTTTACTGAGTCCTTGTGCATCTCAATTGTTGCTGTGCCATACTCAAGGTCATATGTCTTTGATACAGTTTCACATGGCAGCTTGCCTGCTTTTCTCACCATGACAAACGGTTTATGAAGCGCATATGCTATCGGCATGCCAAAAACAAAGCCCCTTGATTCTGCTCCTGCTATCACATCAAAATCAAGTCCGTCAAGCCTCTTTATCATCTCATCAATTGCAAGCTTTAATCCATCTGCATCCTGGATAACACTTGTCACATCGCGGAACATGATGCCCTTCTCCGGGAAATCCGGGATAGTTCTGATATAGTCCTTTACTGTTTTCATTGTATGTACCTTCCTTATGTGTATTTAATATGTATTTACATATATATTCATAATGCATTTGTCCTTTTGTATGCATTACCATTTTACTCTCTTCGGACAGCATATGCAAATCATATTCACTAAAAACACTTTCTAAAATCACTTAACCTTATGATACCCGTCTATGCACTCCACGACATCCACTATCTCTATCGTGCCGGCATGTGAATCAGCCACAAAGCGTATATCAAATTTGCCGTATCTCATGCCATAGATATAATCCTTGGCCTTGTTGTATGCAGCTCTTGGATCCTGTGCCAGAATATGCTCCACAGTAATGCGGGTACCTTCATCCATACAGCTTTTGAGTGCCTCATCCCTCCATATAACATGCACCGTATCCCATCTGTGCTCTGCGGCAAAGCCCTCTGATGCCTCAGGATGTGAGTCTGAATATGCCAGATACGGCTTTATATCATAGATTGGTGTGCCGTCAAGCATATCTACACCTGACACATGAATTATGGGTCCCTTGCTGCTTTTGTACTCAACCTTATCAAGCCTTACAGAGGATAGTCCCATGCCGTTTGGGCGAAACGGCGAACGTGTGGCAAAAACACCTCTCTTTTCCCGGCCTCCAAGCCTGGGTGGTGTGACGAGCGGTGTGAATTTCTCCACCCTGTTTTCAGAAAAGCCCCATATAATCCACAAATGTGTGAACTCCTCTATTCCTCGAAGCGCATCGGGGTTTTGGTATTTTGGTTCAAATACTATCTGCCCTGCTGCCTCAGGCACAAGGCCGCTCTGCCTTGGAATGCCAAATTTCTCTCCAAATCCGGTGTGCATAATCGCAACCGGCTCTATAGTCTTCTCATACATATTTTTATACCAGTATTTTATTCAGTATATCATCCTCGAGCACAAGCTTCTTTGCCGCATCGCGATACTCCTTCTCATGCAGATATGTGTGCCTGAACGGCTTCATGGATGGCGCCATATCTATCGCATCCAGAAAATCCTGCTTTCTCATGCCAAGAGTGGCCGCATAGTCGAAAAAGCCTGTCCTTTTGAGCACTGTGCACACCCTTACATATCTGTGATTTTGCACTACACTCATGATATAGGTTGCTATGCCGACCTGTATGCCATGAAGCTGCGGATGCTCAAGAATTTTGTCAAGCGCATGTGAAATAAGATGCTCGCTGCCGCTGGTCGGCGCACTGCTTCCCGCTATCTCGTTTGCTATGCCGCTCATGGCAAGCGAATCCACAAGCTCCTTTAGGAAAAGCTCATCCTTTATGCTCTCATAAGGTGTACGCACAAAGCTGTTGACCGCCTTTTTAGCAACCATCACGGCAAAGTCATTGACCACTCCTGCACCATGTGCTTCCTCAAAAATCCAGTCATAGAGTGCTGTAATCTTTGACACCATATCCCCGATGCCTGAATATATAAACTTCTCCGGTGCTGTGCGGATGACCTGTGTGTCAACTATGATACCATGCGCAAGCTTTGCAGGAACCGACGTACGCTTGCCGTGCACCAAAAGTGATGCACTGGCGCTAGAAAAGCCATCGCTTGAGCTTGAGGTCGGCACACTGATAAATGGCATATTTCTTAGAAAAGCTGCATATTTTCCTGCATCTATTACCTTTCCGCCGCCCACTGACACAACTGCCTTTACCTTGTTTGGTATATCAAAAGCAAGGGTGATGATATCGTCTATCTCAACCGTATCAAGCTCGCTGTACTCAAGCACGGTAATACCGGCATCAGTAAGCGACTTCATTATAGTATCTCCAAACATATCTATGAGACCGTTTCCCATAAAAATGACTACGCTCGTCAGCTCCTCACTCTTTAAATACTCTCCGATTTTGTTTAATGTTCCATTTCCCACCTTGAGGATTGATGGAATGGATATTGCTTTTCCTGTCTGCATTTTCATTCTCCTCTTTTTATTTAATATGCCGGACTATCATTGCTTTGCATCATAAATTGTCGCACTGTAGCCCTGTTTTTTCTTGCTGTCATACATGGCGGTGTCTGCCCTTCTGTAGAGCTGATCAAACGTGATACAATCCATTCCGTCATAAAAGCATGCGCCAAGACTGAGCAGTATATGCTTTCCATTCATCTCTGCTATATCAATATGCTCTATGTTTGAAAAAAGCCTGTCAAAAAAAGCTTCTGCCCGCTCTTTATCAAGCATCCCCGGTATAAATACCGCAAACTCATCCCCGCCCAGGCGAAGCACGACATCATCATCACGACATGATTTGCGCAGAGTATCAGCAATTGCTATTATCACCTTGTCACCTACCGCATGTCCATAGGTGTCGTTTATTGACTTAAACTTGTCACAGTCTAAAAGGCATAACAGACCGCACTGTTTGCGGACGAGATACTCTGTTATCTTATTCTCTCCACTTCCGCGGTTGCGTATACCTGTCATCAAATCAATCTGTGCCAGATACATAAGCCTGTCTTCACGTCGCTTTTCCTCGTCAATATTCTCCACGCAGTAAAGCACATGCCACAGCCTGCCATCTGCATCATAGTCTACAGGAATAAACCTTCCACGGCACCAGCCTGATACCTTTCCGATAAACTCGTGCACTATGGTATTTTTTCCACGAAGTCTGTCCTCTACAGTACTGATATCCACAAATTCAAGTGTCTCTTTGCGCTGTGCCTTTGTACAGAACTCATTCATCACACTGTTTATATGCCCCGGGAAATCCTCATCTATCCTATATTCCCCGTCACTTTGCGGTTTTACATCCAGGAAGTGTACAACCTCATCCAAAGTCTTTACTATATGGTATCTGTGTGTCTGCACATTTACCAGTGCCATGGATATATAGATACTTGAAAGTGATGAATAGCTGCTAAGCATCGCTTCCTTATTCGACTTTGTGAAGGAATTGCGCAGCTTAAGCAATGATATAAGCAAGGTTCCTATCATATCTAGGAACGTGGTCAGTCCGAGAGTATCACTTTCCGGTGGATTATCCACACCGAAAAAGCCCTTTATCTCATCCTTGTAGCGGATTGGACATACCACCAGGTTCTTTACATTTTGCGCCTTTAACAGATTATAGGAGACCTTGTGCTCATCCTTTATCTGCTCTATATCTGTGATAATTACATTCCTGTCCTTGTCAAAGGTCTGATACCACCAGCCTATTATGTCCATATCGACATTCTGCAATTCATGTATCTCCGGCACTATTCCATCCGCACACCACTCATATGTATTTTTGGTGACATGCTTCTCATCACAGTCCTCAAATATATATATGCGGTCAGAACCGATATGTTTTCCGAAAAATCTGATAAACTCATTAATCTGCTCATCCGGTGTATCATAGTTGAGTGCAGATCTGAGTGCCTCATTTATAACAAGCTCGTATTTTATAATTGTCTTCATACCTTCTGCATCCTCGTATTGTTACTTGTATATTACTCGTATTATTCAAAACCACCACACACATTCGCAAAACTGCACGATGTCCGCGCTTAACAACATTATACCAAATTTTTTCAAAAATGCACATAAATCATGGTATTCTTACCATTATTTTTTTCTCTTTATTTTCAATCATCGTAAGCACAGGAATGTGCTTCTTTCTGAGTGCACGTATAACCGGATATGTCTCAAATGCGTTTCCTTCCACATACACTGCCTCCGGTCTGTACTTTACAATCTGCTTCACCTGCTCCTTTACATATGCTTTCCACTGTGGCTTCTCCATCAGTACCTCTGCATATGCTGTCTCACTGTCAAGCTCTGTTAATTCAAGCTGCGGAACAGGCATTGCATCAACATGACAGATATGCACACCCTTTATTCCTCGTGCTTTTGCAACATTTATAAGCAGCTCGTCTGTCTGACTGTCACATGCCATGGCTGCAGTATCTCCTTTACTGCCATACCATACTATCACAGAGCTGTCTTTATGAAGAGAAAGCGCCTTTTCGCATGCCTTTACAGCTTCATCCTGCTCCTTAACAGTCATGATAAAGCCTCCCTTATGACAGAATATCGCACCGGGAATTCCTGTAGCATTTACCAGCTCCTCACCTTCAAGTCCAAGCCACTCTGCCGGAAAAGAACACTTGTAATTCATCGAATACTCTCTTTTCTGTGGCTGTATACAAAAGCCGCCTCTGTTTGACGGAAAAATAACAAACGCGATATCCGTCTCACTCAGCGCCTTCTGACACGGTATAAACTCAGGAAGCACCAGTATTCTGCTTGCCGGATCGTGCTTTGCAAGCACCTCCTCCACTCTCTTATCGGCTCTCTCATTGCCACGGTATCTCTCAAATTTGTTTTCCAGTATCATGCCTGCCACGCTTACCGCCTGAAAGAAAGCCTCATCGCTGCCACCCTCATAATCCCATGACGGATTGAAATTGCCTATAAGTGTTGCAAGCTCGTTTTTCTCACCTGTATTGTCATTGTTGTCGAGAGGCTGGACAAATGACTCATCAAATTTCACCGCAAGCTCCTTACCTAGAATATCCGCTCCAACAGCCTCCCACAACAGGCCAAATGCCGCATACGGCACACCGTTTTCCCTGATTCTGCTGTCCTTTTGATGATGGTCAAACTCACCACGCCCTATATCAAAAACTATTCCTGTGAAATCATCAGGCACACTGTTGCCCCTTGTTATGCTGATCTCAGGGTTTATATACAAAAGCAGGGCTGATGAGAACACATCATCTGCATGAAATTTGCCGCCATGTGTAAAGGCACAGGCATCCTTTTGTTTTATCTGCTCTATTAATCTGCTCATTTTTTAACCTCATATGTATTCTTTTACGCTGTGATACCTTATAACTCTTTAATCATAATTGTAATATTCCAAATGTCAATATAATTGATGCTAAAACATCAGTTGACATAAAGTAGTTGTCTGTATTACTATATCTAATACAAGCAATACAATTATATCACTTACAAGTTTTGTCAGATTACAGCCTGCTCATAAATATTGATGCATTTCAAACAGGCTATGACATATAAACAGTAAGATACAGGAGGTTCACATGATAATAGAACTCGACATGTCAAGCAGTACACCGATATACGTACAGCTTAGAAACCAGATTGTAAAGGGAATAGGCAAAGGTGAGCTAAAGACCGGTGAAAAGCTTCCAACCGTGCGCCAGCTTGCAAGCGATGCCGGTGTAAACACAATGACGGTCAATAAAGCCTATCAGATTTTGAAAAATGAGGGATTTATCCGTACAGACAGACGGCTCGGCGCTTTTGTGTCAGAATCCATCGCAGATGATACCGATTTCACTGAAAAGCTGGAATCAGAGCTTGAGCTTTTAAGTGCTGAGGCCTGTCTCACCGGAATGAGCCGTGAGGAATTTTTATCAATGTGTGATAAACTGTATTCACAAATGAAACCATGTACCGCTTAGCAGAGGAGGCAGACTATGGAAATTATGATGTTTATTATCTTTATAATTACAAATCTTATTATCATACTATGTATGCAATTTGCGTACACACACGCCTATAAATATGAAAACGGCATGTATCTCAATGTACATATTCCATCATCTCACAAAGAAGATGCCGAAGTAACCGAAATCGTCACCACCGGAAAACGCAAAATGAAACACTTTCAAATTGCCAATGTGATTATCTCCATTGCGATATGCTTTATTGTTTTTTTTAACATTGCTGTTTTTGTTCTGGTATATATTATCTGGATGTTCGCATATATCTTTGGAATTATTCATATTCCAAACAGCTCCCACCGGAAAATGTATGCTCTGAAAATACAAAACGGATGGATAATAGAAACCCAACGTAAAAAGGTTTATATCGACACCCGCGTTTCAGCAGAAGCCGGTGCCACGACAGTCAGCTATAAATGGCACGCACTCTTTTTAATTACTGAGCTTGCAGCATATATACCATACTTTATGCTTGGTGACACCCATTACAATATCCTTATGATTTCGCTGTTTTTGTGCTCTGTTTTAATATCCACACTTTCGCTGGTATTTCATGCTTTTATAAACAAAAGCGAGCGCCACGTATACAGCATGGATTCAAAGCTCAACCTTATTGTCAACAATACTATGAAGAAATATAAAAGCATCGCAATGCTTCTCCTAAGCGGGCTAAACGCCGTCGCATGGATTTATGTAGCATTATACACAAGTATCACCGGAATACTTCCGGCATCATCATATTATGTGTATATTTTCATTCAGTTAATAGCCGTTTTGGGATTTATTGTTCCAATTTATATGGGCTTAAACAGAAAGAAGGAACTGCTGTCTGCCAACACCTCACCAATAGATGTGGACGATGATGAATACTGGAAAACCGGCTACTACTATAATCCCGACGACAAACATATTCTCATTGAAAACCGCATGCAGTCCGGCAATTACACGTTTAATTATGCTAAAAAAGGCGCGTGGATTTTCACAGGAATCACCTGTGCAATAACAGCCGGCTGTATCATCCTGGTGTTTGTCTGCATGCTTCCTTTGATTAATATACAGGAAAAAATCACTATGACAAACAATAACCTTACTATTTCTGCCGGTGGATATACAAGCAAGATTGATGTAAATGACATCACAGAGCTTAAGCTTCTGGACGAGCTGCCGGATGACAGTTTCCTGCGTACAAACGGAGCCTCTACCGACAGCTACGATATCGGAAGGTATGAAGGACGCACCCTTGGAAAATGCAGCCTGTATGTATTCGACGGATACTCTCCTATTCTCATGATAAAATCGGATGATACACTGGTGTTTGTAAATTCTAAGGAAGATGGAGAGATAGAGGGGTTGTATGAAGAATTAAGTCAATAAATTTGTTCTTTTTATGTTATACTGTAATCGTATACCTAAAAAGAAAGCAGGCAAAATCTATGAAAACACGACAAGAAGCATTAGACTACGGCTTATCATTTCCAAATACATATCAGGAAGCACCATTCCACGACCCAAACTGGCAGCTCATCCGCGTAAAGGACAGCAAAAAGGTTTTCCTGTGGACCTACGAGCGCAATGGTTTTATCAACTTAAATGTCAAGGTATCTCCTGCCTGGCGCGACTTCTGGAGAGATGCCTTCCCATCGGTCATCCCCGGCTGGCACCAGAACAAGGACAACTGGAATACCATCATTCTCGATGGCAGCATACCTGATGACGCTATAAAAAACATGATTTCAGACAGCTATGACCTTGTCACCTATAATCCGACCCGGCTCATATATGAGGCTGTAAAAAGGATTCCAAAGGGTTGTGTTGCCACATATGCACAGGTTGCTGAGCTTGCAGGCAATAAAAAAATGTGCCGGGCTGTCGGCAATGCCCTGCACAAGAATCCCAATCCTGATGAAATTCCATGCTACAGAGTGGTAAATGCAAAGGGTGAGCTGTCAGGGGCATTTGCCTTCGGCGGAGCCGATGAACAGGCTAACCGTCTAAGAGCAGATGGCATTGAGGTCATAGACGGCAGGGTTGACCTTGATAAATATGGAATACGGATTGTAGATGATGTTATATATACAAAAACAACAGTGGAACCACTTACTTAAATAATGGTTCCACTGTTATTTTGACAGTTTAGTGTTGTACAGGTGTAAGCTTACCTTTCTCCATTTCAAAAACTTCATCACATAACACTTCTATATCTTCTTTATTATGGCTTGCAATTATAATCATTGTTCCTTCTTCTCGTAAGTTAATAAAGAGTTTTCTCATTTCCATAACTCCATCGTTATCCAAACCGTTCATTGGTTCATCCAAAATTAAAATTTCTGGTTTTTCCATAATTGCCTGTGCTATTCCCAGTCTTTGTTTCATTCCCATAGAATATTTACCAACATGTAATTTACTGTATGGATCAAGTCTTACGCTCTTTAACGTTTGTATAATTTCTTCTTTCCCTATTTTATTTTTAATCATAGATAAAAACTGTAAATTCTTATATGCACTATAGTTTTCCAAAAATCCCGGTTCTTCTATAATTCCTGCTAAATTTTCCGGCAAATCAATATCTGTACCTAATTTTTTATTATCTATTATTATTTCACCTGAAGTAGGTACAACCAATCCACATATACATTTCATTAACATAGATTTTCCTGAACCATTTCTACCAATGATTCCGTAAATATGTCCTCTATCGAAATTCACATTTATCTTATCTAATACCTTCGTCTCTCCAAAACATTTTGTCAGATTCTTTATCTGTATCAGCTTCTCCATGTTTATACCTCCCGTATCATTACTCCGACATCCTTTTTTTCGATTACTTTTATAATCCATACACTTAAAATAATAATCGCTGTCATATAAACAACCATCACATAAGTAAATGTAGGATATTGTGTCAATTTTCCCACATCTAATTTATTTAATGTTGTCCACGAGACTGGCGAAAACCACTGTGCCATTTCATTTCCTGAAACTGCCGCACTCAAGATAACCAAAAATCCTGAAGCTACTATTCCAACAACTTTTGACTTTGAAATAACATTGCACCCATATATAATTAAGCCTAAAATTCCTCCGCACAAAACAGATAATAACCAAGTGAAGAACATCGCTTGAGTAGGTGTAAAATATGTTAAAATATAAGTACTTATTGTTACTGCAGTCCCTTTTACCAACGGAACATTTGAAAAAGCCAATGTACCTAATACCTTTCCCCAGTCATTCATGTACTCTATGTTTCTTATATTTAGCACAATCGTCATAGCTGCTATTAAAGAAAAATACATTGCTGATGTCATAAAAATATAAATAATTTGACCAATGCTCCATAATTTTCTCTTACATCTCATTAATATATATATCTGATTCTTATCTATAAAAGGAGCGTCACAATATATAAATATCAACGGCAACATAAAAAGGATTCGTATATAGCGATCTGTATACAAAAATGGATATAGCCAAGGTGAGCTTTTCATCCCCATAGCCAATGCATTTGTTGAAATCTCCTTTGTATAACATTGAACAAATATCATAGTTAATATCACTAATATCCAAATCCGATAATTTGTTCTCCATTTTCTAATATTTTGTATTGCAACAATCAAAGAAATTTTAACTGATTTCATTCCCTAACCTCCTTTTTACCCGTTTTGCGAAAATCAAACCCTGGCCTAATATAAGTACTGTAAATATGAATATCGTATACAAATAGCTATACGTTGCATTTTTCCCCAATACATTACTTGCTTTCGCCAACAGATACATATTAAAATATGGCGGTAAAAGACCCGTTATCTCTTCTAATAAATAACTAAAAATGAGCGGTGAACATATTGCAACAAAACTATTAGGAATATATGATGAAATCATTAATCCACTCATTACCCAAACTGCCATTGATGCTGCATAAATACTGACGATACAACATACATATAAAAATGGCTTTTGATATAGAAAAATGCCATATGGCATATTCTCATCTAAACCCATTCCGTTTATTCCGCTATAATCGAATCCCATACCAATTAATAGACCTATGAAAATCAAAATTCCCAAGAAAACTACCAGAAAAGAAATTGATACGCACACCACGATTTTGGATATAATATAATTTCTTCTTCCCGTTCGAATGACTATATTTTTTATATATTGATGTTTCCAATCGTCATAAAAACCTGTCACACAAGGCAGCGCCGAAAAAATAATTATCAATTTTTTGAAAACGCTCAACCCAATTAAAATATCCAATATGTAATATATATCTACACTGCCATGTATATATTTTTCTGTACTTATATAACACAAAAGCACAACTCCTAATATTGATAAATACATTTTAGGTGAACTGAATATTCTTTTGTAATCTGCTTTCAATTGTTGTAGAATCAATATGTACCTCCTATCTGAATTTCCATTCCGGTTTGAGCGTCAAAAATTATTGGAAAAATACTGCTGTCTCCTATCAGACCATTGTCTTCCTTATCTGTCGAATGTTCAATATTTTGCCTTGCCATACATACAAACATAGGTTTTAACTCATACTCCCCTTTTTCAACATTTTTTAATACCGGAACATACTCTAAATTAATTTTTTCGATTTCAACTTTATCAGTAATCATAATATTTCTGAACTTTTGTTGGATATTTTCCAAAACTGTTTGTGTGGTCAATATTTCATCTGAAAGTTCATTTTCTGTTTCGAGTTCATATATATTAAGTGCATGAAAAGCTATGAGTCCTTGTTTTCCCACAATTCCCACAATCCTTTCTCCTGCAGCCGGTCCACTTCTATATCCAACTTCCGTTATCGGCAGCGTATCTATTGTGCCTTTAAAGACTATGGCATACGCCGCATCTTCCTTTGTCCACTGATGAGGTGCATTTCCATTTGGATCAGTTTGTGAATAATCAGTATTTTCTTCCAACTTCTCATATGTCAGAGAATACACTCTGGGTTTAGAAACTTCTACACCAATTTCATCCAGAATACTTTTCACCTGTTCAATAGCCGCTTCTTTATCAATACCTGAAATCTCTGTTTCAGGAAATTTTTCTGTAGTTTCATCTGTAAGATATGGCATGGTTCCATATAAATATCCTAAATATGAGTACTCTAATTCTGTTTTCGTATTATATTGTAAATTGCCGTTCTGTATAACAATCGAACTTCCGTCATCCCAATATATATAATTATCATTCAAATTATCATTATGCATATTAGGCATGGTTTTATTTTCAGAAATATTTCTTCCATTTCCAAAAACATTACTCACTTTGTCTACATCCCAGCTTTTTAAAATCACATTATTATCATGCCAATCCGCATCAGATTTTATGTCTGTTTGGGCATTCACAAATAATCCCTCATCCAATTTGCCTTCAATATGCGAAGCATTTTCATCAATATTAATCTGGTTACTATCTGTTTCTTTTTTTTCTTCCAATGATACTTTTCCGTCCGGATAACATCCGGTCACCCCCAAACATATCATCAATGCTATACTACTTAACATCCCAATTTTTCTTATTTTCTTTTTCACTAATCCTCTTCTCCTTTCAATTAAAGGGGAAAACCAATTTAAAAATTTTGTTTCCCCCTTGTTTACGCAATTATGCTACATAATTATTGTACGATTGCTTGTTAAATGATATTTTGCTGCACATGTAATCCATTATTATGAGAACCAGTATCCATCTGCCCAAACGATATATTTGTCCGTATCTGCCTGTAAATACATTGTCTGCCCTGCAGTAACTGATTTATAATACTGTGGATGAACTGTGCCAGTTCTTGAACTCATTTTTGTATGATAAGCATACTGATACCGAGCTGTATCTTTCGGATAGTTAAATACGGCATAATAAAACGCATCTGTGCTTATGATGTTACTGTCCTGAGTTACAACGTAAGCTTGTCTTTCCGCATCATTTTTAGGATTACCAGCTGAAAAAGCTTCTCCGTCATTAACTGAAGTTTTTACGTTAAATGAAAAGAAATTTTTCTTTGCCATTGCCGGTACTGAGAATAACATGGTTGCTGCCATTGCTGCTGCTGTTACCTGAACTAATTTCTTTTTTAACATGATTATTACCTCTTTTCCTTTTTTCTTTTTTTGTGAAACCAATGACAACTCTCATTATCTTTATTTTTGCCATGATTTCAACCCCTATTGCACCAAACGACATTTACAGTCCATTTTTGGTCGATTTACGCATTTTCTTTACGATGTAAGGTGCTTGTAAACCTGCTGTCAATAATATTCCAACAGAAAAACAGATTGTATAGATGTACTTTCCTAACAAGAATAAAACTATATCTAACAGTCCGAAAAATATCACACAAAATACTGTTATTTTTTTATATGTCCTTTTCTCGTCAGTATCAAGTCTTCTGTTTTCATTGTCTATTGGACTAAATGCAATCAGGCTCACAGATGCAATACCTGTAGCTATTGCCAACTTCCAATCGCATTGCATATGCATTGATACCATTATGCACAAAAACAGTAGAAAACCAGACCCCATAATACAAGTGTGCAATTTTTTTGCATGATAACCACCGCTAAATTTTCTCAGAAACATAAACGGAAAAATAAGAGCAACTCCGTGTTTTACGCTTCCCAACCCAAAGCCAATACCTCCAGCTAGGATAAGTGGTGATACCAATAGCAGCAAGCTATGTAATGCATACTTGTAAAGTTCCTTATCTGCTTCATTTATCACATTACACCGGATCATCCAATCAACTACTGTATCTGTACATTTTTCCATTACTTGTTTCTCCTGTAATTCATTAATTCTTTCGGTGCCTTAGGCTGATACATAATAATACAAGAAGCTGTGTTAGCTTCAGTCTGTAGCACAACATCTAATGCTGCTTTCATCCCTTTTGCAACCGATTTAGTTACCCGTTTCTTCATAATGTCCTCTCTCCTTCCTAAAGATTATCATTGATTTTCACATAAACAATCATATACCACTTTAATCAAATAAACGAGCCCTTCGGAATGAACGGAATGATTCTCTTCAATTTTGGAATAATCTTCCTATTTTCCGCGTAAAATAATATGTGATACAGAATTATTTATATATAAATTATACTTTATTCAATATGTGGCAGAATAGTTCTTTGTTACATTCTTCTTTTTATTTAGTTCTATTGGTAAAATTCTACTGAAAGAAGGTGGAATAAATAGAATTTCAATATGAAGGTATGGGAAACCGCATCAAAATACGCAGAAAAGAATTACGAATAAAACAGGCAGAACTTGCCGAAAAATTAAATATATCCAATAACCATATGTCATCAATCGAAAACGGAAGGCAAAAACCAAGTCTGGATATTTTCATCCGGATTTGTGATCTACTCAATGTTACACCAGACTACCTTCTGCTCGGCAGCATGCATGCTTATAATATTCCACAGGATATTATTGATAAACTACGGTTATGTAATCAATCCGACATAGAACTTGCCGGAGACTTTATCGAACTGCTTGTAAAACGAAATAACAAAACACATAATGAACCAAAATTGTAATTAAAATGTCTTTTCATACGCATTTTTTGCATTTGGAAATTCTATATGATAAGATGTATGTAAATATACATTCATTAGAAAGCCAGGTGCAAAAATGCGTATTTTAATTTGTGATGACGATACTCTGATAATAGAACAATTACAGAAATATATTGAATCCTACTTTGAATCAAACCATTTAAAATGTCCCGAATTAGTTTCCTTTACCAGTGGCGAATCTTTATTGGCTGATAAAAACGAAAAAGATATTGTTTTTCTGGATATTGAAATGCCCGGTATGAATGGAATTTATGTAGGAAATGAATTAAAAAAAGCAAACAAAAATGTCCTTATTTTTGTGGTGACCTCATATTCCGAATATCTGGATGAGGCAATGCGTTTTCATGTATTCCGCTATCTTTCCAAGCCTTTGGACAAACAGCGTTTTTTCCGAAATATGAAAGATGCCTTAACATATTACAATTCCATTACTACCAAAATTCCTGTTGAAACTAAACAGGGTGTGTATTCGTTTCCCGCTTCTCAAATCATTGCCATAGAAGCACAGGAACGAAAAGTAATTGTACATACTGCCCGGCAGGATTTTGACTCCATTCATAATATGGACTACTGGCTGGAACATCTCCCCAAAAACAGCTTTTTCCAAACACACAGAAGCTTTATTGTTAATTTCGAACATATTGTAGACTTTGATCATTCAACCATACATTTATCGAATCAGCAGATTACCGCCTACCTGACACGCAGGAAATACAGTTCATTTAAAAATGCTTATCTACTATATCTGGAAAGTATGAGGTAAAAATAGATGGAACATATCATTTTACTTTTTTTTAGCTTTTTTACAGAAGCGGTTATATTATGGCAATACGCCTCCAGCCTTTTTACCTCTTCTTATAGCAATAAAATAAAACTGGCACTATTGAGTGCTTTTTATGCTATATTGTTTCTTATTTCCCTGCTAGGACAAACAGGGCTTAATGCCATCAGTTTTTTTGTGATTAACACTATTTTTCTTTATATGTTGTTTAAGCTCAAGTTGTTATTGGCACTATTCCATTCCGCCATACTTACAGCAATTATGGGACTATCTGAACTTGCAGTTTTCGGAATTATATCAAGGTTTTTTCCGCATTTTGTCTTAGAAACAGATGCCGGAATTATTTTTTATACGGTTTTTAGCAAGATTTTATTTTTTGCAGTCATCTATTTATTAATTCATCTGCTCAAAGGAAAAAATATAAATCAGGAACAGTACGATCGCTCAGGACTTCTTTTAATGCTAATTCCGGTTTCGTCTGTTTTTATTATGTTTACTTTTCTTGCTATTGGTGAAACATCAGCCTTTGCCCAACCTGTTGATTTTATGGTAACAATCTGTGCTGTTTTTTTGCTGATGGTCAATCTGCTTGTATTTGGCATCAACCAATATAATCAGAAAAAATCACAGGAATATACCGATATGCAGTTGTTGCTCCAGAAAGAATCGGATTTTGCCCAATACTATGAAATGATACTTTCGCAAAGTGAAAATCAAAGTATTCTGATCCATGATATAAAAAAACATCTTCAATCTATCAAATTACTCAATGAAAAAAATGATTCTGATAAAATAAATGCTTATATACAACAGCTTTTGGAATCTTCTGACTTAAAAGAAACCTCAAAAATCTGCGATAATGAAATGCTGAATGCAATTCTCTGCCGCTATCAGCGACAATGCAACGAGAAGCACATTGTTTTTCATACTGATATCAGAAGTGATACTGTTCAAAATATTTACCAGCACGATTTGACATCGTTATTCTGTAACTTATTGGATAATGCATTGGAATCAGCAGATAACATCCCTGATTCTTTTATTGAGCTTACCGTAGAAAAAAAGGAAAATTCACCTTTTATTATTATCATACTCATAAATTCCTGCCGAAGCACCCCTGTGTATGATCAGGATGGACTTCCTGTATCCCATAAAGCAAATAAGGGCAGACATGGCTTCGGAATCAAGAGTATTAAAAAAGTCGTGAAACAATATCACGGAAATTTGCAAATGTATTATGATAATGATTCCGGTACTTTCCATACAATCATAACCCTGAAACAATAAATGCTAAAAAATTAGGCAATCACGAACTTTTTATGTGATTGCCTTTTTTGCGCATTTCTGTATGGACTGAACTTGTTTTGTACCTCTAATAGTGGAGCGAACTCCTGTAATCTTTAAAATGTTTGTTTTCTAAACACTCCCTGGCAACATTTAAAGTTTCCATTGACGTTTCCATTCTATATTTGCTAAACTAATACAATTTTCCTCAAGCAATAATAATTCCCTCCTTTTGTATATTTGAATAATACGGCAAGCTGTTTACCCAATTTTTAAAGTGTTTTTCATTTTTAATATTCACACTTATCGGCACACCATACTCAAGTTCAATATCATAAGCTGCATCAAATATTTCATCCTCTATCTGTATAATCCTATCATCCGTCAGCTCCGTCAAAACCATTATATCCATATCTGAATTATCTCCATAATCTCCTCTTGCATATGAACCATATAATATCATCTGCTTTAACGAATCACCCATAATGCTTTTTGTCTTATTTCTGAACTCACATAATATCCGGTTTCTATCACTCATATTATCACTTCCTAATTCTTATAAAACAATTGTAGCTATTCATTTTCGCACCATATTTCTGATAAATATATCTTAACATCAAACCCTATTAATACAAGAAACAGTTGCATCCTCTTATATATGCAGCTTCCGAAACTGCGTCGGTGTCATCCCTGTAAGTTTCTTGAACATGACGATAAAATGGCTGGCATCTGAGTACCCCACATCAGATGCTATATCCTGTACCTTGCGCCTGCTGTTTATAAGCAGTAACTCCTTGGCTTTATTGATGCGGTAGTTGGTCAGGTACTCATACACCGAGCAGTTCATAAACTCCGTAAAAACACGCGATAGATATTGCTGCGATACAAATACACTATCAGCAAGCTCCTTGGCACTGATATCGTCAATGTAGCTTTCTTCTATGGCATCTATAACAGGCTTTATAAAACGTACATAGCTTTGGTCATCATTATCGTGTGTGTGATTAGACTGGTCTGAGAGCAAAAGCATGATGCCATAACAGTCGAGTGAGAGCATTTGCGTATCACTGGAGCGTTCCTTAAAGTCTTCTACAGCCTTGTTAATCGCTTCCGACACCTCCATCCCCTTATTCTCATCAATCAGCCAGTATTCCTTTTCATCAAACATTTCCCTGAAGGTTGCCGCCATTGTCCCTGTAAAAGTGGCAAACTCTGTTTTCCATGGCAGGCTATTGCCGGATGAGATGTTTTTATTGTGATAGGAGTGTGGCACGTTTGGCGCAATGAGAATCCCCTGCCCCTTTTGCAGCTCAATCGTATGACTGTTTGACAAAATATTGTCCGAAACAGCCTGATTTCTGCTGTATACCGTTACCTCGCCCACGCCCTCCTTCGTCTGTAAATAATGGTACAGCGGATACCCCTCCGGGCGCGTCACGCTTTCCTGCTCCCAGTCATTACCGACAGAGTCGAATTGAAACGGTTCTCTTGCGAAATTGCTTCCAAAATAAATAGGCATGCTTTCTCCTTTCAAAAACAGTTTAATTTCAAAATGTTATATAATTTGGTTTATGATGTTATACTATTTTCCGTAAATCTATTATATGATTAGTGCATAAGGAAACACACTTATAGTTTAAGAATATCATAATATTGGGGTTAATACCATAACGGAGGTAAAAAATGCAGTCAAAATTCAAAAGAATCCTTTTTGGAGGAGATTACAATCCAAATCAGTGGCCTAAGGAGGTCTGGAAGCAGGACATGGCATACTTTAAGGATGCCCATATCAACAGTGCCACAATCAACGTTTTTTCATGGGCTAAAATACAGCCGTCTGAGAATGAGTATAATTTCACAGAGCTTGACGAAATAGTTGATATGCTCTCAAATGAAAACTACGACATCGTCATGGCAACATCCACAGCGGCACTGCCTGCATGGATGGTCAAAAAATATCCTGATACAATGAGCACCGACTACGAGGGACGCCAGCATAAATTTGGAGCCAGACACAATTTCTGTCCGAACTCCCTGGTATATCAGAAGTACGCAAAGGCTCTTGTGACAGAGCTTGCAAAACGCTATAGTGACAATAAAAATATTTCTGTATGGCACATCAATAACGAGTATGGCGGATACTGTTACTGTGACAACTGTCAGAAGCAGTTTCGTGTATGGCTCAAGGATAAGTACAAGACTCTTGATGCCGTAAATGATGCCTGGAACACAGAGTTCTGGGGACACACCTTCTATGACTGGGATGAGATAGTCGTACCTAACGAGCTCAGCGAGGAGGCCTGGGGTGGCATGACAAGCTTTGCCGGAATATCAACAGACTACAGGCGGTTTTACTCTGACAGCATGCTGAACTGCTATAAGCTGGAGCGCGATGCAGTAAAAGCTATCATTCCCGATGCACTTGTCACAACAAACCTGATGGGTACCTTCAAGGGTCTTGACTATTTCAAGTGGGCTAAAGAGATGGATATCGTTTCGTGGGATAATTACCCTGCATACGACACACCATGGAGCATGGTTGCGATGACTCACGATTTGATGCGAGGTCTTAAGGATGAGCCATTCATGCTCATGGAGCAGACTCCAAGCCAACAGAACTGGCAGCACTACAATTCATTGAAGCGTCCGGGACAGATGCGTGCACAGAGCTATCAGACCATAGCCCACGGTGCAGACACTATCCAGTTCTTCCAGCTCAGACGAAGCAAAGGTGGCTGCGAGAAATTCCACGGTGCTGTAATAGCACATGTCGGAACAAATGACACAAGAGTATTCAGAGAGACTGCACTGCTTGGAAGGGAGCTTGAAAGCTTCGGCACAAGGACACTTGGCACACGCAATAAGTCAGATGTGGGAATCATCTTTGACTGGGACAATTACTGGGCACTTGAGTACACAAGCGGACCTACCAGGGACCTTAAATATGTTGACCAGATTCACCACTATTATGAGTATTTTTACAACAAAAATATCTCTGTCGATATGATTCCGGTTGATGGTGATTTTTCAAAGTATAAGGTGATTGCCGCACCTGTTCTCTACATGGTAAAGGAAGGCATGAAGGAAAGGCTCGAGCAGTTTGTGAAAAACGGCGGTACTCTCATCACAACATTTATGAGTGGTATTGTGGACCAGTCTGACAACGTGCATCTGGGCGGATATCCCGGACCTCTTCGCGAGATGGCAGGTGTCTGGGTTGAGGAAATTGATGCCCTCGCACCTGAGCAGTCAAACACTGTAAGCTTTTCTGATGGAAAAGAATATAAATGCAATCTGCTGTGCGACCTGATGCACCCGGAAGGTGCAGAAGTACTCGCCACATATGAAAGCGATTTCTATGCAGGAATGCCTGCTGTCACAAAGAACATCTACGGAAAAGGCCATGTATACTATGTTGCCACACAGCTTGAGGCAGCCGGACTTGCAAGGGTGCTTGATGAAGCCACAAATGAAGTGTCTGTATCAGGTGTCATTGCTGAAGAGACAGGTCTTGAAATCACATGCCGCGAGAGCGAAAATACACGCTTTTACTTTGTGATGAATTTCACTGATGAAAAGCAGACTCTCCCTGCAAGCCTTGCAGGAATGGTTGACCTGATCACCGGAGAAGCAGCTAAAGAGGGCGATGTGATGAATAAGTGGGATGTGAAGATACTTCAGGAAGCACTATAAGAGAGCCTTATACATTAAAACATATAGTAAGCTACACAAAAAGCCGCTGCATTTTTGTATCATTCACAACCGACAAAATCCCGGATTGTCCGTACACACCTTAGTATGACAGACAACCCGGGATTCTGAATAGCTGTTTTAATATTATTTCGATAATCTAAGTGTAACAACACTGCATGCCGGAAGAGTAACCTTCACACCGGTCTGTGTATTTTCATATGCTGTGAAATCTTTCTCATCCACTACCTCAGGTGCTTCAAAGGTATTGTGTGCATCCATGGCACCTTCGATGTATCTGGCCTCACTTACACTGTATTTGTCACCCTCATTTGTGAGCATAATATCAACATCCTCTGATGACTCAAGAGAATTGTTTGTAAGTGTGACTGTAATCACTCCATCCTTATCCTCTGATACAGACTCAAAAACCTTAGGAAGCTCATTCTTTCCAGAACCAACAGTAGCTCCTCCTACAAGAGAGCTGTCCAAAAGAGCTGCGCCCTGATGATGTCTCATCATATGGAATACATAATATGTAGGTGTCTTTATCATCTTATCGCCGTCTGTGAGCATTACAGACTGAAGCACATTTATAAGCTGTGCAATACATGCCATCTTCACACGGTCGGAATGCTTGTTGAAAATGTTTAATGTCATACCTGCAACAAGCGCATCACGCATTGTGTTCTGCTGATATAAGAATCCCGGATTGGTACCAGGCTCCACATCTGACCAGATGCCCCACTCATCAACAATAAGACCAATATTCTTATCAGGATCATACTCATCCATTATAGCTCCATGACGATTGATGAGCTCCTCCATGAAATATCCTCTCTTAAGAGTCTGATAAAAAATATCCTCTGTAAAATCTGTCGCACTTCCCTTGATATTCCAGTCATCCTCAGTCTCAGGAAGTGTGTAATAATGAAGAGATAATCCATCCATCAGACCATGGAGTTTCGGATCACAATGGTCAAAGCATGTAGCCATAACCTTCTTTGTCCACTCATAGTCATCCACATTTGGACCACAGCAGATTTTATTGATTGGCTGATTGCCTGCATAGTTTCTGACATAAGTCTGGTATCTGCGGTATTCATCTGCATAATGCTCAGGACGCATGTTTCCACCACATCCCCAGTTCTCATTTCCAACTCCGAAATAATCAATAGTCCACGGCTCTTCGTGACCATTTTCCTTACGCAAATCAGCCATAGGAGATACTCCGTTAAATGTGATGTACTCTACCCACTCACTCATCTCGCGTACTGTTCCGCTTCCTAAATTTCCGTTCACATATGTCTTACAGCCTAACTGTCTGCAAAGCTCAAAAAACTCATGTGTTCCGAAGCTGTTGTCCTCAACTACACCACCCCAGTGTGTGTTGATCATCTTTTTTCTCTTCTCCTTAGGACCGATACCATCCATCCAGTGATACTCATCTGCAAAGCAGCCGCCCGGCCAGCGGAGCACAGGTATCTTCATTTCCTTTAATGCATCTACAACATCAGTACGCATGCCGTTTACGTTTGGTATATCTGAATTCTCCCCTACAAATAATCCCTCGTAGATACATCTTCCGAGATGCTCTGAAAAATGTCCATAAATTTCCGGAGCAATTGTACTCTTTTTATTCTCATTATTTACAATAATTTTTGCCATAGTTTCTCCTTTATCTCTTATACATTTATCCTGACCTGCCATTGTTGCACACATAAGTGCACTGATTGTTAATGTGTTTTGCTTATGCACATAATATACATGAGAGTAGCTGCAATGTCAATATTTATTTTAGATTATCTTAAACTATTTTACGCATTATTTGATAATGTCTAAAATTTTATTTTATTTTCGATTTGAAGCGCATGTAAGTTATACATATTGCACAATATATTTAAATTATTTTAAAATATACTTCAATATAGCTTAAAACTATACGATAATATATTGACAACATAGGAGCTTATTCCTATAATTAAAACATGATTTACACACAAGAACTCGTTGTTAATTTTATAAAATATTTTAGGAGAATCTATATATGATACATATCACATCATTAGACGATGGTCTCGAACTGTTTAAAGCTCTCGGCTCTGATATTCGTATCCAGATTTTAAAAATTCTGCTCGAGAATAACCAGATGAGCATGAATCAGATTGCAAACGAGCTAAACATCAGCAATGGAGCTTTAACCGGACATATAAAAAAGCTTGAGGAGTGTGGACTTATATCCGCCTCAAACGATTCATCCGGTCACGGCAACCAGAAGCTGTGTTCACTGATTCAGGATCGTATATTAGTAGAAATTGAAAAACCAATAGACTTAAGTAACGTATACAACACCTCCATAAAGGTAGGGCAGTTTTCATCTCACAATATCTGTCCAACCTGTGGCCTGGCTACATCCTCATTTGTGATAGGAGAGCTCGATGACGTACGTTACTTTGACCATCCTGACCATTTCAATGCAGACATTATGTGGTTCACAAAGGGCTATGTGGAATATGTAATTCCAAATCTCATTCCACGTAATCAGAAAATCACCCAGCTTTCACTCTCAGCCGAGATAAGTTCTGAGGCTCCGGGCATCGACAACGACTGGCCAAGTGATATAAGCTTTTACATAAATGACACTCTGGTCGGCACCTGGACCTCTCCCGGTGACTATGGAGATGTACGCGGAATGTTCACCCCTGAATGGTGGCCTCAGAACTGGAATCAATACGGTCTCCTCAAGCTTTTAGTCATAAATCATAAAGGCACCTTCATAGACGGTCTTAAGATATCAGATATCACAACCTCTGAGCTAAAGCTTGACTACACAAGCACTATACGCTTCCGCATAGCTGTTGAGGAGGATTCTGCCCATGTCGGTGGACTCACAATATTTGGAAAAAGCTTCGGTAACTACGATCAGGACATTGTTGTATCCATCAATTATGAACCTCTTGACACTGAAAAAAACACTAAATAATAATAAAATGACTGCGGAAATCAAAACCGCAGTCATTTTGTTATTATTTTTTTGTACTACCACTTTTTATGAGGGCAGTGCGAAACGCCTGTAAGCGCCCGAAGCTCCACATAACAGCCGCATGCATTACAGGTTCCGGCATTTAGCCTGTCACACGCCTTGCACACTGCAAGCCTTGCCTCATACTCTTTTTCCGGCACTCTGTCCTCGCCCTTTATCGCATCAACATATTTTTTTATCATTGCTGCGTCGGCCTCTGCCATTTCTCTAAGCAGACACTTCTTACATATCAGTTCCATGTGATGTCCCCTTTCTTTTTGCCTTATCAGTTATACGAAAACACAGGTCGCCCAGCATTTATAGATTTAATATATCAGATAAAAACCTATAACACAATATATATTTTAGAATTCATTAAATTATTTTACGCTAATTAAAACATTAAAGTTTTTATATGTATACAATCGAGTAGGAGGCGGTGGCTAACCGCTGTCCTCTCACAGCACCGTACGTACCGTTCGGTATACGGCGCTTTCAATAGTTGACGTGCACTGACTGATAGGCTGTGGCTAAATCATAAAAGCCGCTGTTTATCAGTCTTTCTTTTGTCATTGCCATGTTTACTGCAACTGTATGCGTTGCGAACCAATGTCCCCGTCGGGTATTACCCGCTTGCATTGCCAAGTCTTTGGGTACTCCCATCTTGATAAGGTTACGTACCTTCGTCCTTGGTTTCTTCCATTGTTTCCATATGCACATGCGTATTCTGTGATAGAGCCATCCGTTGATGTCATCTATGTTGTTCTTCATGCTTGCAATTCCGTAGTAGTTAAGCCATCCTCTTGCATATACTTTGATTTTCTCAAGGCTTGGCTTGATTGACTGACATCGCTTACGGGAAGATAACTCCTTCAGTCTGGACTTAAACTTCTTCCATGACTTCGGATGAACTCGGACATATATGCCTTTTCCGTTCCTTCCCAATGCAAAGCCAAGGAATTTAAAATTTCGGATTGCAAACACGCTGACTGTACGGCTCTTTTCTCGGTTGACTGTAAGTTTCAGCCTCTCCTCAAGATATTTTGTACTGCTTTCCAAGAGTCTCTCTGATGCTCGCTTGCTCTTTGCAAGAAGCACGATGTCATCTGCATATCTTATGCATGGAACACCTCTTTTCAGGTATTCCTGGTCGAACTCATTGAGGTAGATGTTTGCCAGCAATGGTGATAGATTTCCACCTTGTGGTGAGCCTTCCTCTGTGTCAATGACCACTCCGTTTTCCATTACACCGCTTTTCAGATAGCGCTTTATCAACTGTACTACACGTTCATCTTTTACATTCTTTCGGAGAAGATTGATGAGAATTTCGTGATTAAGAGTATCGAAGTACTTTGACAAGTCAAGGACTACAGCGAATGTATAGCCTTGTTCTGCATACTCCTTAACCTTAAGTATTGCATCTTTTGCACTTCTGTTCGGACGATAGCCATAGCTACCATCTGCAAACAGCGGTTCATAGATTGGCACTAACTGTTGGGTTATTGCCTGTTGAAGTGTACGGTCTATCACTGTTGGTATGCCAAGCTTTCGCACACCACCATCTGGTTTGGGAATTTCAACTCGTCTTACTGGAGACGGAGTATACTTTCCACGATAAATGCGGTCAGTTATCTCTTGTTGATGTTCCTTTAGATATGGAAGAGCCTCTTCAATGGTCATGCCATCAATTCCCGGCGCTCCCTTGTTTGCCTTAACTCTCTTATACGCTCTGTTAAAGTTGTCTTTATACAGTATCGTTTCCAAAAGTCTCGGCTGTGCACTGTCTCTTTCTTTCCATATCCGATTGAATGACCTGGACGCTTTCACATACCCTTCATGTTCCGCATTATCTCTTTGCGAACAGCCATTGTTTTCAATGTTTTCTGCCATAGACGGTCATTCCTCCTTTCTCGGTCATACTCAAGACTCCTACTGATTCGGTCCTTCACCTCTCGGCTACTATGACCTCTGCTGACTTCTGTGCGTTCAGCATTGCTTTATGCAATGGTTACCTCTTTCAAGGCATACCGCACAGACCTCCCTAGGTACCACACGTTTCTTCCTCTCCATCCATCTGCCTCATTTATCATGCATGATTCCGTGTAGTTATCGGGCTTCAACATGGCTTGCTGCCTTACCCACATGCATGACCTCATATGAGATTTCTGTTCGTCAGACCAGAGATTTGCCCGTGAGTTAGTATATTCCTCACATCCAGCTTCCTTCAGATTCCATCTCACGATGGACACCCTTGCTTTCGGCTATATCCTTCCCACTACCGGGCGGATTCGGGACTTTAACCCGTTAGAAACGTGCGCCGCTAGGCGCACAAGTAGAAGAAAGGACAACCGTATTCCGGCTGTCCTTTCTTTTATTAGTTTATTGTTATATTGGGGAAAATGTGAAAAATGATAAAACCAAACTATTTTAAATACTTATAAAAAATCCTTCACTGATGCATAAATGCCCTCTGCATCAAGTCCGTATTTTTTAAGCAAAGCTACAGCCGGACCTGACTCACCAAAGCAGTCCTGTATGCCTATTGTCTTTACCGGTGTTGGAGCCTTACGCGAAAGTGTCTCACATACCGCGGCTCCAAGTCCGCCTATTACAGAGTGCTCCTCCACGGTAACCACCCTGCCGCATTCCTTTGCTGCAGCTACAACAAGCTCCTCATCAAGAGGCTTGATAGTGTGTATATTTATGACCTTTGCATTTACGCCATCTGCTGCAAGCTTTTCTGCCGCTGCAAGTGACTCTGCCACGCACAGACCTGTAGCTATGATAGCTACATCCGTGCCCTCACGGAGTGTAACACCCTTTCCGATTTCAAATTTATACTCTGCATTGTCATTTATTATCGGTGTTGCAAGACGGCCAAACCTCATGTATACAGGGCCCTCATGCTCATAGGCTGCCTTCACGGCGGCTCTTGCCTCTATATCATCACTTGGGTTTATTACAACCATGCCTGGAATTGCTCTCATGAGTGCAATATCCTCGTTGCACTGGTGGGTGGCTCCATCCTCTCCTACCGAAATACCAGCGTGTGTCGCACCGATTTTCACATTGAGATGAGGATATCCAATAGAGTTTCTCACCTGCTCAAACGCACGACCTGCCGCAAACATGGCAAATGAACTGGCAAATGGCACCTTTCCCGTAGCCGCAAGTCCCGCAGCAATGCCCATCATGTTGCACTCTGCGATTCCACAGTCTATGTGACGATCTGGAAATTCCTTTTTGAAGATGGCTGTCTGTGTGGCAGCCGCAAGGTCAGCATCAAGAACATATACATCATCGTGCTCCTTTGCAAGCTCTACAAGTGCATTTCCGTAGCTGACACGTGTGGCGATTTTCTTTACTTCTGACATAATGCTTCACCTTCCTTTCTCAGATCCTCCATGGCAACTGCATACTCCTCATCATTAGGAGCCTTGCCATGCCAGCCGACCTGATTTTCCATAAATGAAACACCCTTGCCCTTTACGGTATGTGCTATAATTGCCGTCGGCATACCCTTTGTATTTCTTGCTTCTTTAAATGCGTCAGCAATCTGATCCATGTCATTTCCATCCTTCAGATCAATCACATGGAAATTGAATGCCTTGAATTTCTCACCAATAGGATATGGTGAGCACACCTGATCCACCGGTCCATCAATCTGAAGTCCGTTGTTATCAACTATAACAACAAGGTTATCAAGTCTTCTGAAGCCCGCAAACATGGCAGCCTCCCAGACCTGTCCCTCCTGAATCTCGCCATCGCCGAGAAGTGTATATACTCTGTAATCATCATTTGTAAGCTTTGCAGAAAGTGCCATGCCCACTGCCGCAGAAATGCCCTGTCCGAGCGAACCGCTTGACATATCCACACCCGGGATATGCTTCATGTCAGGATGTCCCTGCAGATATGATCCCAGATGTCTGAGTGTCTTTAAATCCTCAACCGGAAAATAGCCTCTCTGCGCAAGTGTAGAGTAAAGTCCCGGAGCCGTGTGTCCCTTTGAAAGCACAAAACGGTCTCTATCCGGCTTTTTAGGATTCTTTGGATCAATGTTCATCTCCTCAAAATACAGATATGTAAATATATCTGCTGCAGAAAGTGAGCCGCCCGGATGTCCCGCCTTTGCAGAATGCACAGCCGTGACGATACCCTTCCTGACTTCATTTGCTGTAATCTGAAGCTCTAATTTGTTCATTTTGTTCTCCTGTTAAATCTATGACATGAAATAAAATATTTATACCGGTCTTTGGTTTATAATATCTAATCCCCAAATACAGCTCTGTAATCAGCCTGGAACTTCTCGATTCCCTGATCTGTAAGCGGATGCTTTGTCATCTGCTCAATAACCTTGTAAGGAATTGTTGCGATATCAGCTCCTGCAAGTGCACAGTCTGTGACATGAATCGGGTTTCTGATTGAAGCTGCAATAATCTCTGTGTCATATCCATAGATATCAAAAATCTCAGAAATCTGTCTGATCAGCTCAATGCCCGGCTGGCTGATATCATCAAGTCTGCCAAGGAAAGGTGAAACATATGTAGCACCTGCATTTGCAGCAAGAATTGCCTGATTTGCTGAAAAAATAAGAGTAACGTTTGTCTTGATGCCCTCTGATGAAAGTACCTTGACAGCCTTAAGTCCCTCAACTGTCATAGGAATCTTAACTACCATGTTTGGATGAATAGCTGCGATTTCACGTCCTTCTTTTATCATGCCCTCTGCATCAACTGTTGTTGCTTTTACCTCTCCGCTTATCGGTCCGTCAACGATAGATGTGATTTCTTTAATTACCTCATTGAAGTCTCTGCCCTCTTTTGCGATGAGTGAAGGGTTTGTTGTAACTCCACAGATGACTCCCATATCGTTTGCTTTCTTAATGTCCTCGACATTTGCTGTATCTACGAAAAACTTCATTTAATAATACCTCCGCCTTATATAATTTGTGTTTGCTTTTATTTGTTGATATAAATATAACACTTTAAAAGAAAAAATGCAATAGCAAAAGCAAATAAAAGTAAAAATAAATATAATCAAATGACATCAAATAAAAAAACACAAGCAATCGAAAACACTGGCTTTATTTACTTATTTGAGTTATTATATATTTATGCAATGCTTTGTGATAAAAATATGTACGCAAAAATACAACAGAAATCAAAAGAAAGAGGAAAATCTATGCTGCAATTAGAAAGACAACAAAAGATTCTCGATTATTTAAAAGAAAACCGCAAGGCCACCACCAATGAGCTCAGCGAGCTGCTTGGTGTATCGACCACAACAATAAGAACAGATTTAAACCAGATGGATAAGGAAAAGCTTCTGACAAAGACTCACGGCGGTGCTATCTACAAGGATAAAACCCATGACATGACTGATTTAACCTCGAGGGCCTACCTGTTCCATGACCGCGCCCTGGAAAACAAGGAAGCTAAAGAGGAGATTGCAAACGAGGCGATAAAGCTCGTAAGTGACCATATGTGTATATTCCTTGATGCCAGCTCCACAGCCTACACTCTCGGCATGAAGCTTTCAGGCTTTACAGAGCTGACCGTCATCACCAATGGCATCAATCTGGCTTTAGAGCTAAAGGATATCCCGGGTGTCACAGTCATCCTGACAGGCGGTATCGTAACCAGTGCATCCGCTTCCATAGAAGGACTGCTTGGCGCTGATTTACTCAAAAAGATACACACAGATATCGCGTTCGTGTCAGCAAGAGGCTTCTCTGTAGAAGACGGACTGACTGATTTCAGTATATACGAGGCTGATTTAAAGCACATGTGTATCAAGGCTTCCGCTAAAACTGTGGCTCTTGTAGACCACACCAAGTTTGATACCACATCCATATCAAGCTATGCATCGCTTGATGACATCAATATGGTAATCACCGACTCCGGTATCTCTCCTGAGACAGCAGATATATATGAGAAGGCAGGCACTGATATTGTTATATCCGGAATATAAATGAGACAATATAGCCATATAAAAGTATAAGTACAAATATAACTATAACTGTATATATAGATCCATCAAAAATGACACGCAACGTTTTACGCTGCGTGTCATTTTATAGTTGTCTTATACACTTAAAGCATCAGACTATCTTATATGCATTTCTACCCTTTTCCTTCACATCATTGAGCACTTCATCCACCGTCTTGAACAGCTTTGAAAACTCATCCGGCACCTTTACATCTGGGGCGGTAACATATGCCTGTGATACAGTCAGATACTCATCCACCTTAGAGCTCTCATGAAGTATCTGTTTTTTGGCAAGCTCAAGTCTTATATGCTCGGCTATATTTTTAATGATATCCTCATCCGTTTCCTGCAGGATTATGTAGAATTCATCACCATAGAAATGATACCCCATTCCCTTATCTTTGATGCTCTCATTTATTATGGATGACAATTCTTTTAGCACTGCATCACCGGTGACTCTGCCACTGTTTCTGTTAAATGACTTGAAGAAATCTATATCCACTACTCCAAACGTGATTCCTGCACCATCTGAATCCTGATTTTTGCTCACAAGCTTTTCAAAATCGTTTCGCATCTTGAACTTATTGCCCATGCCTGTAAGCATATCTGTGTAGTTGAGTCTGACTGCCTTACGGCGCTCATACTCAGTCTCCTGAAGCTGAAGCTTAAGGTCGATTGTATCACCAAGACGCTTTATCTGCTCCTTCACCTGCATAGAGTGGAGATTTGCGTAATATACGCACAGCTTGTTGTACGCCTCTGTATCACCCATGGCGCTCTCATATTTCATCCACATCTTGACACAGGTCTTCTGGAAAAACAAATTTTCTGTTTCAATAGCAAAGCGTTCATACTCCACAATAACCTTTTTCCATGCATCGAACTCCCCCATATTCATAAATAGATTGCAAAGGCTTAGTATCTCAAGCACATAATTGGCAGAATTGATATTGTTTATCGCACCCTCAACCAGCTCTTCCACATGATCTCTGACCTCATCCTCATTTCCCATCTTCCATAGCATATGTGCCTGTGACATATCTATCAGAAATCTGTTTTTATCACTGCCAGCTATCTCATTAAAGAGTATCGCATCAGAAAGATGCTTTTCTGCCTTTTCAAACTCGTTAATTCCTGTGTATGAGATGCACAGATTCAGATGAAGCATGAGAAGCTCCTGATAATAGCTATCCCTCTCTCCATGCAGCGGTGGCTTGCACAGCTCCAGTGCTTCGTTGAAATATCTGATAGCCTTTTCATACAATCCAAGCTCCATATAGAGTGAGCCTATATTATTGTTTACAAGCATGATTATCTCTGTTGAGCCCTGCTCCACAGCTACATCCATAGCCTCTAGGTAGCAGTCAATTGACATGCTTAAGTCTCCAATAGATGCATATATGACTCCCATAAAATTGACAGTCTTTGCCATCTGCTCATATGCGCCACAGCTCTTATAAAGACCGGCTGTCTCCTGTGCCTTATTCTCTGCCAAAAAAAGCTTATTCTCGCCAAATAAGGCTGCTGCCTCATCCATACATCTGTCTGCCTTTTGCAATATACCCATAAAAACCCTCCTATAGATGACAATACAATCTATTTCTCAGCAAGATACTGCTTATATCCAACCTGTTTCAGTTTCGCATCCTTTGCTACAACCTGAGCCTTCATATCTGCTGTATAGTTTTTGATTTTCTCAAGGATTGCATCATCACCTGCTGCGAGTATCTTTGCTGCAAGGATTGCTGCATTTTTCGCACCGTCAATTGCAACTGTGGCAACAGGCACTCCAGGTGGCATCTGCATGATTGAGAACACTGCATCCATTCCATCCAGATTCTTTCCTGAAAGCGGTACTCCGATAACAGGAAGTGCAAAAAGCGCTGCACACATTCCCGGAAGTGCTGCTGCCATTCCCGCTCCTGCTATTATTACCTTTACATCTCTATTCTCAGCGCCTCTTGTCCACTCAATAAGCTCATCCGGCTCACGGTGTGCCGAGATGATGGTGAGCTCATACTCTATGCCGAGCTCTTCAAGCATATCTGCCGCCTTACTCATCACCTTTAAATCTGAGTCGCTGCCCATAACTATTCCAACCTTTGCCATTTTATCCTCCTTATACGTCTAACAATTATTTGCTTTCTGCATCAAGCGTATCGAGCGGTTTGTTCAACTCTTCTACGCCCTCAAGCACAAATCTGCCATCTCTTATTATATCACATGTTGAGCCATCGTGTCGAATAACTGTGATGGCTCCAAGTTCATCATATGGTATTGTGATATCCGTGTGGCAGTTGAAATATGCCTTTGATATATCTTCTTTTCTGCGGATGGAAACTGAATTGTCCCTGGCAATTATGGCTTTTCCGTCAGGGTTGTATGTCATATTGTCCTCATCGTATGTGTAGCAGGTATCACCCACCGCAAAGTGCGGTCCTGTCTTCTCTGCTATGAGAATAGGCATCTTTGCTGCGATATCGTATACTCTCGCCATACGGTAGGCTGTCGTATTGGTGCCTATGGCAAACTCACCCATAGGCAGTGTGTCATGATGGAAAAGCACATTGTCTGATATATACTTTCTGTTTTCTTCCTCATCCTCAAAATTGGTGCATGTATATTTATCAATCATGCCATCCTTAAAGTCGATTTCCAGATTAAGGAAATTAAGCTCATTGAGATATACCTGACTGACATGCAGCTTGCCGTTTGTGCCCTCTAGCACCGGTGAAGTAAACACCTCTCCGACAGGGATATTTACATCAGCCACACAGTTTTCAAAAGCCGTCTCCTTTGAAGGCTCCTTAAGCTCATGAATCTTGACATACAAATCTGTCCTGTTGCCGTTTGTACCGACGATATGCACCCTGTCTGCTGTATCGAGCACATCTATGATTTTCTGCTGCATATCCCTGTAGAGTGCATAATCAAGAGTATTAATCTTTACAGTCTCCGTAAAAATTTCCTTATAATCAGATCCGATTGCAGCACACGGATAGGCAATAATCGTAAAGCTTCTGTCCTCGCTGTGGATATAGCTGTTCATATACTGTGAGCGCACGCTTGTCATATGGACTACAAGCTTCTGCTGCTCATCATTAAAGTGCGCAGCCTCCTTCTTTGAAACCGGAGCAAACGGCTCCTCTCCAAATATCTCTATGACAGCAGGGCCTCCACATTTGCATGCTACATCCTTCATTCTCTCAAGTGCATTGTGCATGCACTCAAGACGATACTCCACATATGCCTTGTCAAGCCACAGTGCCATATCCTCCTTGTGGTCATAGTCAAACTGCTTATTGACCGATGTGGAAAATGGTCTCATGGCAGGCTTCATACCCATTTTCTCAAAATTCTTTAATGCTGCTCTTATCATACGCTCAAAGCCAAGCGGATAAAGCACCTGAACCACCGACTTCTTTGAGATATCCTTGTTGCAGGTAATAAAGCCAATGCGGTATCCTTCTGTATAGGTATCTGCCATAGCCTGTATCTCCTCATCTGAAAATGAAGCCAGATGTGCTCTGCCGGCGCGCTCATTCTCTCCGACATACAGTCCGTAAGAATACAGATAATCATCATTTGACAAATCTGCCTCATTTACAAGCTCTGTATAGTAATCATAAGCCGGGTCAAGGAGTGCTCTGTTGTCATCCTCTGCAAAAATCTCCTCATAATCATGCATGAACGAGTATATACAGCCCCTTATCTCTTCAGGACTCAGCTCATTGGCATTCTCAAAATAATTGTATAGCTCTACAATAAGCTCTGCATAAATGCAGAGATACTTTATATCCCCCTGATAGATATGTGTAATGCTTCCGGCAATTTTTGCATATACAGCCGATAAAAGCTGACCATACTCATCTCCGAGCACCTTTACGGCATATGCCGGGTTGGCATAGCTTTTCTCATAATTTTCTTTATCAAACTGTGAATAGAATAAATCGTTAAATTCTTTATCTGCGCTATGGTTTTTAATAGTGTTGATGCACTTTGCCGCACTTCTGAAATAATCAGCAAAAGCCGGCTCTATCGCAGGCTCTCTGATAATCTGTTCTATCCGCTCCTCCACAAGCTCTAATCGCTCTGCGTAAAGCTCATTGGAGAGCTCATAAATCTCTTTATAACTCATATATCCCTATAATCTTTCTTTCATATAATAAAACCTGCAGCATATGTTCCTCCCCAGCTGATTACCGCTATGAGTGAAAAAAACACTGCCAGTCGTGGAAACGTCATGAATGATTCCTCATCAAAGAGGCTTCTGATGGCAAACCCGAAATCTGCCAGAGATATGCCAAGCATCAGTATACCGGCACTGCCATAGTACATAGACAAATTGCCATCTCCTCTGAATGCCGCATTCAAAAAAACTATATATACAATCTCTATGAGGATAGCCACAACAAGTGCAGCTATCCCCCTCTTAGATTGCTTCTTTTCCGTAAACTTATACCTGTTACGTTTTCTTCTGCCAAGCAATTTATATTCTCCTATTTGCAGCCGTACTGCTTATAGTACTCATCTATAGCTGCTTTGATTGTGTCATCAATGACTACTCTGCCATCATGCTCTCTGTTGTAGAGATACTCTGTGACCTCTTCCATTGTAACGATTGCCTTGCCCTCAAAGCCGTACTTCTCATGGATTTCGTCGAGCGCGCTCACCTTGCCGCCCTGTCCGACTTCCATTCTGTTAAGGCTCACCATAAGGCCTACGATTGTGACATCAGCAGCTCCTCTTACCTTTGGTACTGTCTCCTCCATTGATTTGCCTGATGTGGTGACATCCTCTATCATGACTACTCTGTCGCCATCCTTAAGCTTGCTTCCAAGGAAGCCTCCCTTGTCTGCACCGTGATCCTTTGCCTCTTTTCTGTCTGAGCAGTAGCGCACCTCTTTGCCATAGAGCTCATGGTATGCGATGGCTGTTACCACTGCAAGCGGAATTCCCTTGTATGCAGGTCCGAATAATACATCAAAGTCATCTCCGTAGTTTGCATGGATAGCCTTTGCGTAGTACTCTCCGAGTCTCTTAAGCTGTGAGCCTGTCACATATGCTCCCGCGTTCATGAAAAATGGTGATTTACGACCGCTCTTTAATGTGAAATCACCAAATTTCAGCACGTCACTCTCCACCATAAAGTCTATAAATTCGCTCTTGTAGCTTTCCATTGTATGTTAATCCTCCTGTGTGTTTTTCTTTAAATTATCTTTGTCAATTTTACCACATTGGGGCGTGCTTTTCAACGTGGAAATATTAGTTGTTTTTGCGACTCTGTCATACATAGACAATCATAATAATAAAAAGAAATAGCATCCCACACCGTCCAAAGTTTAGGATGCTATTCTTATAACATTTTAGCACTGAGGGCAAATCGGAGTCATATCCGATTCACTTTCTAAGTAGATTATACATGAGGGTACTTGAGAAATCAAGTACCCTTTTTTAATTAGATATACTCACTTGTGTTTACGATCACGCCGTCATATACTGACTGCTTTTTGATAAACTCCGCAGCCTTGTCCACATCTCTGCCGTTTTTGTTCCAGTCCTTTGTGAACTCAACTTTGTCGGCTGCAAGCTCCTTCTCCTGCTTTTGGCTGATGAGCAGAAGTACGAGTATTCCGGCATGGCTTAGGTGCTTGACTACATTTACGAAGTCCTCACCCTCCTTTGGTGCGTAGAGATAAGTATGGCGTCCGTCTATATTTAAGGCTTTCTCGACATCCTCCACAAAGCCACGGTTTACCCCATCCACTCCGTCTACGAATACGGCGGTGATTGCCTTCTGACCCTTGATTGCAGCTCTTACGTTTCTGTCTACTCTGCCCTCGTAGAGACCGCTTTCCTCTGTGTGTACCTCTTCAACCACACCACAGGCAGATGTCATATCCGTCACACGGTCGATTAAGATGAACTCACCAAGTGTCTTGTGATTTTTGAACTTATCGCAGACTATCTTGTCCGAGAATGCAATCTTTACAACTGCTATCTCGTTCTTTTTAAGCTTGTCGGCAGGCTTTTCCTCACCTGTGTTTACGTCGATGGTATGCTCTATCTCTGTTACGATGCCCGGTATTGACTTGGTACCAAGCTTGAAGAAGAAATTCTTTCCCTTAAAGAGCTCATCGTCATCCATCCAGAGTATTGTAGCTGTGATGGATGAAGCCACCTTTGCTCCTGAACCGATTGTGAGCACGCAGCCTCTTGATACGTCCACCTCTCTGTCAAGCTGGATTGTAACCGGCTGGCCTGTAAATGCGCTATCACTTAGCTTATCACCCACATGGATGCTTTTTACATGTGCTGTCTCATTGCTTGGCAGTGTGGTGATTTCATCGCCAACCTTTACCTCTCCGGCCTCTATCTGGCCCTGGAATCCACGGAAGGTGTGGTCAGGACGGCAGACTCTCTGTACAGGCATGTAAAAGCCCTCTTCCTCGTTCTCATCCTTTATGTCAACATCCTCAAGGTATGATAAGAGAGCAGGTCCCTTGTACCATGGGATATTCTCAGACTTTGTTGTGACATTGTCACCCTCTGTTGCAGAAACAGGAATTATTACTACATTTTTGAGTTCAAGCTCCTTTGTAAGCTCAATAATCTGCTTTGTGATTTCATCGAAACGCTTCTCGTCGTAGCCTACAAGATCCATCTTGTTTACAGCAAATACAAAGTAGTTGATTCCCATGAGCGCGCAGATTCTTGCGTGTCTTCTTGTCTGAACCAATACGCCCTGCTTTGCATCTATTAAAATTACCGCAAGGTCTGCAAAGGATGCACCTACAGCCATGTTTCTTGTGTACTCCTCATGGCCCGGTGTATCTGCCACGATAAAGCTTCTCTTATCTGTTGTGAAGTAACGATAAGCCACATCGATTGTGATTCCCTGCTCTCTCTCTGCCATCAGTCCGTCGAGGAGGAGTGAATAGTCGATGGCGCCGCCACGGCTTCCGACCTTACTGTCAAGCTCCAATGCCTTTTCCTGATCTGCATAGAGCAGCTTTGAATCGTATAATATATGTCCGATCAGAGTTGATTTTCCGTCGTCCACGCTTCCGCATGTAATAAATTTAAGTAATCCGCTCATTTTAGAAATATCCCTCCCTCTTTCTTCTTTCCATGCTGCCTGCCGCCTCGTTGTCTATGACACGGGTGGTTCTCTCTGAGGAAACAGCACTGAGTGTCTCATCAATAATCTCATCAAGTGTATCCGCTGTCGACTCCACACCACCTGTCAGTGGATAGCAGCCGAGAGTTCTGAAACGTACACTCTTCATCTGGATTTTCTCACCCGGACGAAGCTTCATTCTGTCGTCATCTACCATGATGATGTTGCCGTCTCTGTATACAACAGGTCTTTCCTTTGCAAAGTAAAGTGAAGGAATCTCGATATTCTCTCTCTTTATATACTGCCAGATATCCTTCTCTGTCCAGTTTGAAAGTGGGAAAACTCGCACCTCCTGGCCCTTTTTAATTCTTGAGTTGTAGAGCTTCCACATCTCCGGGCGCTGGTTCTTTGGATCCCATGCGTGGTTCTCATTTCTGAAGGAGAAGATTCTCTCCTTGGCTCTTGATTTCTCCTCGTCTCTTCGGCCGCCGCCAAACGCTGCCGTAAAGCCGTATTTGTCGAGCGCCTGCTTGAGCGCCTGTGTCTTCATGATATCTGTGTATGCTGAGCCGTGGTCAAATGGATTGATGCCCTGCTTTACGCCATCCTGATTTATATATTCAAGCATCTCGATGCCCTTTTCCTTAGCAATGCGATCTCTGAATTCTATCATCTCATGGAATTTCCAGGTTGTATTTACATGTAAAAACGGAAATGGCGGCTTCTCCGGATAAAATGCCTTCATTGCAAGATGAAGCATTACCGAGCTGTCCTTTCCAATTGAGTACAACATAACCGGCTTCTCGCACTCTGCGGCTACTTCACGTATTATGTATATTGCCTCTGCTTCGAGTTCGTCAAGATGTGATAATTCACCCATGTCTGTTACCATCCTTTTCTTTAATATTTATTGGATTCCTTCTTGTTGATAAGAATCTCTTCCTTGCTTCCGTCGCGCTTTTTGATATCCCAGGTCAGCGTGTCCGGTGTGCTTTTTACTGTCATGAGACTTCCCATGCCTCCTATGTCTGCTCCAAGATAAAGAGCAATAGCACCAAAATGACATTCCTTGATGCATGAGGCACAGCCCCAGCAGTCCTTAGGATATTTGATAAAGGCTTTTTTCTCTGAGTCCTGATATATCAGGCTTCCCGGGCATACACTTGTACACATGCCACAGCCCTTACACTTTGCTTTATCAATCATTATGCTCATAACGCGCCTCCCTTCCGACAAGCTCTCTGTAAATCATGTGAAGCTGCCCGTTTTCGTATTTGGAATTGACATATTTCATCCAGTCATCACTCTTGTCAGGATAATCCAGATTCTCGGCAAAGCTGTGCCATCTGGTCTCCTTTCTTGCACCAAGATGTGCTATAACCGAAAGACATACCGTAAGCCTCTCCTTAAGCTCATATATGAACATAAGCTCATGCATATCCGATGCATATAAATCACCGGTCAGCTCTATCAGATGATTTATCTTTTCCTTTGCCAGCGCAAGCTGCTTGCCGTTGAACTGATAATGTGTGGAAATACCGCCTGCGTAGTTGTCCATGACCTTCTGCATGGCTTCCTCGATAGCCTCTGTTGTAAACATCTTGAACCTTTCAGTGAGGAAATGGTCGTACTCTGAAGCTTTTGCTTCAAGCGCCTTTTTCTCATCAAATGCCGATGTGTCAGGACTTCCGTCGGAGGTATCTGCATCTAGCTTTGAAACCATATCTATCGCAGCGATTTCGCCCTCTACCATAGCTCCTGTAACATATTTCTGTGGACATCCTCCTGCCACATCTCCAGCAGCATAAAGTCCGTGGATTGTAGTCTCACGCTCGGTATTTACCCAGTAGCCGCTCGCTGTGTGGCCACCTACGATATACGGCTCAGTGCCCTCTATCTCCACATTCTGCTCACTTGGATTCTTACCTGCCTCCACCCACTTGAGTGTCTGGCTTGGTGCCATGTTGAGATATGCCTTTCTTAATGACTCATCCTGCTGTGGCGAAATGCCCTCTGTCCTTAAGTAGCAAGGACCTCTTCCCTCGAGATTTTCCATGACCGTTCCGTATACACGCTCTGATGTGGTAAGGCCGTATTTTGTCTCGTAAACCTCTCCAAGTGAATTGACCTGCTTTGCCCCGACTCCCTGTGCAATTGTTCCTGTCGGTGCGATTGTGTCCTTGCATCTGAGTGCGATAAATCTCATCTCAAAGGTGGTCATCTCTGCTCCGCTTCTTATGCCCATCGCATATCCGGCGCCTGTATTAAATGGCGGATACCACATCTTGTGCCTTGAAAATCCCGGATTGTTTGGCCTGTATAAACCGGCCGCTCCGCCTGTTGCACAGAGCACCTTTTTAGCCCTGATTTCATAGGCTGTAGCATCCTCGATTGAAAATCCGTATGCACCCTTTATGGTGTTGTTCTCAACTATATAGTCCGTGATATTGATTCTGTTTATCACTGTACAGTCCGTAATCTTTGATACAGCTTCTGCCAAAATCGGCTTCATGTTCTCGCCATTTATTTTGATATTTCGGTTTCCTCTTGCTACATACTCACCGTTTTCATCCTTTAATATGACAAGTCCAAGCTTTTCCATCTTGTCCGTCACACGGTTTAAGCCCTCGGACATAGTCATGAGTAAGTCTTCCCTTACTATGCCGTCAGCATCCTTTTTTGCGTAGTCTACATAGTCCTCAGGCTTTCTGCCCTTTACTATGTATGCATTTATCGCATTGACACCTGCTGCAAGGCATCCGCTTCGCTTTATGTTCGCTTTCTCTGCAATTATAATCGAATAATCCGATTTCTCACGGATGGTGAGCGCTGCATAACAGCCAGCCGTGCCACCTCCTATTATGAGGATGTCCGTGTGTAGGATTTTTTTGTTTTCTATCTTCATTTATCTCCCTCTGCTTCCTCTTTCAATCACAAGCTTTAGACTATTCTTGTATCTAAATGTAGAATACATCCTGCTCCTGCATCTCGCTGTTTTCCATCAGGTATGTTTTCTCTTCGTCGAATATATACAGCCTGTAAATCAGCACATGTACTTTCTCGCCGACTGCTATCAGGTCCTTTTCAAGTGAGCGCTCGCCGACCACCTCGATACCGTTTATGCTGACTGTGATATCCATCCTGTTTCCTCTGAATACCACATCTGTAACGATGCCCTCCTCTGCCGCTGACTGATAGCGGTCTAAGTTGCCGCTCTTTGATATCTTGATAAACTCAGGTCTGATTACCGCCTTGTCGGCATTTTCTATCCTGTCAAAGCCCTTTAGCCTGTCATAGTTTTCAACGACTGTGGTGTGTCCTATAAACTGCGCCACAAAAGGTGTATCAGGCGACTTGTATATCTCAAGAGGTGTACCCATCTGCTCTATCGTGCCGTGGTTTGTGATAATGATTTCATCTGCCACCTCAACAGCCTCATCCTGGTCATGTGTGACGAAAATGCTTGTGATTCCAAGCTTTTCGACCAGCTCCTTCAGCCAGGTACGAAGCTCACCTCGCACCTTTGCATCTATCGCGGCAAATGGCTCATCCAGTAAGAGCACCTGTGGATTCGGCGCCAGCGCCCTTGCAAATGCCACTCTCTGACGCTGTCCTCCGGAAAGCTGATTCGGATATCTCTTTTCAAGCCCCGATAAGCCTGTCATCTCAAGAAGCTTGGTAACACGCTCCTTTATGAGCTTTTTCGGCATCTTCTGAAGCTCCAGCCCAAATGCCACATTGTCGTATATTGTCATGTATCTAAACAGCGCATAGTTCTGAAACACAAAGCCTATGCCTCTCTTCGAGGCCGGAATATCATTCACCCGCTTTCCATCTATATATATGTCACCTGAATTTGGCGTCTCAAGCCCTGCTATCATACGAAGAAGTGTTGTCTTGCCACTGCCGGACGGCCCCAGCAGCGCCACAAGCTTTCCCTTTTCCACTCCAAAGCTCACATTATCGGATGCCAGGAAGTCTCCGTATTTTTTGTATATATTTTTCATCTCAACGTACATATACGTTATCTCCTTCCTGCTTTCTTAGTACAGCCACTCTATAGCTGTCTGCCACACCGGTGTGTAAGCAGTAACAAATTTCATTAGTGTAAATCATATTTCCCATAAATCTCAGTGTAATTTCTTAAATTTATGCTCAACTATATTTCTTGCAAAAAGAATGATTAATGCAATAATTAACAGTATCGACGATACAGCAAATGCCGATGTTATCGAGCTGTCTGTGCCCGACATATACAAGGCATCAATCTCAAGCGGCAGTGTAAATGTCTCGCCTCTTGTCTTCGAGAGCGCATTTACCGCGCCGAACTCGCCGAGGGCTCTCGCCGTACAAAGTATGATTCCATAAATCAGGCTCCACTTCATCTGCGGAAGTGTTATTTTCCGAAATATCGTAAAGCCGGATGCTCCCATCAGCGCTGCGGCTTCTTCCTCATCCTTTCCCTCTGCATTGAGCACCGGTATAATTTCCCTTGACACATACGGAAACGTGACAAATATCGTAGCAAGCACAACTCCCGGTATTGCAAAGGTGATTCTCACATTCGTGCCGAATATCTCATTAAACCATCTGATAACCGGATAAAACCATCCAAGCCGTCCGAAGGTCATAAGATACGCAAGTCCTACGATGACCGGAGAAATTGAAAACGGTATATCAATAAGTGTTGCAAGCACCTGCTTTCCTTTAAACGAAAACCTGGTCAACAGCCACGCTGTCCATATTCCAAAGAAGGTGTTGATAACTACCGCAAAAACTGTTGCTATCAAAGTCACCTTGAGTGCTGACAGCACGTAGCTTGTGGAGATAGCTTTCAGATAGAATCCAAGCCCCTCCTTTAAAGCACTTGCCATCACAGAAAAAAGCGGAACTACAAGCATGACAAATATGAAGAGCACCGTGACAGTGACGAGTATTATCTTTGTGATCTTTTTTCTTCTTTCAAGCTTTACCTGTTCGGTCATCGCATTGTGCTCCTTTCCTGTTTGTGTGCATCGCATTTGATTTATATGCAGCCTTCTACAACAAATTAGTGCGCTGTGACTGTTTAACCTGCACTATGTTTACAAATAACAGCAGTAAAAATGATATGACAAGCATCACAAGTGCTATGGCAGTCGCGCTGGCATAATCTATATAGCCAAGCTTCTGCATGATGACGTAGGATACCACCTGTGTCCTGTGTTTTGCGCTGTTGCCTGATATGTAGATAACGCTTCCGTACTCTCCTATGCCTCTGGCAAATGCAAGACCAAAGCCTGTTAAGAGTGCCGGACGAAGCTCCGGAAGTATTACCTTAAAAAAGGTCTTAGAGGGTGTGGCACCAAGCATATATGCTGCCTCCTCATATGTATTATCCATCTTTTCCAGTACCGGCTGAACTGCTCTGATCACGAAGGGAATACCTACAAAAACCAGTGCCACAACTATTCCTGCCTGTGTGTAAGCCACATCTATTCCAAGCTTACTTAAGCCCTTGCCAAAAAAGCCTGTGCCCGAGTAAAGCTTTGAGAGCGTGATGCCCGCAACCGCTGTCGGCAGTGCAAACGGAAGCTCTATGAGTCCGTCAAGCAGCCATTTTCCGGGGAAATCGTACTTCACAAGTGTCCATGCGACGATGAGTCCAAATACCACATTTATAATCGCTGCGATAAATGACGAGGTGATGCTTGTGATAAAGGCATTCCTCACATTCTCCTTCATGATAAGTGCCACAAAATCACCGGGTGATATCTTTAGCGAATACACAAGCACTGATGCCAGCGGAATGAGTACGATGACTGAAAGCATCGTGACCACTATCCCAAGCGAAAGATGGTAGCCCGGTATAACTCTGGTCTTTATGTTCTTTGATTTAGTTTTCTTTTTTGCTGTTTTATCAGTTGCCGTAAATTTCATCGAACATTGCTCCATCATCGAAATATGTCTTGTAGGCTTCATCCCATCCGCCGTAATCATCTATGCTCCAAAGCCTGATATTCAAATCAAACTTGTCGGAAAACTGATTTAATATGTCCTGATTGGTTGGTCTGTAGCCACTCTCTCCAATCAGCCTCTGTGCCTCATCGCTGTAGAGATACTGTAAGTACTCTTTACTCGCAGCTTCTGTTCCATTGCTCTTTGCATTATCATCCACAATGGCAACAGACGGCTGCGCTAAGATGCTGACTGACGGATTCACTATCTCATACTTACCCGGATATGAATCCATGGTCGTAAGTGCCTCGTTTTCCCACGCTATAAGCACATCTCCCTGACCGTTTTCCACAAATGTGGTTGTTGAGCCTCTCGCACCTGAGTCCATAATTGTGACATTTTCATACAGCTTTCTCATAAACGTTTTCTGTTCCTTTTGGCTGTCATAGTTTGTCTTCGCATAGCTTAGCGCCGCAAGGAAATTCCAGCAGGCTCCGCCACTGCTCTTTGGATCCGGTGTAATCACATCCACATTCTTTTTCACCAGGTCATCCCAGTCGCTTATATGCTTTGGATTGCCCTTTCTTACAAGAAAAACGATGGTTGATGTGTACGGTGCAGAGCTTTTTGGAAATTCATCAATCCAGCCCTTTTCAATTAAGCCGGTATTTTGTATCAGGTCTATGTCATGCTCGAGTGCCAGTGTGACAACATCTGCATTACAGCCCTCCACAACCGAACGAGCCTGCGCTCCCGAGCCGCCATGTGACTGAATCACATTTATCCTTTTGCCATGCTCGCTCTCATAGTAAGACTCGAATATTTTGTTGTATTTTTCGTAAAACTCTCGTGTCGGATCATATGACACATTCGTTATGGTGACTGTGCCATCATCCTTCTTACCTGAGCAGCCTGTCAGAAAAAGTGACACCACCATCACCGCTGACAGCATGGCTGCCGTGTATTTATGTATATTTCTCATGTATATTTCTCATTTTTCATATTACAGATTCAGACACTGTAGCTTATGCCGTCGGTTGTCCTATATACCATTAGTTTACTGTAAAAAGCTGTGTGGACAGGTATCTCTCGCCTGTATCCGGAAGCAGCACCACGATATTCTTTCCTTTGTTCTCAGTCCTCTTTGCAAGCTCTGTTGCCGCATATATTGCTGCTCCTGAGGATATGCCGACGAGAAGTCCGTCGCTCTTTGCAACCTCTCTTGCCTTGTCAAAGGCTGCCTCATTCTCAACCGGAATCACCTCATCCACTATATCCATGCGCATGACCTTTGGAATAAAGCCTGCACCGATTCCCTGTATCTTGTGAGGCCCCGGTCTTCCACCTGAGAGTACCGGTGAGCTCTTTGGTTCAACAGCTACTATCCTTACATCAGGATTATGGTCTCTTAATCCAAGCCCGGTGCCTGTACATGTGCCGCCTGTTCCGACAGATGATACAAAGATATCTACCTTTCCATCTGTATCCTCCCAGATTTCCTGAGCGGTTGTAGCTCTGTGGATATCCGGATTGGCCTGATTCTCAAACTGCTGTGGAATAAAGGCATTGCCATAATGCTCTTTAAGTCTCTGCGCCTCATCGATTGCACCCTTCATGCCCTCACGCCCCGGTGTGAGCTTTATCTCTGCGCCAAGCGCTGTGACGATTTTTCTTCTCTCAACGCTCATGGTATCAGGCATGATAAGTATCAGGTGAAGCCCCTTTGAGGCTGCCACAAATGCAAGTCCGATTCCGGTATTGCCACTTGTCGGCTCTATGATTATTGTGTCCTGATTTATCTTTCCATCCTTTATGCCCTGTTCTATCATAGCTGCCGCCACCCTGTCCTTTACACTTCCAAGTGGATTGAAATACTCCAGCTTTGCTATGATTTTTGCTTCAAGCCCAAGGGCTTTTTCATAGTTGGTCAGCTCCAGAAGCGGAGTGTGACCTATCAGCTCTGTGAGCTGCTTTGCAATTTTTGCCATTGATATTACCTCTTTTTTGTTAATGTTTGTTTTGAGTTTGTTATGAGTTTGTGCTTAGTTTGTATGGCCTGGATTTCCTACCATTCAAATATGATTTCTAAGTTATTGATATGTTACCACTAATTGATATTTTTGTAAATGTAATTAGGGTTATTAATATTTGTTAGCGGGCTATAAATTTTATTGATAGCCATTAAAAAAGAGTTCTATCATTCGCAGACACAAGGTCTGTGAAAAATAGAACTCTTTTTGGGCCTTCCTTTAGCTACTTACGCTTGTTCATTTGCTTTATCGGTTCTCGTGATATACTTGATTCCGACAAAGGTTCCAATCAGGATAAGCACTCCTATGATAAAAGGTACTACAGGATTTCTGACAAAGCCTGCTATGATGTAGGTCAGACATGATATGGCTGCCACAAGCACAGCGTACGGAAGCTGTGTGGACACATGGTTCATATGGTTGCACTGGGCTCCGGCAGATGCCATGATGGTGGTATCGGATATCGGTGAGCAGTGGTCTCCGCATACTGCACCTGCCATACATGCTGAGATTGAGATGATCATCATCGTATGGTTTGTGCCTGAGAAGATGTTTACTACTATCGGTATGAGTATGCCGAAGGTGCCCCATGAGGTTCCTGTTGCAAAAGCAAGGAAGGCTCCCACCACGAATATGATTGCCGGGAACAGTCCAAGCAGTGGTCCCGATACTCCTCCCACTAAGCCTGCGACAAATTCCTTGGCGCCAAGGCTCTCTGTCATGGTCTTTAGCGTCCATGCAAAGGTAAGTATAAGTATTGCAGGTACCATCGCCTTAAAGCCCTCAGGGATTGAATTACAGCAATCCGTAAAGCTTAGTACCCTTCTGATTGAGTAAAAGCATATGGTGATTATCAACGCAAAAAAGCTTCCAAGCATAAGACCGATTGAAGCATCGCTGCCTGCAAACGCATCAACGAAGCCTGTTCCGTCAAAAAAGCCTCCTGTGTATATCATTCCGATGATGCAGCTTATTATAAGCACAAGAATAGGAAATACAAGGTCTATAACCTTCCCCTTGCCCTTTATAACATCCTGCTTTGTCTCCGCATACGGCCTGTCACCTGTGGTAAACAAATCACCCTTTTGGGCATTGGCTTCATGCTTTGCCATCGGACCGAAATCTACCTGTAAAACAACAAGTGTCACCATAGCGATAATAGTAAAGAGTGCATAATAATTGTATGGAATGGCCTTTATGAAAATAGAAAAGCCATCCTCTCCCTTTACAAAGCCGGTAACCGCGGCTGCCCACGATGATATAGGTGCAATGATGCATACAGGCGCTGCTGTGGCATCTATCAGATATGCAAGCTTTGCTCTTGAAACCTGATGCTTGTCGGTGACAGGGCGCATCACACTTCCTACTGTCAGACAGTTGAAGTAATCATCTATAAATATGAGTACTCCAAGTATTATAGCTGAAAGCTGGGCACCAATCCTTGTCTTTATGTGCTCACTCGCCCACTCTCCAAAGGCCGCCGAACCGCCTGCCTTGTTCATCATGCTCACCATAACACCGAGCACGACTAAGAATATCAGTATTCCCACATTGTACGAATCCGATAGCACTCCAACAAGTCCGTCCTCGAATATGTGAAGCACTGATCTCTCAGCCGAAAACCCCGGCTGAAATGCATTTCCATAAAACAGTCCGCCAATCACTATTCCAACGAATAATGAGCTGTAGACCTCTTTTGTGATAAGTGCCAGAACTATAGCCACAACAGGTGGAACAAGTGCCCAGACTGTGGCATACATAGAAGGCACGTATTCTGCTGCCAGAATCATTATTTTATCCTCCGTCTATCCATTATGCTCTATCTGTCAACTGCGCCGACAAGCTCTGAAATATCCTTTACTCCATACCTGTCCATATACTCTGCGATGCCATCCACTATCTGCTCTGTGGTCTTTGGATTTACAAAGTTTGCTGTGCCGACTGAAACAGCCGTAGCTCCGGCAAGTATCATCTCTATAGCATCGGCAGCATTTGTGATACCGCCCATTCCGATAATCGGAATATTGACTGCATGTGCTGTCTCATAAACCATGCGCACTGCAACCGGATGAACCGCCGGACCGCTCATGCCGCCTGTCTTGTTTGCTAACACAAAGCTTCTTCTGTTTATATCAATCTTCATGCCTGTAATTGTATTGATGAGCGAAACCGCATCAGCTCCACCGGCCTCTGCCGCCCTTGCTATCTCTGCAATACTTGTGACATTTGGAGAAAGCTTCATGATAACAGGCTGCTTTGCATATTTTTTAATCTCGCTTGTGATTGTCTCAACACCCTTTGGATCTGTTCCGAAGGCAATTCCGCCCTCCTTAACATTAGGGCATGAGATATTTATTTCCATCATATCAATAGGCTCATCTGCAAGACGCTTTACCACATCAAGATACTCGTCAAGCGAATGACCGCAGACATTTACCACAATCCTTGTATCAAACTGCTTTAAAAAAGGAATATCCCTCTTGCAGAAAAGCTCGATGCCGGGATTTTGAAGTCCGACTGCATTGAGCATGCCGCCGTACACCTCTGCTACTCTCGGTGTAGGATTCCCCTCCCACGGCTTATTCGCAACACCCTTTGTAGTGACTGCACCAAGTCTGTTTAAATCAACAAACTCGCTGTACTCTGCACCGGAGCCGAATGTGCCGGATGCAACTGTAACAGGATTTTTCCACTCAACACCGGCCACATTTACTGACATATTACTCATTACAGCTCCACCTCCTTCGCATCAAAAACAGGTCCCTCTTTGCATATACGCTTGTTGTTTACATTGCTGTGGGCATCCTTGTCCTTTGTTTTGCATACGCACGCAAGGCATGCACCGATTCCACATGCCATGCGCTCCTCCATTGATATAAAGCAGTCCATATCATGCTCTGCAGCGTAAGCCTTGAGTGCACGAAGCATAGGCATAGGTCCACATGCATAAATCACGTCTGCCTCAAGAGCATTCTCCTTTATTGCATCGATGACATTGCCCTTTGTGCCGACACTGCCGTCCTCTGTAGCTACAAAGGAAGCTGCCTGTTCCTTAAACTCATCGAGCAGGAAGGTATTCTCATCGCGATAGCCCATGACGATGTTCATATCGCATACTGCTGTTTTAATTTCTTCACCTTCCATTGCTGCCTGTTCCGAATTTTTTTCTTCACCTGATGTCTGCACAATGCCTGCATTTATATCCTTGGCAAGCTGCAGCATAGGCGGCACTCCGATTCCTCCTCCGATAAGAAATGCCTTCTTTCCCGGCTGCACTGTAAAGCCGTTTCCAAGAGGTCCTAAAATCCTTACCTTATCGCCCCTGACAAGCTTTGAAAATTCCTCTGTTCCCGTGCCTTCACCTGTCACACGGTACACGAGACGAATTGTGTCATCATCTCTGTTTATGCCGCAAAGGCTTATCGGACGCGGAAGCAGCTTACTCTTGTCGTTTGAGTAAACCGATACAAACTGTCCCGCCTTTGCTGCCTTTGCAATTTTGTCTGTCTTTAGTGTGAGGTCGTAGATGCCATTGCCGAGTGAGCTCTGGTCAACTACAACTGCAATCTCCTCAAATTTCTCTGCCATTTTATCTCCCTGGTTTCGTTTGTTAATATATTTAAGCTTTCTGAATAACTTATTAACGATTTGCAAGTGCTCCTGAGATATCCTCAATCATATCCTCAACAGCCTTGCGTGATGCATCTGCAAAATTCTCTGCTGTGATGCCCATATCCTTGTACTTATCCTGCTTGTATGCGCAGATGATTCCACGTGATGAATTGACAATTGCACCAAGTCCGTCCTCATTGAAGAAATGAACAAGGTCTGCGCCCTTTCCTCCCTGTGCGCCGTAGCCCGGTACGAGGATGAAGCTCTTTGGCATTACCTTACGAAGAATCTTACCCTGCTCAGGGTATGTTGCACCGACAACCGCACCTACATAGCTGTATGAATCACCCATGCAGTCAGCTCCCCACTCTGCAACCTTCTCACCTACCCACTCATATAATGGGCGTCCGTCAATCATACGGTCCTGGAACTCTCCACTTGATGGATTAGATGTCTTTACAAGAATGAAGATACCCTTCTTCTCCTCCTTGCATACATCTACGAATGGCTTGATACCGTCTGTTCCAAGGTATGGATTGACAGTGGCAAAATCCTCATCAAAGGTAGAATAGCTCTTGCTGCCGATCTGTACCTTTCCGAGATGTCCTGTGGCGTATGCAGCCGATGTTGAGCCGATATCTCCACGCTTTACATCTCCGATAACCACGAGATCCTTCTCATGACAGTAATCCACTGTCTTCTGGAATGTCTTAAGGCCCTCCACTCCAAACTGCTCATACATAGCAATCTGTGGCTTTACAGCCGGAATCAGGTCATATGTGGCATCCACAATAGCCTTGTTGTACTGCCAGATAGCCTCCGCTGCACCGGCCGGTGTCTCTCCAAGCTCATCAAATGCCTTCTTTGTGATATGCTCAGGCACATATGAAAGCATCGGGTCGAGACCTACTACGATAGGTGCGTTTGTTTTCTTGATTTTGTCTACTAATTTGTTGATCATTCTTTCGTCCTCTTTATGCGTATTTTATTATACAGACAGATATTGTGATTATTAAATATCTGCATACAGTTATAAATATTTTATAGCATAAACTAAATTCTTGCAACCAAAAATATAATAGCAGGGAGTATAGCATTAATTGTTGCTATACTCCCTGCTAATTTCACCTTTACAGCTTCCATTTTTCAATCACACATTGATGTTCTTTTGTCTTTTTATCGTAATTTATTCCAACAAGAAGCAAATTACCCTTATAATCCTTCAAGGCTTCCACATACTGTCTCGACTTTATCTGTGAAATGGCGCCATCAACATTCTTATCATATTTCAATTCAATAACAACTGCCGGCTTATCCAAATGACTCACTCTTGGAATAAAGCATACATCAGCAAAGCCTTTTCCTGTTGGTAATTCACGAACTATTGAGTAATACTCCCTGGCCGAATAAAATGCCAAATTAATTGTACAGCTTAAAGAATTCTCATCATTATACCGTAAAATAGATATCTCATTATGTGCCTTATCAATTCCGTCAGCAACCGCAGCACCATTCATATTCCACAAACTCTCAAGCAATTTTTGTGATGCTTTTATTGATTTTGATACTTCATCCCAATCCATTGTACTAATTGCATTAAGATATTCCTTTGACACCTCTCGATTTGGAATTGAAACCTCTTCCGTCTCACTATCATATGTCAGGTAGCCAAGATGTACTAAAAGTGTAAGCACATCATCCTTTGTGGCAAATGATGTCATGTCATTTTCAAATGTGCCTGTATTTATTTTCTCACTTTCACCGGCAAGCATTTTAATCACGGCATCTTTTAGACCATCCATATTCATTTGAATATAAACCTTGAGAGCCTCGTAAGTTTCAGTCTGATTCCAATAAGTACCAAATTTATGCTTTAGCATGGCTTCTACTACAGACTTCGGACTGTACATCGCATATTTCTTTACTCCATATTTGCTATGGGACACGAGCTTATATCCATTGTACCATGCCCTTGCCTCTTCAAAGTCCATATCATATCTGTCACACAATTCTCTGACCTCATCATCTGTAAAGCCAAAGTACTCTGCCAAAGCTCCCATATCTGTCATGGAATATTCCGTGAACATATTAAGAGCAGAATGTGAACCATATTTTTTAATCGGCAGTATACCTGTCATGTATGCAAGCGCTATATAGTCTTTATCCTTAAGCCAGCCTCTCAAAAAATCAAGGTATTTCTTCTGCGCTTCTTTATCCTGCGTAAATTCTCTAAACAGACAATCCCATTCATCAATAAGAATCACAAACGGCCTGCCTGTAGACATAAAAACATCCTGCATTACTCTCACAATATTTGACTTGTCCCGAAAAATAATATCCTTACACTCTATTGAAAAATCATCCGTAATGTATTCGCACAACATTTTAAGCATATCATCAACACTGTGTGTAACACTCAAAAAGTCCTGCATATTAATTTTGAGTACATCATACTTGTTAATATGTCTGTCATACGACTCATCATGACTTATTTTAAGGCCTTTAAATAAATTTTCTGCATCAGTCTTTCGACCATAATATGCTGAAAGCATATCCATGGCCATTGACTTTCCGAATCGCCTTGGACGGCTTACACACATATACCTTTGTAATGTATTTATACACTTATTCGTTTCTTTAATCAGACCGCTTTTGTCAACAAAAATCTCTGAATTTATCGCAAGCTCAAACGATCTTCCTGTCGGATTAACGTAAATGCCCAATGAATATGCCTCCCTGTTAATATGTTACTCTATATTATACCTGCTATTTACTGGTTTGCAACAATATTTATCTATTGTATTATTGATAAGCAACGTTATTGCTATAAAAATAGACTTAACTACTAATTCTACAATAACGCAGCATATTATGATTGTGTATAGATTCATATGCTGATATTTCAATTCACACTCCCACGAGAGGAACGACGGCAGGTACAGGCACAGCCACTAACCTTGCAGAATTTCAATCCACGTTCCCACGAGAGGAGCGACCATATTACACAATCGTTCGTATTCAGGTTCTTCAATTTCAATCCACGCTCCCACGAGAGGAGCGACCATTTCCAACGGACTTTGTGACGGCTTTTATGCCATATTTCAATCCACGCTCCCACGAGAGGAGCGACTTCACCGGGGACTACACCTTTGAGGTGACACTGATTTCAATACACGCTCCCACGAGAGGAGCGACACATAACGCCGGAACAGTGGGAACAGCTAAAGAATTTCAATACACGCTCCCACGAGAGGAGCGACAATGGGTGATGGCTATCAAGAGGTGCAGGAAGTAATTTCAATCCACGCTCCCACGAGAGGCGCGACGTCGTTAAAAGCCACGGAATATAAGTTAAGCATTGATTTCAATCCACGCTCCCACGAGAGGAGCGACAATTATATTCCAGATGAGTTTAAGTCGTACATTATTTCAATCCACGCTCCCACGAGAGGAGCGACTATGACATCAGACGAGACCGGCATGGTGGCTATATTTCAATCCACGCTCCCACGAGAGGAGCGACACTGATGAATGGCTGTATGATGAAGAATATTTGAATTTCAATCCACGCTCCCACGAGAGGAGCGACTTTAGCCTTGACAAGCCAAAACACAAGACAATTTTATTTCAATCCACGCTCCCACGAGAGGAGCGACCATTTAACTAATGTCGTTTGATAAGCTGATATATATTTCAATCCACGCTCCCACGAGAGGAGCGACGGTTCTGATACTAAACCAACTGCTGTTACTAATATTTCAATCCACGCTCCCACGAGAGGAGCGACAAAAATGTCGTGTGTGGTTAAATAATCAGCGTAATTTCAATCCACGCTCCCACGAGAGGAGCGACATTTTTGGGTAAAACATAAGGGCTATAATTTCTATATTTCAATCCACGCTCCCACGAGAGGAGCGACAGACCGTCATGATCCGACAGACATATGTTATATATTTCAATCCACGCTCCCACGAGAGGAGCGACGTGTATTGCTGCTCTTGTTTTCGGCTGATCCACACATTTCAATCCACGCTCCCACGAGAGGAGCGACTCTTTTCACTGCGTAATAGCTTAAGAATTTTATCATTTCAATCCACGCTCCCACGAGAGGAGCGACGCTGTTGAGTTTTTCCAAGTTCGACAGAGCGAGAATTTCAATCCACGCTCCCACGAGAGGAGCGACGTTTCCCTGTCTTCCAATTTTTCGCCCGCACGATATATTTCAATCCACGCTCCCACGAGAGGAGCGACCTGATAAATCTATTCTGTGGTCTCGGAGCATAAGATTTCAATCCACGCTCCCACGAGAGGAGCGACCGTCCTTGTTCGGAGTGGTTTAAGACTTTCTCGGTATTTCAATCCACGCTCCCACGAGAGGAGCGACGGACTGCTGTATTTTAAGCCGGCCTGGTGCAGTAAATTTCAATCCACGCTCCCACGAGAGGAGCGACAGTACTTGCCGTAACAATCGGCATCAAGGTATTCAAATTTCAATCCACGCTCCCACGAGAGGAGCGACAGCAATATTGCACAAAAAATTTGTTTATTTTTATACAATACCGACAATAAATATATAATAAGATAAATAACAAGTAAAACCAAAAACCTATTATTCATTTTATTGTACAAATTTACAAGTAATTTCAGGTGCGAGACAACCGGTACATTCATGTTTACTTATCTTTCGCACCACATTTTATAATATCAATGTCTGATCAGCAGGAATCCCACGGTCAACACCAACATGTTCTATCTTCGTCTGATAACGATTTCCTAAATAATAGAATCTGAGACTATCCACATCTTTATCAATAAGATCCGTTAATATGGCCTTTAGCATCACACATTGAGCATTATCTAGTATACATTCAAACACAGAATTCTGAACTCTTCGCCCATAATTTACACATTGTTTAGCTACTTTTCTCAACCTGGTTTTTCCTTCAGCAGTTTCAGTATTCACATCATATGTAATCAATACAAGCACGCCATCACCTCATTTCCATAAAAATACAGGGTACTCATCCAAATCTCCCCTTAAATATCTTGCCAACAGCATTGCCTGTACAAATGGAACCATTCCCCATTCCACCTTTTCATTAAGATATGGGTGTGTAATAATCTCCTTTTTCTTGTTTTGCCATTCTGATAGTAATTTTTTACGAATATCTGTATCCATCAATACAGCACCGTTTTCTTTTTTTGTAAAACTCTTGCCATTTACAATCTTTTTATTAATCAATGATAAAACAAATCTATCAGCCATGACTGCTCGCAATTCTTCTATAAGATCTAATGAAAGTGATACTCTACCGGGACGTTCCGTGTGCATGTAACCAACATAGGGATCTAACCCTACAACCTCTAGCGCTGATGTAATTTGAGTTGTAAGCAATGTATACGTAAACGACAACATTGCATTTACATTATCAAGAGGCGGACGCCGATTTCTCCCTTGAAAGAAAAAATCTTTCTTTTGTTGTAAAATCAACTCATCAAATACGCCAAAATATATACTTGCTGCTTCACCTTCATATCCTCTTAACTGATTCATAGACTGTGAATTTTGGATATAATCAAGAAATTCTTTCAGTTTTATAGATGCTTTTTTTACCTTATCCACATCTATCTGCATTGAATGATCTCTAATTGCTCTTTCTAGAACCCATCTTGAATTATACACTTTTCCAAGAATACAGTTTTTTGCGATTTCCAGGCACTTTATATCTTCACTACTGCTTTGGAATTGTTGTTTCCTTAGCACGACATTCCCCTTAACTTTGCCTGAAACTCTTGCAAGAAATTTTCCCTGTGGTGTCAGATAACAAAGAGAAATATTTCTATCCGCACAAGCTCCCATTAATGCCGGACTTGTTCCTCTATATCCAAATGAAATTATTGCTTCGAGATTGTGTAAAGGTAATCTGCCTATTTCATTTTTATCATCATATACAACAACATTTTCTCCATCCAACCCCAGATAACTATTTTCCGATGTAACATACAATGTATTCAATAATTTCTTCATAACGTTTCCCCCAGCATCTTATTGATATACGATTTCACCGAACCACTTTTATCAATCTTTGGCATACAAATATCTTTTAAAGAGCAAGATACACACCTTTTCGACGTTTTGACCTTAGGTGTATAATTTCGATCATAATAATCATGCATTTCTCCAAATATTTTTTTCACTTCATCCCGAAGTTCATCTGTAAACACTATCGGTTTGCGTCTTCTTGTCTCACCATAAAATATAGCACCCTCCGTTATTTTTGTTGAAAACATTTCTTCCAGACACATAGCCTGCGCTATTAACTGAAGTTCATCTTCGTTTGACTCTTTGGGTTTCCCCTTTTTGTACTCAATTGGATATAATGAATATGTTCCACGATGTCCATAGAGCTTCACTCCATCTTCACATTTGTGAAATTCAACAATATCACACTCCCCACTCACACCCATGCTTCTTGAGGATACAGGAAGATCTCTGACAACCAGAATATCTTTTCTCTTTTCTGTCAGATATGGATCATGCGCTTTTTTATGCATAAGTTCGCCAATAACAGTATGTTCATTTTCAGCCCACTGCTGCTCAACATGAATAAGCGCCCATTGTCTTCTGCAAAATTTAAAATGCTGTATTCCAGAAATCATCAGATAATCATCTTGAGAATATTCCATTAAATCATCCTTTTCACTTCTACCGTATCCGGTATCTCATCATCATTAATAGTAACTGTATAATCCTGATATTTTCTTGGATATTGTATATCATCATTTTTCTGTACTTTAACTGCATCAAATAATTTATAAGCAGGACAGTCACCAAGCTCTTTACTATGTTTAAAAACAATAAGCTCACGAACTGCCATCTTTCCTCTTGCAGCAGAATGGTCATTTTCAAACATATTTATTACTGCATCCCATAACAATTCTAGATCCTCCTCAGAAAATCCAGTAACTTTTCTTGCAAGATTTGCTGAAATATAACCTTCTACACGATACAAGCCATATGGAACAATACTCTTTCTTCCCATCTCGTTACTCTTATTCTCAGCATCTTTTTCTGTTGTAATGGCAACTCTCGTAATAGTTACCTCCTGACTAATAACAGGATCAATACTTCTTGCAAATCCAAGCTGTACAGGACCTCTTACCTGCCCACAATTCAATGAAGCTTTAACAAAAGTTGTCATTACAGCACCAAATGCACGAATATCATAAAAATTTCTGCACATATAATCCCTTAATTTTATATCTGCATCCTTATCTGACTTTTTTAGTTTTTTTAATGCTTCTGTAACCTTTTTATCTTCATCATCATTTATACCAAGACTTTTGCATGCCTCCCTGTCACTTCTGTTAAGAGGAACATTCTCCTTGATATAAATTTTATATCCATCTTCGTCCTCCTTCACAGTTTCTATGTAATTTCGGATCTTACGTTTTAAACATACATCAGTTACAATTCCTAAGCCACTTTCCGGATCAATTCTTGGCATATTGCCAGCATCAGGATCCCCGTTAGGATTTCCATTTTCCACATCAAATAAAACAACAAACTCATATCTGTTTTTAATAACCTCTCCCATTTATTTGTTCTCCTTTTTTTCATACTTCTTTTGTGTCTGATGATAATATCCCAACATGAATTTTCCTTGTTCTTCTAAAGACAAACTCCGTGGAAATAATACTAATTTTTCCATAAGGTTTCCTATTATTTTTTCATAAAAAATCTTAGAACCGCTACCTTTTTCACGCTCAAGTTTTTTTATATGACTATTTTCTAATTTAAATAAAATTGGAAAAACAGATGCAGGCGTAGCACATGCTGAATTAAAATACCTGTCTTTAATTGTAGCATTTATTCCCTGATTCGCCTCCTTTTGGATTGACTCCAAGACTGAAAATAATCTTCCCAATACGTATGCAGTGTCATTGCATGTTTCTTCTAATCCCATGTAGTTTTCTCCTTCCTTCCATGAATAATTTTTTATTAAATAAGCCTTGATAATTGAAGCTCGTCCCCATGTAACATTTCCCTGCTCAGATCGTATTCTGATAACAGTGTCTGTATAAAGACTTGCAGGATATCTGTTTCCCGATAAAATACTTTGAAGTACCATTGCAGACATATTAGGGATTGGAGTCTTATCCTTTGAATTAGGATTGACAGTCTCTCTTAACAATTCATATACGCTCAGATATTTCTTTTCCACCCACAATGGTTTCACAATATCCAACCGTTTATAATGTTCTTTTATATTTTTTAAAATATCACCAAATGTGTTTTGATAAAAGAAACGAACAGATAACCTCGCAGCATTCGGTGCAAGGCATAAAATATAAAATGACTGCTCAAAGTCCATCTTAACATTATCTACATCCACATATCTTGATTTTTTCAAGCTGTCAAATATTCTTTGAAGCTGTTCCTCATTATCTACATGAGGATTCATAACAAAACTAAATGTTTTCTGATATTCTTCCATGCCATTTTCAGCCCAATAAACCACCATGGAATCACCTAATTGAAATATCTTATCCCTATTACTCAACAAATAATTCAATGCAGTTGTATATGCAAACTCCGCATTTTTTCCTACAGGTGCATTATAGCTCTGTTCCTTGCCATAAGATTCAAATGCCGGTGCATTAAACGAAACCAAAGCAGCTCCACTTGTCTGTGCTCCTGGAACACCTTTTATTCCACGATGAATTCTTGCTATCTCCGTTTTTTCACCAGTTGCAAGACAAATACCATCATTGGTATTTTCTGTCTGATGTACAACATAGTTGTCCCAAATTTTTTTAATTGTATCATTATCCTGTGCGAAATCATTTCCCATACAAAAGATGACATTACCACCCTCATTTAATTCATCTGATTTTTCTCTCACACATGCATTATCATAAGCCGTCTCTGGATCCCATAAATTAAAAAAATTACAAATTGCATTTGCCATAGGCTCATCAACATTCTTTAACAACGCTAAATGTTTTTCCTTCGCTGCCTGAAAACACTCCTGCACCCTTGCATTTGTTCCATTTTGATCAATCCCTAGCATGTATTTTACATTATCACAGAGAAAATTAGCTGCCACGCCCGATGAACGTGTAACCATTTCAGGAACACTCTTCGCAACCGGAAGAAAAACCTTCTTTTTTCCACTAGTCTGTTCTGTTTTTAGTGGATAAATTTCTTTGATTTTCCCATTAGGATTTAAATCTATTGCATAAGAAACCTTGGCCTGACACCAGCCTCTCTTCGGCACCAGATTATTCTCTGCAAGATTCTCATATTCTTTCACTAATGCCTGTAAGATCATCTTATCACCTCACAGTCCCTTAAATCTATTACTCCACGCTTCATCACTGCTCTAAAAAACATTGGACTGATATTGCCTCTTTCACAATCACTATAATCCATATCATATAGCATAAATCCCAAATCTTTCTCCGGAATATTATCATAAAATGTATGTATATCTTTCTCTTCACAAAGGCAAAAATTTGCCGGAAACTCACGACAGCCAAAATATGGCATATGATGACATTCCCCACGCTTAAGTCTTCTCATCATAATATCCTTAAATTTCCCGGGATTATCTGTATTATTTGCTTTTTCCGTCATCTCAAAATGTGCCTCTATAACATAAGACACATCCTTCAAAATAAGAGATGCCCTCTGTACAATATCATCCTTTGTACTTATGTACAAAGGCTTATCCGCACCATTATATACCTGTAATATATTATTTGCGGAAGCTTTACTTTTTATCTCATTTCTTCTGACACTGGTAAATCTGATTGGATTTTTCACATAGATTTTATCAATCACCCAACTCAATCCCGGATGCCAATATATCGCCTCAAGTATTCCCCTTGCTGCCGATGGAGTCATAACATCATATGAGCATCTCTCAACCTTCATTTCCGGTCGTGAGAATAATGCATAATCTCCCCATACCTTAACTCTTACACCTACTCCCATTTACAGGACATCTCCTTCCTCATAACAAGCTGCAATGTAGTCTCGTGGCTGATAATAAAAATCGGTATTATAATTTGATATCTTGTCACTTATCCACGAATGATACACTTTCCATATACCATGAAGTATCTCATCATCACTAAAACAATCCTCTATCAATCTCTCATATACTTCGCCAATATCCCAGTAATCCGGAATCCTATATTTACAATCATGTATATTATCATAATTTCCATTATTCATACTGCATTCCGTAATAAACTCATCTGCAACTTTTTCAATTGGTTCGCAATGGAGAATATCTGCATATTTATATATACGTTTAATCCGTTCTTTTGTCAGTAAATCAACCACCTCATAACGTTTCCTTTTAATCTGCCTGCCAATATATTCAATCAGACTGCATGTATAGAATAGATTATTATTATTTTTAACCGCCATAAACAACCTCATTTCCAACATATCTCAAAGTACTAAGCGCACTTACCGTATGAAAACTTATTTGATGAGTCGGATGATTAAACTTCGCCAGTTCCCAAAAAGCTGCTCTGCTTATCTTTCCATCAATATAATTCTGTATATAATTATATATTGTATCATCAGCCATAGGTCCTTCAACAATATCATACGAGTGCGCTATTCCTCTTCTGCAATCAACAATAAAATCAAGCCATTCTTCTGTCATTTTTTCAAATACAAGATACTTAAGCTTTGAATTTTCAGTATATTCATATTTATTCAAATAGCCTCGCGTTCCATATCTCGTTGCCCATCTCACTGCCTGCTCTGGCATCTGTGTGCAATAAAACCCAAAATAAAAATCCTTGTTATAACGAGCTGTTCTAATTTCAGGAAATTCTACTATTTCTTTACTTCCATGATATAAAATCATCACCCTACTCCTTTATCTAATTTATTTCACGTACATTATCTTCTTATGTTTTAAATAATACTACTTCAAACATTACTAATCAACACTTTTCAATTTTTATTTAAAATTTTATTGAAATAATTCAATTCATATTGTACAATTACATTTGTCAGGCTAATCCTGTGGATTGAAATAATAATATTTTTAATAATGCAAATAAATGGCTGTGTTTATAATTCACACAGCCATTTAAATTACAGATATAAATCCATTCCAGATTCCACAGACAAATTTAATCCCTTGTCATCTGTATACATTTCTTCATCTACCAATTCATAAAAATTCTCTATATCCGATGTTATTTCCTTAATTATACCAGCACCATACAAAGTATCAAAAAGCTGATTATATATCTGAACACAGTACTGGGATGCCTTTCTCATTCTGGCTTTTCCATAACCCTGATTTTTTATTTCAAATAATAAATCCTTAGCTTCCTGCTCTATCGGAATAAATACAATTCTTGTATTTTCCTCAATCAAATGAAATTTTTCTGATACCGTCTCAAAATTATATTTCCAATCCTTGAATTCGCCTATAATATTCTTTTTATCCAAATCATTTTCTCTAAAATGATATAGCCTTTTGAAATATTCTGTAATGCATTCAAGATTAGAAATATCATGATAATCTTGCAATAACCCTTTAGTGATTGAGCTTTGCAGACTTTGTCCCGGCACTGTTTTCATTCCATTTATATCAAAAATATAAACTTTACTGTTTTCTTTTTTCTCAATTCCTTCTCGGTTGCATCTACCTGCTGCCTGTATTACCGAATCTACTCCTGCTACTTGACGATATACTGAATTAAAATCAAGATCTACTCCCGCCTCTACCAAACTTGTTGAAATAAGCACACATGATTTTGATTTATCACTCATTCTTTCTTTAATCTGTGCAAGTATCTTTTTACGATGCTTAGGATACATACTTGTTGATAAATGATACACACCATCACCACTTAACTGTTCGTAAAGCTGCTGTGCACATTTTTTTGTATTAACAATACACAGTGCTCTTTTTTCAGTCTTCAATCTTTCAATTAAAGTATCAAATTCGATTATCCCAAGATTTTCGTATATAACTCTTTTAAAAAATTTAAACTGCTCATTTATATTCGGGCATAATTCAATATACCGTCTGTGTTGATCAAATATACTGTCTAAGGCCGGTTGTGTTGCCGTACATAAAACAATACTTGTCCTATAGAAATCCATTAAATTTTCCATCATGGCAATGCATGGTTTCAAATATTCCAATGGCAACATTTGTGCCTCATCAAATATAACCACAGAATTCGCAATATTATGAATTTTCCTACACTTAGATGACCTGCTTGCGAATAATGATTCAAAAAATTGAACATTAGTCGTGACAATTACAGGTTTATCCCAGTTTTCGCTGGCAAGCTGCATCGGTTTTAATTCTTCAGAATCCCCATAATCGACATTACAATGATTCTCAAGAACATTATCCTGCCCAAGTATTTCACGAAACACCTGAGCATTCTGTTCTATAATGCTAGTATATGGAATAACATATATAATATGCTCCATTTGATGCCTGACTGCATGCTTTAACGCAAATGCCAATGAGGCAATTGTTTTTCCACCACCTGTTGGAACAGTCAGGTGAAACAATCCCCTATCATTCTCACCTGCTATCAGACAGGCTTTTAATATCTCAGTTCTTCTACCGTTTATCGAATTAAGATCATCATTTTCTAACCATGAACCAATATGTCTTTCCAGTCTTGCTAATAAAGATGCCATTTCTTCACCCGATGTTCGTTCCACATGGTTATTCTTCATAAAACTTTCTGTTTCAAGAAAGTCCGCATCAACAAGACATGAATATAACATCCTCATAAAAATCCCCATTGAAAAATGAGGATTTTGTGTTTTACAGCTCTCAAAAGGATCACTTTTTATTTGTGGAATTTCTACCTCCTGTCTATATGCCTGATAATCACATATTGATTTTCTATATCGTTCTTCAAGCTTATAGTAATCCATTAGTCCAGAATGATGTCCTGCAATAGCATATTGTAATATAGAATAATATCCACCTTTTTCATTACATAATCTCATTCCAGCAGTAGAATGGTCTACTCTGTCATTCGTATTAAACTGTATTTTATGTTGAAATTCTTTGGAATACTTACCTAGATCATGTAACATACCTATGCAATATCCCCACTCATATTTTCCAAATGATTCTGCAAATTTTCCGGCTAATTTGGCAGTTCCATCCAAATGATCAATAAGCCTTTGCTTTCTTTCTTCTTCTATATGCGCAATATATTCCATTTATATCACCAGATTCATCTTTACACTCCCACAATCTCATCAATCATCCTAAGCTCTTCCTCAGAGAAGCCTGTGCCCTCCATAACCTTTAAGTTTTCAAGAATCTGCTGTGGCTTTGAGGCGCCGACAAGCACGCTTGTCACGTCATCATCCTTTACCACCCACTTAAGAGCCATCTGTGCTAGTGTCTCACCACGTTTTGCGGCTATATCGTTTAGCTTCTTAATCTGCTCGATGTGTGGAGTGAGCTTTTCCTGATTTAAAAAGCGGCCGTCTGTCTTTATACGGCTATCCTCCGGAATACCGTTTATGTAACGGTCTGTGAGCATGCCCTGTGCGAGCGGGCTGAAGGAGATGATGCCCTTTTGACACTCTCTTGCTGCCTGCTTCAAGCCGTTTTGCTCTATTGTACGGTTGAAGATATTGTATGAATTCTGGTTGATGATAAACGGACATTTCAAATCAGTAAGAATCTCGCAGGCTCTCTTCATGGTCTCGCCGTCATAATTTGACAGTCCGACATAGAGTGCTTTTCCGCTTTTTACTATCTGGTCGAGTGCTCCCATTGTTTCCTCAAGCGGTGTCTCAGGGTCCATTCTGTGATGATAGAAAATATCCACATAGTCGAGTCCCATTCTCTTAAGGCTCTGATCAAGGCTTGCAATCAGATACTTGCGGCTGCCCCAGTTGCCGTATGGTCCCTTCCACATATCATAGCCTGCCTTTGAGCTGATGATGAGCTCATCGCGGTATGCTGACAGATGCTCCTTCAGGATAAGCCCGAAGTGCTTCTCTGCGCTGCCGTATTCAGGACCATAGTTGTTTGCCAGGTCAAAGTGAGTGATGCCATGGTCAAAGGCTGTGAAGCACATCTGCTTCATGTTGTCATACGATGAAAAATCACCGAAATTGTGCCATAGACCAAGCGATACAACAGGAAGCTTAAGTCCGCTCCTGCCGCATCTGTTATATCTCATTGTGTCGTATCTCTTTTCGTCTGCTGTGTACATATTTACCTCCCGCATAAATACATGATATTTTACCCGATAAATTATTATACTACAGCAGACTTGATTTTTCTATTGTTAAATAAAATCCTCCGTCAGCTTTCCATGCTTCTCATAATTTGTCACACGCGCTATCTTGTTTTCATCATCCACAAACACAACCTTCGGATGATGCTCCTTTGCTTCCTCCGGTGTCATCTGCGCATAGCACATGAGTATCACATGGTCACCGACTGCAACCTGTCTGGCGGCTGCGCCGTTTAAGCATATCATGCCTGAGCCCGGCTCTCCGGCGATGGTGTAGGTCTCGAATCTGTTTCCGTTTTCCACATCGACAATCTGTACCATCTCATACTCCAAGATGCCTGCTGCCTCAAGCAGCTTTGTATCTACAGTGATGCTTCCCACGTAGTTTAAGTCAGCCTGCTTGACCACCGCTCTGTGTATTTTGCCCTTAAGCATTGTATAATTCATTGTTTGTACCTCTTTTCAATAATCGTTTCTTGTCCGTCTACGCAATAAAATTGTCAATCAGCCTTGTCTTTCCGATATAGACAGCAATTGCCACGAGTGTTGTTCCCTTAATCTCATCAACCGGTGTAATTGTTTCAAAATCAACCACATCTACATAATCAATTCTTGCAAGCGGCTCCTTGTTTATCTCTGCTGTGATTGCATCCTTTATCGCTTTTGCACTCTTTTCGCCATCCTCTACGAGCTGCTTTCCGATTTTTAAGCTTCTGCTCAGTACAAGCGCTGCCTGTCTTTCATCCTCACTTAAATATGTGTTTCTTGAGCTCTTTGCCAGTCCATCCTCCTCACGGATGATTGGGCAGCCGATGATTTCTGTGTCAACATTTAAATCCTTTACCATACGCTTTATGACCGCAAGCTGCTGTGCATCCTTCTGTCCAAAGTATGCACGGTCAGGTGTCACAATGTGAAACAGCTTCAGGACAACTGTCTGCACACCTCTAAAATGGATAGGTCTTGTTTTTCCACAAAGCTCAGTTGTGAGGCCATTCATATCCACATATGAGCAGAAGCCGTCTGCATACATCTCCTCAGGCTCAGGATGGAAAATAATGTCAACGCCCGCATCCTCACAAAGCTTTGCATCCCTGTTTAAATCACGTGGATAGCTGTCTAAATCCTCTGCAGGGCCAAACTGCATTGGATTTACAAAAATACTCACTACAACCTTGTCATTCTCGCGTCTTGCCGCATCGATTAAGCTCTTGTGTCCCTCGTGGAGGTATCCCATTGTAGGTACAAAGCCAACGCTTTTGCCCTCTTTTTTCCATGCCTTTACTGCTTCTCTTACCTGTTCGATTTGTCCGTATATTAACATTTTATGTCTCCTTATTCTTTTATTTTTCGTAGCTATTTTTTGTAAATATTCTTCAATACTATTTTCGATACTAATACAGCTTGTCAATTATTGTCTCATCCATCTTAAAGGTATGCTCCTCACCAGGGAAGCTTCCCTCCTCAACAGCCTTTTTGTAGGCTGTGAACGCCTCATTCATTTCTTTTCCGACCTGTGCAAACTGCTTTACAAATTTCGGCTTCATGTTTGCATACATGGCAAGCATATCCTGATATACGAGCACCTGGCCGTCGCAGTCTGCTCCCGCTCCGATACCGATTGTAGGTATGCTTATGCTCTCTGTGATTTTTTTGGCAAGTGCCTTTGGCACGCACTCGAGCACTACTGCAAATGCTCCTGCCGCCTCAACTGCACGGGCATCGTCAAGAAGCTTCTGTGCTGCCTCTTCACCCTTTCCCTGCACCTTGAAGCCGCCAAATGCATTTACTGACTGTGGTGTAAGCCCTAAATGTGCACATACCGGAATTGATGCATCCACGATAGCCTTTATCTGTGGACATACCTCCTTGCCACCCTCGAGCTTGACTGCCTGCGCATGGCCTTCCTTCACGAGTCGTCCTGCATTGACCACAGCATCATAAACCGATGTCTGATATGACATAAAAGGCATATCTGTGATGAGCAGCGTATCCTTTATGCCTCTTGAAACAGCTGCGCTGTGATGAATCATATCCTCCATAGTCACTGAAAGTGTATCCTCATAGCCAAGCACCACCATGCCGAGAGAATCTCCTACTAAAATTGCATTGATTCCGGCCTCATCTATGAGCTTTGCTGTCGAATAATCATATGCTGTGAGCATCGTGAGCTTCTCGCCCTTTTCCTTTGCCTGTTTAAAAGTTACTACTGTATTTTTCATTGTCCAATCCCTCTGTCTTTCTGCAACAATCCGTTTCTTGTAACTACTTGGAACCATTCACGGTATTGTCAGCCTCTTAGCAATTCCATCATCTGAGTGTAATCCTTATCAGGATTCTTTTTTTCAGCAATATTTACTAGTTTTGTACCAAGCATTTTGTACAATCTGACATCATCGCTATCGTCATTTTGCATACATGCGATGTGCTTTTTCACTGTTTCAATATCGTTTCTCTCGATTGGCCCGGTCAGTGCGCCGTCACAGCCTGCTTCGAGTACGTTTTCGATATTGCGCATCACAAGCTGGCCTGTAGCTCTTACAGCCTCAGCCCTTGTAAAGCCGCAGTCCTCCAAAAGAGAATAGCCCATGTCAAGGACAGCAATCACCTGATTGCTCAAAATACTAGCCGCTGCATGGTATTTTGCCTTTTTAGCGCCATCAATGCGGCATACCTCATTTCCAATAGAACAAAACAGCCCGGATATTGCTTCAACCGCAGCATCCTGCCCTTCCACTGTGAAAAATGCTTTATTTAATTGCTCATATGATGAAAATTTGTTACTGAACGGTAACATTGGATGAATTGAACAGCATGATACGCTCATGCTCTCCCTTCCGGAAAATGAATCGGATGATAATGCGCCACTGCAATGACATATAATCTGATTCGTTAGAGACAGCTCTTTTAATTGTTCCCAAACCGGTATAATAAATGAATCCGGTGTGGTGATAAATATAATCTGTGATTGATCCGCCAGTTGCTTTAGCGAATCAAAGCTCTCTGTCCTTGTAAACTCCGCAGCCTCCTTAGCCGCCGCAGAATCCACGTCATAATAGCCTGCAAGCTCTATGTCCTTTGTCCTTAGGTATTTACCTATAGAACAGCCCACTCTGCCTGCGCCGATTATGCCTATTTTCATGCTACCACCTTCTTTCCAAGCCGGTCAGACCATTCCTTATCTCGCAGCTGATATAATCTCCGCCATGTGCCGTATGGCAGCGGTCGATTTACCCTGTGCGCGCCTGTCACTTTGCTGTCTGCTTCATATCTGCTACAGCAATGTGCTTTTGGCTTCCTTGTGTCTGCCGGATATGCTCTGTCATAAGGTGACAACACATCCTCCATGATACAGTTTCCTTCGAATACCGTTCGAAGAAAACTATACCACATTGACTATTATTTAACAATCCCTATTTTACCTCAGTCATTTTGATATACTCATACTGCGGCTTGAAATTCTCTCTGTCACAGAGCTCATAGTAATGCATAAAGATTCTCTCCATGACATTTGGAATCTGATTTTCCTGTGGCTCAAATAGTATGATAAGATACTGCATTGAGCTGTAGCGCGTGCAGACATCCACCTTTCTGATCTTACTGCGGATAGACTGTTCCATGCAGTCAAGTGCCTTCTCAATTTCCTCGATATCTGCAAGCTGCTCCGGCAGAGTGTTCATAGTCACCATGACCAGATAGCAGTTGTGGTTGTGCCTATCTCCTACATTGTTCACGAACTCATAGATTCTTGCAAACTCTCTGTAGTTTAAATCCAACGCACCTGTATAGCTGCCACTCTCCTTTAAAAGCTTTGCCACGTTTCGTAAATCCGCACTCAGATTTGTATTCTCCTTATTGTCAGCTAAGAGCTGCTCATAGAAGAAATATGAACCCTTACAGTTCTGCTTCACATAGTAGAGCGCCTTATCTGCCTTTGTGTAGTCACTTTCAAACATGGCTCCCTTTGTCGTCATGCACAGTCCTGCTGAAAGAGCGGCCTCCTTTATCTCACAGTCTGCTTCCCTGGCGCTCTCGAAGCCCTCAAATATGCGCTTTATAACACTCTCCACGCTTGCCCTGTCAGAATATGGCATAAAGATGAGGAACTCGTCACCTCCAAGCCTGCAGGCTGCAAAGGTCTCATTCTCAGTCTCTTTAGCAAGGAGATTACCTATAAGCTTAAGTGCCCTGTCACCCGCCTTGTGACCATGCACATCATTGACTTTTTTGAGATTATCCATATCTATGAAGGCAAGACAGCCATCATTATCCTGCATCAGGGCTGCTATTACCTGCTGTCCACGACTTCGCATGTAAAGTCCTGTCAGATAATCAACACTATCGGCTTTTTCCTGACTGCTCATGGTCTTCATGACCTCAGATATGAATTTGTCTGCCACTGACTCGATAGCCGCATTATCACGGTAGCCCTGAGCCGCAGGATTATCCTCATCAATCACAACCATGCCATTGTCAAGCATATCAACAAACATACGCGATATCTGCGGGTCAAACTGCGTGCCGCAGTTATCCAAAAGCTCCCTTCGGATTTCTTCATCGGGCAGTGCATTCCTGTAAATCCTGCGCGATTTCATGGCATCATAGCTGTCTGCCACACACACTATACGGGCAGAAAGCGGTATTTCCTCTCCCACCAGTCCGTCAGGATAGCCCTTTCCATCGTAGCGCTCATGATGATTCCTTGCAATATCCACCAGATGGTCTAACAGTGTGATATCCTTTAAGATATCTGCGCCCATCACAGTATGGCTCTTTATGGCTGCAAACTCTTCATCGGTCAGCCTGGTCGGCTTATTTAATATTGTATCAGGCACGCCAATCTTTCCGATATCATGCAGATATGCAGCATTTCTAAGATTCTCCATCTCATGCTCACTCCAGCCAAGCTGCTTTGCAATGAGAGCAGAGTACTCTGCCACCCTGTATGAGTGCCCTCTCATATAATCATCCTTTGCTTCTATTGTAGCAGCGAGTGTCTTCATCATCTGAAGGGAAACTCTCTCTGTCTGATTTCTAAGCCTGTCACTTTCTTCCTTCTGGCGCTTGTATTCTATCTCGCTGATTCTTTTTATTGTGACTATTATATTGACAAACAAAATCACAATAAGGCCTGTTCCGATAAAGAAGCCTGACATAGTGACAACAAAGTACACAGAAGCAGCCTCTATAAGCACCAGAACAAGTGCTATAATCATGGCAACCATCTCAGGTCTGTAGCCCAATGTCCTATGCTTAATTATATCAATGATAAACGTTGTGATAACGACCGCGCAGCAGACAGCAAGCATTCCCTGTCCTGCCGGCAGAGTCTCTATATAATCGCACACACCAAAAAGCTGCAAAGCTGTGCAGACAATGAAATTCACAGCCGCAAGTGCCTCTATGCATGTATACACTCTTGTATAACGCCCACCCTGTATGCTGTCAATATAAATCGAAACAGCAATAGGACTAATCAGAATAACCACAAAGCACATAGCCGCCAAAACAGATGCATTCGGCACCAGCATCTGACGCAGCTTCGATTCACCAAGCATCCATATTGCCCCAAGAAGCATACACCAGCCTACATACTCCATGTCAAAATGTGTCTTGTATACAATACTGAGTGCTATACTGAACATAACAGACACTACAGCAGCAAAAAAAATGAAAAATGCTATAATCGTCTCTCTTGAGCTATTATGAAATATATTTGTCCATATATCGCTCTTTTCTCCACAGTATACTGTATTTACAACGCCTGAATAGTTGGATGCATGGCTTGTCAGCTCAATGCGCAGCTCTTTGCCGGCATCATCCTCCGACATATTGCAAAATACATATCTGCTCGCGGAATCCTTGCCGAAGGGTCTCGTGTCCTTTGTATCATACTCTGCTCTCAGACTGCCATCCACGTAAAATCTGACTGTCTGAAGTGATGCTCTGATTGCCATGACACTTGCATTGAAATCATCAGGCAGAACAGTAGTTATGACCATCGTATCCCCCGGCTTAACATCGTACCTGCCGGGTACTTCAATAGCCTCCCTTTCACCATCGGACTTCTCCCATGTAAAGCTGCCCTCGTAGGTGATATTATTATCACTTACAGACTGGCTTCTCTCACTCGGTAATATGCACTCGGCAATTATAAATCCAACAATCAAAAAGGCCATCATTAAATAAAACAATGACCTCTTTGTCCTACTCACGCTGTATCTATCCATCACTTATCCTATTCCGCAAACATAAGGTCTGCTTTATAATAGTCAGGTTTTCTAATGTCGCAGATGGGAATTCAGACACACTATGCAGTCTGCTGTTCAACCATGGTGTTGATTTCCTTGCTGATTTTGTTTACATACATCATGATTGCTACACCTGCAGCAAAAATCACTACCGTGACAATAATTCCAACTGCTGAAAAGCACAGCTGGCTTAAGTATCCTATAAACGGAGTCTTTGCGATAACCTGCCCTTTAACTACCTTATATGATACACCATTTCCATCACGAAGTGCAATCTCTTTTGCAGAAGAATCATTAGAATCCACATAGTATGAATCTACCCTTCTGCCTGATGAATCAGCTGATTCGATGGCTACTATATTGCCATCCTTATAAGAGGCCTCGTCAATAGTCTTTAAATATACCACGCTGCCGTTCTTTGAAATATTTCCTGTATGGTCTGTGCCCGAAAGATATGTATGATAGCCAAATATCGGTGGAAGCACAACCGGAAGCACTGTAAGAAGTGCCACGATCACAAGCACATAGCCCAGTATTGTAAGCCCTGTCCTTTTACCCTTTTTCTCGTCTACTGTCTGATTGTTGTTAGTGTTTTTACTCATATTAAGCTCCTTTCTGTTCATAAACCCTGTATTACTACAAATGGAGTATTTCCATGTAGTCTGTTGCATCAGCCGCTACAGCAGCCTTTTTCTGCATGGCAAGCGCCTCATCAATGAGATGCGGCATAGCCAGTGTCAGGTTGAGGGCCTCCGCCATATCAGCGTACTCGCTCTCCTTAAATGTATTCGTGTCTGCGGTGTAATATGCGTTGTGCATGGTCTCCTCATAGCCCACTATAAGCATGTTGTTTAAGAAAGCTCTGTGAACTGCATCCACTATCTCACCCTCGTGATTGATATCGAGGTAGAAATCACACTTCTCAAAAAGACTATCCAGTACGGACATCTTCACATTAGGGTAGAGTGACACATTGTCATACTGCCCTGCCGACATAAGCTTCGACGACATCTCTGTGATGGCCGCCACATGAAAATGCATCTGCGGCATGAGTGACGCAAGCTCTGTCAGATGACCTACATTCTCTGAATTGGTACATACGAGTATGTGCGGCCTGTGCTTATTTTCCCTGACAAAGCTGTAGATATATCCAAGCTGCTTCACCTTATCGGAAGGAGCGCCAAGTGCTATAAGCCTGTCGTAGGACTCCCTGCGCGATACAAATACGCGCTTTGCCCTCGTTCCCTGATCATGCAGTATAATCTGCATATTGCCGGGTATCTCATCTCCCACCGGCTCGTGCCAGAAGAGTGCGTCGCGAAAGCCGTTTGGCGCAAGCGCCTGTGATGCAAAAAACGGATATGACAGCGAGTTGAAATAAACCGCTGTATCCTCCAGCCCTGCGCACCTGATGAAAAACGCTATAAAGTCTGTCTTACTTCTGAAAATCCAGTCCTTATCCTGCCATCTGACGAGTATATCACCTGTGACAAAGTTTTCCACTATCATCTCCCTGCCCGTCACATCAAAAAACTTCCTGAGTGCCTTCTGTCCCTTTTTATTAAAAACCGTGTGACAGAAGATCGCGCCATACCTGTTATAATGCTCTGAAAGCCTGACCTGACCGGCATCATCAAGCCAGTCAACAATCTTAACCTGCCGCCTGTGCGTAGGCTCCGTGAAAAATATCCTCGCTCGCTCCCTGGTGCGGTCCATGACCTTCGCAGATGAATTATCGCCCTCTATGCGCCAGTAATCAGGAATCTGTATCTGGTTGAAATACAGCGGCTTACCCGGTAAGCTGTCAGCCTCCCGGTAATCGCCTAAGAAAAATCCATACACGCTCATCACATCATCCGGCAGGAAACCGTCATCCTCAATGGCTGCTGCATGAAAGGCAGCACCGGCATTCTTAAATGACTCAAGGAGATTCTTGCTCTCGCCCGAAAATGTATCAAAGAGCAGTGTGATACCATCTGCCGTGTGTGTTACTTCAACAGCTCTATCCATCTGTGAACCACCTCCTTAGTCAGATATTCTTTGGCCTTCTCATATGAATGTCCTGAAAATGCATCCATGTCATCCTCTGTAAACATCCTCACTATACGCTCAGAAAGAAGCTTTATCTTCTCCTTCTGATCCATCTCATCGGTGATTGGAATTTTGTAGCCGTTTTGCCCATCATCGATAAAGGTCTGGTTGCCATACCTCACATCAAAGCCCACTATAGGAAGCCCTGAGCCTATGGCCTCCATGAGTGTGAGCCCGAAGCCCTCACTCTGTGAAGCTGCCACATACGCATCATAGTGCTTGTATACATCATCTAATTTCTGTTGTCCCATCAAATGCACATAATCGGCACAGCCCAGCCTGCCGATAAGTCCCTTAAGCTTCGCCTCATCGCCACCCTTGCCATATATGTCAAGCGAAATGTCAGGCACGCTTTCTTTTGCTTTCACAACGGCCTCCACCAACCAGTCACAGTGCTTCTCAGTCGCAAGACGCGACGCAGTGATGAGCGAGTGCCTCTTTCTCGGCTCATCCGGATACTTAAGCTCATCCAGACTGCCCACCGGAATAGTCACCACTTGAGGCTCTTTTCCACAATACTTCTTGAACTGCTGCCTCATAAGCTCATTCTGCGCATCTGTCGCTGTGATGTAGAAATCTATGTGCTCAGTCTGTGAAAACGAATACTCATAATAGTTGTTCCACAGTATGTAATCATCATCCGTGCCGCCCTCGCTGAAATGGTCCGCATGCACCACTATTCCTACGCGCGCCGGTCCACAGTTTTCGAGGATTGCCTGGCCTATGCCTGTCGTCCTGTCGATGATCACCACATCATCAGCCGTTAAGTTAAGCCTCTTTACCATATAGCCGACCAGGTCAGCCTTGGTATAAAGCACCTGCGCTCCAATCCTGTAAAAGGTGCTGTCATCCTCTATGACCTCCTCGTAGCACACTGAGCCATCCTCATTGAAAAATGTCCTGCCGTACAGATGAGCCTTGCCGTCAAGCGGAGCATAGTACTCGCTGAAGGTCCTGCAATAAGTGTAATAATCCTTCCTGATCAGGCATCCGTTTGAAACAATCTCGACTCTGTGCACTAGATCACTTGTATCATCAACCATGTAGCAGGTGTAGAACCTGCCGCTCTCCTTAAACTGATACCTGCACGTCTTGCCCTCTCTGGAAAAGGTATAATCCTCCTCTGCCATCGAAGCCTCAAGCTGCTTTAGAGTAAAGGTGACAGGCGATGTCCTCACATCTGTAAAAAATGTGTATAGCCATATCACTTCCTCATCCAAAAAGCCGATATTTCTTGTCATGTGCTCTATATTTTCTGTTGGAAACATATCTGTGAAAACAAACCTTGCCGGAATGTGCGCCCTGCGGAGCAGATTAGCCCTGTAGCTCTGTGCGTACTCCACACCGCTTGAAGCCCAGCCTATTCCGAGATTGAAGTTATATACCATATGATTCTCCTCGTATCTGTCAAACTATTTATATTATAATAACCTTTAAGGGTAGATGACCTGCAGCCTGCCATCCTTGCCGATTTTCACATCACTAAGCAAAATATTCCTTATGATATTACATTTTACCGCTTTTTCTGTATCCAAAAACGACTCGAAAGCCTCATTTTGGTATTCAAACATAACATTTCTCTGAGCGGATGCTCTTCCCGCTACCGCATACTTGAGCTGCTCAAGGTAGTCAATCAGCTCAACCCAGCCATCATCCACCGCCTTTAGAGTTGCCTCGCGGACAAACTGCTCGTAAGCCTCCTCATCGCCTATGCGCTCACGCTGTCTTGAAAGCCCCTGATACACGCGAAGCATCAGGTAATCGCTAACAGTGGCGGCGCTTTGCATGTCAGACTTTGACAGACCGGCGTCCAGCTTGTAGGAGATATTGTCAAGAATGTATCTGTTAAGCATGGATGTGTATTGCTGTGTATTGGTATTTTTATCGCTATCTTTCTTTCTGCCACGGCGCCTGCCATGCTTATTATTACTCTGTATGCAGTCAAAATGATTAACGAAATCTGAAATATTCTCCTTCGCAATCTCTACTATCTTCTCCTCCTCGACGCTTGCGCCGTCGAGCAGGTTCTTTCTGGTTGCGTAGATTAAGTCACGCTGACGCTGGAGGACCTGGTCGTACTGCACAGATCTCTTACGATTCATCTCTGCCATCTCATTATTTAATCGCTGGCTTTGATTTACAATACGTCTTATCCGGCTCCTGCTTATCCATCGCTTTCCATCAATGTACTTTTCAAGCTTTTCATCATCCTCAGCACCTACTATGTCATCCTCGAGGCTCACATAGTACTGGCTGAAGCCCGGGTCCCCCTGTCTGCCGGCGCGGCCTCTTGCCTGCCTTTCAGACCTTCTGTTTTCCATCCTTCCCACACCTATAACAGCCAGACCTCCAAGCTCCTTCACACCTTCTCCAAGCTTTATATCTGTTCCTCTTCCTGCCATAGTTGTAGCAACCGTGACCGCATTCAGCTGACCTGCTCCTGCGATAATCTGCGCTTCCCAAAAAGCATTACTGGCATTTAGTACGTTATGCGGGATATTGTACTGAATCATCAATCTCGAAAACAAATCGGTATCTGTAACAGAGTTTAAAACTACGAGCACAGGCTGTCCTGTTTTATGCAATTCAATAACATCATTTGCTGCAGTGTGAAACTGATCTCTTGCATTTCTAAAATATTTATCTTTATGGTCTTTCCTAATCATTGGCTTGTTTGTCGGTATTTTAACAACCCTCTTGTGATATACCTCAAAAAGCTCATCCTTTGCATCCATGAGTGTACCGCTCATGCCGGCCATCTTGTCAAACAGCATGAACAGATTTTGAAAGGTAACAGATGCCACAGTTCTGTATTCCTGCGATATCTCTACCTTTTCCTTTGCCTCTATAGCCTGATGCTGACCGCCACGCAGCTTTACACCATGCATGAGACGTCCTGTCGCTCCGTCAAACAGTTCCACCTCTCCATCCGGGCTGATTACATAATCTTTTTTATTTTCGAGCAATTTATGAGCTCTCAATGCCAGCGTAACATGCCTGTTGATTTCAAAATATTCCTTGCCATAAAAGTTAGGAATACCAAAAAAGCTCTCTGCAAATTTAACTCCCTTTGGAGTAAGCCAGACAGCCTTGTCCTCTTCAATATAGTCAATATCCTCAACCAGTGTCGTAACAAAGAAATCACACAGATTATAAAGATTTGACTGCACACGCGGAACTCCTGATATAACAAGCGGCATAATAGCGGCATCCAAAAGCACCGAGTCAGCCTCATCAATAATTACATAATTGAAATCACACAAAAACCTATCTGACTTATTCTTAACAAGATTATCAAACAGATAGTCAAAACCCAATGTACCGTTTGTGGTATATATGATATCCGCTGAATAAAATATTTTACGTTCATCATCCGTTCTCTTATTAGTATTAGAATCATTACCATCAGGATATGAGCATGTCAGTCCCATAAAAGAATATACTTCACCCATCTCCTCACCATCACGTGAAGCAAGATAGTCATTTGTCGTGACAAGCATACAGCTTTTACCTGTCAAGGCATTCAGATATAAAGGCATCGTAGCTGCCAGAGTTTTACCTTCACCTGTATTCATCTCGGCAAGATATCCCTTGTGTAAGGCTGCTCCTGCAAGAATCTGAACATCATATGGTCTTTTTCCAAGAACTCTTTCATCAGCCTCAACAATAGCTGCAAATGCATCCGGCAATAACGAATCCAGTGATTCACCACTCTGGTATCTGTCCTTAAACTCAACTGTAAGATGTTTTAATTCATTATCACTTAGATTTTTTATTTTTTCTTCGCTTTTTTTGACCTTTGCTAGCAATCTTTTTAAGCTTTTCAATTCTCTTCTGGTCTTCATCAAACTCTTCCTTTGAAACCTCTTTTATTATAAGTGACTTAAACGTGAAATCCGCATTTCCGCCATTAATCAATTCTATTGAATAACTGTATGTCGTGATTGGTGGTAAAAAATATGCTTTATTATCTCTCACAATAGTGCTTTTCGTCTCGTTATCGTACCTGTCGTAAAATATGATACGAAGAATCAGAGCCTCGCTTTCCACACTGTTATAATCAATGTTCAGCCCGATAAAATATGTGCTCTCGCCATCAATAAGCGGCAATGTTGGTTCTAGCCTGTGCATCTGATAATTCGTCTTTGAATACCATCTGTGAACCACAGTTCCCGGTGGCATAAGCCTGTTAGAATATCTTACTGATTTGTCTTTATTAAATTCCACCTCTGACCCATACCCATATGAATCAGACATAACCTCTTCCCAATATACTGTCCAAGTATCATTTACCATATATCTACATCACTTTCGATTAAAATCTTCTTCAAGAATCAGCCTGTATTGACTCAAAAACCATCCCACAACACTCTCGTGATTATCATTATGATGTCCATGGGAACCTTTTCCATATACTTCTACACCTTCTGATTTCAAATGTTCCAGTATATTTTTATATCCATCTGTATCATAATCATCCTCATACAAATATGAAGCTATAAATTTAGTATGAGACCAGTCTGCTTTATCAAATCTTTCCCACATTCTTTTATCAAATTCTTCTACACTCTTTTTCGATAATGAACCATAATTTTTCAATAACAAATCAAGTGATGTCGGAAAAACTCCCGGTCTAAGAAGCCTTTCGTTTTCTGCAACAACGCCAAGCTCTGTAAGTGGCTTTGCTAAAATCAGTGCATGGGGACTCAATTTAGAGCCAAAATAAAGGGAACCAAAAGTACCCATCGACATTCCGGAAATAATAACATCCGATTTCTTAAACCTCATTTCATTAATCGTTTTTTCAATATTATTAAACAGCTTTTCCTCTAAATCAGCATTATCTATATAAAAAGCACCACCCTCAAGTCTTGGATCAGTAATAAGCATAAAAGGACATCCGAGCTTTCTCATCATATTATAGCCCTCAAATCCTTCCTGCTTACGATATCCCGAAAAATAAATAGCAAGAGGTGGTTTACAATCTCCTTTATCCAGATATGTAAATATCTCTTCTCCCTGTGATGAAATAATCCTCTCTCCACCAGGAAGAAAATAACCTATATTCTGCCTTGAATATCTGTCATGCAACGATATAACTTCGAGTGTTCCCTGTCCTTTTGCCAAAACAGAAACAAACAGCGGTCCTTCAAGCTCGTCATTGTCAATAGTCACAATCCCATCTAATTCATCCTGGCTGAATTCCCATACCCTTTGGATATCACCGACAGAACCATTATAGAATTTATATACATGCAACTTTACCTCTACAGAACCTGTCCTTCTGTGTTCAAAGTATAAATCAATATTTTGTCTGTCAAACACCGGAATATTTGATTTCCAGAACACTATCTGAGAAAATGTGTCTCCAAAATTTCCTTCTAATAGCATGTCATAGTTTCCCTTACATCTGACTGAACCTCTAAAAAACTGACTAACAGATATATGCTCCGGCTTAAACTTTTCACCGTATGGCTGTCTGTAATACTTTGCTGCCTCCTGATCCAGAAAAACCTGCACATCCCCTGAATAGAGATAAAGACCTGATCGCTCCTCAAAATAATCATGAGTAACACTGTTTTGCATCTTTATATTCTCTGTAGCAAAAAGACTGTACGCTCTTGTAATCTTAGCCAGTATCTGTTTTTCCTTATTGGTTATATCTCTGTCTAAAATAACGATATCTACCTGTTTAGGTGGAAAAATTCCTGTGTCTTCATAATTCTCCCACTCAACGAAATCGGGAATGTTATATTTGGTTGTCCAATCCTCATTTCCAATATACAAAATCTGAATACTATTCAACTATACCTAACACCTTTCGCCATTTATCAAGTAATACTTCTGTTTTATAGTCCTTTCCTGCTTCATAACACGCAACAAGAGCTGCATTCCAATTCTCAAGACTATCCAGATAAAATGCCAGACTTCTGCCTATCTGATTATAATCATCTATGATTCTACCGTTTTTGCCATCATGCAGGAACTGATCCTCTGAAAAACTAATACGCGGAACACCTTTACTTATTGCCGTTATATAAAGGAAAACATCAACCACTCCCCGCAAATCCAATATGATCCTTTGCTCATTGATACATTTGCTGATGGTTCTCTCATCCACACACACATCGATAAAAAATCTCTGTTCAACCTTTTCTTCGTCCTCATCAATAGAGTCAGCTTTACATGCCCATCGTATATCATGTCCATATTCCCTGAGCATACCGACAAGCTCGTTACGAATATTATCTTCATGTCCCCACTGTGCATTTCTTGTAAAAATGTGTACCCTTGCAAGATCGTTAATACACAAATACTCTGACACCTCACGGATAATTGCTCTATATGCATCCTTTTCCAACCCATCTATAGGAATCAAAATATTCTGAACCTTTAACTGCTGACTTATACCAAAATCCATACGCGTATCATACGGCGGAATATCCATTATACGCAGACTTGAATCTGACAAATTATCCTTTATAATTTTTGTCGTATTTTTTGAATCTGTAATAATATATTCCGAGGACTTCAGATAGCCTTTGATGCTATGAATTTTCGAATAATCATATCTTTCTTCAAAAAAAGTATAAACTACCTTTCTTTCTCGGAGCACATCACCTAAAACCTTCATATGCAAACTATGAACTGCCACGAAAAAAGTATCCTTTGCCCCGGTTTCATTAACAAAATCAGATAGTACCTCCTGTATCACCTCATCAAGTGAGTCATATGACAGCTTACAAAATTGCTTTTCTCCTGTTTTAGTATCATACATCGGATAAGAAGGATTGACCATTACACTTCCATCTGATGCATTTACTCTGAGCTTCCAAATAGTGTTTTCCATCAGGTAATCCTGATATTTCATTTGTCCGTTTTCATATATAATCGTTGAAGATACAAAGCCTCTGTCATCGTAATAATTCCTTCGGCAAATCTGCCCTTCCTCGTACATATCTATAATTATAGGGTTCCCATCCTCGCCAAACTCAACCTGAGCATATTTCTGTCCATTATACAAGGCAACAATTGAGAATGGTGAATATACAAACTCCACGCCCTCCGGCCACTTAATATCATGATATGACAACACAGCCATCTTAGTCCTCTTAATCTGTGCAATTGCATCAAAACAAGACCAGTACGGCGAACGATACATGCCCTGTCTATGAGAGAAATGCCTGAAATTTGGTGAATAACCAAGTAAAACTATCCGATACTTCACATCCACATTTCTGTGAAATAGTGTAATCTGTTTAATTGTTTCGTCAAACTCTGATTTCATTCTCCTCATGTACCATTGCTGTTCATTTTCAATCCATGAGTTTTCCTTATACCATGCCGGTACAAAATATAACATTAAAAATCTCCTTATACTATATAAATGGATGATATCTGTCCATATTTCTATAAACCTCAGCCTCTCTATATAACGATATCCAAATGCCTGTCGACATCATTATAGAGCATGGTAACATAGCCAGTGTTGAATCAATATATCCTCCAAATTGAAGAAATAGCGGAACTCCCTGACATATACATATAATTATCGAGCTGTATATAGAAAATCTGATTACCGTACCCACAAGATATCTGCGAGTCGGCTTGCCTGCATATATATCCAGAATAGAATCCCCTGATTTCAACAGATTCTCGGCTTCCTTGCCCGGTGTGAGCATTATCACAGAAAATAAAATAGTAAGCAATACAATAATTGCCAAATATACTATAATTCCAAAAACAGCCGTGAGCCTAAGATTATCAACAAGCCATGCAAGCTTTTGATTATCCGGGTGCAGATAATATAAGCCCGAACAGACAAACTGTGGCAGCATAAATACCGCTGAGGTGAACATAAGCGGCATTGCACCCACAGGATTTAACTTATATGCCAGGTAATTCTTATCTGCATAAATATTGTTTATGGAAACTCTCTGTACTGCTATTCTCTTTTCAGTTGTTTCTATTATAACCATAATAGCAATCTCAACAACACCGATAATTACAGGCAAAATCAGTCTGTCTGCTTTCTGTCCTGCAAACATATTCATCATTCCATCCACAATATTTATCATGAATACACTCATTCGACCACCAATACCGTATTTCGTGGTTCTATCACACATATACACTACTATAAGCATGCCTGCTATAAGCTGTATAAACACAATTATCTTTGTAATCAACAGCATCTGCGCATCCATATCCTTGTACACAAATGTCTGAACCTTCTGATATGCCTGGATAAATGCAATTACCATCATAAAAAAAAGTGTCCATATATTAAGTTTTCTTGGAGATATCTTTCGGGAACTGTCTAAAGATATTATTGCTACCAGTAGCACTGCAAGTATTGAAGCAATCATATATGGCCACAATCCCAGAATAAACAATGAACAGTTTTTCATATCTCCTGATAATGCCTGAAGCAAAATAGATTGTGCATCAACACTCACATCCTCATATGCTTTCAGATCTATTCCATATAATGGGATATTTCTTCCAATCATATATACAAGCATTATCATTAGAGAATACAATATCTTATACAATAATACATGTTCTTTTTGTCTCTTCTCTTTCAATGATTTCCTCTTCCTTTGAATAGTATTAGTGACCATCCATAACAGATGGTCACTAACATTATAAAACAATATTCTTAGTATTGCTATTGATTATTTATTTCTCATCAGAATTATCCTCAGAGTCATCACTCTTTGCCGGTTTTCTTCTGCGGTTATCATAAACACCCTTTCCTGTGATAGCTGCAACTGCTGCTGCAATCCACCACCACCATGTTTTGATACCGTCCTTGGCTGTTCCGACTGCTGCAAGAGGTGTATCCTCATCCTCGATGTTCTGAAGATTATCTTCATCCTCATTTACTGCAAGAGGAACCTGTGCATCCTGAATTGGTGTATTCGGTGCCACAGGAGTTGCCGGAGCTACTGGCGCTGCCGGAGCTACCGGTGTAGCTGCTGCAAGAGGTGTAGCAGCCGGTGTGATAGTTGCTGCCGGTGCAGGTGCATTATCTACTGCCGGTGCAGGAGTTGGAGCCGGTGTCGGTACTACATTTGCAGTTGACTGACTCTGACTCGTGCTTGTGCTGATGCTCTCGCTTGTGCTGAGTGACTCACTTGTGCTTGCTGATTCGCTTGCACTTGCTGACTCACTTGCACTTGCTGACTCACTTGCACTTGCTGATTCGCTTGCACTTGCTGACTCACTTGCGCTTGCTGATTCACTTGCGCTTGCTGATGTACTTGCACTTGTTGAAGCACTGGTGCTTGCTGAGGTACTTGCACTTGTTGAAGCACTTGTGCTAGCCGATGTACTTGCACTTGTTGAAGCACTGGTGCTAGCTGAGGTACTTGCACTTGTCGATGCGCTTGTACTTGCTGAGGTGCTTGCGCTGGTTGAGGCACTTGTGCTGGCTGAGGTACTTGCACTTGTCGATGCACTTGTGCTAGCCGATGTACTTGCACTTGTTGAAGCACTGGTGCTAGCCGATGTACTTGCGCTGGTTGAGGCACTTGTACTTGCTGAGGTGCTTGCGCTTGTTGATGCGCTTGTGCTAGCCGATGTACTTGCACTTATTGAGGCACTTGTGCTCGCTGAGGTGCTTGCGCTGGTTGATGCACTTGTGCTTGCGCTGATTGAGGCGCTGGTACTTGCTGATGTACTTGCGCTAGTCGATGCACTTGTACTTGCTGAGGTGCTTGCACTAGTTGAAGCACTGGTACTTGCGCTAGTCGATGCACTGGTGCTTGCTGATGTACTTGCACTAGTCGATGCACTGGTACTTGCCGAGGTACTTGCACTTGTTGATGCGCTGGTGCTTGCTGAGGTGCTTGCGCTTGTTGATGCGCTTATGCTAGCTGAGGTGCTTGCGCTGGTTGAGGCACTTGTGCTTGCTGAGGTACTTGCACTTGTTGATGCACTTGTGCTTGCTGAGGTACTTGCACTTGTTGAAGCACTTGTACTTGCGCTAGTTGATGCACTGGTACTTGCCGATGTACTTGCGCTGGTTGAAGCACTTGTACTTGCACTGGTGCTTGCTGATGTACTTGCTGATGTACTTGCACTAATCGATGCACTTGTACTTGCTGAGGTACTTGCGCTGGTTGATGCACTCGTACTTGCTGAGGTGCTTGCACTTGTTGATGCACTTGTGCTTGCTGAGGTGCTTGCGCTTGTTGATGCGCTTGTGCTTGCCGATGTACTTGCACTTGTTGATGCACTTGTGCTTGCTGATGTACTTGCACTTGTTGATGCACTTGTGCTTGCTGAGGTGCTTGCACTTGTTGATGCACTTGTGCTTGCTGATGTACTTGCACTTGTACTTGCGCTTGTTGATGCGCTTGTGCTTGCTGATGTACTTGCACTTGTTGATGCACTTGTACTTGCCGATGTACTTGCACTTGTTGATGCACTTGTGCTTGCTGATGTACTTGCACTTGTTGATGCACTTGTGCTTGCTGATGTACTTGCACTTGTTGATGCACTTGTGCTTGCTGATGTACTTGCACTTGTTGATGCACTTGTGCTTGCTGATGTACTTGCACTTGTACTTGCGCTTGTTGATGCGCTCGTGCTTGCTGAGGTACTTGCACTTGTTGATGCACTTGTACTTGCACTTGTTGATGCACTCGTACTTGCTGATGTGCTTGCACTTGTTGATGCACTTGTACTTGCCGATGTACTTGCGCTAGTCGATGCACTGGTGCTTGCTGAGGTACTTGCACTTGTTGATGCACTGGTGCTCGCTGAGGTACTTGCACTTGTCGATGCACTTGTGCTAGCCGATGTACTTGCACTTGTTGATGCACTTGTACTTGCCGATGTACTTGCACTTGTTGATGCACTGGTGCTTGCTGATGTGCTTGCACTAGTCGATGCACTGGTGCTCGCTGAGGTACTTGCACTTGTCGATGCACTTGTGCTAGCCGATGTACTTGCACTTGTTGATGCACTGGTACTTGCCGATGTACTTGCACTAGTTGATGCACTGGTGCTTGCTGATGTGCTTGCACTAGTCGATGCACTTGTACTTGCTGAGGTGCTTGCACTAGTCGATGCACTGGTACTTGCTGAGGTGCTTGCGCTTGTTGATGCACTGGTGCTTGCTGAGGTACTTGCACTTGTCGATGCACTTGTGCTAGCCGATGTACTTGCACTCGTTGATGCACTTGTACTTGCTGAGATACTTGCGCTTGTTGATGCACTTGTTGAAGCACTTGTACTTGCTGACGTACTTGCACTAGTGCTTGCCGATGTACTTGCGCTAGTCGATGCACTTGTACTTGCTGAGGTGCTTGCGCTGGTTGAAGCGCTCGTGCTTGCTGATGTACTTGCACTTGTACTTGCGCTTGTTGAGGCGCTCGTGCTTGCTGATGTACTTGCACTTGTTGAGGCACTTGTACTTGCGCTTGTCGATGCACTGGTACTAGCTGAGGTACTTGCACTCGTTGATGCGCTTGTGCTTGCTGATGTACTTGCACTCGTTGAGGCGCTGGTGCTTGCTGATGTACTTGCACTCGTTGAGGCGCTGGTGCTTGCTGATGTACTTGCACTCGTTGAGGCGCTGGTGCTTGCACTTGTTGAGGCACTTGTGCTTGCTGATGTGCTTGCGCTTGTTGAGGCACTTATACTTGCTGAGGTGCTTGCACTAGTTGAGGCACTTGTACTTGCACTTGTCGATGCACTAGTGCTTGCCGATGTGCTTGCGCTTGTTGAGGCACTCGTACTTGCTTCAACACTCAAACTCTCTGATATTCTTACTGATTCACTCTTCTCATAGTTTGGATCTGCATTATCCAATAAATCAATGGAATCCCCATGCTTATATGCGTATTTATACGTATGTACTCCACCTGTACTACTACTTCTAAATTCTACCCATTCATTATCAGACACTTTTAATACAAACGCATTTCCATCACATATATACAATCCGCCTGTTTGAGAATATTTTTTCGCATTCCAAGCATACCCTGTTGTCCAATTAAATTTCACTGAATCAAAGTCATTAAAATATTCCCAATTACCTGTATATGAATTCTTTACTCTATACTGGCATGATTCATCCTCCCAAAACTGGTACCATTTTCCATTTCTAACTTCAATATCATTCCCAGCTAAATCTTTAAAATTATTTGCCGTAATCTTAGTGACATGATGTACCTTTTTTGATACACAACCATCTCTATATGTATCATTACTTGCAAGCTGCGGCATTCCACTCATTCGAGCATAAACAGCCATATCCTGTTCTGCATCATCTGTATATGCAGCCGCTACAACATTATCACCACTCTGCTGTTCTGCATCACTCTGCTTAGCACTTTCGCTGGCGCTTGAACTATCACTGGTACTTTCACTTACACTCACGCTTTCGCTAGTACTCTCTGATGCACTTTCACTCATGCTCTGTGTTGTACTCTCGCTATACTCTGTCCTCTCGCTCTCAGATAAAGAGCCTGCGTCAGCTAACGAATTGGAATCTGCTGCCGATTCATTAATTGCAGCCATAACCATATCAGCACCCTGGATAGAGCTGACTCCACCCATGGCAATTCCCGCTGCGGTTATACCTTTTAAAATACTGTCAACCTTCTTCTTATTCATATAGTCTCTCCTTATTCACACGAATCCGGATACTTGGATTATCTGTTTCCTAATCCTCTTTCATCCGGACATAACTATAGTTTTCCTCTTTTACACTATAAATATAAACTCCACGGTGTATCTAAAATCGTATAAAAACATTTATATACCGCCAAATTATAGCCTTTCTCTACACAAAATCAAGGTATCCAGCAATAATTTTCTGGTATATATTCCATTTATGAACAAATCTTGCAGTTTTTTTACATTTGCGTAGTATTGACTCAATTTATCTTCCGATTCTGATACAGCTATCCGGTATACATCTTCAAAATCTGTCGCTGCTGCTCCTATTTCATTATCTGTCACATACTTTTCACAGCTCAGCCCCTTTTTAACTATCACTGGGATTCCGGCAGCCATATAAAGTCCGAGTGCCTGCTCGTCAGTATCCCATATTAAGCCAAAGCCTCCGTCTGATAATCTAAGTATAGATTCAGTGACGTGGTACTCATCATATTGCACCACCTCTATATTCAAATTGTTCAATGGATATTCATTTTGACTCGTTTCCGCCATAATATATAGTTTTTTATTTTTATGCTCATTTGCGCAAATGTCTGTCATATAATCCGGTATATTCTGAATCAGATAAGGTTTTTCTTTTAATCCATTTGCGATATAGTAATCCCGCAGCGCAGCCGAGGCAAAAATAAACATATCGGCCCGGTTAAGCAGCGTGATTTCATCACTCAAAGAATACTCGCTGTCATCTCTATCTGATGCTATTTCCTGTATAAACGCAACAATTTTCGTTCCATGATATCTTCTTAAATGCTCAAATAAAAATCCATCGTATCTGGGACTCTCACCGCTTGGATGCTGAAAAATCACTATATCCTCCGGACAAAGTGATGCAATTATGCCATCCATCCTAACATGCAACTCATCATCACTATCATATGTATCAGGAAATTTAAATAAACTCATTTCTTTAAAGCCAAGTGTTTCACCAGCGTTTTTCACCGCATTTTGACGGAGACCAATCAATCCGCCTATGTTATAAGTTTTTGTAATATGTACGCTCATAATCTCTTCCCTATTATTCCACTGTAGCAACTATCTGTGATTCATACACCTGATCATGGTCAAATACTATATCCTGTCACTGTTAATTTGTCTGCTAAATCTATATATGATCTTGATATCTGTTTTCAACCGGTGTACAGGCATTTTCCAATACCTCAATTATTGCATCCTGAAGTATTTTTCTGGTATATGCGCCATCTAATATCAGCTTTTGAATATTCTTTACATTACGATAAAGCTCTATATACTCTGCATCCGTAATACTCTGAACCAGTTTATCAGCTTCATCCAACGTATCAACTGCATATCCCAGACCGTTTCTTTCGACAAATTTATCATGAACACAGCCTCTTTTTACTATAACAGGTATTCCTGCTGCCAGATTTGTACCGAGTTTGTACGGCTGATTCATCGAATAATATCTGTCAAAATATTCATCATCACTCCAAACAAGCCCAAAGCCTCCTTTGGAAAGCTCATGCATTAGCTTTTCCTGCTCAAAATACCCTTTCCAGCAAAAGCTGTCATCATTTTCTCTGTCCGGCTTATTTGCATCATATTGATAAATCGGAGTCTTGCCATGATACTCTGCCAGAAACGGAAAACGATTATAATTCCCGGCAAAGTGAAAGCATCTTGTTACAGCATGATCTACAAAGCAAATGTCTGATGGCATATCCCAGATAGTCTGATAGATAACAGGTTTCTCATCAAGCCCATTTTCTTTCAGATAGCGATGCATCTTCTTTGATGGCAAAATAAGTAAATCCGCCTTATTGAGAGTTTTAATTTCCATATCGAGAATTGCCTGTTCAGAATCAAACATAAGCTTTTGTATATCCTGAACAAAAATTATCAGCTTTGTATCCCGGTATGACTTTATCTTGTTTACAAAACTCTCATCATAATTCACCCCAATCCAGCTTGGATACTGAAAAATCACAATATCCCCATAGTTAAGAGGCGCAATTATCCCATCAAGGCGTTTGTCTATCTCCTTTGCATAATCTGGCTTTAAAGGATAAAAAGACAAGCCCATTTCATGACAGCCAATACTCTGAGCCACCTTTAATACTCTTCTATGTGCCAGACTGGCAGTCCCTGCCATATTGTTTAGTGTGGTAATGTGTGTTTTCATTAATACTCCTGTCTACAAGCTCGTAGTTTCATTGAGGTTTCCATCATTTGTATCTTAATAACCTCATCCACTTTTTTTCTACACTTGCCTCTGTAAAACCACTTGCAATTTTATATGAATTCTCATGAAAAAGCTTTAACCTATCTTCATTTTCAAAGATTTTTACAATTGCCATTCCAATTTTCTTAGCTAAAACTTTTTTATTCATCAACTTCCCATCTATCAGATATCCATTCTGTTCATTTTTAATAAACAACCTATTACCATACCTTGTGTCTAGTCCTATCATAGCCAAGCCATTACCCGTTGCTTCCATTAATGAAAGTCCAAATGATTCAAATTGTGAAAAGGATGCGTACACTTCATAATTCCGATAGAGCAATTTAACATTCTGCCTCCCCATAAAATGAATATAATCACTAGCATTATTGGAAGATACAATATTATTCAAATGCAATATATACTCATCCGATCCTTCTCCATAGATATCTAAATTTATATATTGATTGTACTTGTGCGCCTCAATAACAGCTGCTATCAATAAATCAATACCTTTTGTTTCTTCGATTCTGGAAGCTGATATAATACTATATTTTTTTCTGTTTTCTATAATACATTTTTGTGTTTCAATTGCTCCGGGGGGTATTACACTGACTGATGGTATATAGCAATCATGTTCTTTAAGCTTATTTATTAATGCTTTCCGCTGTTCCTCAGTCGCTACAATAAAAGTATCTATAGCCTGTGAATATTTAAACCAATAATAATACTCATAGTTCATATATAATGAACCTATATTCTCATTCAATTCATAATATTGGTCAGAATGCAGAACACAAATAAATTTCGCTCTATTTCCAAATTCAAACAATGGTCTTAAATAATCTAAATACCCCCCTCTATCCAAAATGCATATATCATTTTCATTGAGTGCTAATTGCTTAATGAAATATATCAATAATTCCTGATTGTCCATTACCTGTCCATTACTAAACACATACTTTATTTTATCAGCATCAAATACCTGCTCAAATACAAGCTTTCCGTTCGTGTCCCAGAACAAACGCCTCTCAAGCTGGCTTTCTCCAATTTCACAATCAGATGTTCCATATAATTCCGTGTATGCCAGACTATCAAAATAAAAACTAGTAAAAATAATACGTTCATCCTTATAATATGAAGCACTTATAATATTATTTTCATCGTCACAAATTATTTCACACTTTTTTTTATTGTTTTCAATAAGATATGTAATATTATCCTTCTCTATGATATCGTCATGATCAATTATTTCTTTCGAGAGCAATATATCTTTTTTTAAGCTTAATCTCATATCCATACGTCCGGTAAGATATATTTCTTTCGAGATTATCTGTTCTCTATCGATTCCCTGATTAATATATAGATCTAAATCTCTCTGCGTCGGCAGATTCATAAAACAATATTTTATATCAATATTATTTTTTTTAAATAACTTTGCACGGAATCCCTGCGCTACATCTACCCCGGAAAACTCGTAGCCATTCATTAATGTAAAATCGAATATTCTCATACTTATTCCTCAAACATTTCCGTTACAGCTGTATATAATTTTTTATATTGTTCTTCTATCAACTCTCGATATATTGATTCTTCATACATTGTTTCTTTTATTCTGCCAATCATTCTATCACAATCCGTTATTTCAAAAATATTATTTTTCAAACAAATATCTCTTCTGTGAACTGTATTTTCAAATGCAAATATTACCATGCTATTATTAACTGCTACATTTGTCGAACTATAAACTTCATTATAATAATTTATATCAAGATATATATCGCATAAATCAAACAATTCCTTTATTTTTTCTTCCGAAACCACTGGATACAAATAAACATTTTCATACTTTTCCAATTGAAGTAACTTATCTGACATAAGTGTCCATGCTGCAACATAAAAGTCCAGATCCGGTATTTCTGTGATCAACGTGTCAATCATTTCCAGCTGGTCAGAATCGGTAAAAATCAAAGCTTTTTTTATTCCAAATTTATTTTTCTTTCTTTTATCATATAAATAAAAGCTTTTACACACACAATTTGTGTGCTTGGCGATCCAATCTCTTTTATTTTTATCATTACATAATATTCTTAATTTATCTACAAATTCGCCTTTTTGAAATTTTTCATACTGTTTATCATCATTCAAAAAAAATGTAACTGAATATTTTTCACGCAGCCCATATATTTTTTCCAATTCTTCAACATCAAAAACAACTATATTTTTATCACTTATTTCAGCTTTGATCATAATATCTGTAAACAGTTCCGCAAATGATGTACACACTTTTTTTATATCGTTTTTTTCAAAAACAGTATATATTTGCGACATTACCTGTTCTAAAAGTACAAGATTACCTTCACTGTCAAAAAATTCACGTAATATAATTTTATTGTTTCGCACATTTTCCGTACAATATTTGTAACCCATTTTATTATAATAATCTTTTCTATAAACTCTATTTTCTTCATCATGCCATTCAACTAATTTAACATTACGCTTTTCAATTGGTTCATTAAAATATATGGATGCCTTTTTTATATTATTATCATATACAGCTCCATCAACCCCATCTGCTCGAACAGCCCACCATTTAGGTAATTCGATAAATGCATAATATAATTCTTTTGTTTGCTCGCCTTTTCTATTTTCATCAATATAACAATCATAAAACCCAAACACATCATTGATATTATGATTTGTCATTGCCAAAAGTGTGCACACCGAACAGCTCTTTCCCGTATTATTGATGGTGTTCTTTATTCTTTTTATAAAATCCGTATATTCTTTTGCCAATATAATCATATTATCTCCATTTTTCAATATTAAAAACTATAGGGCAAACCCACCCTCTGTATAATGTAAAAACCTCTGTGTTATAAAATAATTCTTACCATTTTCTAATCCGGCATTTGCAAGTATTTCCAGTCCATTACTATCGTCCGCATCCGCTGAAACTATATAGACCGTATTATCATCACAGATAATCTCATTCTCTTCTAAATGCTCATGCCATTCACAGCTATCGAAATTTCTGTTTAATAGCCTCATTGCCTTCCTTATAGAGCTATTCTCTCCACCATAGAATACGAATCGTATATTGTTTTGAGTAGCTTTTTTTAGCAACTTCTCCAGCATACCTGTTCTATCTACAATTCTGCCCATAGAATTACACAATAAGCCATCCTCCATCTGCTCTCCCCATGGGGTTCTCAGTATTGTAAAATAGTATGCTCTGTCAATTTCATTATTTGTATGCAGCATCAACAGGGTTGCAGCATAATGATATATTTTTTTCTCTGCTTTCTCATTATTTTTTCTTGCCTCATCAATAAAATAATTCCATTTTTCATCTATCAATAAGGTTTTTCCGCTGAATATGGCATTTAAAGCATCCTGATCAGGAAGCCATGTTCGTGGATTATCGCTCAGATAATCCATAACCTGTTGAAACAGGCTTCCATTTTTCCTGATATTGTCAAGATTCATGCAAAGAACACCTGCATTAAAATATCTGTCTCGGCTTGTCTGCCCTGCTGCTACAGCGTATGGAGTTCCCCAATTTCTTATTGTCGAACAATCCTGAGCAGCCGCCAGACAGTAATTATCTATATTTAGGTTCCATAATTCTTCAATATCTGTATTTACAAATAAATCAGAGTCCAAATATATTATTTTTTTTAAATCCGGCATAATATCGGGCAACATAATTCTGAACATTGTTCCAATTGTAAATCTATTCATTGAATCAGCCAATGAGCCAAAAATGTCTGGATTAAAGTGATGAAATTCTATGCCGTTTCCACTATTATCAGCAATAAGACTCAGCTTATTTTTATTCATTTCATTCAATGTGTCATCATGTAATATATGAAAAACTATTGGTGCTTTTGTATTTTCAACAATGGATTGCATCGTTGTTCCAGCCCAGACACTGTAATTTCCATCCTTATCATGTATACCAAGACAGATATGTATTGCATTATCTAAAAACCATACATTATCCATTTTTTTCGCAGTTACCCTCAGCTTTGACATTCTTTTCAATACCGCATCATCTGAAAAAGCCCTCACATATGGATTATTAAATATATCCGGTTCACTCTTTAAGAACTCTTCTTTGCAAATATCCAATTCTTTTTTTAGGAAATTTTCTATTCTATTGTATGACTCAAGATATTGATGCCATAACAAAAATGACTGTATCTCACAGTGACACTGCTCAATTACATTTCTCAGTTCTGCTTTTCTACTTTGAATAGCCTGCCTTATATGATCCATAATAATCTTAGCATCCCGGATCTTTGCATTGCTAATTTCAGAACGTATAATGCCCTCTGTATTCTCAAAGTAATAGTATAATGTCGATTGCACCTTACAATATTTCTTTGCAAGTAACACACAAAGCATGGAAAAATATGTATCCTCATAATATACATCTTCTATAAATCTTAGATTATGTTCTATTATAAATTTGGTCGAGTATAGCTTTGCCCATGCTGTTACATTAGTAAATCCGGTCAGACCTATAATGAGATTTTTCCTATTATCAACATTATCCAAATCAAGCCTTTGAATTTCAAAATCATTTACTTCTAATACATTTGGCTTATCTGCTTTAAAACACGATACACCACACTGTGCCACATCATAATCATCCTCTGTCATTCTATCATGCAACACCCTAAGCATATCCGGATGCACATAATCGTCCGCATCCACAAATGTGATATATTTGCCGGTGCAGATATCCATTCCCAGATTACGTGCACCGCCACACTTTCCTTTTTTCTGTATTTTAAGAGATATAACATTCTCCGGGTATTGTCTTTGTAAGGATTCTAATATAGACCATGTATTGTCTGTCGATAAATCATCTATGAGTATCACTTCGAGATTTTCAAAGCCATATGTCTGGCTGTAAATTGAATCGAAGCATCTCATAATATATTTTTGCACATTGTAGCATGGAATAATTACTGATATCTTGTCTTTACCATTCATAACATTTTCTCCATAATATATAAAATAATCAAATTAAATCTTCCTCTAATTATGTAACAGCACCTTGCAGCTTTTCCAACTAATTTGTACTATTCCCTTTACAACTCACAAACTATACTGTTCACATGACATTTCTCTGCGGCTCTCGGATTTTTCTTTGCGAACTGGCGGTTGATTCTCTTTTTCACTATCTCGCAGTCCTCACGCTTGATTCCGATGAGCATGATAAGAAACTGCACCTTTCCATACGAGGTATATATGTCACTGTAGCGGATTGATTCACCGACGCACTTCTTGAGCTGCCTTGAATACTTGTTCATCTTTGTCTCGCCCTGTACCTGTCTACCTTCCTCGTCCTCCAGAGTACAGAGCATGAGATATACAGGTACCCTTGTGCGCTTCATAATACGGATGGACGCCTGGTATATTCCCTTGAATACCGGATAGCTGCAGAAATATCCGCCTCTTTCCGTTTCCTCCTGCTCGTTCATGCCCTCCTGGATGTTTTCCAGTATCTCATGTGCATGATTCATCTGATTATTGTATTTCTCAAGGATTTCCAAGAGTCTTGAAGATGGATAAATACCGCACTCCCTGAGATAATAGTCCACGACATCCGTGTATAGCTCTTCCGCCTCCTCATAGCGCCTGGTCTCTACCATCGCCTCCATGATAAGCTCCTCCCACTCATTGAACGGGTCGACCTTTGCCGCATATACTCCGAGCTTCTCCAGCCCCTTGAATTGTTTTCTCTTTCGCAGTATGTACGCGGCTTCATTTATGATTTTCTCAAACATGGTGTGATAGCGTCTGGCCTCCTGTGCTATCCACGTCTCTCCTGTATATGCCGCCAGAAATTCACCCTTGTACAGATATAGTGCTTTTACGTACAGCTCAAGCATATTGTCTTCTATTTCCTTTATCCGCTCATCACACACTGTCTCTGCACTCTCCGGCTCCTGTGGCATCTGCTTTTCCAGTGCACAGGCCTCATTATAGAGCTTCTCAAACTCTGCTGCATCCTCTTCTATCTCTATATCCGGAGTCCAGTAATATATGCCTCCCTCCAAATATATAAGGTTCTTTCCCGGCAGTCCGAGCTGTGCGAGCTTTTGCTTTGTCTTGTATACAATAACTCTTAGTGCTGTGTGAGGTGCATCTATATCACGCTCACCGATTACTATTTCCTCGAGCTTATCCTTTGCTATTCCGCAGTCAGAATAGTGTATCAAAGCCTGCATCATGCGATTGAACTGGCTTTCCTTATGCATTTTTTCCGCCACAAATGGTGCTCCGTTATAGTCCATTCTGAAATTGCCAAACATCTGTACCTTGATTTTATGCGTCATAGGTGCCTCTCTTCCCGAGTTTTATAAACCTGCTTATTATAGAATTCATATTATCATTGACTCATATATTCAGCTAGTTTTTAACTAAACAAATTAATCTAATTATCATTATACATCAATTCCGCGCATGGCAATAACAACGACAATTTACACAAAAAGTGTCAAAACTCGTACTTGACAAATCGTAAGATATATGATAGCTATTCAAAGCCAGAAATAAAAAAAGATCCTGCAAGAAAATCTCACAGGATCCGGCTTTTCAGATATATTAAATTAGAAAATAGCATTTACAATTGTTGAACCAATGGCTGTTGCAAGGAATGCCAGTCCACACACGAGTGGAAGCTTGTTGTCATCCTCTTCTATTGCCCTTACTCCAAAGAATATGCTTACATATCCTACTACTCCCGCAAATGTATGCAGCCAGCTGCTCACATTGCCAAAGAACTGGAACGGGATTATGTCAATGATTGCTGCCACCAGGATAATCGGAAGGTATACTGCATCATACAGACATGCTGCTGAAAGTGTCTGTGCAAATGTCACCTTTTTATCCTTCTGCACTGCGTTTAATACAACCAGAATGACTGCTGCCAGGATGAGTACTTTTACTGCCTCTCCTACGATTCCTGAGAAGATTCCCTCAAAGAAGCTCGCCGGGTAAAATGAGAATCCAAAGCCGCCTATGCTGCCAATTACACTTGATAACAGATATACTACAGACAGCACTACTTCTACTATGGCAAATAAGCCAATAAATATAAAGCCTGATGCCATATTTGCATTCTTTACAAAGTCTGCTGCAGCCTGTGCCGGCTTCTTAACAAGACCCTTGTAGAATGTGATGATAGATGCCACATTCTTGTCATTCTGCAGCTGCTGTCCTGCTGCACCCACCTGCTGTGTGAAGTTATCAAACGCCTGCGACTGTGCGCTGCCCTGTGGCTGTCCATTGAACTGTCCCTGTGGCTGTCCGTTGAACTGTCCCTGTGCACTGCCCTGTGGCTGTCCGTTAAACTGTCCCTGCTGTGCTGCATTATCTGCCTGTGCATTGTTGTCCTGTGTCTGATTTGGTGTCTGTGGCTGTGCCTGCTGACGACATGTGCATACCTCATCATCAGCTAACTGCCTGCCACAATTTGTACAGTATTTCATAACTGAAACCTCCTTAAAATAATTAATAAACTGCTGATAACTATATTAGCATTTCGGATATTTAATAGCAATATTTATTTGATATTTATTCCATATTATATTATGATTATTTATAATCATTCACATTCTACAGAGGAATAAACATGCCACAAACACTTAATATAGCTGTATGCGAGGACGAAGCTGCAGAGACCTTGCTGCTTTGTGATATTCTCAACCACAGCGATATCCAAAATACATACACTGTCTTTACTGATGCAGATTCTTTTCTTGCCTCATATGAGTACGGAAAGTATGACCTGCTGCTCATGGATATATACATGAAAGATTCCATGACCGGCATCGAGGCAGTCTCCATAATCCGCGAGACAGATGCCGATATCCCGGTTGCTTTCATCACAACAAGCACGGAGCATGCCTTGGAAAGCTACAGGCTGTCTGCCATCGGCTATATCGAAAAGCCGGTTTCTGCAGCTGAGCTAAGTAACATTCTTCACCTTGCCATGCTGAAGAAATCCGATGCCCCATCTCTTTATGTGAAGAGAAACAAGAGTATGGAGAGGCTTGCCCTTTCTGATATCATGTACATAGAGCAGAGAGCCAGGCAGATTTTCATACATTTAAAAGAAAATGAGGAAATCAGCTGCTATGAGAAGCTTTCAGAGCTTTCAGATCAGCTGCCCGCTGAGCTGTTTTTTCTGCCGCACAAAAGCTACGCGGTAAACCTGTCGTATGTCACACGCATTGATACTTCACTCAAATGCTTCGTGATGGCCGATGACACAAATATCCCTATCAAGAGAGAGCTCTCCGGCAAAGCCAAAAAAGCTCTGGAGAGATACTACTTTGAGCACACCAGAGGGCTTAAATAAGGCACTTTCCTATTGATTTGATATGAGCTAGACTGTCAAAAGTAATACACTGCAAGGAGCCCGGATTATGAAAAAAATTAGCGCTATACGAAATATTCCCTATCTGACAATTATACTGCTTACACTGATTTGCATACTGCTTCTTTCCTCAAAAAACATGATTATGAGCCAGGCGAGCTATCCTGAAGCCACTATCGTAAGCTCTGCCTATGCTGTGGTGGAAGGCTCGGATTCAGATAAAGAAGAAATCACATTTCCACATACCTTTAAGCACCTTTCGCCGCGCACACATGTCACCGTCACAACACATATCAACCTGAACAAGGATGATCCTATCTACATAAAAACTGTCTATTCCCCTGCGAAGGTCTATCTGGACGATGAACTCATATATGAGTTTGGCCTGGCCGAAAACTATCCATCCTATATGAAGGATCCCGCAACCGAGGGGTACCTGATAGGCACTGACGGTCATTCGGGTGATACAGAGCTTCGCATAGAGTATCTGTCTCCTGTTACCAGAAGCTCGCTTACGGTATATTCTCCTATCTACGGAGCATACAAATCCTTATTTTTCACTCTGTTAAAGCTGAATAAATGGTCATTCTTTATAGCACTGCTTGAGCTTGCCGCAGGTGTTTTGTTTATATTTATCTCGCTGATGCTTTTATACTACGATAAAGAGGTTTGCAAGATGATATTTCATTTTGGATTCTTCTCACTCATGGCCGGCATGTGGTCTATCGGCGAGTGCAACTACACAGGTGTCATAATCAAAAACCCTACACTGCTTTATCTGTGTGCTTTTATAGGGCTTTTCTCGCAGATGATTCCGCTGCTGTATTTCTGCAGGCTTGCAGTTGGTTTTAAGAATGACAAGCCAATTATAGTTATCGCGAAGCTCCTCACCGTGCTTGACCTTGTCGCTTGTGTCTTACAGCTTAGCGGTACGGTGGCACTATCTCAGAGCATGTACGTGTTCCATGTCATTCTGCCTCTCATACTTTGCTTCCTGACTGCATACATCATCCTTGAGGCTGTTCGCAGCCAAAACAGCAGGGCAAAACGGCTGATGGTTCCGGTATTCATACTGGCACTTGCTTCATGTGCCGAGATAATCAACTATCATTTAAAATTTGTGGCCTCATTGTCATTGCTGTACCAGATTGGAACACTGCTTTTCATTATAATCATGGGAATTGTAATGGGGCTTAATATAAGCGATATGCTCAGTATAAAACGTGAGAATGAAAGGCTCATATTCGATATGAATCTCCTTGAGCATTCCCTGTTGGAGCAGAAGAAATATAATTCGCTCATCACAACAAACGAACAGCTTTTTAAGAAGCAGCGCCACGATCTGCGTCACCAGCTTGTTGCAATAAAAGGCCTCGCAAACACTGAAAATAAACAGCTGAATGAATACCTGGATTCCCTGATCCACAGCATACCATCTGCGCCTGCAAGCTATTGCGAAAACAGGGTAGTCAATTCCATTCTGTCATACTATAGTGCCATATGCAGAAATGAAAATATCGCTCTTGAGACAAAGCTTATTGTTCCGGAAACCGATGATGCGGCCTTGGACAATGACCTGTGCCTGGTATTTGGAAATCTGATAGAAAACGCTATAGAAGCCTGCAGACGCATGGATACTCTGGATTCTTCAGACGAAACACCATCACGTTTTATCCGACTGCATGCCCACGTACACTATAAGACACTTATTATTACTATGGACAACAGCTTTGACGGACATGTTACCATCCAAAACGGAAAATACCGTTCTTCTAAGAGGGACGACTATGGTATAGGTCTGTCATCCATCCGCTCTGTTGCCGGCAAATATGATGGTGACGTTGCATTTGAAGCAGCTGATGGTATATTTCAGTCATCAGTATACCTTCAAATATATAAATGACACACTAAAATCATTAATTTATATTAATGCTTCATACCTAAATATCATTTTCAGAGTCCAACTAACTTATTGTATATAATGCATACATATGCTATAATAATAAAAGAATTTTGTGCATTATACACATATGGAGTTTTAATTTATGATAGAAAACACGATATACAAGGAATTTATTGATAAAATTTCAGAATTATCAGACGGGATATATCCTATCATCACCGACCTGGATAATGACTTATCTTACGTACCGGACAAGACAGCTGATTTTTTCGGCTTTGAAGCCGGCGAGCATACATGCTTCTTTGAACAGCTGAGCTCTTGTGTCAACGACGTTGACCTGCCGGAATATAAGCGGGAAATCCGCTATCGCTTAAATGGTGAAAAACCGGATGATATATTTTATGTCCGCATGGGAAAGCATACCAAAGAATATATGATGGGATTTTATTCTGATATTTTTACCGGTGATGACGGACACCGCTACCATGTCCTCGTGCTCAGAAACGAAAATACCCTTCCGGATATCGACCCATATACATATCTTTATGGTCAGTCAAAGTTTGAAAGAGACATCAACGGCTATATCATGGAAAACAGGTCTGTAGCCATAATCGAGGTGGAGATAGGTCATATAGATGAGTTCAATATACTTTATGGTTCCAATTTCAACACTGCAATCCAGCGTGAGCTTGCGCTCAAGTTCATCTACATGATGGATGGCAGCACCGCTACCTACTATATGAATAATTGCAAGTTTGTATTTGTGGTAAAGGAAGCAGACCGTGCCTTGGCCGAGTCCTTCTATCAGAAAATTGCCGATACAATAAAGTCCATGTATTTCTTTAAATGCTTTAAATTTGAGTTTGATATATATGCTGCGTGTCTGATTCTCAAGGATTATGATGGTGATACCTCAACTGTCATCAGCAAGGTAGAGTATACTCTAGACCGTGCGAAGGAGCTTCACAGCTCTGATTTGTTATTTTTCAATGATATGGTCAGGTTCAATGGCAGCTCGCATATAGATATCATGAAAATCATTCATCAGTCGGTTATCAATAGCTGTGATGGGTTTTTTGTAGAGTTTCAGCCCATTGTAAAGGCTTGCAATGGTGAAATAATGGGTGCTGAAGCTCTGGTACGCTGGAAAAAGGAGCCTTTTGGCACGGTGCCACCCGGACTGTTTATCGACTGGCTTGAGGATACCCCGGCTATGTATGAGCTAGGAAATTATATCATGAGAACTGCAATAAGCGCAGCCAGTGAATTTGCAAAGATAAAACCGGGCTTTTTCATCAATGTAAATGCATCCTCAGAGCAGCTTGAAAAGGAAAACTTTGTAAAAGATACTCTGGCAATTCTTAAAGAGTATGATTTTCCACCTTCACAGCTGTGGATAGAGATTACAGAGCGATGCAGAGATCTGCCTATATCTATGATAAAGAAAACCGTCACTGCATTCAGGGAAGCCGGAATCCACATCACTATGGATGACTATGGCACAGGAAGCTCTTCATCTCAGATGATGCTTGAGCTTCCTGTAGAGGGTATCAAGATAGATATGTTCTTTGTTAAAGACATTCTCGAGGAGAAAAAGAAGCAGGCACTTGTAATCGGAATGATTAATTTTGCCAATGCCGCAGACTTAAAGATATGTATTGAAGGCATAGAAAATGATAACCTTGAGAGCTATCTCAGGCAGTTCGACGTCACCTGGTTTCAGGGCTATCACTACTCTAGGTCTATCTGTCAGGATGAGCTTATGAAGCTTCTTATAAAGCCATAGCCCTGGATATTACTCAAGATTTTCCTTAAATACTGTCAGTGCGCCATTTTTCTTTAAAATCAGCATGACAATTGCTGCCACTATGCTTCCGGCCACTGTAGAGATAAGGAATGGCACTATGTATATAAACATGCCTTCAGGCTGAATAAGCATCACGTATTTTGCAAGAGGATACGCTGCCAGACCTCCGAGTATGCCAGTGCCAAGCGCCTCTGCAATACATGTCGGTATGATTTTTTTGCTGAATCTGTACATCAGTCCACAGCACAGAGCACCTACCATGCTTCCTGGGAATGCCATGAGACTTCCCAGTCCTGTCAGGTTTCTGATGATACTCGCACAAAATGCCACACCGACACCCCATGCAGGTCCTAAAAATACTGCTGCGCATATATTTACCATGTGCTGTACAGGTGCACATTTGCTGCCGGCAACAGGGAAGCTTATTAAGCTTCCTGCTACGGCAACTGCCACAAGCACTCCTGCCATGGCAATCTTTCTGATTGAAAGAGTTCTTTTTTTAGTGTTCTTTTTACTTTCCATTATTACCTCACCTTAAAGTATATCGTAACTGTTCAGTACCTTCACAGTTGCGAGTCGTTTCTGTACTGAATAGTTATAGTATATCAATATACTCTCCTGCAAGTGCCTTGTTCATGCTTCGCACTGCACAGAACTTACCGCACATACTGCATGCCTCGCTGTGGTCATCCTCAGGCAGACGGTCATCCCTGATAGCCTTAGCTGTCTCCGGATCAAGTGCACATGCAAACTGTGCATCCCAGTCGAGCACACGTCTGGCATCTGCCATCTTATCATCTATATCTCTGGCTCCCGGTATTCCCTTCGCAATATCAGCTGCATGAGCCGCAATCTTTGACGCAATAATTCCCTGCTTTGTATCCTCCACATTTGGAAGAGCAAGATGCTCCGCAGGTGTCACGTAACAAAGGAAAGCTGCGCCGTTCATTGCTGCCACTGCTCCACCGATTGCTGCTGTGATGTGGTCATAGCCCGGTGCGATATCTGTTACGAGAGGTCCAAGTACATAGAATGGTGCTCCCATACAGATTGACTGCTGTACCTTCATGTTTGCTGCTACCTGATCAAGCGGCACATGTCCCGGTCCCTCTACCATGACCTGTACGTTGTGATCCCATGCACGCTTTGTGAGCTCTCCAAGTCTTACAAGCTCCTCTATCTGGCATACATCTGTTGCATCTGCCAGGCATCCCGGTCTGCAGGCATCTCCAAGCGAGATTGTCACATCGTGCTCCTCACAGATTTCAAGTATCTCATCATAGTGCTCGTAGAAAGGATTTTCCTCTCCTGTCATGCACATCCATGCAAATACAAGGCTGCCTCCACGGCTTACGATATTCATCTTACGCTTGTGCTTTTTAATCTGGTCTATCGTTTTTCTTGTGATTCCACAGTGAAGTGTGACAAAGTCCACTCCATCCTCTGCATGGAGTCTGACTACATCGACAAAATCCTGTGCTGTAAGTGTTGCAAGATCACGCTGATAGTGGATAACACTGTCATAAACAGGCACTGTTCCTATCATTGCAGGACATTCGCTTGTAAGCTTCTGTCTGAATGGCTGTGTGTTGCCATGGCTTGAAAGATCCATGATAGCCTCTGCTCCAAGCTTTACAGCGCTCATGACCTTCTGCATCTCCACATCATAGTCCTTGCAGTCTCTTGACACACCGAGGTTTACATTGATTTTTGTGCGAAGCATGCTTCCAACGCCCTCTGCATCAAGTGACTTGTGATGCTTGTTAGCAGGAATAGCTACCTTTCCGCTTGCAACAAGCTCCATCAGCTTGTCTACATCCATCTTCTCTTTCTTTGCTACCTTTTCAATTTCAGGTGTTACGATGCCCTTTCTTGCGGCATCCATCTGTGTTGTGTAATTACTCATTGTACTCTCCTGTTCTTTATTTTATTACTGTTAATTAGTAGTTATTACTATTCTTATTATTACTGCTATTAATTATTTAACATGTGCTTATTTCATTGTATGAACAACGCTCCATGATTCATAGGACCGCTGCCGTGTCCCAGGTCAAGCATGGCTTTTAAACATGCTGTGACATATCTCTTGCCGTTATCCACAGCCTGCTCGAGCGACTGACCCTTTGCCAGACCGCTGGCTATCGCTGATGAAAGCGTGCAGCCTGTGCCGTGTGAGTTTGGATTATCCACTCTTTTGGTCTCAAATGTGATGATTTGCTTTCCATCCCACAAATAGTCACACACACATGCTGTGTCTGTGAAATGACCTCCCTTGCTTAAAACCGGACAGCCGTATTTATCATAAACAGCCTTTGATGCCTCTATGATGTCATCTGTGCTTTCAATCTGTCTGCCTGATATCACCTCAAGCTCAGGGATATTTGGCGTGATGATGTCAGCCAGTGGAAACAGCTTCTCCATCAGAGTGTTTGCTGCATTTTCCTCAAGCAGCCTGCTTCCGCTTGTAGCGACCATCACCGGGTCCAGAACTATGTTTTTTGCCTTATATTTTACAAGACCTGCGGCAATCGCCTCAATCGTATCTACCGATGATGTCATACCGATTTTCACCGCATCCGGAAAAATATCCGAAAAAACAGCCTTCATCTGTGCCTCGATAAAATCAGCCGGTACATTCATCACCGCGTCAACTCCCATGGTGTTTTGTGCCGTGAGTGCCGTGATGACACTCTCGCCAAACACACCGTTTGCAAGCATGGTCTTTAAATCGGCCTGCACGCCTGCGCCACCGCTTGAATCGCTTCCCGCAATTGTAAGTGCTGTATGCATATTTACGCTCCTTTCTACTGAATGTTGTGATTTCTCGTAACTGTTCAGTATCTTCAAAATATTGTTTAATTACTGTAGTTATAGCAGTATGTCATACTGTGATTACAGAATTTTGTCGCATATTCCTGCGAGTTCCTTGGCTGCAGCCTTTATATCTGCGCTTGCAAATATCGCTCCTACCACTGCGATTCCTGCAATCCCTGTGCCCTTTAGCGTGACCGCATTGTCTGCATTTATGCCTCCGATTGCAACAACCGGTATATCGACAGCCGCCGTGATTTCACGCAGAAGCTCCTTTGTCATAGGCTTTGCATTGAGCTTTGTGGTAGAGCCAAACACAGCTCCGCTTCCCAGATAGTCAGCGCCATCAGCTTCTGCCCTCTTTGCCTGCTCCACGGTCTTTGCCGTGACTCCTATTATCTTGTCAGTTCCAAGAAGCTTCCTGGCCTCCGCCGGATTCATGTCATCCTGTCCCAGATGTACTCCATCGGCAGCTATATCAATTGCAAACTGCACGTTATCATTGATGATGAGCGGCACCTTGTGCTCATGACAGATTCTCTTTATCTCAAGAGCCTCACTATACTCATCCTTAAGCCCTGCATCAGAATCCGTACTCAGAATATCCTTGTCACGGATCTGAATCATAGTGGCACCGCCCTCTATCGCAAGCTTCACATGCTCAGAAAGCCTAGCTCCGTGCAGCCACTGCCTGTCTGTTATAGCGTAGAGCTTTAAATCAGTTTCGTTCATATATACCTTTCACCTCTTATCCTGTTGTTTTCCAAATATAAGACTCATGACCTGCATACCAATTGTCTGTCATACAGCGATATTCACATCAGTTCATAATCACCATCGCATATATGATATACTGCATCAATCAGCCTGTCCCGGTATGCAGCATTTCCGGGCTTAATGAAATAACAGCTGTTAGTCTCTCTGCCGTGCTCTGCCATATCAGAGGCAGCAAGCCCGCCTGCACTCTTCATGCAGCTAAGTGCTGCCGTGACTGCACCGTATTTATCATCGCAATCAGCCGCAACAAATGCACAAATGAGCCCTGAAAGCATACATCCGGTGCCTGTCACCCGCTTCATCATAGGATGGCCGCCTGTGATGCACATCACACTTCTTTCATTATTGTCATAGCAATCAGCTTCATCACATAATTCTGCCACATAATCGGTCTCACCTGTAATCACACAGATGCTGCCATATCGCAGGGCCGCCCTGCACGCAAGCGCCTTTGCATCAGACTCATCTGCCGTATCGGTCACTTCCACGCCGCCATCGCACCTGCCATGCTCCATAACAGCCTTGACCTCAGACAAATTGCCCTTAATCACATCCACACGCACCTCGTCAAGCAGGCTCATCACAAAATCCATCCTGAAGCGGCTCACGCCCACACCAACCAGATCAAGCACAATAGGAATGTTCTTTTTCGCTGCCATCCTCGCAGCAATGCGCATCGCCTCAAAGCGCTCCTCAGAGGGAGTGCCTATATTCAGATTCAGCCCATCGCAGATACCCGTGACCTCATCCATCTCCTGCGGTGCCATAGCCATAATAGGCCTGGCCCCACATGCCAGCTCAATATTGGCCACATCATTGATAGTAACCATATTTGTGATGTTGTGAATCAAAGGACTGCGTGACTTAAGCTTTTCTATAAAATTATTCATCTGTATCTCTTTACAACTATTCATAATCACCCACACATTCAAAAAGCGGATATACCGCCAATGAGTATATCCGCCTAAAAATCGTGCGATATTATCCTACGTTGGCATTATCCAAATCAGGTTATGGGTCAAGACACTACCAGTCTACTCTCAGCCGGCTAAACACCAGCTCCCCTGTTGTGTTTTTATAAATAAATCTAGGAATAATGTAACTATTCAGAACCAAACCACGCACATTCGCAAAAACGCACGATGCTCGTGCTTTCCCGCTGCTACGCAGCTAATTTTGCTCATATGTGTGGGGGTGGCTCTATTCGAGCCCCTTGAGAACAAGAAAACCTGCTGCTTACATGCAAGCATGACGCATCACCTTTTTTTGTTCTCAGTGGTTCTGAATAGTCATTATATTTAATATAATACGCACTCCCCAATAAATCAAGCAAAATCCGCAAGTGTACTCATATTCGTACATTGAGAGAACCACAACGTAAGGGCGTAAGCCCCGGGCACCGGGGTGCACACGCACTCTCCCGAGGCACGAATAGCGAAGTGGCTTAGATACTGTAGAAATTATGCCCATGAATCGAGTAGGAGGCGGTGACTAACCGCCGTCCTCTCACAGCACCGTACGTACCGTTCGGTATACGGCGCTTTCAATAGTTGACGTGCACAGACTGATAGGCTGTGGCTAAATCGTAAAAGCCACTGTTTATCAGTCTTTCTTTATTCAGCGCCCAAATCACAGCTTTGTTATTGCTGATATACCAATACTTTCTGCGACTGTTTGCTATTGTTGACGCATAGTGTTCTGGGATTCCAAGTTTGACTAGATTTTTATATTTCGTTCTAGGTTTCTTCCACTGTTTCCATATACACATGCGTATTCTGTGATAGAGCCATCCGTTGATGTCATCTATGTTGCTCTTCATACTTGCAATTCCGTAGTAGTTAAGCCATCCCCTTGCATATACTTTGATTTTCTCAAGGCTTGGCTTGATTGACTGACATCGCTTACGGGAAGATAACTCCTTCAGTCTGGACTTAAACTTCTTCCATGACTTCGGATGAACTCGGACATATATGCCTTTTCCGTTCCTTCCCAATGCAAAGCCAAGGAATTTAAAATTTCGGATTGCAAACACGCTGACTGTACGGCTCTTTTCTCGGTTGACTGTAAGTTTCAGCCTCTCCTCAAGATATTTTGTACTGCTTTCCAAGAGTCTCTCTGATGCTCGCTTGCTCTTTGCAAGAAGCACGATGTCATCTGCATATCTTATGCATGGAACACCTCTTTTCAGGTATTCCTGGTCGAACTCATTGAGGTAGATGTTTGCCAGCAATGGTGATAGATTTCCACCTTGTGGTGAGCCTTCCTCTGTGTCAATGACCACTCCGTTTTCCATTACACCGCTTTTCAGATAGCGCTTTATCAACTGTACTACACGTTCATCTTTTACATTCTTTCGTAGAAGATTGATGAGAATTTCGTGATTAAGAGTATCGAAGTACTTTGACAAGTCAAGGACTACAGCGAATGTATAGCCTTGTTCTGCATACTCCTTAACCTTAAGTATTGCATCTTTTGCACTTCTGTTCGGACGATAGCCATAGCTACCATCTGCAAACAGCGGTTCATAGATTGGCACTAACTGTTGGGTTATTGCCTGTTGAAGTGTACGGTCTATCACTGTTGGTATGCCAAGCTTTCGCACACCACCATCTGGTTTGGGAATTTCAACTCGTCTTACTGGAGACGGAGTATACTTTCCACGATAAATGCGGTCAGTTATCTCTTGTTGATGTTCCTTTAGATATGGAAGAGCCTCTTCAATGGTCATGCCATCAATTCCCGGCGCTCCCTTGTTTGCCTTAACTCTCTTATACGCTCTGTTAAAGTTGTCTTTATACAGTATCGTTTCCAAAAGTCTCGGCTGTGCACTGTCTCTTTCTTTCCATATCCGATTGAATGACCTGGACGCTTTCACATACCCTTCATGTTCCGCATTATCTCTTTGCGAACAGCCATTGTTTTCAATGTTTTCTGCCATAGACGGTCATTCCTCCTTTCTCGGTCATACTCAAGACTCCTACTGATTCGGTCCTTCACCTCTCGGCTACTATGACCTCTGCTGACTTCTATGCGTTCAGCATTGCTTTATACAATGGTTACCTCTTTCAAGGCATACCGCACAGACCTCCCTAGGTACCACACGTTTCTTCCTCTCCATCCATCTGCCTCATTTATCATGCATTATTCCGTGTAGTTATTGGGCTTTAACATGGGTTGCTGTCTTACCCACATGCATGACCTCATATGAGATTTCTGTTCGTCAGACCAGAGATTTGCCCGTGAGTTGGTATATTCCTCACATCCAGCTTCCTTCAGATTCCATCTCACGATGGACACCCTTGCCTTCGGCTATATCCTTCCCACTACCGGGCGGATTCGGGACTTTAACCCGTTAGAAACGTGCGCCGCTAGGCGCACAACGCAGAAACACCCCTGCATGGACGCAGGGGTGAGGAGAACCGCGCCACGGACGGCGCGTTTCGACGGTTTCGTCAAGCATAGAAACCCATCAAGCATAATTTCGTACAGAATCTTAGCCACGTAGCGTAGCGCCCCGGGAGAGTGCGTGTGCCCCCCTGTTGCCCGGAGCCTACGCCCGACCTATCGCCACAATGATAAACAGCCTAAATCTACTTAGCTGCAATAACATCCGCCATATCGTAGTGACCTGCACCCTTTCCCTTAAGGAACTTGGCAGCCTCAACAGCCCCCTTCGCAAAAACAGCCTTAGAGTAAGCAGTATGCTTAAACTCAATCACCTCATCCTGTCCACAGAAAAGTACCTCGTGCTCACCGACGATGCTTCCTCCTCTGACAGCAGAAATACCAATTTCCTTAGGATCACGCTTCTCTCTGCGCTGGCTGCGGTCGTAAACATAGTGATACTCGTTATCCATAGCCTCGTTGATGGAATCAGCAAGCGCAAGCGCAGTACCTGAAGGTGCATCAAGCTTTAAATTGTGATGCTTCTCAACTATCTCCATGTCAAAACCTGCCGGTGCGAAAACCTGTGCAGCCTTTTTGAGAAGAGCCATAAGAGTGTTTATGCCAAGTGACATGTTTGCAGACTTGAGCACTGCCACCTTCTTGTAGCACTCCTCAACCTTTGCAAGCTGCTCATCACTAAGACCGGTAGTGCATAAAACAACCGGAACCTGCTTGTCCACACAATAGTCCAGCACTCCGTCAACAGCCTTGGCATTGGAAAAATCTATGACCACATCAGCGTCCACATCACATTTGTCAATGCTCGAAAAAACAGGATAGTCATTGTCTATTCCATCATATAAATCAATACCGGCTACAATCTCGATATCCGCATCAGCCTTACAGATTTCTGTGATAGTCTGTCCCATTTTGCCGTTGCAGCCATTCATAATTACCTTTGTCATTTTATCGTATCCTTTCTCGTTGTACTAAGCAAGCTTTAAGCCATAAGCCTTCATGACCTCAGCAAGCTTCCTTGCGTTATCCTCACCCATCTCGCACATAGGGCTTCTAAGAGGTCCGACATTCATACCCATCAGGTTCATAGCCTTCTTTACAGGAATTGGATTTACCTCTGAGAAGAGTGCGTCCACAAGTGGAAGAGCCTCTCTCTGAAGCTCTAAGGCTGTCTGTAAATCGCCCTTGAAGAAGCTGTCGCACATATTGTGTACCTTTGCAGGGGCTACATTGCTCCATACTGAGATTACACCGATTGCTCCGATAGACATAAGAGGCACTACGAGACCATCCTCGCCTGAGTACATATCAAGCTTTCCGTCTGTCAGATACATTGTCTTTGAAGCCTGTGCCAGATTTCCTGTAGCTTCCTTGAGTCCCACGATATTTTCCTTTGTCTTAAAGAGCTCTGCCATAGTCTCCGGAAGCACGTTGCAGCCTGTACGTCCCGGTACGTTGTATACGATAATAGGACACTTTGTGCTGTCTGCAATCTGCGAATAGTGGCTCACAAGACCTGCCTGAGTAGCCTTGTTGTAGTATGGTGTGACAACGAGCAGTCCGTCTGCACCAAACTCCTCAGCCTCCTTTGAAAGCTGCATAGCTGTCTTTGTACAGTTAGAGCCTGTGCCTGCTACTACAGGTACACGATGCTTTGTAAACTCTACGGCAGCCTTTATAACCTTTGCATGCTCCTCCATTGACAGACATGGGCTCTCGCCTGTGGTGCCGGCAATGATAATAGCATCTGTGCCATTATCAATCTGCATATTGATAAGCTCCTCGAGCTTGTCGTAATTAACCTCCTCGTTATCGTACATAGGTGTAACAATTGCTACTCCTGCTCCTTTGAAAATTGCCATGATTTTATCTCCTTCTTGCTTTTCTTTATTCGGTATTTGATTCTCTTAACGTATAAGTATGCCGCTGTCTGCCTCTAAGCGCTAAAAAACCGGCTCCTTAGAGCCGGTCCCAATTCTTCATGAATCACGATAGCTCCCCATCAAATCTGATGACAGTCATAAGGCTGTTCGCCATATGCCCAGAGATATATCCGCAGATGATAAATCCCTTCGGCGCTATTCCTTTCATCTCCCATCAACTGCCCCTGCGGCATCCGGAAAGCTACTCATAAGTCGCGCGACCTCTATCTGTTAATCAAATTATTCGTATACAGCATATAATATAACTGCCTCACACTTGCACTAATAATATCACCACGCCTGTGCATTGTCAACTCACATGACAATATTTCTTATTATTTTTCCGACGCGATATTATAAATCTCATCTGCCATTTCCCTGATTCCATCGTCAAGTACTCTGCCTGTCATAATCACGGTCACATCATCAGGCCTTGAAGCAAGCATATCCGACAGCTCCTCCTTTGAAATCAGATGCAAATCCAAAAGCCCCAGCATCTCATCAAGCACAACAACCATGTCAGCACCTGTTGATATAACCTTCTTTGCATAGTTGAAGCCATTCTTGATATTCATGATTTCTTCCTGCTTACTCTCCTCATCAAGCTGCTCAAAGAGTATTCCGGCTCTTGAAAAATTAAAGAATTTCACCTCCGGCTCAAGCTTTTTCAAAAACTCCGGCTCCTTTTTACCCTTTAGGAACTGAATAACGACAGCCTGTTTACCATCACAGGCAGCACATATTGCACTTCCTATAGCGACATTTGTCTTGCCATGTCCCTCGCCATAATAAATCTGTACTGCACCGTTTTCCATAATAATCATGCCTCCATACACATAGCTTTTCTGCCTGATATATAATCATTACAGTTTACACCTGATGTAAACGTCAACAATTACAAGCATTAACCAATAATATCTAGTAAAATACCACAATCTGACTATTATTGCAAATTTTCGGGAAAATCACAAATCTGTAGTTACTATCCATTTAAAGTACTATGCCTCAATCTTGCTCACGGAAACCTCATACGCCGTGCGCTGCTCCACCTGTGTCTCACTGAGCTTTTTCACATAGTCTCTGCTCTGGATTCTACCCCATATCTGCACATGTGTACCCACCTCAAAGGTCGACGCAAATCTGGCATTTCTTCCCCAACAGATACATGGAATATAGTCTGACTTGCCATATGAACGGTTCACTGCCACAAGCAGGTCTGCAATTTCTCGTCCAAGCGGTGTTTTCCTGTATATAGCCTCCTTGCAGATATAGCCGTCAAGGAAAATCTGATTGGCTGCATCCTCATCATAATCACTGTCCAATACCTCAAGCTCTCTTGCAAAAACAGACAGCACCAGCCTGTTCTTCTTCTCCTCATGCCTGTTGAATGAGCGGAACTGCCCGCCTATATATACGCTTTTGCCTATGTAGTCACCCTCCACATTGATAAGCCTCTCTGACACCATCACCGGAATATAGTCCATGCAATCTGAAAGCCTTCTGACCGAAACCTCCATCATATAGAAGCCTTCACCATACACCTCGTGACTAAACTGAAAATCTGAAACGATTTCTCCGATTATTGATACCTGGTTGTTTTCAAACATTTTATCTGCCATGAATTTTTGTCTCCCTTCCTTTTGTAAAATGTTTTTCCAGCTATTTTTAACATTTCCACAAAGTATATTTTCTCAAATAATGTCGACAAATCCAATAACATTTCACTTAATTTTATAAAAACTTTCAATGAAAACTTGCACATTGGAAAAATTATGATAGAATAAGTTAGTTGCAAACTTAGCTTTATTTATTAAAGAAAGAAGGAAAATATGAAAACAACAAGAGACGATATTCGTAATATAGCAATTATTGCCCACGTTGATCATGGTAAAACAACACTTGTAGATGAGCTTCTTAAGCAAAGCGGTGTGTTCCGTGACAATCAGGAAGTTCAGGATCGAGTAATGGATTCAAACGACATCGAGCGTGAAAGAGGTATCACAATCCTCTCCAAAAACACAGCTATTCAGTATAAGGACATCAAAATCAACATCATCGACACTCCGGGTCATGCTGACTTCGGCGGTGAGGTAGAGCGTGTTCTTAAGATGGTAAACGGAGTTATCCTCGTGGTTGATGCCTTCGAGGGTGTTATGCCACAGACCAAGTTCGTAGTTATGAAGGCTCTTGCACTCAAGCTGCCTATCATTGTATGCGTCAACAAGATTGACCGTCCGGAGGCACGTCCTAATGAGGTCATCGATGAGGTATTAGAGCTCTTCATGGATCTCGATGCTTCTGAGGAGCAGCTTGACTGCCCATTCGTTTTTGCATCAGCCAGAGACGGCTATGCCATGAAGGACTTAAACGACGAGAGAAAGGATATGACTCCTCTCTTCGAGACTATCGTAAACTACATCCCTGCTCCAACAGGTGATCCTGATGCCAACACACAGATTCTTATCAGTACAATCGACTACAACGAGTATGTAGGACGTATCGGAATCGGTAAAGTGGATAACGGTAAAATCAAGGTCAATCAGGAGGCTGTCGTTGTAAACCACCACGACCCTGACAAGCTTGAGAAGGTCCGTATCAGCAAACTTTACGAGTTTGACGGACTCGACAAGGTAGATGTAGCCGAGGCTAACATCGGTTCGATTGTAGCAATCTCAGGTATCGCAGATATCCACATCGGAGATACAATCTGCTCACCGGAAGCACCGGAGGCTATTCCTTTCCAGAAGATTTCAGAGCCTACAATCTCTATGAACTTCATCGTAAACAACAGCCCTCTTGCAGGACAGGAAGGTAAATTTGTCACAAGCCGTCACATCCGTGACAGACTCCTTCGCGAGCTCAACACTGATGTTTCACTGCGTGTCGAGGATACTGACTCACCTGATTCCTTCAAGGTTTCCGGACGTGGAGAGCTTCACCTTTCAGTGCTTATCGAGAACATGCGCCGTGAGGGTTATGAGTTCGCTGTAAGTAAGGCAGAGGTGCTCTACAAGTATGACGAAAACGGCAAGAAGCTTGAGCCAATGGAGCTTGCTTACATCGATGTGCCTGATGAGTTTACAGGAGCTGTCATCTCAAAGCTTCAGCAGCGCAAAGGCGAGCTTAGAAATATGGGTTCTATCGCAGGTGGCTACACCAGACTTGAATTCCATATCCCTGCACGTGGACTTATCGGATACCGTGGTGAGTTCATGACCGATACAAAGGGTAACGGAATCTTAAACACCATGTTTGACGGCTACGAGCCATACAAGGGTGAAATTGCATACCGTGCAACAGGTTCACTCATTGCCTTTGAGTCAGGTGAGGCTGTAACATACGGACTCTTCTCTGCACAGGAGAGAGGAACACTCTTTATCGGACCAGGCGCTAAGGTTTACTCAGGAATGGTTATCGGACAGTGTGCAAAGGCCGAGGACATCGAGCTCAATGTATGTAAGAAGAAGCATCTTACAAATACACGTTCTTCATCAGCAGATGAGGCACTCACACTTGTACCACCTAAAGTATTAAGCCTTGAGCAGGCTATCGACTTTATTGATACAGATGAGCTTCTTGAGGTAACACCTGAGAGCCTTCGAATCAGAAAGAAGATTCTTGACCCTACTCTTCGTAAGAGAGCCGGTTTCAAGAAGAATTAAATCATGCTTTTCGCATAAAGTTTTTGTTGCTGAAAAAGTATACAGTAAATACACTTTATGTAAATTTTAATCGAGTAGGAGGCGGTGACTAACCGCCGTCCTCTCACACCACCGTGCGTACCGTTCGGTACACGGCGGTTTCAATAGTTGACGTGCACAGACTGATAGGCTGTGGCTAAATCATAAAAGCCACTGTTTATCAGTCTTTCTTTTGTCATTGCCATGTTTACTGCAACTGTATGCGTTGCGAACCAATGTCCCCGTCGGGTATTACCCGCTTGCATTGCCAAGTCTTTGGGTACTCCCATCTTGATAAGGTTACGTACCTTCGTCCTTGGTTTCTTCCACTGTTTCCATATACACATACGTATTCTGTGATAGAGCCATCCGTTGATTTCATCTATGTTGTTCTTCATGCTTGCAATTCCGTAGTAGTTAAGCCATCCCCTCGCATACACCTTGATTTTCTCAAGGTTTGGCTTGATTGACTGACATCGCTTACGGGAAGATAACTCCTTCAGTCTGGACTTGAACTTCTTCCATGACTTCGGATGAACTCGGACATAAATGCCCTCTCCGTTCCTTCCCAATGCAAAGCCAAGGAATTTAAAATTTCGGATTGCAAACACGCTGACAGTACGGCTCTTTTCCCGGTTGACTGTAAGTTTCAGCCTCTCCTCAAGATATTTTGTACTGCTTTCCAAGAGTCTCTCTGATGCCCGCTTGCTCTTTGCAAGAAGCACGATGTCATCTGCATATCTTATGCATGGAACACCTCTTTTCAGGTATTCCTGGTCGAACTCATTGAGGTAGATGTTTGCCAGCAATGGTGATAGATTTCCACCTTGTGGTGAGCCTTCCTCTGTGTCAATGACCACTCCGTTTTCCATTACACCGCTTTTCAGATAGCGCTTTATCAACTGTACTACACGTTCATCTTTTACATTCTTCCGGAGAAGATTGATGAGAATTTCGTGATTAAGAGTATCGAAGTACTTTGACAAGTCAAGGACTACAGCGAATGTATAGCCTTGTTCTGCATACTCCTTAACCTTAAGTATTGCATCTTTTGCACTTCTGTTCGGACGATAGCCATAGCTACCATCTGCAAACAGCGGTTCATAGATCGGCACTAACTGTTGGGTTATTGCCTGTTGAAGTGTACGATCTATCACTGTTGGTATGCCAAGCTTTCGCACACCACCATCTGGTTTGGGAATTTCAACTCGTCTTACTGGAGACGGAGTATACTTTCCACGATAAATGCGGTCAGTTATCTCTTGTTGATGTTCCTTTAGATATGGAAGAGCCTCTTCAATGGTCATGCCATCAATTCCCGGCGCTCCCTTGTTTGCCTTAACTCTCTTATACGCTCTGTTAAAGTTGTCTTTATACAGTATCGTTTCCAAAAGTCTCGGCTGTGCACTGTCTCTTTCTTTCCATATCCGATTGAATGACCTGGACGCTTTCACATACCCTTCATGTTCCGCATTATCTCTTTGCGAACAGCCATTGTTTTCAATGTTTTCTGCCATAGATGGTCATTCCTCCTTTCTCGGTCATACTCAAGACTCCTACTGATTCGGTCCTTCACCTCTCGGCTACTATGACCTCTGCTGACTTCTGTGCGTTCAGCATTGCTTTATGCAATGGTTACCTCTTTCAAGGCATACCGCACAGACCTCCCTAGGTACCACACGTTTCTTCCTCTCCATCCATCTGCCTCATTTATCATGCATGATTCCGTGTAGTTATCGGGCTTCAACATGGCTTGCTGCCTTACCCACATGCATGACCTCATATGAGATTTCTGTTCGTCAGACCAGAGATTTGCCCGTGAGTTAGTATATTCCTCACATCCAGCTTCCTTCAGATTCCATCTCACGATGGACACCCTTGCTTTCGGCTATATCCTTCCCACTACCGGGCGGATTCGGGACTTTAACCCGTTAGAAACGTGCGCCGCTAGGCGCACAAGACAAAAAATACCGTCAGGGAACATCTCCCTGACGGTATTTTTATTTGACCTGATTTATTTTTACAGTGCCTTGATTCTCTCAAGTGCCTTTACTGTGTTCTCATAGTTTCCGAAAGCAGTCAATCTGAAGTAGCCCTCTCCGCTTGGTCCAAAGCCTGAGCCAGGTGTACCTACCACGTTGGCATTCTCAAGCAGGTAATCGAAGAACTCCCATGATGTCATCTGATCCGGTGTCTTGAGCCAGATGTATGGTGCATTTACTCCGCCGTATACTGTAAAGCCTGCCTCTGCAAGACCAGTCTTTATTGTCTTTGCATTGTTCATGTAGTATGCTACCTGATCCTTAAGCTGTGCTTTTCCGGCATCTGAGTAAACTGCCTCGCCTGCTCTCTGCACGATGTATGGTGCACCGTTGAACTTGGTTCCGTGACGGCGTGCCCACATAGCATGAAGTGATACATCACCACACTTAAGCTCCTTAGGTACTACTGTGAAGCCAAGACGCACGCCTGTAAAGCCGGCGTTCTTTGAGAAGCTTCTAAGCTCGATGGCACATGTCTTTGCACCGTTACACTCATAGATTGAATGTGGCACATCTGCTTCGCTGATATATGCCTCGTAGGCTGCATCGAAGATGATGACTGAACCATTCTTGTTTGCATAATCAACCCATACCTGTAACTGCTCCTTTTTGAGAGTTGTTCCTGTTGGGTTGTTTGGCAGACACAGATAAATCATATCCGGTACTTCCTTTGGAAGCTCCGGAACAAAGCCGTTATCTGCTGTTGACGGCATATAGATTACATTGCTCCAGGTCTCTGTCTGAGCATCATATGTGCCTGTTCTTCCTGCCATGACATTGGAATCAACATATACAGGGTAAACAGGATCTGTAACAGCGATGCGGCTGTTTGCTGAGAAAAGCTCCTGGATGTTGGCTGAATCACTCTTTGCTCCGTCTGAAACAAAAATCTCATCTGCTGAGATATCACATCCTCTTGCCTTGTAGTCGTTGTCTGAAATTGCTTTTCTGAGGAACTCATATCCGAGGTCAGGTGCGTATCCGTGGAATGTAGCTGCATTTCCCATCTCATCAACTGCCTTGTGCAGTGCATCGATGATAGCAGGTGCAAGCGGCTGTGTTACATCGCCGATTCCAAGCCTTATTATCTCTTTATCCGGATTTGCCTCCTGATAAGCTGCAACCTTTTTAGCTATTGTGCTGAAAAGGTAGCTTCCAGGTAATTTCTGAAAGTTATCATTAATCTGAAACATGTTTATCTCTCCTTTGTTACTTTACAATAAGTCTAATTTATCACTTTACCATGCAAGTGTAAATATATTTTTTTATCATTATTTTTTATAGTAACTGTTCAAGCCTTTGCAGCTACTATCATACGTTCTTCTGTCCGGCTTCATAAAACGCACACTACACCTCAGTCATAAGGCTTAGTATCATCTGTGCTGTTTCCACAAGACCGGTGCCGTTATCCATGCTTCGCTTCTGGATATACCGGTGTGCTTCCTCCTCTGAGAATCCATTTCGTTCCATCAGTACAGCCTTTGCACTGCTTAGCATCTCCTGATCCTCCTTTGAACGTACCTTAGGCCTTTGCCTGAGCTTTTTCCTGCGGCGCGTTATCGTGTAATCCATCATCTCAACAGTCTGCAAAAGCTCATGCACTTTCAGTGGCATGGATAATGACATCAGATTATCCACATTTTTTTCCATGATACCCGCTGCCGACGCTATGAGAAGCATCTGAAACTCCTTAGGCATATACTCGTATATCTCACTGTACATCATGTCTGAAAATCTGTATCCGCATATGATGATTCCCATATTCAGTCCGTTCATGCTCGAAAGTGCTGAAGCTCCTGTATTTGCAACCGCCGTGACTGTATAACCGCTCTGCGCTAATATTTTTTTGATTGAATTGGCTACTTCCTTTTTAGGAAATGCTATAACAATATTATTCACGGTTTGTTACATCCTTTAAAATTTGTACAGATATTCATCTATTTCCCATTGGGTAACCGCAGCTCTGTAATCGTTCCACTCTGCCTCTTTTGCCTCTATATATTTGTCGTAGATATGTTCACCCAGTATCTCGCGGATAAAATCATCTGACTTAAGGCACTCAACCGCCTCATGTAAATCAGCAGGAAGTGATTCAATTCCGAGTCTCTTTTTATCCTGTTCTGTGAGCTCAAATACATTCTCACGAAGCTCTGTATCCGGCTGTATCTTGTTCTTTATGCCGTCAATTCCTGCTGCCAGGCACAGTGCCAGAACCAGATACGGATTTGCTGAAGGATCAGGGTTTCTAAGCTCCACTCTCCTTCCCTCACCTCTTGCTGCAGGGATTCTGATAAGCGGACTTCTGTTTGTAGCTGACCAGGTGATATAAATCGGTGCCTCATATCCCGGCACAAAGCGCTTATATGAATTGACGATTGGATTAGTGATGACCGTCATGCCCTTCATATGCTTCATGATACCGCCTATGAAGTAGTATGCCTCCTCGCTGAGTCCGAGCTCATCCTCCTCATTGTCAAATATATTGACACCATCCTTTGAAAGTGACATGTTGATATGCATTCCCGAGCCGCTCACACCATGCTTTGGCTTTGGCATGAAGCTGGCAAAAAGTCCGTGCCGCTTTGCGATTGTCTTTATAGCAAGCTTAAAGGTCATGATATTGTCGGCGGTATGAAGTGCCTCCTCATACTTGAAATCAATCTCATGCTGTGCAGGTGCCACCTCATGATGTGATGCCTCTATCTCAAAATCCATATCCTCAAGAGTTAAAACCATGTCTCTTCTTGCGTTTTCTCCCAAATCATTTGGTCCCAGGTCAAAGTACCCTGCTCTCTCATGCGAGATGGTGGTAGGCTGTCCGTTCTCGTCCAGGTGGAAAAGGAAAAACTCACACTCCGGACCTACATTAAATATATAGCCCATCTGCTTTGCCTTTTCAATCTGCTTCTTTAATATATAGCGCGGGTCTCCCTCAAACGGTGTACCATCTGCCATATAGACATCACAGATGATTCGTGCGACCTTGCCCTGCTGTGGTCTCCATGGAAAAATCATAAAAGTGTCAAGATCCGGGTGCAGATACATATCTGACTCCTCTATCCTCACAAAGCCCTCTATTGACGAGCCGTCGAACATACACTTGTTGTCGAGTGCCTTCTCAAGCTGGCTGGCTGTAATTGCCACATTTTTTAATGTTCCAAAGATGTCCGTAAACTGTAAACGGATAAACTCAATATCCTCCTCATCCACTATGCGGATAATATCATTCTTACTGTATTTTGCCATTTTAAATCTCCTTATTATTGCAAAAAGCTATAACCTTATCGTACTCCATCTCACCGCCAAACAAATCAAGAGCACTGCCTATTGTCACATTCAGATGGTTCTGCCCAAGCTGCCTGATGCATTTTAAATCGTCAAAGGATGACACACCGCCTGCATATGTGACCGGTATCCTTCCCCAGCTGCCAAGCATGGCGACAAGCTCCTTTTCAATGCCGTTCACCCTGCCCTCAACATCCACTGCATGTACCAGAAACTCGCAGCAATATGAGGATAGCTTATCCAAAAGCTCTGTGGTCACTGCCTCATCCGTGAAGTTTTGCCAGCGGTCAGTCACTATATAATACTGTCCATCCTTTTTGCGACATGACAGATCAAGCACCAGCCTGTCACTGCCCACAGTATCTTTAAGCCTGTTTAGATTTGCATAGTTTATCCTGCCGTCTTTAAATACGTAGGATGTCACAATAACTGCTGCTGCACCGGCATCTATAAACTCCATCGCATTGTCTGCGGTGATGCCGCCACCTACCTGCAAGCCCTGCGGATACGCTTCAAGCGCCATAACAGCCTGCTCCTTTGTATCCTCATAATACTCGCTGTCCACAGAATTGAGCAGAATGATATGACCGCCCTTTATGCCCGATTTCCTATACATATCTGCATAAAACCGGCTGTCCTGCTCTGAGACGAAGTTCTCACTGGCAAAATCGCCCCTATCTTTTAATGAACCACCGACAATCTGCTTTACTTTTCCATTGTGAATGTCGATGCATGGTCGAAATTCCATATTTTTCTCCCTGGTTTAGTTTATTGTGGCACAAAAATCGTTACTGTCCACGCCTTAGTGTGACATGCAAACATTGCCTTAAAGCCACTTAATATAAAATATAACATAATTTTTACTTTATTTGCAAAAGACTTACATTAGTTTTACTAATAAATAATATAATAATTTCATATCGGGCTTATAACTGCTTGACACCCACTCTTTAATTTGCTATCATCATACAAATTACATTAGTATATAAAGTATACCAGTATAATAACATAAGAAAGAGAGGAATTTAAAAATGGGTACTATTATCGGCGAAGGAATTACATTTGATGACGTTCTCTTAGTTCCACAATATTCTGAGGTAACACCAAATATGATTGAGCTTCAGACACATCTTACTAAGAAGATTGTCCTTAACATTCCTATGATGAGTGCTGCAATGGATACAGTCACAGAATCAAAAATGGCTATCGCAATGGCCAGACAGGGTGGTATCGGAATCATCCACAAAAATATGTCTATTGAGGCACAGGCAGACGAAGTCGATAAGGTAAAGCGTTCAGAAAACGGCGTTATTACCGATCCGTTCTATCTTTCTCCAGACCATACATTACAGGATGCAGACAACCTGATGGCCAAGTTCAAGATATCAGGTGTGCCAATCACAAAGGACGGCAAGCTTGTCGGCATCATCACAAACCGTGATCTGAAGTTTGAGACAGACTTCACAAAGAAGATTTCAGAGTCTATGACTTCTGAGAATCTCATTACAGCTCCTGAGGGCATCACTCTCGATGAAGCAAAGAAGATTCTTGCAAAGGCAAGAAAGGAAAAGCTCCCTATCGTAGACAAGGACTACAACCTCAAGGGACTTATCACTATAAAGGATATCGAGAAGCAGATTAAGTATCCTCTTTCAGCAAAGGATGATCAGGGCCGTCTCCTCTGCGGTGCCGGAGTAGGTATCACAGGCAACATGATGGAGCGTGTTGATGCTCTTGTTAAGTCTCATGTTGATGTCATCGTTGTTGACTCAGCTCACGGACATTCAAAGAATATACTTGAGGCTGTTAAGAAGATCAAGGCTGCTTATCCGGATCTTCAGATAATCGCCGGAAATATCGCAACAGGTGCTGCTGCCAAGGCTCTTATCGAGGCCGGTGCAGATGCAGTAAAGGTTGGTATCGGACCTGGTTCTATCTGTACCACACGTGTCGTTGCCGGTATCGGTGTACCACAGATTACAGCTATCATGGACTGTTACAAGGTTGCTAAGGAGTATGGAGTTCCTGTTATCGCAGATGGTGGTATCAAGTACTCAGGTGATATGACAAAGGCTCTCGCAGCCGGTGCCAACGTATGTATGATGGGCTCAATGTTCGCAGGCTGTGATGAAGCTCCGGGAACCTTCGAGCTTTATCAGGGAAGAAAATACAAGGTATATCGTGGCATGGGTTCTATCGCTGCTATGGAAAACGGAAGCAAGGACCGTTACTTCCAGGAGGGCGCTAAGAAGCTTGTTCCTGAAGGAGTTGAGGGTCGTGTAGCTTACAAGGGAACTCTTGAGGATACAGTATTCCAGCTTGTTGGTGGTATCCGCTCAGGAATGGGCTACTGCGGTTGCAAGACAATCGAAGATCTTAAGGAGAACGGACAGTTTGTCAAGATTACTGCTGCTTCTCTCAAGGAGAGCCACCCTCATGATATCCATATCACAAAAGAGGCTCCTAACTACAGCACAGACGATAAATAAACACATTTATTAATTCATATAACGAGGTAAAATATTTGGACGCTGACGACATATCGCAGATTATATTCTTATTAATACTATTAGCACTCTCCGCATTTTTTTCATCTTCGGAGACCGCTCTTACTACCGTAAACAAAATACGTATGAGAACCCTGGCTGAGGCTGGCAACACAAAAGCCAAAAAGGTGCTCAAGGTGACTGAGAACTCTCCAAAGATGCTCTCAGCCATCCTTATCGGCAACAACATCGTAAATCTTTCAGCATCATCGCTCACCACCTCGCTTGCCATCAAGCTGTTTGGCAGCGTCGGAGCAGGTGTCGCAACCGGAATACTTACATTCCTCATACTGATCTTCGGAGAGGTCTCTCCGAAGACACTTGCGACCATAAAGGCTGACAAGATTTCACTCTCAATCGCAGGCTTTATATCAGTGCTCATGGTAGTGCTGACACCTGTAATATTTATCATCAACAAGCTTTCACTCGGGGTCATTTTCCTCTTTGGAATAAGACAGAGCGATGCCAAACGCGTCATGACCGAGGAGGAGCTTCGTACAATCGTTGATGTAGGACAGGAGGACGGTGTCATCGAGGATGAAGAGCGTGATATGATTCACAATGTATTCGATTTTGGAGATGCCGAGGCCAAGGAGGTCATGGTTCCGCGTATTGATATGACGTTTGTCCATGTTGATTCTACTTATGATGATTTGATTTCCATATTCAGAGAGGATAAATTCACCAGACTCCCTGTGTATGACGAAAGCACTGACAACGTAATCGGTATCGTAAATGTGAAGGATCTGCTACTCCTTAAGGATGAGGATAAAGAGCATTTTTCCATCAAAAATATCATGCGTGAGCCTTACTTTACATATGAGCACAAGAATACAGCGAATCTTTTTCTCGAGATGCGCGAATCATCTATATCGCTTGCCATTGTCTTAGATGAATACGGTGTCACAGCCGGACTCATCACACTTGAGGATCTCTTAGAGGAGATAGTCGGTGAGATTCGTGATGAATACGACTCTGACGAGCAGGATGATATCACAAGAATAAATGACTACGAATACATAGTTCTTGGCTCTGCAAATCTCGAGGATGTAAGCGATGAGCTTGGTCTGCACCTCGAATCAGACGACTATGACACAATCGGCGGCTACTGCCTTGAAAAGCTTGACCACCTGCCTGAAAAAAATGAAATAATCATCACTGATGACAATATCCTTCTCCGCATAGAGGCTGTTGATAAAAACCGAATCGAAAAGGTCTATATCAAATTGCCAAAGCCTGCCGAAGAAGAGAATTAAATTCAGGATCGTTTAACCAGCGGGAGTTCTCCATGAGACCTCCTGCTTTATTTTTGCTGTAATACAAATACCATTCTTCATACGCTAGTTATCCTCCATTGGCTGATCTGCTACAATAGTCTTTTTGCAGCTTATTTTCTTTGTCACACCTGTAGGAAGCTTGAATTCTTCCTCTATTCCTGCTGAAATAATGCCCTTTTCCATATCACATACATAGACTGTGGCACTTGCAGTACCGCCTGCTGTAAGCCTCTCATTAATGTCCTCTATGACAGCTTTTTCCACATCATAGCTGCTGACGGGCTTTTTATCCACGATATACATATTTGGCTCGTAATATCTGTTCATAGCACCCGAAAGTGCTAATGACAGACTCTTTTCCATCTGGTTCTCCCTGACTGTCATATTGTATACACTAAGCCCAAGCATCGCTGTATACACTACAATAAGACAGCCTATTATTCCAAGTACTACATTTTTCATTCTATACGCCTGCTACCTTTCTATTAATTGGAACACTTATCCTCACATGATCCCTTGTGCCATCATAGAGGCTGTTGATAAAAACCGAATCGGAAAGGTCTATATCAAATTGCCAAGGCCTCCCGAAGAAGAGAATTAAATTCAGGATCGTTTAACCAGCGGGAGTTCTCCATGAGGCCTCCTGCTTTATTTTTGCCATAATACTTTTCGCTTATGAATCTAATCTTTCCAAAGGCTTTGGTTCTCTCCTTGACCTGAGTATCTGTAAATGTGATGGATATAGTCTTTTGCGTGATATTTCCATAGCTGTCCTTTGCCTCAAGCACTATCTCTATGATATCCTTGTCACGTGCACTTTCTATTTTACGGTCATCAAAATTTTTCACTTTCAGATAATTTATCTCGTTATCGCCAAACGCAATATCACCATCCTCCACATCCGTTGCAGATATAAGGCTTCCTATCAGCTGCTCTGTTATACCGCCATTCCTTGCCTGCTTTATCGAAAAGAACATATCATCCGCCTCTATGGTAGGCTCATGCTCCCAAAGTGCATACATACGTATTACCGCCTTATCTGTATACTCTATCCCCAGTATCCTGCATAAATCAGCTACCTGTATACTCTCTCCCGGCGTATATTTTATATCAGGATACTCTTCTCCTAAAATCCAGCCTATACACATATGCTGGCTTGGCAATGTCACCGTATCACTATACTTCACAGTGGCAGATACACCGGTGTCATATTCTATGGTATACTCATTTTCCTGCCATACTGCGTATATATTTTTCGACGGTCTGTTTGACTCAATCCAGCTGTTTGCCACACCACACAATAACGGATATACGGCAGTCGTATCATACAAATTATTTCCCCAGCCACTCATATGATACCCGGCCATCTGCCAGCCCACAGCCGGAAAAGCCTGATTGATGCCTCCATATGTGTAGCTCTTTGAGGTCTTTTCTGAATCAGACGCACTCGTATTCCGCCAGAATGTCACAGCTATAGTACCTGCCTTTGCGTATGCCGTATAAGTACCACCCGAATTCACATAAAAACCATATGATGATGAGCTCATTGACGAATCATTGTTCCAATTCGTGAAATCATATCCGGCAGAACTGCTTGCACTTATTGTCACATATGTACCATAGCAGTATGTACCTCCCCCTGATACACAACTTATGCCTGTAGACTTCCTGACATCAATTGTATGAAACAGTCCTCTCACCGTCTTGCCATAATACGAATACAGTGCTGATAGTGCGCTGTCCGTCCAGTTTGCCGCTTTGGATATACCTGCATATGTAGTATAAACCTTTCCCCAGGAAGGACCATTATCATTCATGCCACCCTTGTTCTTGCCATTTACTCGAAGCACCATGCAGGCATCGAGGATGATAGTGCATGAGCCGGAGCTAAGGGCATTGAGAGATTCTTGATTCATTCTGTTTCTAACATATCTCAAAGGAATTTTGTACATCATATATTCCTTCCCACTTGACTTTGCTTGACATTTAAGTGTCATATAGCTTCCACCCATTTGATAATAAATGGTCTGAATAACATTCCCACTACTATTTTTTACACTCATTTTGTAGCCTATTGTCCTATATTTTGTTCCTGAAGTAGATGTATTTCCTGCTGAACAAAAATAAATATCGCCCTCATATATGTTTGTAGGCTTAAAAACTGCACTGTTTCCGTAACTATTATAAAACTTAACCGGCTCACTCCATTCATCTGCAATAATATTACTTTTCTCAAAATTTAACCCTATACATATAATTAGCAATACTCCTACTATTAACTTCTTTAAAAATTCTTTCATAACTAAAAAATACCAACTCCCCACATATAGCATATCAGATATCCGTATTCATCATATTCTCCTTTAGTATACAGGCCTGTAAAATTATAAAATCCATATGACTCAGCTAGAGCCTCATTATAATTAGGTATCTCATTTTTTGACGGATAAATACATCTGTCATCACCAGAAATTCCTACTGAATTCAATGATAATCCCCACTCTTCTTTCATCTTATGTGCAATCTGTTCCGCTAAATATGAATCAGATATACTTCCATCTGTCCACTGTTTTACCAACGAATCAATATACGCCTTCTGCTCCCCTGTCATGCCATTTCCAGCCTTACTGCCATAAAATATCCATCCCGGTGCAACATACTCATTTTTTGGTGCTTCCGGCTGCGCAGGCTCACTTTGAGCCGGCTCAGGTGCGACTGTCTGATTTGATGCTGCCGGTTTTGAATCGTTACCTGCAGGTTGTTGTGTGTTATTGCTGTCTGTCGATGTCTTTTTGCCGCCTGTCGATGTCTTTTTATCTGCTGCTGTTTTGTCTTCTGATAATTTGTCAGAAGATTTATCTGACGCTGTATTTGCATTATCTGAATTACCGGCTGCCGGTACGGAATTATCATTTGTATCTGATTGCGTACCGTTATTTTGCTTATTATCTTTATCAACTACATTTGTTTCCTTCAATGCATCCTTTTTCACAAGCTCAAGTGTCTCGCTTTCAGCTACAATGTCCTGCGTATTTTCTGTCACACTGACAGACCGGGAATCCTTTTTCTTCCCCTTTTCTCCTGATTTTGAGCTTACTGCCACTGCTATACATATGATAAGAATTATTGCTATTATCACTGCCGGTATAATAAATAAAAGTCTGTGTTGTTTTTCATTTTTCATTTTATATATCCGCTACCTTTCTATTAATTGGAATACTTATCCTCACATGATCCCTTGTGCCGTTTTTGCAGGTTATCCTGACATGCATATCATACACACCATAATCCGGAAAGCTAAGTGATGAGCCATCGGCTGATATGCTGCCTGTACAGTCATTTCTGCCCGAATCATACAGGGCATAAACTTCAAGCTTATCCAGATTATCCTCATGCGCTGTAACATCAAGCAGGTCATATACACTGTAGCTTACGGCATTCTGACGCATCTTCTCCTTTAGCTCAATACCCGGAACCGGTATATTTTTCATGCTGTCATAGCTGTCGTTTGCGCTATCGCTGCTCAATATATCCTGTGGTGCAAATGCCACACTCATTTTGTTTTTCAGAGCCCCAAATCCCGACAGCAGCGCAATTCCCACAACCACCGCCACTATCATGGCTCCATATGTCTGCATTATCTCCTTCATCTATAGTCTCCCGGTTATTTAAATTGCACTGTTACCCCATATATTTATAAGCTGCGCAAGCATGCCTCCCTGAGCCAGCACAATATTTCCCATCAACACGAGAAATGCACTTGTGGCGGCCGCTGCAATCAGCACGCCTCCATACTGTCTGAATACTTCTTTCATTTTCTCTTACCTTTACATACTTTTTAATCAATTCAGTTACTATCACAGCAGAGTAGACACATACACGAGCACACCGATTACTCCACTGCCTAAAAGAAGCATAATAACGCTTCCTCCCAATTCTTCTATTAAAAGCTCCATCTGTTTTCCTCCTCTTATACAGCCATATCCACAAGAAAAGTACTACAACGCATATCCGCTCAGCACATGCTCCTGCTCAATTCCGAAAAATGCTACCGCGTAAGTGAACTTAAGCTCCACTCTTGCCTTTTCTATCTCATCTGATGAAGTGATTTGTGATGCGTCTGTAACTGTCCTTATGGAATTGTCTGTCATATACAGTTTAAGCTCCAGTGTATCTCCGGCTTTTGATGCATTTTCAAAGCAGGTCTGCGCAACCGAGCTGTCATAATCACTGTCCTCAAGCTCATTGATGATCTGCGCATGTATGTTCTGTGCCTCAACGACAGTCATAAATCCCGACAGCACACCTGATGATGTAACCACCATAAACATAATCAAAAACACACCTAAAAAGGTCTTCATTATCTGACTCACAACACACCCCCTACACTACCTTGTATGATAAAAAGCTTATAAGGAAAATAGCCATATCAACTATCATCTTAAATGATGCTGTGATAACAGGAGCCAAAAACAAAAGATACATGCCGGCGGTCTTATCCTTAAGCCTCGCGGTGTCTGCTACATCAAGCATCTCCAGATTCTTCGTAATAAGCTCATCAATCTGACTTCCGCAATTGCCACTATTTCCAATCGAAACAGCATATAGCATGCCCATGGCTGCGTTTATCTCCGGCAGGTTCAAACAGTCAAGAAATCTGTGATACGGGTCAGAGCTCTCCGGCTCCACGTCCAGTCTCTCCACAAGCGTATTTACCTCTTCCTTAAGTATCACCGGTATATGCTCTCTCGACTTTTGTATGGCTACCTGCACATTTTCACTCTGAATCAATAGGGCGAGGTCCATCAGCCATTTGGGAAATGCACTCTTTACATCCGCTATCAGATTTTTCTTCATAAGCCTGTGACCTATACGGTGCTGATTCAGACATATAAGAGCTGCTCCCATAGCTGCCACAGCCGGCCATTGTCTGTCAGTATACAGTAAAAATGCACTGGCTAACGCCGGTATAACAGCCATAAGAATTGACGCACGAAGCTCCTTTGCCGGATTGTATGCCTTGTATTCCTCAAGCTTTTTGGCATGCTTATCATCCTCCGGCAGCAGATCAATTCCAAGATAATCCACTTCAAGAAATTTCTGCCCCCAGAGTATGATTAAATCATCAAGCACTATAAGAGCTACAGACAGTATCTGCACAATGATATTGCTGCTGATATCCATGCTCAAAACCGGCAGATAAAGTATGATTCCACTAATGATAACAGAGGTCACAACTGACAGGATAATCTGATGAAACATCCTCTGTCTGTCCTCTATATTGCGCAGTATCCTGCGCTCCCATGCACTCTTATCCTTAAGCAGTATCCTGGCTGATTCTTTAATATCACCGCCATAGTACTCAGCGTGTGCCATAAACTCGTGTGCATTTACTATTCGGTTGCACTTGTACTCATCTTCGATAATCCTCATAGCATCCACAAACACCTCTGTCTCATCAAACGTGAGCATCATATGATCAATAGCCCTGCTCACAGTCTCCTTCATATGACCATCTGCCAGTGTGCTCTTTACATCCTCAAATGCACGGATTATCTTCTGCTCCTTCAAAAACGAATACAGCAGGGTGTCAATATACAGCGATACATCCAGAAAGCGCTTTCGCGCTTCCTGAAATCTTTGGCCTTTGATTCGGTGAAAATGCTGCATAACAAGAAGAAAAACAAGTACCACAGCTGTACACACCCAGTTTAACTTGAGCAGAAGATGCAGCACATATGTCAGAAAAAAAATCAATATATACGTCATTCCTAAGCCTCCCTCTCCTCACTCATCATGGCCTCATTCATCCTTATCTCATTGACAAAGGACTCGCCAAACGGCTCATTCACACCCTCTCTTTTAAATCTGCGAAGTATGACCTTTGGTATATCGTGAGTCACTATCTGTCCGTCTGATACAAGCATAAACACATGATTGGTATAGTTTTCCCTGTAGAAAAAGCACACCTGATCTATGTATCTGTACACTACTCCGTCTTCATTTCTTCTCTTGCGGATCAAAATTCCCACATCAAGTGCCTGATATATGTCATTCTCCATACGCTCTGCATCCACACGGCTCTCTAGCATATTGAGTATTCTGTCCGGTATATTGCGCACATCATCTGTGTGGAGTGTCGTCATGCCACGCACACCGGTGCTCCAGCTCTGCAGCAGATATTTTACCTCCTTTGAGCGTGCCTCTGAGAGCATAATCCACTTTGGATTCATTCTAAGACATGACTTGATAGCCTCAGAGTAGCCAAACACATCCTCACTCACCTTCATCTCTATACAGTCCTTGCCCGGATTTGTCTCGGCATAACGTATCTCAAGAGTATCCTCAATTGTAATCACGCGCTCATTCGCCGGTATAAACTGTGAAAAAAACTTCACGCACTCCGTCTTTCCGATGCCCGGCATCCCGCAAAAGGTGATATTCATCTTGGTCTTTACGCAGTTTATCAGTACAGCTAAAAGCTCCTCCGAGCAGAATTTCTCAGCAATTGCAGATTCTGCTGTCAGTCTGATAAGCGGCGGTGTCTTTCGTATGCTGATGCTCCTGCCCGACTTCGCAACCGATTCATGCAGTATCGTCACACGAAGCTCGCTCGTCTCGGCCTCAAGCTCCGGATTTCTCTTATTGAACTGTCTGCTTACGACATTGGCGATGCGCTGTGTAAACTGCTCCACAAAAGCAGGTGTCATATACTGTGTGACAAACTGCTGATTGGCCCTGAAACGCTCATTAAATATATTTGTAAGCCATATTTCTTTGCCGTTATAATCTATATCCGTTATCTCGTTGCTGGCTACAAAGCTCCAAAGCGGTCCAAAATATTCTTTTCCAAGCTCCATGTACCACCTCTTATTTGACACTCATATTGGCATGATTTGAAAAGTTTATAATCAGATCACTAAATGTCTTTCCTACTATGCCTGTTGCATCAGAGCCTATAACCGCTGTTACAACGAGAATGATTGATAAAATAGCTACAACTGTTATGAGTATTCCGCCATATTCCTGAAAAATTTCCTTCATAATATTTAAATCCTTTCTTCATCTAAGTCTAAAATAATAGTGTTAAATAAAATCAAAAATCAAATATATGAAACTAAAAAACAAGGAAAAAAATAGTGGCCGAAATGCCACAAAAAGAAACCTGCATAGAACATATGCAAGACACAATTTAAAAAGATATTTATATCTTACACAAAAATCGGGATTTGTAAATACCAAATCCCGAAAAAATGTGCACAAATATTCATTTAGTTTTTATACATATATCACATACTTATTTTAGATAAATATGCCAATCATAAATCTCCCCGTTAGGACATAACAGAGAATTGCACATCTATCCGTTAAGACATAACAGTGAATTGTACGTCTGTCCGTTAAGACATAACAGTGATTTTATGCCTCGAGCAGCTTATTTACGCTGACAAGACGTGTGACAATAACAAACACCTCTGCAGCCTTTTTCAGCTCATCAAGTGATGGATATGTCGGAGCAATTCTTATCACGCTGTCATCCGGATCCTTCTTGTAAGGGAAAGGAGAGCCTGCACCTGTCATTGTGACACCAGCTTCCTTGCACTTTGCAACGATTTCCTTTGCACAGCCTGAAAGAGCCTCAAATCCGAAGAAGTATCCACCAAGCGGCTTAACCCATGTTCCGATGCCTCTTGAAGCAATTTCATCTGTGAGGATATTCTCAACCAGCTCGAATTTAGGTCTGATAAGAGCTGCATGCTTTGCCATATGAGCCTTGATACCATCTACATCCTTAAAGAATCTCGCATGACGAAGCTGATTAATCTTGTCGTGTCCGATTGTCTGTATAGTAAGGCGCTTCTTGATATCCTCACGGTTTTTCTCAGATGTGCATATACCTGCCACGCCTGCACCAGGGAATGTCACCTTACTTGTTGAGCAGAACTCAAATACCATATCAGGGTTTCCCTCTTTCTCGCAGAGCTCAAGGATATTTGGAATCTCTGCCTGCTTATCATCATAGAGATGATGAACTGTGTATGCATTGTCCCAGAAGATTCTAAAATCATCTGCTGCAGGCTTAAGCTTTGCAAAGCGCTCAACTGTCTCATCAGAGTATACAACACCCTGTGGGTTAGAGTATTTTGGAACACACCAGATTCCCTTTACAGAGGCATCGTTATTGACATATTTCTCAACCATATCCATGTCAGGACCATCCTCAGTCATAGGGATGTTTATCATCTCAACTCCAAACTCCTCTGTGATTGCAAAGTGCCTGTCATAGCCCGGTACAGGACAGAGGAACTTCACCTTGTCAAGCTTGCACCATGGTGTATTGCCGCAAAGACCAAAGATAAATGCACGTGCAACCTGATCATACATGATATTGAGACTTGAGTTTCCATATACTATAGCCTGCTCAGGCTTTGCTCCTACCATGCCTGCGATAAGGGCCTTTGCCTCAGGAATTCCGTCCAGACATGCATAGTTTCTCACATCAAGTCCTGATTCACTTTTCATATCACTGTCTGATTTCAAGACATCGAGCATAGGGAGTGAGAGGTCAAGCTGGTCTGCTCCCGGCTTTCCACGCGACATGTCAAGGCTTAAGCCAAGATTCTTAATCTTCTCGTACTCAGCCTCAAGTGCTGTCTTTTCCTGCATTAACTCGTCCTTTGTCATTTCTGTATACTTTTTCATTTAAAGATCCTCCTGGTCTGATTTTTTAAATATTTATGTTATTATCAACTATTTGCAATTATTCAAGCTTCATCTATGCACTTTCATGTATCACAGTCTCTGTGAAGCTCATCCATGTGTGCTTTTATCTTTGCCTCATAGCCTATATCCGTAAGTTTGTAAAACACTCTGTCTGTAAGGCCATCCGGCAGATACTGCTGCTTCACATAGTGATTTGGATAGTCGTGTGCGTATTTGTACCCGACTCCGTGCCCGAGCTTTTCTGCCGCACCGTAATGGGCATCCTGCAGATGTGCCGGAACAGCCGGTGTCTTAGTCTGCTTCACGCAGCTCATTGCTGCCGATATCGCATTATATGATGCATTGCTCTTTGGCGCGCATGCCATGTATGTGACAGCCTGTGACAGAATAATCTGTGCCTCCGGCATTCCAACGCGCTCGACCTCTGCCGCCGCCGATGCCGCTACAACCATAGCCATCGGGTCTGCATTGCCTATATCCTCCGATGCAAGTATCATGATTCGTCTTGCGATAAATTTCACATCTTCTCCGGCATAAAGCATCCTCGCCAGATAATAGACCGCCGCATCCGGGTCTGAGCCGCGCATGCTCTTTATAAAAGCAGAGATGGTATCGTAATGGTTATCCCCCTTCTTATCATAGGAGATAACTCTTTTTTGTATACATTCGCTCGCCACATCGATAGTGATATGAATGATGCCATCGTCTGACCTGTCCGTGGTCAGTACACCAAGCTCTATCGCTGTGAGCGCCGCTCTCGCATCTCCGTTTGACACATCTGCAAGGAAATCAAGTGCATCATCATCTATCTGTGCATTGTATGCACCCATGCCCTTTTCTGTGTCAGTCAGTGCTCTCTTAAGAAGTACCTTTATATCATCCGTTGACAGCTTTTTAAGCTCAAAAATAACTGAGCGTGAAAGCAAAGCACCGTTTACCTCAAAGTAAGGATTCTCAGTGGTAGCTCCTATCAGAATAATGGTGCCATCCTCCACAAACGGAAGCAGATAATCCTGCTGCCCCTTGTTGAAGCGATGTATCTCGTCGATAAAAAGTATCGTCTTCTTCTGATACATTCCCTGATTATTCTTCGCCTGCTCCACGACCTCTTCCATGTCCTTCTTGCCTGCAGAGGTTGCATTAATCTGCATAAACTCAGCACTGGTAGTGTGGGCTATGACCTTTGCCAAAGTAGTCTTTCCGGTGCCCGGCGGCCCGTAAAAGATGATGGAGCTGAGCTTATCGGCTTTAATCGCACGATACAAAAGCTTGTCCTTCCCAACTATGTGCTGCTGCCCGACCACCTCATCAAGTGTTGTCGGACGCATCCTAGAAGCTAAGGGACCGCTTGTCTCCTTATTCTGTTCTCTCATGTAATCAAATAAATCCATATCATCCCCGCCTGAAATGCATATTTGATATATCTGTTATATCATTTTGCAATTTCTTTTAGCAAAAAATTCATTTTGCATTGATATAATCGGCAATTACGTGTTTTATAAGTGCTAATTATGCATAAAAAAGTGGTGCAAAATTCATTTCCTTATAATAAGATACATGAATTTGCACCACTTTACAACACCAAATTTAATTTTCTACGAAATGACTAATATTTGCCCTTTAATGCAGGATAAAACTGCTTAAATTTTGCATAGCCCTTCTCATATTTTTCGACAAGCTGTGGACTTGGCATGGTTGTATCCTTCTTTCTCACAATAGCCGCTGCCGCAGCCTCCACATTTTCAAAGCAGCCGTTTGCAACTGCAGCCAGTATTGCACCGCCGTATGCCGGTCCTTCCTCGACCTCTACCGTGTCAACCTGCATATTCATGACGTTTGCAACTATCTTTCTCCAAAGCACACTTTTTGCACCGCCACCACAGATTGTTGTGCTTTTTGGTGCCACACCAAGGCTCTTTGCCACCTCAAGTGAATCTCGAAGACCATATGCCACACCCTCAAACACAGCCTGCAGCATGTCGGCTCTGTCAGTATCCATGCTCATCCCAATAAACGCTGCCCTTGCAGACGGATCATTGTGCGGAGAGCGCTCTCCCATCAGATAAGGCAGAAAATACACATGATTCTCACCAAGTCTGCCATCCTCCTCAAGAGGCTTCTGCTCATTCACAAAGTCATCGGAATGAAGGATATCCTTCATCCACCAGTTGTTGCAGCTTGCAGCCGAGAGCATGCAGCCCATCAGATGATAGCCGCCGTCAGCATGATCAAACGAATGAAGCGCATTGTGCGAATCCACTCTGAACTCATCACTTGTAATAAAAAGTGTGCCGCTTGTTCCAAGAGAGAGGTTACACTTTCCGGCTCCGACTGTACCTGTGCCTATAGCTGCAGCCGCATTATCTCCTGCCCCGGCTGCAACTATGCAGTCTTTAGGAAAGCCAAGCTCACATGCCACATCAGCTTTCAGAGTGCCTGTCTTTTCACTGCTCTCATAAAGCCCAGGAAGCCACTCCTCTCTTACATCGCATATGTCAAGCATCTCCTTTGACCAGCACTTATTTTTGACATCCAGAAGAAGCATTCCCGATGCATCAGAATAATCGGTACTAAATACACCTGTCATGCGGTATGCAATATAATCCTTTGGCAGCATAAGCTTTTTTATTCTGGCAAAGTTTTCCGGTTCATTTGCTTTTAGCCATAAAATCTTTGGCGCTGTAAATCCGGCAAACGCTATATTTCCGGTGAGCTCAGACAGCTTTTCTTTTCCTATTACATTATTTAAATAGTCTGTCTCCTTCTGTGTTCTTCCGTCATTCCAAAGTATAGCAGGTCTTATTACATTGTCGTTTTCATCCAATACGACAAGTCCATGCATCTGACCTCCGAAGCTGATTCCCGCAACAGCGCTCCTGTCAAAATCTTTAGTCAGCTCTATAAGCCCAGCCACGGTCTGCTCCCACCAGTCACATGGATTCTGCTCTGACCAGCCCGGCTTTGGAAAGCTGATTGGATACTCCTTTGAGACTATATTTAATACCTTTCCGCTCTCATCCATGAGCAGAAGCTTTACTGCACTTGTGCCTAAATCCACACCTATATATAGCATATCTATTCTCCATTCACGTAATATGTTTACATCAGATAACGTAACTATTCAGACCCCACTAACAGAAAGGATTTTCTGTCTTGTATGGCAGTGATGCCGGCTGGTTGTAGTTAATATCCTCAACTGGCACGCCAATATATTTAAATACCTCAAAAAGGGCTTTTCCGTAATGACCGAAAGCTACAGCTCCGTGATGAGGATAATTCTTCTCAATAAGCACATGACGGTAGAAACGTCCCATCTCCTTTATCGCAAACACTCCGATACTGCCGAATGAACGTGTTGCAACAGGAAGCACCTCACCCTGAGCCACATAAGCGCGAATCTTACAGTCTGCTGTAGACTGGAGACGGTAAAATGTAATATCTCCCGGCACTATATCTCCCTCGAGAGTTCCGTTTGTCACCTCTATAGGAAGGCTTCTTGCCATAATCATCTGATACTTCATCTGTGGGTTGCAAACCTTGCTTGAACAGGTGTTTCCACAATGGAAGCCCATAAATGTATCTGTATGCTTGTAGTCAAATCTGCCCTCGATTGACTCCTTGTACATATCCTTCGGCACTGAGTTGTTGATGTCGAGAAGTGTTACTGCATCCTCGCTGACGCAGGTTCCGATAAACTCACTGAGCACTCCATAGATGTCAACCTCGCATGAAACCGGGATACCTCTTCCTGTAAGACGGCTGTTTACATAGCATGGTACAAATCCAAACTGTGTCTGGAAGGCAGGCCAGCATTTTCCTGCGATTGCCACATACTTTCTGTAGCCCTTATGCTCATCAACCCAGTCTAAAAGTGTGAGTTCATACTGTGCAAGCTTCTCAAGAATCTCAGGCTTTTTGTTGCCCTCGCCAAGCTCCTTTTCCATATCCTTTACCACATCCGGTATTCTCTCATCACCAGCATGCTTGTTAAATGCCTCAAACAAATCAAGCTCTGAATTTTCCTCAATCTCAACACCCACGTTGTAGAGCTGCTTGATTGGTGCATTGCATGCAAGGAAATTGAGTGGTCTTGGTCCGAATGAAATAATCTTAAGATTATTAAGTCCGTATATAGCCCTTGCTATTGGCAGGAATTCATGTATCATATCTGCGCAGTCATCTGCATCGCCCACAGGATACTCCGGAATATACGCTCCTATATTTCTGAGTGCCAGATTGTAGCTTGCGTTTAACATACCACAGTATGCATCTCCACGTCCCTGAATTAAGTTCTCCTGTGTCTCCTCTGCTGCTGCAACAAACATCTTTGGTCCGTCAAAGTGCTTTGCAAGAAGAGTCTCTGAAATCTCCGGTCCAAAGTTTCCAAGGTAAACGCAAAGTGCATTGCAGCCTGCTGCCTTTATGTCCTCAAGTGCCTGTACCATATGTATTTCGCTCTCCACGATACATACAGGACACTCGTATATGTCTGCTGCATCATATTTTGCAGCGTATGCATCGACAAGTGCTTTTCTTCTGTTTACTGACAGACTTTCCGGAAAACAGTCACGGCTTACCGCAACTATACCGATTTTCATTTTTGGAATATTGTTCATAGTGTAAATCTCCTTCTCTCATATGCCCCATCGGACAGATTAATTGTTCTTATGTGCTAAGTATATATCCGGTTTAACTTAATTGATACCTATAATTTAGTAAATTTAGTGTATTTTTCAACTTAATTTACTAAATTATAATGTTAATACTATATTGTCATGTTATAATGAGACAAATAAAACATAAGGAGCCATGCCATGTCTATCACAGCAAAAGAACTTGCCAAACAACTTAATCTTTCTGAAGCAGCTATATCGATGGCACTTAATAATAAGCCCGGTGTCAGCACACTCACCAGAAAACGTGTGCTCGAAGCTGCGGCCTCTGCCGGATATGATTTTTCAAGAATATCAAATACCAATGAATCTCCGGCCTCCAATGGCACATTATATTTTGTAATATACAGAAAGAATGGCGCTGTAGTTCCTAATTCTCCTGTTTACACACATACAGAGCACGGCGTTTTGGTACAGGATGTTCCATTCTTTTCACAGCTGTCAGAGGGTATTGATTTGGGCTGCAGGCACTGCCACTACTACCTGAATATCAGCTACATATACGAAAATGACGACATTGAGGCTTTGCTATCTGAGTGGAAAAGGCTTGGAGCAAAGGGTATCCTGCTGCTTGGAACCGAGATGGAAGAGCATGACATAAAGCCCTTTACAAGGTGCGGTCTGCCTGTTGTGCTAATAGACAACTATTTCGAAGCCTTAAACCTCGATTGCGTGACTATAAATAACCTTCAGGGTGCCTATCTTGCCACAGACTACCTGATCAAGCAAACACATGCACAACCCGGATATCTGCATTCCGCATACAGTATAACCGGCTTTGAGGAAAGAGCCGACGGCTTCTATAAAGCAATACGCAAAAACGGTATGTCAACCTCGCGCTCAGTCGTACATCACCTCTCCCCTTCAGTTGACGGTGCTTACTGTGATATGAAGGCAGTTATAAAAAGCGGTGATGAGCTTGTCCGATGCTACTTTGCTGACAATGACCTGATTGCTGCCGGAGCTATGCGTGCACTTTCAGAGGCAGGCTACCGTATTCCTGAAGACATATCAGTAATAGGCTTTGATGATATGCCAATGTGTACCTACATTACACCGCCTCTTTCGACTGTGCATGTGCCGAAGCAGTACATGGGTGAAATTGCAGTAAAAAGGCTTGCAGAGATAATAAATTCTACCTCTGCAAGCCATGTAAAAATTGAAATAAGTACAGAAATTGTAAAGAGAAAGAGCTGTTAATTTCTATACATTTGCTTATGCATTTTTCTGAACTGCCGATGCACTAAGCTTGCCATCCTTCACATCTATAAGAATGGTATCTCCTGCTCTCACACCATCTGCCAGAATCAGCTTTGCAGCGAGTGTCTCGACATGCTTCTGCAGATATCTCTTGAGCGGTCTTGCTCCGTATACCGGATCGTAGCCATTGTCGGTGATAAACTGCTTTGCAGTGTCTGTCAGCTCGACTGTGATTTCCTTGTCGACAAGACGCTTGTTTAAGTCTGCCATGAGCAAGGTGATGATATGACCAATGTTATCCTTTGTGAGAGGCTTGAACATGATGATCTCATCAAGTCTGTTTAAAAACTCCGGTCTGAAATGACCCTTAAGCTCATCCATGACGCGGTTCTCACACTCTGTGCTGATGCTGCCGTCTGCCTCTATACCCTCAAGAAGCTCCTGTGAGCCGAGGTTGCTTGTCATAATGATGATAGTGTTTTTGAAATCCACGGTACGTCCCTGTGAGTCAGTAATTCGTCCGTCATCAAGCACCTGAAGCAGCACATTGAATACATCCGGATGGGCTTTTTCCACCTCATCAAAGAGTACTACTGAGTATGGCTTACGCCTTACAGCCTCTGTGAGCTGTCCACCCTCATCATAGCCTACATATCCAGGAGGCGCTCCGATGAGTCGTGACACTGAGTACTTCTCCATGTACTCACTCATATCGAGTCTGACCATGTTGTTCTCATCATCAAAAAGACTTGCCGCAAGTGCCTTTGCAAGCTCTGTCTTACCTACACCTGTAGGTCCGAGGAACATAAACGAACCTATCGGCTTTGTAGGATCCTTGATGCCTGCCTTTGATCGGATGATAGCCTCTGTCACCTTTGTGACTCCGTCATCCTGTCCTATTACCCTCTTGTGCAGCTCCTCATCGAGGTGAAGTGTCTTATTACGCTCACTCTCCGTAAGCTTTGCAACAGGTATTCCTGTCCAGCGCGAGATAATGAGTGCAATCTCCTCATCGCCCACGTTCTCACGTACAAGCGATAAATCCCTGTCCTTAAGCAGTGCTTCCTCTGATTCCAGCTCCTTCTGCAAATTTGGAAGAACGCCGTACTGCAGCTCTGCCGCCTTTTCCAGGTCATAGTTCTGCTGCGCTGTCTTGATTTCATTCTTTGTGGACTCAATCTTTTCACGAAGCTTGCTGACCTTGTCAACAGCGCCCTTCTCGTTCTGCCACTGAGCCTTTTTCGCATTGAAGTCATCACGCAGCTCTGCAAGCTCCTTTTGTAGTGCTGCGAGCCTGTCCTGACTTAAGTGGTCTGTCTCTTTCTTTAGAGCTGTCTCCTCTATCTCAAGCTGCATAATCTTACGATTCTGCTCATCAAGCTCTGCCGGCATTGAATCAAGCTCCGTCTTTATCATGGCGCATGCCTCATCCACAAGGTCTATTGCCTTATCAGGCAAAAATCTGTCTGTGATGTATCTGTTTGAAAGCACTGCCGCTGTGACAAGTGCCGAATCTGTGATTTTAACGCCATGGAATACCTCGTATCTGTCCTTAAGACCACGAAGTATTGAGATAGTGTCCTCTACTGTCGGCTCGTCTACCATAACAGGCTGGAAACGTCTCTCAAGAGCTGCATCCTTCTCAATGTACTCACGGTACTCATCAAGTGTGGTGGCGCCCACGCAGTGCAGCTCACCTCTTGCAAGCATTGGCTTAAGAAGCTGTCCTGCATCCATAGCTCCGTCTGTCTTTCCGGCTCCTACTATTGTGTGAAGCTCATCGATAAAGAGAATTATCTGTCCGTCAGAGGCTTTTACCTCCTCAAGCACTGCCTTAAGTCTCTCCTCAAACTCGCCCCTGTACTTAGCTCCTGCAATCAGAGAGCCCATATCGAGTGCAAACAGTTTTTTGTCCTTTAAGCCCTCAGGCACATCGCCCTTTACGATACGCTGCGCCAGTCCCTCAACGACTGCCGTTTTACCAACACCCGGCTCACCGATAAGTACCGGGTTATTTTTAGTCTTACGTGAGAGAATACGCACTACATTTCGTATCTCATCATCACGGCCGATAACAGGATCAAGCTTCTGCTGTCTTGCACGCTCCACCATGTCGTAGCCATATTTCTCAAGTGTATCATATGTGGCCTCAGGGTTATCGGATGTGACCTTCTGATTGCCCCTGACCGTAGAAAGTGCTGTGAGGAATCTGTCTCTTGTGAGACCATACTCCTTTATCAGCTCCTTCATTGCCTTGTTTGGATACTTCAGCAGACACAGGAAAAGATGCTCTACCGAAACATACTCATCTCCCATTGCCTTTGCCTCGTCCTCAGCATGGATAAGAACCTTGTTTAAATCATTGCCCACATAGACCTGTGCACTGCTGCCGCTTACTTTTGTACGCGCTGCCAGATGGCGCTTTGCATTCTCTGTGAAATGCTCTACGTTTATCTCCATCTTGTCAATCAGCTTCGGTATCAGTCCGTCCTCCTGTGAAAGTAATGCCACAAGCAGGTGCTCCTGTTCTATCTCCTGATTGCCATAATCATATGCAAGCTTCTCGCAGTCATTGACTGCCTCTATTGATTTCTGTGTAAATTTTTGAATGTTCATAGTCTCACTCCCTTCTACTATGTTATCCATAAATATGATTCTTATGTGTTATACAGGTAATATCAAAATTTTATCTCTAAATAATCCTTTAAATAATTCTTCAATATTTCCTTGTGACTATGTTATAGCACGCAGATTAGCACTCGTCAAGTGAGAGTGCTAACAATTTTTATTAAATAAATATAAACTTTTGATTTACAAGCAAAAAAGAGTGATTTACATCACTCTCTTTTACTCAATCGGCTGCACAATCCCCGAAACATTTGCCAGATTCTGCATCTTGTCATCAGCGTCTGCCATGATATCTGCGCATTTCTTGAGCTCCTGCTGCATCTCCTCCGTGAATATACGGCTCTTCTTGTAGCGGAGCTGATGCTCTGTGCTGGCCCAGAAATTCATGGCAATGGTACGAAACTGTATCTCTATCGGCACCTTGTCCTTGTGATCCGAAAAATACACATCAACCAGCACTATCATATGAAGACTCCTGTAGCCATTCTCCTTCGGTTTTTTTATGTAGTCCTTTATTGTGACAATCTCGACATCCGCCTGATTCACAAGCATATTGGCCACCTGATATACATCGGATATGAATGGACAAATGACCCTGACGCCGGCTATATCCTTAATCTCACGCTTCATGGCGTTGGTGGTGAGCGGAATGCCCTTTCGCTTCATTTTGTCTATTATGCTGTCAAGCGACTTTACACGGCTCTTTATATTCTCAATTGGATTTCTTTCATGATTGTTTTTAAATTCATTATTTAATATCTGCAGCTTTGCGACTATCTGCTGTATACCCGATTCGTAGTAGAACATGATGTGTTCATACTGCGAGGCAATTGAACTAAATTCGCCCAACATCGGCAGCATCTCTATTTGTGTATCATCCATGTTTATACTCCTTGGTTTTAGGTTTTCTTACTAATTGTATACCTTATACTGTTTATACATATTATGCTTCTGTATTCGATTTTCCTTTTTTAACTGCCTTTTTAACTATCAGCTTTGAAACCCGGTATGTCACTTCCACCAGCGCAACTCCTGCAACTACATCATATATCACATGCTGCTTCGTAGTCAATGTGGATATGAATACTGCTATAGCGCAAATACAAAAGGTTGTACGTATCCACTGCGGTACTTTTTTATTGCCACGAATGCCAATATAGCACAGCCAGCTTACTAGGCAGTGTATAGATGGAAAAAGATTGTCCGCTGCATCCATACTATATAAAAAGCGCATGAGCTGTGCCCATATGTCTGAGCCCACTATTTCCGGGCGGGTGTTGGTTGTAGGATACACGACATAACAGATAAAACAGACTGCCTTTGCCAGCCAGTCTGCCATGAGGAAACGATAACAGTGCCTTTTATCCATCGCTGCATTGTACAGATATCCTATAATCCAAAAAATATAGCAGCCAAAATAAATGACTACTGTAGGGTACACAACCGGTATCATATCATCAAGCGAGGTCTCTATATTGTGATGGATAAAACCGCCTGCAATAGCACGCGCGCCCCAGTATACACTGAAATTGAGCACTACTGTAAAAAGCAGCGGAATACGACTGTATTTTGGAAGTATTCTGTTAAAAAACTGTCCTGTTTGCGATATGCTGTCCCTGGATAACACGTACTTCTTTGTCTCCTTTTATACACTCTTTAATTTCCGGAAGCAGGTCAATATGACCTTTTTTAAACAAAAGCACTATTGTGGAGCCAATCAGCTCAAAGTGCCCCATCTCTGCGCCCTTTCTCATCATAACATTCTCGTGGTCATTGACTATGCCTCCCACAAGCAGCGCACCTATCTCAATCTGTGCCACCTTGCCAAAATTAACTGTATCCAGAATAGTCCACATACGCCTGTTTTGCCTATATACAGGAGCATTTTCCAGTGCAATAGGCTGTACACTGTGAAGCAGTCCCTTCACAAAATGATTCCTGCCCTGAAATCCATCATCTATATAGCAGTAATGATGATAATCGTTGGCACAAAGACGCAGTATCACGCAGTCTCCTCCAACAAATTCCTTTGCAATTTTTTTGTCGGTGACAAGGTCCGTCACCTTGTACCATGAGCCCTTGATGTGAAAGCTGTTGTTGCTTTTTATCCTGTATGCACTCAGGTAGCCGTCACACGGGCTGATAAGATGCTCAGCCTGCCTGTCCACCTCAATATCATCACGCTTTCTGGAGAAAAAGTCCTGAAAGCTGTTATATTTCTGACCCTTAAAATCAGACATGTCTATATTGTTATTCTTTATATACCGGCTGATAAACGGCTTAGACAGCGGGGAGCGTGCTACTATTTCTCCGAGCTTAAGTGCACCTGTATGCAGAAGCACCTTAAGTGTCACACGCCCAGGTGCCGTGGTGTAAAGCCAGTCTACAAACGATTTTTTTGCCATTAAATAAGAACCTCCGCAATGAGAATACAAAACTCAACTGCTCCTATACCTACAAGCAGAACCTCTCCAAAAAGAGATGGCTTTTTGAGCTTTACAGGGAGCACGTAGCAAATGCCAATGATTAAAAGGGCAAGTGCCGCGATTGTCTGTGTATGTATAGCTGTGAACTCTCCAATCAGATATACCGCCGGAATAGCAAGCGCACTTGATGTGATTGGAAGCCCCAGATAATACTGTCTGCGCTCTGCTGTCGCTGCCTGCCTGTTGGCCTCATCTACATTAAAGTATGCCAGACGGATAAGCCCGCAAAGTATGAATACAAATATGGCGATAAATGCAACTGATATCTTTGGTGTCACGCAAAATACCCACACTGCCGGAAGCACACCGAAGCATATGATATCACTTAACGAATCTATCTGTATGCCAAATGTGCGCTCGTCCCTGGTACGATCCTTCTTTGTGGATGCAATGGTGCCGTCAAACATATCACAGACACCTGCCAGCATAAGGCAGATTAGTGAACCCACATACCTATCCTTTATGGCAAGCATAACTCCAAGGAAGCCTATCCACATGCCTATGTATGTAAGCACTACCGTGTAATTATAAAAGCCTATGAGCCCTGTCCTTTTCTCTGTGTCTGTATTCCCTATATCCAGAGTATCTGCTATTGCAGAATTAATATTCATATTATTCATATCGATTCCCTTACTTTCATTCTTTTGTTTTTATCAGATAAAACATGATAAGTTTTCTCATTTACCCTTAACCGGTAATATTATATGCCCTTACCTGATATATAATAACATATTCATGACATAAACTCATTAATTATTTGTTTAAACTTTTCTTAATATCTCTTATTTTTAGCAAAAAACAAGGCAGAACCCGCTTTCTGATTCTGCCCACATACTATAGCATATCATGAATTATATCTTTAATCTCCTGCTTGTCCTTTTCAAGAACAAATGCAAGCTCTGCATTTAAATTGTGCTCTGCCATCTTGCCATAGCGCTCATCGACGGCTGTAGACTTCTTGCCTGCCTGTGCACGCTGCTCATTTCTGATATGTAAACACTTTAAGAGACTGATCACACTATCCGGCTCACAGCTTCTGACTGCCTCCTTATAGCGCGTTTCGCGCTCCTTCTCATTGTTTACCGCGAGCGCCTCTATCTCAGGTACTCTATCGAGCACCGCCAGTGCCTCATCCTGTGTTATTACCTTACGTATCCTCTTATCAGCATTGTCAACAGGTATATACACTCTGTCATTCTCCTCCTCAACAGGGCGGAGTAAAAAATATGACTTGAGTTGCTTGTCTCCTGACATGTCTAACTCCACGATTTCGCTTATTTTGCAAATTCCATTTGTAGCATTTAATACGTAATCACCTATTTCGAACATATCACACCTCTTTCGTTATACAATATTATTTTATCACTTTTTCACGAATTTTGTAAGAGGATTTTTTCAAAAATGTCAAATATATAAAAAAAGCGTGTTTTACGTCAATAAAACACGCTTTAAAAAATTACTCAATCAGCTGCTTCACGCGGTCATCGAGCTGGAGCATACGGATGATAAGCTCTATTGAGCCCTTAATGCCGTAGCTGGCACTGTTGATACAGATATCATAGTTACTTGCCTTGCTCCACTTTCTGCCGGTATAGAATTTGTAGGTCTTCAGATGTCTCTTATCCTCAGATTCTATCCATTTCTTTGCCTGGTTCGGAGTCACATTCTTATTTATCTCAAGGAAACGCTGGATTCTTCTCTTCTCCGGTGCTGTGATAAAAATACTTATGTGAGGAATATGATTGTTTGTCAGAATTGCATCTGCAAAACGTCCCATAACAATGAAGTCCTCCTGCTTTGCCTTCTCTACAAGGAACTTGCTTGTATCAAAGAAAAGCACATCCTCTGATGAAAGTCCGTGGTATTTCTTAAAAGCTTTTATGCGCTTTTTGATTCCCATTCGCTCTTTTTTCTGGAAGGTAGCTGTAGCCTGGGCTGCTTCCTCTCCATCCTTCTGTCTGAACACCTCATTCATGACAGACACATCATAGAAATTCATACGAAGCTTGTCTGCAAGTGCAAATCCAATCTCATTTCCACCACATCCGCAGGAACGTCCTATACAGATAATCAGATGATCGCCCGTCTTGAAACGATCCTTCAGGTTTACGGTATTTAAATCCGCTATCTTTGGATCGAGGATATCTCCGTCGGCAAAGCCTGTCGGGAGCTCCGCTATCTCCTCTACTATGTTGTTGTATCTGACCATGATATCATGCCTTGTATCGTGATCAGGTATTGTTCTTGCCATGTTGCTTATCAGGGCAAGCTCGCTTCGGATTCTTGAGCTGTTCTGCCTTGAGTGCAGATCCTCCATGATGTTACGGATACATATATCCTTCTCGCCACCAAATACCCTGCCGAGGGATGAGCCTAATTTCTTGTATACTTCGGCATCAAGCTCATAGATTTCGATGGCAAGAGCTTTAATTTTCTCGTCATAAAATTCCATAATTCATCCCTCCTATAAAAAGAATATGATCATATCTATGATGAAAACAGGTATCAGATAACGCAATGACCACCATATGTAACCAAAGAACGATGGCATGTTGATACCGTTTTCGTCTGATAATGACTTGACCATAAAGTTCGGTGCATTTCCAATATATGTGTTGGCTCCCATAAATACAGCGCCACACGAAATTGCCATAAGCATCTTGACCGGCACCACTCCCAGTGTGGTTGCGACACCTGTAGTAAAGTGCATGGCTCCCGCTGTAGTAAGGAAAACCAGATATGTCGGTGTATTGTCGAGGAAGCTTGAAAGTGCTCCTGTTGCCCAGAACATCTCAAACGGCTCTGTGATTCCAAGACCTGAACCTGCACTCTTTAATACCATAAGAGCAGGCTGCATTGTGATGAAGATTCCGATAAAAAGCACCGCAACCTCCTGAATTGCTCCCCATGTGAAATGGTTCTGCACACGAACCTCCTTCGGTGTTGTCTTGAAGGAAAGCAGGGCTGCAAGCAGAATAATAGCAATCTCAATAATTGCAGGCACAGTGAGTGTAACCTCCTTGAATATCGGAATACCGATAACCTCTCCTGCAGCGTTCTGGAATGCAGAAAGCTTAGGAAGCACACCGCTTAGTATAACAGCTATGACAATCATTACGATATATAAAAAGTTGTGGGCACCCTTTATCCTGATGAGGGGCTCATTTTCCTTCACCTCAGGCATAAGTCCCTTAGTGATATCCTTCTGGTAGGCCTTCTTGTCCAAATGATAAAATATGGTAAGAAGCAGTATCATATTTAATACGAGAACCGGAAACAGCCTCATGCTCCAGAAGAACGATACTCCTCTTGAAAATCCCATGAGCAGTGGCGGATCTCCGATAGGTGTAAGACATCCTCCGATATTTGACACAAGAAAAATGAAAAATACCATGATGTGACGCTTGTTTTTTCTCCATGAGTTCATCTGTATAATCGGCCTTACAAAGAGCATACTGGCTCCTGTAGTTCCTATACAGCTTGAAAAAAAAGTTCCAACAGCAAGCATGATAACGTTTACCTTTGGGTTGCCGACCAGACTTCCCTCCAGCTTGATATTTCCGGCTACGCAGAACAGTCCAAAGAGCAACACGATAAAGGTCAGATAGTCACCTATCAGACACTCCAGTACCGTCTCTACGGCTTTTGGTGCTCCATAGAACAGCGCGAACGGAATGGCAAAAAGCAGTGACCATAAGATAACTGCATGAGCTTGATGCTTCTCCCACCATTCAGGCTTCACAAGCGGCATAACTGCTATGCACAGCAATAAGCCCGCAAATGGGATACACAACATTAATAATGTGTTTGACATTCTTTTCACCTCTACTTTGTTAAAAAATAAACTAATTCAAATCTAGTTCATTTTACACCATTATTTTTTATTTGCAACCGTTTATAAAAAGATTTTAATTTATATATGTTTTTTATGTAATATTTACATTTTTATAAACAATAATGCATTACCAGTTGGTAAAATTATCTATAATATAGTCTGCATCATGAGCCATATCATCCTTTGGTGAAATATTCGATTTCACATAAAAGGCATCCATCCGGCATTCCTTTGCACCCTTGATATCGGTAGTCGAATCATTTCCTATAAAAAGCGATTTTGATACGTCAATATCATACTTATTTATCAGCTCCTTATAAAATCTGATATCAGGCTTTTTGGTATTATAATCAGATGAGATAAATACGTCATCAAACAAATCAAAGATATCAAGTCTTCTCATCTCATAGGCTGTAAATATACGCTGCGCATTTGAAAGCAGATATACATTCTTACCCGCATTCTTAAGTTCCTTAAGCATCTCCTTTGTGCCCGGATAAAGCTTTACGTATTCGGTGCTCATCACCCTGAAAAACTGGCCTGTATGCACTGGAAGCTCCTTTGTCGGATTCACGCCCTTTTCCTCATAAAGCTTTTCAAATACATCCTCTATATGTATCTCCGGTGATGCTTCATGGGCATATGAGATGGCAAACCGCGCATCTGCATCAGACTTTTCAATTTTCTTCTTCAGCTCTGCCTCGCTGCTCTTTACAAGTGTCTCATAGCGCTCCTTAAGCTCCTTTGCCTCATACAGTGCTCCGTAATAGCCATAGAACATGGCGAGCTTTTCCCAGATTGCAGTGTCACTCTCGTCTGTGTGAATATCCACGAGCGTACCGTAGAGGTCAAATATATAGTTATCATATGTGAGTGGAAGTTTCATGCTTTTCTCCTTTCGACAATCCTATTATATTCCTTACCACCCATTGTAATATGCTTTGCGGCTTGGGTGCAAGTAGTTTTCTTTTTTCAATAGTTTCCAATAGTTTCAATAGTACGTAGCATAAGCCGGTGGTGGGGGCAGACGGTGCTGTCGTGCGGGCTACGCTTCGCTGTTAAGTGTCTGTACGAATTATGCCCGCAGGTTTTCTATGCCCGACGAAACCGTCGAAACTCGCCTTCCATGGCTCGATTTCTCCTTGCCTCGGCGTCCGTGCCTCGGCATTTCTGTGCTTTACAGCATAATTCTACAGACACTAAACAGCTGCGCTATTCGCCCACCCGACAGCACCGCCTGCCCCCACCACCGGCTTACGCCACTTACGCTGAGATATAATGTGCTGGTCCTCACCTGCGGTTCGGACGGCACGGTGCTCTCAGCCTTTATGTGGGAAGCTCCCATCCTACGATGCTTCCCACTTGACACACTTTATTCGCCGGAGGGCATGCAGTGTGTTCTGAAGAAAATTATGAACTGCCACGAGGTTCCATATTCCCTAATAACAAAAATGCCCCGGCATATCCACAATCTATCCGTACATGGGCTCGGGGCTGACTTCATAATTTTCTGAAGAATATACTACATGCCCCCCGGCATCCTCTCAGCCTGCACGTGGGAAGCTCAAAACCTCCACTGCTTCCCACTCACATCATCGCCCTGCGAAGCTTCTCCAATGTATTCTTCTCCATTCGTGATATGGCCACCTGGTTGCGTCCAAGCACTTCTGCCACCTGCTTCTGTGTCTTATCCTGCATATAGCGGAGCATAATCAGTCTGCGCTCGCTATCATCCAGTGAGTTAAACGCCTGCTGCATTGCGATGTGATTTATCACTTTATCTGTCTCCGATGGCTTGTCTGATGCTTCTGCGCTCATTTTATTGTCCAAATAATCAAGCACACTTTCATTTTCTATTGACGATGCATTTTTATCAGCTTCCATGGCAATTATTATATCCTGTTTTGACATACCGGAAATAATTTCCATTTTTTCAAGTGATATTTCACTATTTTCATTCATTCTGTATTTTTCTCTGATAATTGCAATTTTTCTTGCATCATCCAGTATTTTTCGACTGATATGCACCATTCCGTCATCACGTAGAAAGCGCTGTATTTCCCCTATTATCAACGGTACTGCGTATGTAGAAAAGGCAAAGCCCTTACTTTCATCAAATCGCTGCGCTGCCTTTGTCAGCCCAACTGCTCCTATCTGAAATAAATCCTCCCGGTCAACGCCTCTGTTTCTAAAGCGTTTCATAACTAAATAAATCAGGTTTATATTTTCTGTGACAAGTCTGCTGATTTTGTCACTCTTCATAGTACTTTTTTCATCTTTACTGTTGTTCCGTGTCCCGGTTCTGATGTAACTGTCAGCGCGTCCATAAATGCTTCCATGAATGAAAAACCCATGCCTGATCTGTCAAGCTGTGGTTTGGATGTGTATAACGGTTCCATTGCTTTTGCCACATCCTGTATGCCTACTCCGCTATCTGATATTTCTATGTAAAGCTCCCTGCCTATGTAGCTGCAATTCATATGTACCTGTGGACAACTTTTTTCTTCTGCTGCCTGGTGATCTGCCTGACCGGATGAAATATTGTCATCCCCCATCTCATAGCCATGGATAATTGCGTTTGTCACCGCCTCTGACACTGCTGTCTTTACGTCCTCCACGTCATCTAGTGTGGGGTTTAATTGTGCCATAAACATGGCTGCTGTCATTCTCGCAAATGCCTCATTCTCTGAAATTGCATCAAAGCTAAGCGATATATGATTTGTTTTTGCTGCGTTCATTATGCTCCCTTTCTGTCTGATTATATTTTAATTTAATTCAGTTTTAAAGCTTATGTACAATAGTGTAAATGCCGGCACATTTCAAAAGCTTGTCCACTCTGTCCGACATATTGCAAACTGACACCGAGCTGTCATTAAAGTACTTAAGTTTCTTTGTTCTTCCTATTATCACCCCAATGCCGGAGCTGTCCATAAATTCTGTCTGTTTCATGTCAAATACTATTTTTCTGACACCACAGCCCTCTATAAGTGCATCAAGCTCTGCGATTATCTGCCCGGCGCAGTGGTGATCCACCTCCTTTGGCATAAGGTATGTCACCCGGTCTGCTTCCTTGATATAATTTTCTATCATGTCACACTCTTCCTTTCCTGCTCATATAAAAAAGACACCGGAGATTATCTGGTGTCTTTCGTAATTCTATATTTAATTATTGCCTCGCAGCAGTTGTTTTACTGCTGTTCCTGTGCCAGATAATTCTTTGATGTTCTGGCCTTCTCAGTGCCTGCGTAGTTGTCTACCACATACTGATAATATGGCTTTGCAGATGCTAAGTCACCTGACTTCCTGAACGACTGCGCCAGGTAATATGCAGCTGAACCATCCCTGTATGCCTCATCCATGCCGACAAGCTTCTGGAATGTAGGGATTGCACTCTGATAATCGCCACTGCTGTATGATGAGTATGCCTGACTGTACAGTGCTTCCTTATATGAATCTGCAATTGAACCATTGAGCGTATCATATGTCTGCTTAGCCGAGTCACTCAGGTAGCTTGTGTTGATATTTTCAAGTGCTTCTCCTGCCTTTATTACATCATTGGTTGTATAGTATACATAGGCATTGAGCAAAGCCTCATATGTGGAAATCTGGTCTGATACTCCATCATTTTTCTTCTTCTCGTCCTCAAGCTCCTTCTTTAGCTTGTCTATCTGATCATTAAGTCCACTGATGGTCTGCCCATTTGTGGAAATCGTATCATTGGCCGATAATAGCTGCTTCTTTGCATCTGTTTTCGCCTGGCTTTTTATGCCCGGAACCACAAGGAAGCACGTAACCGCCACTCCGACTACCAGACCGATTATAATATAGAGTATATTTGCCCACATTGAGCTCTCCCTGAATCGCTTTGGCATAATGATTGTTTCGTTTCCACTCTGGTAGGAAATTAAATCATCATTTTTCTTTTTCCTCTCAGTTCCTTTTTCCTTGAGACGCCTGTTCACTTCTTTTAAGTATCTGAGGGTAGTGGTATTGTCTGTATCTATCTTGCCTGCATCGCGTAAGGCTTTCTTTGCCTTATCCAGATGCCCCTCCTCCAGATATAAAAGAGCCAAAAGCTGATGTCCCTTTACAAGCTTTGGATTTAAGGATAACACCTTTCGAAGCTGTATAACCGCAAGGTCCTTACTGTCCTGCTTGCAATAAGTTAAAGCCTGATTATATTTTTTAATGGTCTGATTGATTGTTTCGAGCTGATTTCTGTTATTATGAATCTGATCTATATACTTCTTTGCCAGATTATCATCAGGCTGATAGTTTGCACTGATGACCCACTCACTTAAGGCGTCAACCATCTCACCCATCTCATAGTATATGAGACCTAACAGATTCCTTGCCTGGATATTGTACTTATAAAACTTAAGACTCTGCCTGAGAGAGATAATCGCTCCGGACAGATTTCTCACCTGTGCCTTTTGTAAACCATCATTGTAGTATGAGTTGGATATTCTAATAGCTCTTTTAAAAAGTGAAAGATCAGCCCCACATACAGGGCATTTATCGTTCCAGCCTGCATCTTGTCCGCATTTATAACAAATCATCTTAATTCACCCTGCCTTTTGTCCTGCTCACGTAATAACTGTGCAATGATATCTGTGACATCTGTCAGATCGTGGCTGTAAATCGCAGATTCAGCCTCCTCTATCTCTAGACTTGGCTCATAGTTCTTTATTTCTTCATCAAAATTTATCATAATCCTGCCTCCATAATTACCTGCTAAATAATCCCATCAAAAAAGGGTCACTATATATTATAATAAAGTAACCCCTTTATGCAAGTATATTTCCATTAAGATTTAATAAAAATATCGCAATTTTTTTATTTCATCGACAGCATCACGACTGCCTTGTCCTTCTCCTTGAACTCAATCTTGTCGAATTCCTCCTTGGTGACGAGCTTTGAGTTGTTAATACACACCTCGACATTTGGATATACATGCTCCAAAACCTGTACTGTCGCGCCTGTCGAGCGCTCCACTATGCCCTTAAGCCGCTCCAGCTCCTCCTTATCTTCGGTAAGCTCTGCTGTTTTCTCAATTTTTGCCCTGACAAGCGCAAGCTTCTTTTCCTCAAGATTCATACCGTCAGCGGCACTGCCCATCATCTGTTCTATCTGCTTTATGCCTGCATTGATATTGTTAAGCAGCATCTGCTTTTGATCAACAAGCTTTTCAAGCTCTGCTATCTTTATCTTAATCTTTTTATGCACGCCCACATGCACCTCAGTCTTGATAAAGGCATCATTACCCAGGTTTTGCACCTCAATGCCTGCACAGCCATATACTTTTCCACCGACTATGCTTGCATGTCCACCATTGAAGATTACCTTATCATTGCTGACCACATTGCAGTTGATTGCAGAATCAGCCTCCACAAAGCCATCTACCTCCACATCAGTATACTCCATGAACTTGGCAAACAGATTGCCCTTTACAATAATCCGGGCCTTTCCCATACCAATCATGCCATTCCTTAGAATCAGGTCATTGCCGGCCTCAAGCACACAGCCCTCGCAAACACCATCTATCGTGATGGACTTTGCAGCCCTTATTCTGGCTCCGGTCTTCACACTGCCATGTATGACCACGTCCCCGACAAAATCTATATTTCCTGTTCCCACATCCACATCACCGTTTATTTCAAGAATAGGAAGAATAATAATTCGATTCTTGTGCCTTTCAATTTTGCCATCGATAGCAGCTGTATATGTAAGTCCATCGACAGATTTGTCAAAGCCACGCCCCACAAGCGGTGGCAGTCCCTTGCCTTTCTTTGCGGCAATTACCCTGCCAAGCACATCAATACCATCCTCACCTGCAACAGGCTCACAATAGTTTGCAATCGTCTGGCCTTTTTTGACCACCTCAACCGAGTGCACACTCCAGTAATCCACTGAGCCATCACTCTTAACCGTTGGGCGGTGGTTCAAGTCACTGTCGAAGTAAAAATCAAAGTATCCATCAGCCCCGTCAACAGCCGGCTTTCCCTTTGCAAAAAGCACTTCCCTGCCCATAAGTCTTTTTTCTACCATATCTGAAATGGTCTCGCAATTGATGCCGTATATCACACCATTGCGGTTTACAGCTTCAAGCACCTCATCCACTGTATAGTGGTATTCTTCTTCAACAGTGGGCAGCATGATAAATGCCTCCATCCTGTCGTTGCTTATTCTGATAACTGGCTCTCTCTTTATACCGGTATCATCCATATTTTTTCCTCACTATATATCGGCCTTTTTGTTCCTGCTAAAGTATAACTATCCTGCTATTTCTTTAATAAATGCATTTATGTATTATTCTCACTTTCACTCATTATATCATCATTTAAATTTTAAGAAAAGCCACTAAATATAAAAAATCCGGGCAATATCATTCATTGATACTATGCCCGGATTTTTCTGCAATCTGAATCTTTTACAGAATTTGAGTAAATTCCGACACTTATTTTATGCAGTTCTATCTTTATGAGATTTCATCAACATCATAATACTTAAAATCCCGGAAGCAGGCACTTCCTCCTGTTTCCTCTGCCGCATAGCAGAACAGACCAAACCGGCAACCAGTAAAATGATCCAGTTTGAAGTACAGCTTATGCACGGTTCCGATGGGTAGCCAGTCTCCCTTATTTACCCGGTAATAGCAGCGTGCTTCATCCTTCATGTTACAGAAATCTGCTTCAAGACGAAAATCCATCTGGTGTGATTCAACAACAGTTCCTTCCGTCATATCCAATATACCATCTTCTTTTTTATCCAGCATAAGGACTTCATATTTTCCATGATGTTTTGTAATGCCAACTGCAGCATAACAGCCCTGCAACGCACACAAACCTGCGACATCGCCCTCTTTCAATGCAGAAGCATCAACAGTAACCTCAGCTGCGCAGGACGGATAACTCATCCTTTGCGTAAGCGTATTTACTGCCTGTGTAAGCTCTGTACAAACTTCCCGTGTTGTAATTGTATAGGTTCCCTGCGATGCATCCAGATGATAATACCGTGGATCTGGATCATGATTAAACTGCCAGCGCGGAAGCAGCCCATTACAGAAATCATCACTTCCCACTAATGGCTGATAAATATATCCTGGTCTGGTACTGTGAACCTCTATTTCTTCCGGCACATGTCCGTTCTGTCCAAAAACCGGAAAATGATCCTTCCAGGTAACCGGAAGCAGAATAGGAATCCGTCCAACTGCTCCGGAATCCTGAAACAGCATTGCATACCACTTTCCATCCGGCGTATCCACTATTCCTCCCTGTGCCACGCCCTGTCCACAATATCCACGATCATCACAAAGTACATCTCCACCAGTGAATTCTCCTTCCAGAGAATCACTGTAAAAGCATGCTTCCGTCCGCATCCAGCGGTCTCTCAGGGAATGAACCAGAAAAATATAATAATAGCCGTTTATTTTTTGAATATGAGAACCCTCATAGCCTAGCTCCGGGTTCTTATGATCACTGACTAAAAGACGATGTAATCCGTCCTTCTTTGGTGCAGTCAAATCTTCATTCAATTCTGTAATCCAGATTTCATCATTTCCATATACAATATAGTTTCTGCCATCCTCATCAAATAATAAAGAGCCGTCATGATAAAAGCCTTCTATCAGCTGCTTTTTCCATGGACCATCTATTTTTTCCGAAGTATACAAATAAGTCTTACGGGTATCATTTGCCACAAAGCAAATATAAAATCGGCCTTCATGATAACGCAGGGAAGCTGCCCACATGCCCTGTCCGTAAATATTATGACCGCTTTTCAGTTGCTGCGCATCCGTATGATCCAACGTCTCATAGACATAAGTCACATGCTCCCAGTGCACCAGATCAAAAGACTGCAGAATCTCACAGCCCGGCATAAAGTGCATGGTTGTGGATACCATATAATAGGTGTCTTCTACGCGGATCACGTCCGGATCCGGATAATCCAATCTTGTTATAGGATTTACATTCATTGTTTATTCCTTTCTATTTTATCTCCATATTCTTTCTTTGTTCTATTCTATTCAAGAACCACCGCATTGTGGACGGCCTCCTTTGCATCCTTGCCCCAGGAAAACAGTGTTCACAAAATATAATCTGTATTTAATTATTTAAACTGAGCCAGACGTTCCTCTACCTGAGCCATCATCTGCTCATACTTTGCAAGCTTATCCTTTTCCTCCTGAACCTTTTCAGGCTTTGCATTGTTTAAGAATTTCTCATTTGAGAGCATGCCCCTTGAGCGCGCAAGCTCCTTTGTGAGCTTATCCTTTTCTTTATTGAGTCTTTCCTTTTCCTTCTCGAAATCAACAAGGTCCTCAAGCGGCAGGTATGCAACCGCATCAGGTATCACTACTGATACAGCGTCATCTCCAATACCGGCCTTGCCCTGCTGTACTGCAATCTCGCTGGTAAATGCAAGATTTACATATACCTCCTTGTTGTCCTCGAATACCTTTCTGACTGCCTCATCATCACTTGTGATGAAAAGCTTTGCCTTTCTTGAAGGTGGAACATCCATCTGTGTACGGACATTTCTGATACCCTTTACGAGGTCCTTGCAGTGCTCGATTGCTGCTTCCTCAGCCGGGAAATTCCACTCTTCCTTGTACTCAGGCCATTTAGAGAGCATGATGGTCTCCTCGTCTGACTGAAGTGTGCAGAAGATTTCCTCTGTGATAAACGGCATATATGGATGAAGGAGCTTCAGTGCATTTACAAGTACTGTCTTAAGTGTCCAGAGTGCTGCATTTGCTGACTCCGGGTTTTCATCCTTCTTGTAGGTACGAACCTTTGCAATCTCGATATACCAGTCACAGAACTCGTCCCAGATGAAGTCGTATACCTTTTGTACTGCAATTCCAAGCTCGAACTTGTCCATGTTTTCTGTTGCATCCTTTGCAAGTGTATTTACCCTTGAAAGAATCCACTTGTCTGCTGCATGAAGCTCATCAAGCTTTGGTTCTCTAAGCTCTACACCTTCAAGGTTCATCATGATAAATCTTGATGCATTCCATACCTTGTTGGCGAAGTTTCTTGAAGCCTCAACTCTCTCCCAGTAGAAACGCATATCATTTCCCGGTGCATTTCCTGTGATAAGTGTCAGACGAAGCGCATCTGCACCATACTTGTCAATAACCTCAAGAGGATCAATTCCGTTTCCGAGTGATTTACTCATCTTGCGGCCCTGTGAATCTCTTACGAGTCCGTGGAAAAGCACTGTGTGGAATGGTGCCTTGCCCATCTGCTCATAGCCTGAGAAAATCATTCTGATTACCCAGAAGAAAATGATATCGTAGCCTGTTACAAGCACATCGTTTGGATAGAAATAATCCAGATCCTCTGTCTTTTCAGGCCAGCCGAGTGTTGAGAATGGCCAGAGCGCTGATGAGAACCATGTATCAAGTGTATCAGGATCCTGTGTCCAGTGCTCCTTGCCACACTTAGGACATTTGCCAGGCTTTTCTATTGAAACTACCATCTCTCCACAGTCATCACAGTACCATGCAGGTATTCTGTGTCCCCACCAGAGCTGACGGCTGATGCACCAGTCGCGGATATTGTCTGTCCAGTTGAAGTATGTCTTGTCCATTCTTGAAGGAAGGAGCTTGATTTCTCCGTTCTTTACTCCCTCAACTGCAGGCTTGATCATCTCGTCCATCTTGACGAACCACTGCTGCTTGATCATTGGCTCAACTGTTGTGTGACAGCGGTCATGCACACCTACATTGTGTGAGTGTGGTACAACCTTTACTAAAAGGCCCTGCTCCTTAAGATCCTCAACCAGTGCCTTTCTGCACTCATATCTGTCCATTCCGGCATATTTTCCGGCCTTTTCATTCATTGTGGCATCATCATTGATTACAACGATTTCCTCTAAGCTGTGGCGTTTTCCTACCTCGAAATCGTTAGGGTCGTGTGCAGGTGTAATCTTTACACAGCCTGTTCCAAACTCTTTATCTACGTATGAATCTGCGATTACAGGAATCTCTCTGTCTGTGCATGGAAGCTTTAAGGTCTTTCCGATGATATCCTGATAACGCTCATCATCAGGGTTTACAGCTACGGCTGTATCTCCGAAAAGTGTCTCAGGACGTGTTGTTGCTATCTCTACGAATCTGCCTTCCTCGCCAACTACAGGATAGTTGATGTGCCAGAAGAAGCCGTCCTGCTCCTCATGCTCTACCTCTGCATCTGAAATAGATGTCTTACATACCGGACACCAGTTTACGATTCTTGAGCCCTTATAAATCCAGCCCTTCTTATAAAGCTTTGTAAATACCTCCTGTACTGCGTGTGAGCATCCCTCATCCATGGTAAATCTCTCACGCTGCCAGTCTGCTGATGATCCAAGCTTACGAAGCTGCTTTACGATACGTCCGCCGTACTCTTTTCTCCAGTCCCAGCATTTCTCCAGGAACTCTTCTCTTGTAAGGTCTGCCTTGTTGATTCCCTGCTCTTTAAGTGCCTGGATGACCTTTACCTCTGTTGCGATGGATGCGTGGTCTGTTCCCGGCTGCCAGAGTGCATTGTAGCCCTGCATTCTCTTGTATCTGATAAGGATATCCTGCATGGTGTTGTCAAGGGCATGTCCCATGTGCAGCTGTCCTGTGATGTTTGGTGGTGGCATCACGATTGTGAATGGTTTTTTGCTGCGGTCTACCTCAGCATGGAAGTAGCCATTGTCTTCCCACTTTTTGTAAAGACGGTCCTCGATGTCCTTTGGATCGTAGGTTTTGTTTAGTTCTTTGCTCATGTTTTCCTCCTTTTATATGAATGACGCAAAAGCTTTGGGGGCTTTGTTGTGTCAGGTCGCGCATTATGTATGGAATTATGTTCATGATTACGCTGCCAAGACACTGTAAAAATTATGATTAGGGATTGCTTAGGCCATGACGCAACCGGCTTTTAGCGCCGTCCATGGCGCTAACGCCTCGCCCGCACGTCCATGTGCGTGCGTTGCTGGGCTGTGTACATAATTTTAACAGTCTCTAGGCAGCTCCATAAATCACATAATTCCATACATAATGCGCGGCCTGATAATTCAGGCTGTGAGCTTTTGCTGTTTTTCTTTTCATTTAGCTATGGGCGACCGATTGGATTGCATGCGCAATCTTCCGGTCTGGGTACATAAAAAGACCCTCCCGATCATTGACCGGAAGGGCGAATTAGCGCTGTACCACCTTCGTTTACATCGGAGCATATATATGCATATAAACTCGAATGCCTCTTGTCCTGTAACGTGGACGAATCGGAAGAACTTATGCCGCTTGCGGCTTTCTGGGTTCTTCGGCTCAAAAGCTACCTTCCATGATTTCTGTCTTAAGCATCTTTCAGCCTGCCCAAAATGTATCACCATCTTACGGACCGGATGCTCTCTCTGAAAGCTTTCGTCATGTACTCCTCTTTCTTATGCCTTTAAATATTTGCCTGTTTCTTTCTACAATATTAAAGTGCATTGGGTGATTTGTCAATATGATTTTTCAATCATCATAATGACCTTTACATGAAACAATATAAATTATCTCATCTTTTTCATAATAAACAATTCGATTAGTGTCATCAATGCGTCTGCTCCACATACCACTAAGATTTTCCTTTAATGGTTCCGGTTTACCTATACCCTCAAACGTACTTCGCTGAATATCCTTGATAAGTCCATTAATTCTTTTCAGTGTTTTCTTATCCTGCGTCTGCCAGTATAAATAATCGCTCCATGCCCTATCTTCCCATAGTAACCTCATTAGTCCTCCTCTATCAAATCATGCTCTGCGAAGTGAGCTTTGCCATCCTTAATATCGCGCACGATATTTTCCAAATAACGGATATTGCTATCAGAATAAAACGGATCTACCGATACCTCAAAAGGAATACGCTTTTCTCTGCCTACTTTTTTTGCAAAAACGGTGAACGCTGCACTCATAGAAAGACCTAATTCCGAACACACCTGTTCCATGCTTTTTTTTACATCTGCATCCAATTTAAAATTAACATTAACTGACTGTGACATATACAACACTCCTTTCTTACTTATAGTATATGCAACAATAAAGAAAATATCAATAAGATTTCTTCATTTTTTCTTTATTATAAATTTTTACTTTCAAAGAAATAAGTGCTCGCTATAAGTGCTGTTCCGCCTATATATGCCATCTTATCGCTCAAGTGTGAACGGCTGATAAGCTTGTCAGTATAGTTTTCATCATATTTTGTGCAGTACTGTATAAAAAGCTTATATATACTTGTATTTTCAAACATTGAACCAAACACTATCGTGCAATCCGGAGCCAGAATAGTCAACACATTTACAGCGACACGTGCCATTCGTTCTATTGCTCCAACAAGTATCTCAGAAATTGTCTTATCCATCCTTGTTATGTAGCCGTTGCCCTCATTTTCTACCCACGAAGTCAAGAGCTCTCTTGTTATAAGATTTTTATCACCGGCTGTTTCTTCGTATAGCACAGGGGTATTTTCCTTGGAATATATCTCCTTTATGCGGTCACACAGGGCAAACATGGATACTCTTGTTTCAAGACAGCCCTGTCTGCCACATCTGCACTTAAGTCCATCAGGCTCTATGATGTAGTGTCCTATTTCTGCTGCGTTGTGCTGATTGCCCTCATATAGCTTATTGTCCACAACTATCGCAGAGCCGACACCCGGGCCCCACTTAATAAAAACAATATTGTTTCCATATTTTCCGACACCATAAAGCATTTCGGCTTCCGCAAATGCTTTGACGTTGTTTTCAAGTATTACCGGACACTGAATCTGTTTTTCAAGTATTTCTCTTATTTTTACTTGATTGTTCCATATGCCATAAGCGTGTATACTGATGCCATTATTCCTGTCAACTATTCCCGGAACACATATTCCGATTCCAAGAATATCTGACAGCTTAAGTTCCTTTTCCCAAAGCTGAAGCTTTATTTCCTTTGCCAGTTCTTCTAAAAACAGCTGTGGTTCAATGTCCGTCCGGGTATGTACCTTAGTTTCAACAAGCACATTTCCCCTGATATTGGTAACTGTAATGCTCGTGTCTACAGCCTCAATATTTACAGATACTATATACTTAAAATCATAATTGATATCCACAAGCACCTTCTTACGGCCCGCTCTCTTCTGCTCCTTCATCTCACCCTTTTCAAGTATCATGTGAGCTTCCATCATATCATTGCACAGCATGGTCACAGCCGCCGGTGTGAGTCCTATCTGATTGGCAATATCCTTCCTTGACATTGCGCCGTTTTTCTGCAGTATCTTAAGTATCTGAGATTTATTATTGTTTTTTACACTATCAAGGGAAATTCCGGTTTTAACCATTAATTCATGCTACTTATTTATGCTTCAACATTCTTTGTTGCAACTATATCCACACCGGTTGCAGCAGCATCACTTAGCAGTACATCACCTATATGCACCGGTGCCTCTACCGTGATCCGGTTGATACAGTCCATCACATCCATTATCTTTTCCTTTGGAATATCCTGTGCCGTCTTTACGGATACCATAGGTATTGTGCCGTTTTTCACACAGACTGTGCTTGTCACGATTCGCGTCGGATGTGTCACTTCATTTGCTCCGTAGTCTGCTCCGCGCTTGCAGGTATTTCCGGTTACTGTGACATTTTCTCCGTCTATTGTCACCTTAAGGGCACAGCCCAGAGGGCAGCCTATACATGTCAAATTTCTCTCTTCCATGATACTATGCCTCCTCAATCTTTATCGTAATTGTGCAGGGATTGTCTGTTTCGATGAGCTGCTTCTTCTGCAGCACTACCTGCTCCATCTCACCCGGTGCCATTACAGGGCGCTTGCGGTGCTGTAATTGTTTATCATCCAGATATACTGCAATATAACAATTCTTATACACAGCTCCCACTCGAAATCTTACCGTCACAGTATCATCCATCTGTGCAGTATTTATAGTGCTTGGGACAGTATATCTGACTCCGCCTGTAGCAGTTATCGATATTTCTTTGCCATCGCAACTCTTATCACCGCCGTTTTTCACATACTCTGCGGCATGGCGGCCTGCTGCTGTTGCTTCCTCTGACACATAATCCACGAGGTCGTGCACATGAAGCACATTTCCACAGGCAAATACACCCGGCACATTGGTCTCAAGGCTTTCGTTTACAACAGGTCCGCTTGTTACAGGATTGAGCTCTACACCTGCTGTTTTTGAAATCTCATTTTCCGGAATGAGTCCGCATGAGAGTAAAAGCGTATCGCACTCGTAAAACTCCTCTGTTCCCTCAATAGGCTTGTTATGCTCGTCAACCTGAGCGAGAGTGATGCCCTCCACACGCTCCCTGCCCTTTATATCAACCACTGTGTGGCTAAGCTTAAGCGGGATATTAAAATCATCAAGGCACTGCACAATATTACGCTTCAAGCCTCCTGAATACGGCATGAGTTCTGCAACCACCTGCACCTTGGCACCCTCCAAGGTCATTCTTCTTGCCATGATAAGACCGATATCTCCTGAGCCAAGTATTACTACCTTTCGTCCCGGCATGTATCCCTCTATATTCACCAGTCTCTGAGCTGTACCCGCCGAGAAAATTCCTGCCGGTCTGTAGCCTGGTATGTTTAGGGCACCTCTTGCTCTCTCCCTGCAGCCCATCGCAAGTATTACTGTCTTTGCAGCGATATGGAAAAGTCCGTCTGTACGGTTCATAGCCGTGACTATTTTATCGTTTGACCCATTTTCGGACTCGTCACCGGTTGAGATATCCATGACCATCGTATTCAGTCTGTACTCTATGCCAAGCTCTTTGACCTCTTTGATAAATCTGCCGGCATATTCAGGACCTGTGAGTTCCTCCTTAAAGGTGTGCAGGCCAAAGCCATTGTGTATACACTGGTTTAATATGCCGCCAAGCTCGCAGTCTCTTTCCAGTATAAGTATTTTATCTATTTTATTTTTCTTAGCGGAAGCTGCTGCCGCAAGACCTGCCGGGCCGCCTCCTACTATCACAATATCGTAAAATTCCATATTGTCCCCCTATGTTAATCTGATATTAACCCAATATCAATCTTTCGTTACCTGTCTCTTTGAAGTAAGACAGACTATCCGCGATTCTTGCTCATTCCAACAACTATCTTTGACTTTCCACCGCTTTTAGTGATGTCAAGCTGCGAAACGCCTCTCTCCCTGGCGATAATCTCCATAGTTCTCGGAGAACAGAAGCCTGCCTGGCACCTGCCCATTCCGGCTCTGGTGCGTCTCTTCACACCATCAAGCGACTTTGCGCCTAACGGTCTGTTTACCGCATCCATTATCTCGCCCTCCGTAATCATCTCACAGCGGCAGATTATGTTACCATACTCAGGCTTTTCTTTTATCAGCTCTTTATACTCATCCTCTGAAAGCTTCTTTGGATTTAAAATACCTTTTCTTGTCTCGATAAAGTCCGCATTTTTAGAAGGCTTAAAAAGCCTCTCAACTATTGCTGCCACTCTCTCACCGATAGCCGGTGCACTTGATAAGCCCGGTGACTCTATACCTGCACAGTCCACAAAAAATGGTGCATCTTTAAGCTCCTCGATGATAAACTCATGTCCGTCCTCATGTGCACGGTTTCCTGCAAACGATGTGATGACCTGACGCATAGGAAGTGACGGCACCGAACGTGTGCCGGATGTCGTAACATGCGCTAAGCCCGCTCTTGTTGTATTTGTACCATCCTTGTCATCATGATCATCTGCTGTAGGTCCGATTAGGATATTTCCGTGTACTGTCGGGGTTACAAGCACGCCCTTGCCGTATTTTCCCGGAAGCTGGAAGATTGTCTTGTCAACGATACCACCAGCTGCCCTGTCTAATAGCTCGTACTCTCCGCGCCTTGGTGTGATATGGATTTTGTTTTCACTCACCATGTTGTGAAATACATCAGCATATACACCAGCTGCATTTACAACGCAGCGTGCATGAATTTCTCCATTTTGAGTAATGAGAATATAGCCTGTCTGCTCCTTTTGTATCTCCTTCACCTCGGTGTTAAATAAAAACTCCACACCGTTTGCCGCAGCATTCTCAGCAAATGCAATATTCATGCCAAACGGACATACAATGCCTCCTGTCGGGCAGTAAATAGCTGCCACCACCTCATCAGACAGATTCGGCTCCATCTCATGTGCTTTCTTTGAATCAAGAATTTCAAGTCCCGGCACGCCATTTGCGATTCCCTGATTGTAAAGCTCCTTAAGCCTTGGCATATCGTCCTCGCTAAAGCACACTATCAGCGAGCCGTTTCTTCTGAACTCAAAATCAAGCTGCTTCGAAAGCTCGTCCATCATCTCATTTCCACGGATATTCATCTGTGCCATAAGTGTACCGGTCTTACAGTCAATTCCGGAATGGACAATAGCACTGTTGGCCTTTGAGGTGCCACAGCACACGTCCTCCTCCTTTTCCACTACGCAGATGGACAGGTTATATTTCGATAGCTCTCTTGCACAGGCGCTTCCCGATACTCCCGCTCCTATAATTACTACATCATACATGTTATTTTCTCCTACCAATTTCCATATATATTTTTACTTTCAGTCATCCTTCGCCCAGTTAAATGCGCAGGCGACAGCCTTTTTCCACATTTTACGCTTCTTTTCTCTCATATCATCCGCTATCTCCGGCTCAAACACACGGTCAATAGCCCAGTTTCTCTTTATATCATCCATGCTGTCCCAATAGCCCACTGCAAGCCCTGCGAGGTACGCTGCGCCCATGGCTGTTGTCTCCACACACACAGGCCTATTGACCGGTGCATTGCTGATATCAGCCTGCATCTGCATGAGCAGATTGTTGGCACTGGCGCCGCCGTCCACCTTAAGCGATGTGAGATTGATGCCCGAATCAGCCTTCATTGCCTCAAGCACATCATTTACCTGAAATGCCATTGATTCCAGAGTGGCCCTTATGACATGGTACTTGTTTACACCTCTCGTAAGACCCACAATAGTTCCTCTCGCATACTGATCCCAGTACGGTGCCCCAAGCCCTGTAAATGCCGGCACCACATAACAGCCGTTTGTATCCTTTACCTTTCTCGCCATGTACTCTGAATCAGTTGAGGAATCGATAAATTTCATCTCATCGCGGAGCCACTGTATTGAGGCTCCTGCCACAAATATTGAGCCCTCCAGCGCATATACCACCTTGCCGTCTATGCCCCAGGCTATTGTGGTAACAAGTCCGTTCTTTGATGAAACAGGCATCTCACCTGTATTCATCAGCAGAAAACAACCTGTACCGTATGTATTTTTGGCTTCTCCTGCCCTAAAGCAGGTCTGACCAAAAAGCGCTGCCTGCTGGTCTCCTGCCGCTCCCGCGATAGGAATCGGTCCCCCGAAGTACACCGGATTCACCTCACCATACACACAGCTTGACGGCATAGGCTTTGGAAGCATGCTCTTTGGTATGTCAAGCTCCTTAAGTATCTCATCATCCCACTTTAAGGTATTGATATTAAACATCATGGTTCTTGATGCATTGGAATAATCCGTAACATGCACCTGCCCCTGAGTGAGCTTCCATATAAGCCATGTCTCGACTGTTCCAAACAAAAGCTCGCCTCTTTCGGCTCTCTCCCTTGCTCCCGGCACATTGTCAAGGAGCCACTTGAGCTTAGTTGCCGAAAAATAAGCATCTATCACAAGACCTGTCTTTTTCCTGAAGGTCTCGGTAAGCCCCTTTTCCTTCAGTGAATCCGCATACTCTGCCGTGCGCCTGCACTGCCATACTATTGCGTGATAAACCGGCTCTCCCGTATTTTTGTCCCACACAATCGTGGTCTCTCTCTGGTTAGTAATGCCTATCGCACATATGTCGGCTGCCGTAGCCTGTATATTTGCCATTGCCTCCTTTGCCACCTCAAGCTGTGTGGCCCAGATTTCCTCTGCATCGTGCTCCACCCAGCCTGGCTTCGGGAAAAACTGCGTAAATTCCTTCTGTGCCACGCTGCACATCTCGCCCTTCTCATTGAAAAGTATACATCTGTTGCTGGTCGTGCCCGCATCTAATGCCATAATATACTTTGCCATGTAAAAATCCTCCAACCAATTATTCGGTACCTAAATACTACTATTATTATAGCATGATATTTAAGCTATTTCCATAAAATCAGTACTCACAGACTTCGATTTCAAGCATATGTCCTAAAACCTTTAACTCATCTGAACAATCTCCGTAAATCACCACAAAATGAGGCTCCCAACCATCCTTTACACTTTGATTTACAATATCATAGCTATTTTTGTCTGTCCTGACTACAATTGATGTTCCGCAAAACTGCTTAGGCTTGTCGAGAGCACTTCCTGTTGTGACAAAAAATCTAAAGCTTCCATCTGCTTTTTGTCCTACTCTGAACACTGTGACTTTGTCAGCCGCCTTACAGCCAAAGTCCATTACAGGGCCAATCTTTCTGTTCGGATGCACTCCGATTGTTGCACCTGTGTCCTCTCTTGCGATAGAGCATGCAGCTGTTCCGCAATGCCAGAATGTAATTGTATTTTCACTCTCATCAAGAGACACCGGATCTCCGAAAAATACAGCCTGCTCAGATAATTTCATTCCCATATACATAGAGAGTGCTCCATATGTATCAGCCTCGCAGCTTGCAGCAACCCCCATATCATTTAGCATAGCAAGCACGCCACAAACAGGTGTTCCAAACGCGGTAAAGAAATCAGGCCAACATCTTGAAGAAAGTGCTCCAATATTATTTTCATCTACATACTCCTTATAGGCCTTGCACAGTCTCGCAAAATCCTTTCGATTATTGTCAGGAGTCTTGTCAAGACCAACAGTACACTTAGTCATTTTATCGAGATATTCACTGCACTCATCATCAGTATATCCCTTTGCCATATCAATAAGCTCTCTCACCTCAATTGACTCAAGTGTTGCTCCGAATACCTTTTGCATGTCAGCATCCATTGCACGTCCAAATCCAAATCCCTGAGGTGTATGTCCGACTGAGGCAATCCTTAGATTTTTAAGCTCATTTTTAAGCCATGCTGCACGAATACAGGCACTAATTGTTTTCTTTGTCCTCTCCTCCTGTGGAGCTCCAAAGATATATTCAAAGTTACCATCCCTAAACGCAGCCAGTGCATTTCCTGCCGAATATGCTCCCGTCAATGAATTTAATCTCAACCGGCCTCCATCTATAACCGGCTCACGAAGTGTCCAAAGCAATACCGGACACGAAAATCTTTTAAGAACCTCACTCGCATAAGCTGCATTTGCAAAGGTTATATTCTGTAAAATTATCAGGGATGGCTCTATTGTATCAAGAAAATTAGTTAAATCCTGAATTGATAAAAGCATTTTATCCGGTACAATTGCAGCATCCGTTATTGTATTTAATAAGTCTATTGATTTTTCAAATTCCTTCTGTGCGCTCTCCAAATGAAATGTCGGAACCCCGACCGGCACATATGCCACCTGAAATTTTGTCATATATTTTACCTCCAATAAAATTTTCAAAAACTACTTAACCATAAGCAGTATTCCTGATATAAAAAGTAATATGTAGGTGAGCTTCATAAATATTTCCTGGCTCATCCTCTTTACAAGCACTGAGCCTGCTGCCATTCCCGCTATCAAAAACGGAATCGATATGCATTGAGTCATAACAAGCCCTGCATTCCACATTCCCGCGCATATATCCTGAACAAGTATCATCGAATTTAATATAATCCAAACAGTAGAAATAGTTGCTCTAAAGCTTGTCTTTTCCTTTATCTCATTGGATAAATACCCTATCAGAAGCGGTCCGCCTGACACAAACATACCATGAACTATTCCCGCACCAATAAGTAACAGCATTGATTTCCATGATGATTTTTCTTTTGTATCACGCTGCCTTTGCCCATATATGCTGTAAAACCCATGTATTGCAAGAAATATCACAAAAATACCCAGAAACTTGTATAATACTGCATCATATCCTGCAAGTGCGTTCTTTAGAAAAAAGCCGCCAAAGATTCCTATAGCCATGACGATGACTACCTTTTTCAACTGCTTCCAGTCTACATGTTTCCATTGTGTAACAAAGACATACACTCCGGCAAGAATACCAAGTACATTTAATATCGGCTTAGCGACATCATATCCCACCAGAATTAGGCTAGGAGGCATTGCGAGGATGGTCCCCGCAAAGCCTGTAATGCCCTGAATCACATTTGTCAGAAAAATTATTATGTAAAATAAAACAGTGTTCATTTATTTGACTCCATATTTTTCTCTGATTTCTTCAAATATATCAGCAAACTCACTATTTTTTCTGTAGAAGGCAGGTGTATAGCCAAGCTCGGCTGATACTGTTATTTCTCCGCCGTGATACTCTTCGCCTGTCCACAAATGTACCCATTCATCCTGTGGCAGATACACATCCCATTCATGCTTATCCTGCTCATAAACAGGTGCTATCAGCATATCTCTTCCAAAAAGATACTCATACTGTATGTCATAAGCTTTCGCATCAGACTCATAATGCATGAACAAAGGTCTTTGCACCGGATGTCCACTGTCTGCATTCTCTTCAACAAGTGTCTTTGTATACGGTGCAAGCATCGTGTATACATCAACGAGTCTCGCCAGCCGCTCCATGGTATCCTCATCATCGTAATACTGAAAATTGGTATCCGGTCTGTTTCCCTCATGTGTCCTCATAAATGGTGTAAACATCGCCATCTCAGCCCATCTGAGAAACAGCTCCTTTGTACGAGTATTATCAAAAAGCGATGTATAGCCTCCAATATCACTATGCGTGAGCCCACATCCCATCATTCCTGCACTAAGTGCTCCGCAGATAACAGATGCGAGTCCATCATGTATTGTAAAGTCAACAGACTGATCGCCGGCCCACAGCAATGTGCAGTATTTCTGGCTTCCTGCACCTCCGGCACGCATGAAGTAAACCACATCTCCAAGCTTTCCTGACTCTTTTACTGCCTCATAGTTACACTTTGCCCATAGCACCGGCCAGTGATTGTGCTCAATCATAGGTGATTTACCGCTGTATAAGCATATATCATCTGTAGGCAGATACTCTCCAAAGTCTGCCATCCAGCCATCAATGCCTATACCAAGTGTGTATTCTTTAATAATATCCTTAAACCACTCGAATGCCTCCGGATTTGTGAGATCCACAACTCCACAATAAAATTCACCAAAATCCACGAGATAATCACTGCCATCTGCCTTTGTTGCAAAATAGCCTTTTTCCTTGCCTTCCTTATAGAGCTCACCATCATTTACCAGATATGGATTAACATATCCCAAAAATTTTATGCCCTTTGCATTTATCTCTTTAATCTTCTTTGGCAGATCCGGATACATTTCCTTGTGGTATTTCCAGTCCCATTGGAGTCTCTTTCCGAATGATGTCACTCTCTTTCCGCACCAATCCTGGCACCATATGCCAGCTACCTTGATGTTCCTATCAAGGGTCTTATCAAGCAATCCAAATGACCTTTCATTTCCACCCTGAACACCGATTATGAGACCATTGTATACCCAATCCGGGAGCTTTGGCTGTCTTCCAAAATATGTTGTGATTCTCTCAAGCAGTTTGAGATATGTATCAGCACACTCTATGCGGATCTGCTTAGGCACCTCCCATATCTGCAGCTCATGAAAGCTGTCATTTCTGAAATCAAAATCAGCATATGCTGTTGAATCCACATGCAGATAATATTTATTTGTGGAAACAAAGGTTGGCTGTGGATAATTTGTGTTGTAATAGTCTCCTCCAGCTTTATTTTCTACATCCGAACGCCATGTAACGTAAGTTGTCTTATCACGTCCGACACCTGGTTCAGATGTCCAGATAGGAAAATTTCTTCCACGCAGATTAAAGTAAGACATCTGCTCACCGCAGCCATAGCATTTTTCCTCTTTATCCGCGGCTACCCTAAACCAGAATCGGTTAATCCTGTCATCCTTTTGTTCAAAATCAATGGTACACAGATTTTCGTCACATTTAATTTTCGCAATGATATAGCTTTCAAAGCATAGTCTGACTGTATCAGCTGTCTGAATCACATCTGTGAGCTTTAGTGGAAAACGCTCGGTAACATAATCTGTTATCTTGAAGTTACCTCTGTACATATCAACATCTTCCTGTCCTACTCCGACATAAATCATCGGTCTTTCTTTGCTATGCTCCAGAATCCTTTTTTCTCCCACAAAAAGCTGAAATTCATTATCATTTACTTTAATCTGCATTTAATAACCTCCCTAAGCTGTCTTTTTACGCTTGTTCATCTCTTTCACAATCAGAACAATTGTCTCAATCACAAATATTGCTGTTACAATAGCAATTCTTACTACATTTTTGTTCTCTGTTGCAATTCCTGCAGGCGAGAAAATGAAATACTCATATACCAGGAATGAAACAAGCCAGATTGCAAAAGCATTTTTATGCTTCCATGCTGTCATATCATAGCCATCATTTCTTGAAGCACTCTTGTCAAATACCTTTGTATTTGGTGCAATCTTGCTGCATACAAAGATGATTACAAGCATGATAACAAATGAGATAGCGTATATATACATATAATTAATTCCACTAACAGCATTTGTGAATGGTGTATCAATATGTGGGAAGATAAACTTGTAGCATGCGTAAAATGCAATATGGAATATTGTTGCACATATTGCTCCAAGCTTAGAGCCCTTCTTTGAGAACATTCCTACAAGCACCATTGTAATGATAGGAATATTATAAAAACCTGTAAAGCTTCGTCCGAAATCATAAAGTCCTGTGCTAAGCACATCAAGGAATGGTGTAAAGATAATGGCAAATGCTGCAAAGCCCCATCCAATTTTCTTTGCAAGTTTTACTGTAGCTTCCTCTGAGAGATTTGGGTTAAAAATCGGCTTATAAATATCAATCATAAATACGGTACTAGCTGCATTGAGAAATGAATTATAAGTTGAGATAATTGATCCAAACAATGCTGCACAAAACAGTCCTACAACCGGCCATGGCAATGACCTAGCTACAAGTGAAGGATATGCAAAATCCTTGCTTGTAAGACCTGGTACAAGTCTTGCTGCGATTACTCCGGGAATAACAAGAAGTAACGGTACCATCATCTTTAAAAAGCCTGAAAGTAAAACTCCCTTTTGTCCTTCCTTTAAGTTTTCAGCACCAAGTGCTCTCTGAATAAGTACTTGGTTAGTACCCCAGTAAAACAGATTTGCAAGCAGCATACCTGTAAAAATACATGCAAATGGTACAGGATCATTCTTTCCACCAATCGCATTGAGCTTTGCCGGTTCATATGTAATAACATCCTTCACACCGACAATAAATCCACCTCCGCTTAATTTTCCAACAGCTATAAAACCAAATACGACTACAAGCACTGAGCCTAAAACAAGTAAAATTCCATTGATTGTGTCTGATACAGCTACTGCTCTCATACCTCCAAGTACGGCATATAGTGCACCAATAATACCTACAAGCACTATAAGAATTGTAAGTGCCATACCCTCGCTGATTCCAAATACTGTAGCAAAATCAAAAATCTGCTCAAATGCTATAGCGCCTGCGTACAGACATACAGGAATTCCGATTACTAAATATCCAATAAGAAATAGGATAGAAACCATACGGCGTACACCAACGCCATACCTCTCCTCCATAAACTCCGGCAGCGTTGTATATCCTTTTCTAAGATACATCGGCAAAAACACAAAAGCCATAATAATTGTGGCTATAACCGCTGTTGCTTCCCATGCCATGCCTGACATATTAGCTGCATATGACTGTCCCGACAAACCTACCAGATTTTCTGCCGACAGATTCGTAAGCAGCATTGAGCCTGCAATGAAAAAACCTCCAAGTCCATTTCCGGCAAGGAAATAACCCTTTGCCGTTTTCTGGTCATCGCTATTCTTCACTATCTTTCCTGAAATAATTCCAACCAGTGCTGTGAAAAGCACAAATGTCACCAAAGTAAATACTAAATGCTCCATAAAATCCTCCAATTTAATAGAAAAAATATACATCGATTTGTTGAAACTAACTATTCACATTCAATCTCTCACATGATATACTTTTTCTGAAAATTATTTCCCACGCAACCGAAAGTACAGTAATATGTCCAGTATTCAGTCTTTCGGTCACGTGGTTTTTTTAATAATAAAGTTCCTTATTCTCTCCAAGCAATCCAGGATATGCCCCTTGTTTTATCAATGGTTCTCTATCGGGATGTGCTATTACCCACTTATTTCTTTGCAAAAGCAGTCTCTCTTCTCCTATAGCAGTTTCATCTGTCCCTCCATTATTGAGTGGTGTATTGGTTCCCCTTGGAAGAATCACAACATCCTTAAATCCAATATCTGACACCCTGCATGGTGATAGATGAAGTGTCGTCTGGTACATCTCTATTGCTGTACCCTTTTCCACAAAAAATACCTTTGCATCTTCAATACGGTATGTATTGTCTTTTATCTCCCAGGTATGTCCCAGCACCAGCATAAAGTCAGTTACCGCTATATTGATTTCGCTGCCCTTATGGTACTCAAAACCATTGTATGTGGTGTTTCTGCCATTACAGTAGCCTATCTGTATAGGCATCTCTCCATATATACGATTTTTAAAAAACTCTGCTATATGTGTACGTTCAAGCTCTTCTACTGAAGCCACATATATATTTCCTTTCTCAGGAATTACAGTATTTTGTTCCATAAATGAGATAAGTTCGTTGCAATTGATATTTGAAATCACCCTTCCGTAGGTTTCAAAACATGGATCAGTGACACTGTATATAGTCACAGAATTTTTTTCATTCAAATGTTTTAACATATTTCCCCCACTTATCTTTGCATTGCCTTGACAGCCTTTATAGTAGCGCAGAAATCTTCTTTTCCAAAGCCAAGTTCCATTGCCTTGTCATATACCTGCTTTGCAGCGTTTTCTCCTTGAAGCTTTAATCCACTCTCCTTTGCCATATTCATGCAGATATTCACATCCTTGTACATGTTTTCAATCGAAAAGGCAGTGGTGTAATCCTCATTTTTGATTGGCACATTTTTGGAATCCAGATAAAAGTTCTGTCCACCGCCATATGAGATAGCTGTAGTATAGCTTTCTATATCTATTCCATATGCCCTTGCAAGTGTCAGTGTCTCATTTACACCATTTTGAATCTGTGATACAAGCGCGTTATGGCAGATTTTCATGACCAGACCTTTTCCGTTTCCACCCATCCTGATGATATTTTCTCCCATATAGGAAAGAATCGGCATAGCCTTCTCACATGCTTTTTCATCTCCACCGACATATATTCCGAGCTTTCCTGCAATAGCAGCAGGCTTCGATTTCACAACCGGTGCGTCCACAAACTCTGCGCCCGTCTTCTTTACCATTTCAGAAATCTCCACAGAAACAGATGGATCTATCGTGCTCATATCAATACAGAGCTTTGTATCATCAAGTGCCGGTAAAACCTCCTTATAAACAGCCATCGAATGCTCTGACTTTGGAACCATTGATATAATTACGTCTGATTTTTCTGCCAGCTTAAGCGAACTGCTGCAGCCGATTGCACCCTTGCTCTCCAATAGCTCTACCTTCTCCTTTACGAAATCAAATACATATACCTCATCATCATGCTTCTTCACTATATTCTCACTCATGGACTCCCCCATGATTCCGAGTCCTACAAATCCAATTTTCATTGCCTACAAACACCTCCCTGTTTCATCTATTCTGTAACTGTATTATCCCATGCATTCTGGAATGTCTCAAGTCCCTGTCTGGTATATGCATGTTTGATACTGTCCTTGTATACTGCAAGGCCTGTTGTAACGATATCTGCTCCTGCAACCGCACAGTCTACAATCTGCTTAGGTGTACGGATAGCCGCACAGATAATCTGTGTCTTTCCCTTATATCCGTAATTGTCATAGATATCTGAAATAGCCTGAATGTACGCTTTACAATCCTCTCCATTTGCCTCTTTCCAGCCGATGAAAGGTGAAACAAAAAGCGAATTATTCTTTGCCGGCAGAATAGCCTGTGCTGGTGAGAATACGAGTGTCACATTTGTTCTGATTCCCTCTGCCTCGAGTCTTCTTGCTGCCTGAATACCGGCCTCTGTGCACGGAATCTTGATAACAAAGTTGCTGCAGATAGCTGAAATCTTTCTTGCCTCTGCTACCATCTCATCTGCATCATCAAGGTGTGGGTTGATTTCAACGGAAATAGGGAATTTCTCGTATCCCTCGATTCCTTCCGCCTTAACCCAGTCTGCCATCTCACTGATTACAGTAAGGAAAGGCTTTCCGCTTACCATTATGTGGCGTGGATTTGTTGTCACTCCATCAATACCAAATGTATGGTAGGCCTCCTTGATTTCTTCGATTTTTGCACTGTCCAGAAAATACTTCATGATTGCTTCCTCCTTGATAGTTAGTTAAATTTGTTAATTAATTGTTGTAAAAAATATAAGCCGTTATGTTTTTCTCTTGGCTTCTGTTTGTATTATATTACTATAGCATTGACTTTTCAATAGTATATAACGTTGCAAAAGCATTTTCAGCTATTTGTTTAAATTTATTAATCATTTTTTGTGCAATATGCAATAGCCATAAAAAATAAGCAGATAAAACTACTTTTTATTATAAAAAACCACCCGGAACTTTTTTTGCGTTCCGAGCGGTTTTTTAGTTAATCCTGTGATTGTACAGCTCTATCCTTATATGTCAGCTATTATTATCTACTTGCTACAGCTCTTCCTCTACCATGCTCTTCTCTCTGTTGAACGCATCATAGATACATGGAATTACTATAAGCGTAAGGATGGTTCCGTATACGAGACCTCCTATTATTGCGATTGCCATCGGCTTTATCATATCTGAGCCATCTCCGATACCTATCGCTGATGTAAACATTGCAAGTATGGTGGTCATCGCTGTCATCAGTATTGGACGAAGCCTTGTACGGCCTGCGTCTATGATTGCCTCATGCTTGCTCATGCCCTCTCTCCTAGCCTGATTGATGTAATCAATGAGCACGATTCCATTATTTACAATGAGACCTGCCAGCATGATAAAGCCAAGCATTGATATGATTCCGAGCTCATTTCCCGTGATGAAAAGAGCTATAAAGCCTCCTGTAAACGCAAGAGGTATACAGAACATGATAATAAACGGTGAAAGCAATGACTGGAACTGCGCCACCATGATAAGATAGATAAATATCACTGCAAGCACAAGCATAAGTCCAAGCTGACTCATTGACTCATTTATTGTCTCATCCTCGCCCTCCATATCTATTGAATAGCCATCAGGAATACTAAGTTTATTAATTTTTGATTTAATTTTATCGCTTAGTAATGTTACATTATGGTTTTCATCAACCGCACCTGATACTGTAATATATCTTGTCTGAGCATCTCGATGAATGGTACTCAGTGTCTGTTCCTGCGAAATAGTGCAGATATCACTGAGCGGAATCTCCTTTTCACTGCCATCATTATCCTTATAGGTAAATGTAAGGTTTTTGATGTCGTCCACAGTCACATCAGACTGCTCTGCAGATTGTAAGTATACCTCATAGTCCTTTATGTCGGTCGTAATGGTTGTTGCGCTCTTTTGAGATGATATCTCACCGGATACGAGCTGGTATACCTGAGCCACCGTATAGCCATACTTTGCTGCTTTTTCCTTATCCACAGTTATCTTAAGCTCATTGATTGTATCTCCAAGACCGTCATCTATATCTGTCACTCCATTTGTGTCCTTAAGGATATCTGCCACATCACCTGCAAGCTTCTGCAGCTTGTCTATATCATTACCCTTAATCCTGACAGAGAGACCACTTCCGAAAAACTCTGATGAGTCCATAGCCTGCGAAGATGCTGTTACCTTACAGTCCAGATTCTTTGTGAGTTTTTCAATTTCATCTATTACCTTATCCGATGAAACATCCGACTTCTCATCAAGCAATATATACATGCTCACGCTGTCGCTTCCTGAGCTCATCAGGTTCATGGTCGAGCTGCCGCCTGCTGTAGCTCCTATTGTGTCTATGCCCTTTATATCAGATATTTTGTCCATGACCTTATCAGACAGCTCTGTAAGCTGCTTGAAGTCAAGCTTTTCGTCATCCTTTGCCTCTATGGTAAGTGAAATCTGATTTGACTCCATGTCCATATCCATAAATGTCATTCCCCTTGACATGCAAAGTGCGCCACTGCCGACTAAAAGCACTACTGCCGCAATAAATACCACCGGCTTAAATCTAAGACATGTGCCGAGCACATTTCCATACCAGTTCTTAAAACGTTCAAACCATGGATGCTTTATATCCTTCGTCTTTTTGAGCATGCCTGAAGCAATTGCCGGTACAAATGTGAGTGCCACTACAAGAGATGCCATAAGAGTAAACGCTACCGTAAGTGCCAAATCTACAAAGAGCTGTCTCGTGATTCCATCAGTAAAAATGATTGGCGCGTACACACTTACCGTGGTAAGTGTAGAGGCAAAAATGGCTCCTGCCACCTGATTTGCACCCTCAACAGCCGCCTTCTTTACCGAATATCCTTCTCCCCTTAATCTGTAGATATTCTCTATTACTACAATTGAATTATCCACCAGCATTCCTATTCCAAGCACAAGTCCCGACATTGAAATGATATTTAAGGTGATATCCGTAAAATACATAAGCACCACTGCCACAATAACCGATAGTGGTATAGATGCTGCGATAACAAGTGTCGGCTTTATATCCTTTAAGAACAAAAGCAATACGAAAATGGCAAGTATTGCTCCCACTATCATATTCTGCATCACACTTTTTACAACCATGTCGATGTATACGCCCTGGTTCATAAGCACTGTGGCGTGTAATCCGTCATTTTCCTTTTCCAGCGAATCAAGCTTGTCCAAAAGACGGTCTGTGACATCTCCTGTAGAGTAGCCGGTCTGCTTCTCCATGGAGAGTATTATTCCGGGATTACCGTTGACTATCGCATATGTCTCATCCGAGTTGTCAGTCATCTCAACATCTGCCACATCACCGACATGAATAGGAGCTATTCCATCAAGCTTCATATCCATAAGCACTAGATTTGTTAAATCATCAATTGATTTTATCTCATCTCCCACCTGTACTATGTACTGCGTGCCATTTGAATCATTTACATAGCCTGCAGGCATATCAAAGTTCTGTGCGACGAGCAGCTGCGAGAGTGAGTCAATTGTTAAAACTGCATTTAAGTTTGACTTGTCAAGTGCATCATCCTTACTCTTTTCAAGCTCCTTCTTTGAGCTGTCAAGAGATGCCGCTGCTGTTGCAAGCTGTGCCGACTGCTGTCCTATGCTTATCGAGCTTATAGCTGCCTGACTGTTTAGATTATCATAGGCATCTAAAAGTGCTGTCTCTCCTTGTGCTATCTGGTCAAGCCCGCTTTGGCACTGCTCTATACCTGTATTCACCTGAATGAGAGTCTGTGCTATCGCTGACGCTGCCGCAGGCAGATCATCTGCTGTGTTTACGGTGATTCCAAGCGCCGAGAGACCTGAAAACTGTGTTGCAATCTGCTTATTAACCTGCTCAAGCTGCGCTTTGAGTGCTGTGCCCGCTTCACCCGGTGCATTTGCGCCCTCTTTGAGTGACGGAATTGTCTTTGTATATGTATCACTATTCATGAAGTCTGAAAGAGCTGACTGAATTGTTTCAAGCTGGCTCTTCTGCTCATTTAAGCTTGCAAGAGTACTCTCCAGCTGAGTTTTCTGCTCTGCAAGCTTTGCCTTTTGCTCCTTTAGCGTATCCACTCCCGCGCTCATCTGATCCGCTGCAGATGTGATTGCGTTTTGTCCGCTCTCTATCTTTGCGCTTGCATCATCCATCTGACTTTTTGCATCGTCAAATTTCTTTGAAACGGCATTATTTATTTTCTCATTGAGCGCATCTATCTTGGCCTGATTCATCGTGACCTGTATCTGCTCGGTGAGCTCACCTGTTGCAGTCACTGATGCGACTCCCTCTGTACTCTCAATTGCAGGCTTAAGTGTGTTTTCCACAAAGTCGGTGATTTCCGACTTGCTTTTCCCATCCATATCCACAGCAGTCATCATGATTGGAAGCATGTCCGGATTTATCTTCATAATGGTCGGAGTACCCACTCCATCCTTCCAGCCAGCCTTGACCTGATCTATTTTCTGCTGCATCTCTATCACTACAGAATCCATGTTGGCATTCTGCTCATACTCGCATGTCACCAGCGAATAGCTGTTATATGACATTGAGCTTACGTTTTTGATATTGGACGTAGTTGCCATAGCTGCTTCAAGTGGCGCGGTGACATCGCTCTCCACCTCCTGTGGACTTGCTCCCATATCTGTTGTCACGATAAGTGCATACTGAAAGCTCATATCCGGCAGCAGATCTGTCGTCATCCTGCCGAGCGATACAACACCGAGTACTATTACCAGCAGTACTCCTACAAGTACAGTAAAAGGTTTTTTTACACTATATCTGGATATCATCTGACCCCTCCTTTTTCTTTTCTTTGATAATGTCCTGCCTTAGTTTAATAGACAATGTGATTACTGCGATTTTCACAATAAATTTAATTCGCTGTTATACTTTTATTATACAATGTGTCGGATTGCAACTCAATTGGTTTATACTTTTTTAAGAGATTTTGACAATAAAAAGACACCCAATTATACGATCAATATAATTCGATGTCTTTAAATATCTTTTAATATCTTTTATTGATTTTAGCTTCAGATGCCCTCTTCCTCTGTCTCATCCTCATCATCATTGATACCTGCAACAGCACTTGTAACGGCTCCGATTACAGCGACAAGCGCAAAGATGATAACTAAAAAAATAACTATAAAGAATGCTACTAAAAAACCTGTATCTGTCATATAATTTACCCCCATAGCTGTCTCACAGCTTCTTTAAAATATAGTTTTAGTTTAACACACTTGTCTGTAAATAACAATATCGTAAGGGGCTAAAATATTGACTAAAATATTGATTTATGAAATTGATCAGTCCTTGATCTGCATACCGTTTGCATCCATATGATAGCCTTCATTCATGATCAGCTTTGATACCGGAACTATCTCATAGCCCATGTCCTGCAGCTTCGTGAGCATTTCATCGAGTGCCTGCGAGGTGTATTTGGCGCCTAGATGGCAGAGTATTATCGAGCCACAATCCAGGCTTTTGTGATTGCACACTGTATCTATGATGTTTTGCACACCATAGTTTTTCCAGTCGAGCGAATCCACATCCCACTGGATTGGATAATAGTCACAGCCATAAACTGTGTCAATCAGTTCATTGTTGTACGAGCCGTATGGCGGTCTGAATACCTTCATATCCTTTCCGGTCAGCTCCTTGACCTTTTTGTGCACATCCATTATCTCCGTCTTCATCTCGCCTGCCGTGATTGTTGCCATATCATAGTGGTGCTCACTGTGATTTCCGGGCTCATGCCCTTTTTCAACCAGCGTCTTTACACATTCAGGATTATCACTCACAAACCCTCCTGTCATAAAAAATGTAGCCTTTACGTTGTGCTTGTCAAGTGTCTCCATCATACTGTCAAAATCCTCTGCTCCCCAGGCACAGTCAAATGAAAGGGCTATCTTTTTTTCCGTTGTCTGAACCGAATATACAGGCAGCTTTCTGTCTCCGAACTGACTCACAGCACTGCTAAGTGTCTCCATCACCTCTATATTTTTCAGCTGCGATATGTCATACTCTCTGCCATATAAAGCGCCTGTAATAAGAAGCGCCGACAGCAGCACTCCAAAAAGGAATCTGTGTCGGCGTTTCTTTCGTTTTGTCCCATTATGTAGTTTTGTATTTTGCATGTATGCTCTGTATTCACTCATGCTATATACTATTCTTTATTATCACAAATTATGAATAATGAAATAACTCTATTTCAGTTCTTCTGCCCTTCCGATAAACTCAAGCACTACCTCAATCGACTGATGCGCAGCCTTCTCCGCAAAGGTCTGGTAGTCTGTCTCGCCGCCATCGCCGTCTGATATTGAACGAAGAATAGCAAATGGCACATTGTTCACATAGCACACATGACCGATGCTGCCTCCCTCCATCTCTGCTGCGATTGCATCAAAGGTATTCGAAATATAATCCTTCTGCTCCTTTGTGGCAATAAACTGATCTCCTGTTGCGATATTGCCCTTTTTGTAGTGGATATTCCTGTCAGCTAAGCATGAGCACATGAGCTCCACCATTTTTGTATCTGCCGGAAGCAGAATCATATTGATGCCTGAAAGAAGTCCCTTCGGATCTCCGATTGGCGATGTATCCATATCGTGCTGCAGCACGTTTGTGGCTACTGCCACGTCAAGCACATTTAAGTCCTTTGTCAAAGTACCAGCCACTCCGATATTGACAATCATATCTACATCATATTTCAAAATCATGGTCTCTGCACATATTGCCGCAAATACCTTTCCTATTCCGCATTTTGCCGCAACTACATACTGATCACCGATTTTACCCTCAACAAACTCCACACCGCTGTAAACCTCTGTCTGTGTGTCTGTCATCTGAGCCTTTAGGTCATCGACCTCCATCTGCATTGCACCAATTACACCTATTGTCATTTTATTTCTCCATTCCTGCTATCTTGCTATTATATTTTTAGTCCTCGTTTACTGTGGATAAGTAAACTCCATATTTGTCTGACTCTCAAGCACCTTAAGATATGCACGACACTCCTTCTTTGCCTCGTCAAGTGACAGATTCTCGTAATGTCCGCACTCTATGGCTGATGCACCAAACACCGGTCCATCATACTCAAGTATCTGCTTTAAGACCTCTTTGGTGATTTCAAAAACCTTTCCCGGCTCGACATCCCTCACTACGAGATAGAAGCCTGTCTGACATCCCATCGGTCCAAAATATACCACATCATCTGCAATCTCAGAGTTTCTCACACATGTCGCAAACATATGCTCCACTGAGTGCATAGCTGAATTGGACATATAATCTCCTGCATTAGGTTTTCTTGTACGAAGGTCGTATGTAACGATTTCTCCGTCTTTTCTTGAAATATAAAATCCAGGTTTAAGAATATTATGATTGATTGTAAAGCTTTTAATTCTTTCCATAAAAATGTTTCTCCTTACTTAGTTGCTGTCTCAAACTGCTTCAGATAATCCTCAAATACATTGAGTGCATCATCCACAGGCTTTGGTGTGCTCATATCGACACCGGCACTCTTTAGCAGCTCGATTGGATTCTTCGAGCATCCACCGCACAGGAAATTTCCTATATACTTATCCACAGCAGGCTTTCCCTCCTCAAGTATCTTTTTTGAAAAAGCAACTGCTGCCGAATAGCCCGTCGAGTACTGATATACATAGTACGGTGTGTAAAAATGCGGTATGCGCATCCACTCATATGATATCTCATCATCCACGCGCATATCTGGTCCGTAGTACTGCACATTCAGCTCATACCACAGTTCATTTAGCACATCCTTGGTAACCGGCTCGCCCTTTTGCATTTTCCGGTGAGCTATATGCTCAAACTCAGCAAACTGCGCCTGCCTGAAAAGTGTCGTCCTGAAGCCGTCCAGAAAATGTGTCATGAGATATTTTCTCTCATTCTCATCCTCACAATGCTCAAGCATATAGTGCATTAGAAGCGACTCATTGCAGGTGGATGCAACCTCTGCCACAAAAATCAGGTATCCTGCGTAGGTGATACTCTGATGCTCATTTGAATAGTATGTATGCATCGCATGTCCCATCTCATGAGCCAGCGTAAACACACTGTCCAGATTGTCGGCATAGTTCAAAAGCACATACGGATGAGTGCCGTAAGCGCCCCATGAATACGCTCCGCTTCTCTTGTTCTCATTCTCATATACATCTATCCAGCCACTCTCCATGCCAGCCTTAAGTGTGCTGACATACTCATCGCCCATAGGCTCAAGCGCCTTTGCCACAAGCTTTTTCGCCTCATCATAGGTGTAGGTGGTCTGTACATTGTCCACAATCGGTGCAAACAAATCATACATATGCAGATGCTCCACACCTAAAAGCTTCTTCCTAAGCGCCATGTACCTGTGCAGAGCCGGTAGATGTGCGTGAACCGTCTCGATCAGATTGTCATAGACACTCTCAGGAATATCACCACCTGATAAATACATGGTCCTTGCGCTGTCATATTTTCTTACCCTTGCATAAAAAGTGTCATTTTTCAGCTTGCTGATGTACATCATGGAAACAGTATTGCTCCACTTCTTGTACGAATCATACACTCCACGGAACACCTGCTTGCGCAGGCTTCTGTCCTTGCTGCTTAAAAAATCTATGAAATTGCCATGCGTGATACGGATTTTATTTCCCTCGACATCAGTGATATACGGGAATTTGATATCCGCGTTGTTGAACATGCTGAATATATTCTCCGGTGCTGCAGCCATCTCACCGCACTGTGCCAGGATATTCTCCTCTGCAGCCGATAAGGTATGCTCTTTCTGACGCATTATCTCATCAATCGCACGCTTATAGTGCATAAGCTCATTGCTCTCACTGTAAAAGCTCTCAAGCCTTTTATCATCTATCTGCAAAATCTCCGGACTCGCAAATGCCAGCGCACCTGATGCCTGAACAGTCAGTGTCTCTGCCTTTGACACATATGCCTGATATTTCGACACAGCAGTGTCCTGATGTGAGCGCTCATTCGCATAGACCACTATACGCTCCAAATAATAAGACAGCTCATCCTGCTTCTTAAAAAAATCAAGCAGCGTTGCTGCACTGTCGGCCAGATGTCCCTTAAATCCAGATAGCTTTTCTGCAATCTGTGACGCTTTTTCACACTCAGCCTCCCACAGCTCATCTGTCTCATACATATCCTCAAGCTTCCATTTGTACTCATCTGAGATTTCATCTCTCTTTTGAAGCCTTTTCTCACTCATTTTGTGTTACCTTCTATCTTACTCTTTTTATTTAGAATCCCACACATCTGCTCTGCAAAATGCATATAGACGTGTGGGATATATGTGAATTATAACAATTAAGCTCTACTTTGTAATTAAAGTGCCCATACCACCTGAAACTGTCTTGCCCTCTTTATTGAGCTTTGTGATAAGCACTGAACGGATGGCAGAGTCACCGATAAAGTCGATAGCCGCCTCAATCTTTGGAGCCATGGTACCTTCATCAAACTCGCCTGCTGCAAGGTACTTCTTTGCCTCATCGACAGTCATGGTATCAAGCGGCTTCTCATCCTCCTTGCCATAGTTCAGGCAGACCTTGTCAACGCTTGTAAGTATAACAAGTCTGTCAGCATCAAGAGTATCTGCAAGCTTTCCGGCTGCAAGATCCTTCTCGATAACAGCGCTTGCGCCCTGAAGCTTATTGTCCTGTGCTAAAACAGGGATTCCGCCGCCACCACATGCGATAACAACCTGATCCGCATCAACAAGAGCCTTAATAGCATCCTTTTCCACTATATCAACAGGCTTTGGAGCTGCCACAACTCTTCTGTAGCCTCCCTCAACCTGTGTCACATGGTTGCCCTTCTTCTCCTCTTCCTCAGCCTCAGCCTCTGTCATAACACGGCCAATGATCTTTGTCGGATGATAAAAAGCCTCATCATATGGGTCAACAACCACCTGTGTAAGTATTGTTGAAACGGTCTTGTAAATTCCTCTGCCAAGAAGCTCTGTACGGATAGCATTCTGTAAATCATATCCTATATAGCCCTGGCTCATTGCAGAGCAGACTGCTGTAGGTGTAGCTGTATACTCAGGATAAATCCTGCAAAACTCAGACATAGCGGTGTGAATCATGCCCACCTGCGGTCCGTTGCTGTGTGTGATAACAACCTCATAATCGTCTCTAATAAAATCTGCAACTGCCTTTGCTGTATGCTTTGTAGCCTCGTGCTGCTCCGGAAGAGTTGTTCCAAGAGCATCATGTCCGAGTGCAATAACTATTTTTTTCTTCTTCATGCCGACCTCCTATGCTGCATCCGCTCAATGTGTATTATATCTCATAATCATAAACCGATGTGTATACTATGATAAATCTACATATAAACCATCAATTTTGAAGAATTCCTATGCGGTGCAAAAGTAAAATTATTTATATACATTATCTAATATTTTAGGGAATTTGTCTAGTACTTTGAACTGATTTGAACAACATTTCCGCCACAGTGTAAGGGACGTAAGCGAAAAAAGAATGCTCCTACTACCATGTAGCGAAGCATTCTTACACATATATTGAACTATTTTATTTCTGTTTATTCTTTAATTCACCCATATATTTCTTCGCATCCTTCATAAAGCTGATTGTTATCAAAACAATAACTATGCCTATCGGAAATGCAGCAACTATACTTACAGACTGCAAGTTACTCATAGAGCTCTCAGCAAATAACAGAGCAATTGGTAAAAGTATAAGCAGTATGCACCACATCAGCTGAATGAGTTTGTGCGGCTGCTCATCCTCACCTAATTTCCTATAGCTGTAACATGATACAGTTAAAGCAATAGAATCAAATGATGTAGCATAAAAAGCAATCATTGTCACTAAAACTATTATCATTATCAAAGGTGCACATGGCAATGTCTTAAGAATAGTAACTATCAACTCATATAAATCGCCACTCTTGTTGTACTGCGCAATAAAATCTGCTGCTCCTGACATCTGTTTTCCCATTGAATAGTTACCTAAGATGATAAAGCTGATGAGCGTAGAGCCAACACCAAATCCATATCCTCCAAGAATTGTCTGTCTGATAGTTCTGCCTCTTGATATATTTCCAATAAAGAAAGGAGCTGCTACACACCATACCATCCAGTAAGCCCAGTAATATATAGTCCAGTCCTGTGGGAAGTTGGTTTTACGTAATGGATCGGTATACGTAGATAATCCTATAAAATTCTGCACCATAGTGCCAAGAGATGACAATCCGGTCTCAAGAATATATCTTGTTTCACCGCCAAACAGCAGTACAATAGCAAGCAGTCCAAAGAAGAAATAGATACAGACTTTTGCCAAAATGCTTATTCCCTTAAATCCATGTAATAATGAATATGTATAAACTATACATGTAATTATAAGGATAATGATATTGATTGCTGTTCTGCTAAGCGATATATGGAACACATCTCCAATAATTGTTGCCATAAGAGGTGTTGCAACACTAAATGTGGTTGCTGTTCCTGCTAAAAGTGCAAATACAGCTAACAGGTCTATAATACGTCCTGCAAAACCATCTGTGTGTTTTCCAAGAACAGGTCTGCATGCTTCCGAATATTTCTGACGGTTTCTTTTCCTTACATGAAGCATAAAACCAAATGCAACTGCTAAAACAAGATAAAATGCCCACGGAATAAAGCTCCAGTGAAACAGAGGAAATACACCGGCCCATTCCTGTATACTTCCAAGCTCCTTAATGTGTGGATTTGTTGCATACATAATCCACTCAGAAAATGAGTAGAATAAAATATCTGCTGCCAGACCACATGTGAACATCATACATCCCCATGAAAAGAATGAGTACTTTGGTTTTTCATCCGGCTCTCCAAGAACAATATCTCCATACTTCGAACCAGCTATAAATATAGATATCAAAAATATTCCTAAACCTATAATCAGGTAATAAATGCCAAACGTATCTCCAAAGAAAAATCTTACCTGACTGAGTATGGCATTTGACTGCTCAGGTAATGCAAAAAATAGAATACACAATGCCACAATTATTGCTAATGGCACAAGTGTAATAATCCAATCAATTTTTTTCTCTTTCATAATACTAATCCTCGTATAATAAGTGTATAGCCAGTAGAAATGATGGTTATGCACTTATCCTTTCTATAAATTTATAGATGATCTGAGACACCTGGGATAAACCCTTTCCATCTCATCTACATTGGTTATTAGTTTCATAGGTTATTCTGTGGTATGATATCAGCAGAGTCTGATGTCTAGAGGCACTGCTTTTAATCCTTTCAGCCCGGTCTCCGGTGCCTGCTTATGGAGCTTGCAGCCTGAATCATATGTCACATTCCGCTTACACAGATGTTTCATCCCCTGGCGTACAGCACCAGCAAAAGAGCTGCCAGGGTACATGCTTATTACGCGAGGTTTCGGTCAGCATATGATTCCCAGGATAAACCTTTTTCTTCAGGTTCCAAGAATACTTAATCGGAAAGGCGGGTGATATCATGTTAAAGATTAACCCATTATCTACACTTTACGTCGGTATTGACGTCAGTTCAAAATCCAACTATGTTTGCGCTTTGGATTTTTATAAAAATAAATACATAAACTCTTCTTTTGCTAACAATCAGCCTGGTGCTGAAGAACTAGCCAAGAAGATTCTTGAGTGTTTGAAAGAACACCCTGATCTTAATACGATTGTTGCTGCTCTGGAGTCTACCTCTGTTTACAGCATTCACATTGCAAATTTTCTCTCTTCCTGCGAGGAACTGATGCATTTCAAACCTTATGTTTTTGTGCTCAATCCCAAATGCACAGCTAATTACAAAAAGTCTTATATCGGATTAGGTAAGTCTGATCCTATTGATGCCTTTGTTATTGCCGATTATGCACGTGCAGGAAATATCGAAACTGAGCCATGGCGTGGAAGCCAGTTCTTGGCTCTTAAACGCCTCACAAGGCATCGTCTGCATCTTGTTGAATGCATGACCAGAGAGAAAACCTACCTGGTTTCTAATCTGTATCTGAAGTTCAGTGAACTACAGATGTTAGAAGGTGATGACCAGCCTTTCTGCGATATTTATGGAGCAACCTCTTCCAGTGTATTGACAGAATACTTATCTCCTGAGGAGATTATTGATTCATCTGAGGAAGATCTTATAAGTTTTCTCGCACAGAAAAGTCGCAATCGTATCAAAGACATTAGCAAGACCGCAGAATTACTCAGGAAAGCGGCCAGAGATTCTTATCGCTTAGATAAAGCTCTTTATGAACCATTAAATGTATCTATTGCCAGCTCTTTCAACTGTATTGAAACTTTCAAGAAAGAAATCAAGCTTATAGATATTGCCATCGAAAGAGAAATCAGAGGATTAAATCCTAATGCTTTTATTATTCTTCAATCCATAGATGGCATTGGTCCTGTCTTTGCAGGTGGCATTGTAGCTGAAATAGGCGACATCTCTGCTTTTCATTCCTCTGATGCTCTTGCTAAATATGCCGGACTCATGTGGAAGTCAAACCAATCAGGTGATTTTGATGGAGAAGATACTCCAATGAGTAAAGCCGGAAATCGTTATCTCAGATACTATCTTGGCGAAGCCGCCAACAGTATGAGAAAACATAATGTTGAGTACGGAGCGTACTATCGAAAGAAGTACAACGAAGTTCCGAAGCATCAACACAAAAGAGCACTCGCGCTGACTTCACGTAAATTCGTTCGTTTGGTTTATGGATTGCTGGCCAGAAACCAACTGTACTCCGGCGTATCGCTGGATACATCAAATGAATAACTGGTTTTAGCCTGTGTTTTTGCATAGGTCTATTAAAGTTACCCTTTTTCTGAAAAACATATCGAAATCTTTTCAAAAATCATCTTGACATATCACCAGATTGCTCCATATATTTCTTATAGCTGCTATCTATCTCAGCAAGCTCCTGCAAATTATCAATCTCAATAATATCGCCTTTTTGCATCTCATATATGCCAAGCTGATATTCATCCGGATAGCAGAACATTGCAACGTCATCCCAGTATATCTGAGTATTTTTTTTGTTCTCAAATTCCATTTCAAGATGTTTTTTCAGTTTGCGCCCATCTGCCGCAGTCCATCTGGAGATGCTATAAAGCTGCCATCCATGACTTCCGCCACTCCTGCTGCAGGATGTTACAATTCCATCTTCTACTGTCTGAAGCCACTCATCTGTTTCATCATCAGTCCATACACTGTTATAACCCGAGCGTTCGAATTCTTTTGATAGAATTTCAGGATTATATATAATCTGGTCGCCATCAAGAATAATTGCATCCTCAATATGATCTCTTGCAACATATAGTGATGAAATATTATTACAGCTTTCATAATAAGGATTTTCAATTATAGTAACTCCCGGATATTCATTCTCTAATTCATAAAACTGTTCCTTTAAATATCCGGCAACAATATAAATCTCCGTGATTCCATTACCGTGTAAGCCTTCAATAACTGTATCTATCATACGCTTTCCATTCACCCTTACCAATGGCTTCGGAGTAGTAAGCGTTACCGGTCTCATACGATTACCAAGTCCTGCTGCCATGATAATCGCGCGTTTTACTTCATGCATTTTTAATTATCCTCCAATTTCTGCATTTCATCCTGTACTACTTTGTAATAATCCTTTGCATATCTGTACTGTCTGAGTGAATATTCACCAAAATCAACACCCAGATTTCTCTTATACTCACACCAGTTACTCCATAAAAGTCCGCATACTGCAATATAACAATAAATCTTTATTCGGATTTCTGCTGAACACCCTTCTGTGAAATATGCATCAATTAACTTATCCACATGCTCCCTGTCATACATGGAATATATGCAGAACATGGCTATATCTACGTGCGGATCCTGCATTCCTGCATATTCCCAGTCAATAAGTCTGATGTCCTCATTTCCATTTTCATCCTTAACAAAAAGGAAATTATCCGGAACAGCATCAATATGCGTAAGAACCTTTTCATTTACATGAGCTTCTATATACGGTCTGAGTGAAAGGACATTTTCCTTAGTCTGCCTGTAATGTCTGTATGCAGAAGGCGAACCATCCCACAGGCTCTCATAAAACTCAAGCTGACCGAATATATCAAATTCATGATTTACTTTAAGCTTCATATCATGAAATTCTCTGAGACGCTTCATGCATTTACAAACATCATCATTATTTTCCGGATCACATACTCTCGCATTTTCTAAAAACGCAGTGATTTTATATCCATTATCCGGATTTATATAAGCGATATCATCACATATATGTCTGCCATCAATAGTATTATAAACCATTGCTTCATTACGTCTGTTTATCAGCTGATCCGTTCCCTCTCCCGGAATTCTCATGATATATTTTTTCCCTTTACATGAGAACAGGAACGAGCGGTTTGTCATGCCCTTTTTCAATACCGTAATATCTACAATATCGTCTGCTGATACAGATAAGGCATCGCAGATAACCTGTATTGCATCAGTTTTCAGATGATTTGAATCGCTGTCCATCTCTCTGAGCTGCTCATATGTGTTAATTTCAACCACATCCCACGAATGTACTACCCTGGCGGTAATAAACATTCTGTCCTTATCATACAGTGCAGTCTCCCAGAAGGCACCATCATTAGCCGAATTACTACACAATTTTTCAATTCTGCCTTTGACAATTTGTGCATCATCGTCAAGCAGATAGCTAATTCCTATCATAGCATTGCCGCCGGCAGCCTTCGGAATGGTAACCAACTCCATTTTTCTGTTAACACGCACCGTGCTGTCATCATCAATCAAATCACTGACCATATACCAGGAATATAATTCATGGTGATGGTACGGATTCTTGTCGCACCATATATCACACGGTATGATATATGTATTTGATAAATGATTCAGAACCTTCTTTACTGAATATAGATTATTCTTAGTCGTATACTCTTCATTGACAACGAGCTCCACTCCAAAATCATCGATGAGATACTCATATCTCTCCTTCATGAAGCCGACTACTACATATATCTCATAGATTCCCACTTCATGAAGCTGTCTGATTGTCCGCTCTATAAGAACTTCCCCATTTACCTCTAAAAGGCCCTTTGGAGTCTCAGTATTTATTGGCACCATTCGCATGCCATAACCTGCTGCAAGAATCACTGCATTCTTTGGCGCTTTTTCTTTGAATTCTTTAAGAGCCTTAGGTGTAACAGCACATTTTTCATTTATATAACCTTCATTCATCAATTCTTTTATTGATTTGTTTACAACTCCCAGAGAATGACCGGATAACTCTGATATCTCTCTTTGATTGTTAACTGATTGATGATATAACGTGTTCAGTATATCTTTCTCCTGCTTGTTCATGTTCGTCTCTCCTTATGTTTTTATGAACATTCATAATACTACACCTTTTTATTTAAAAAATCAACCCTTAACTATATTTTTCATAACAAAAAACGCGCCACACTGGCGCGTTTTTGTACTCATAAATATAAATGAATTATTTACTGCTGAATATCCTTTGCAGAGCTTAAGGTTACTTCAACCTTGTTCTCTTCGTACTGTCTGCCACTCTGACGGGCAACAGTAAGAGTAACCTTATCTCCGGCCTTGTAGCTCTTTAACGCTGACTGCAGCTCTGTCATAGAAGAAATCTTTGTGCTGTCAACAGCAGTGATGATATCTCCCTCCTGTAAGCCGGCATTTGCGGCACCTGAACCAGCTGAAACAGATGAAACATACACACCCTGTGGGAAGCCATAGGCTACCATCTCAGATGAAACATCGCCACCCTTGATACCAAGGTATGCCTGATTCTCATTAGTATATTTTCCATCCTGGATAAGGCTCTCAATAATAGGCTTTGCAACCGACATAGGAATTGCATATCCGATACCCTCAACTTCAGTTGAAGAATATTTTACAGAGTTTATACCGATAACCTCGCCATTTTCATTCAAGAGTGCTCCACCACTGTTTCCAGGGTTTATGGCTGCATCCGTCTGAATAAGCTTGTTGTTGGTAACAGTCTCACCTGTCTGTGAATCCTGTGTAGTTACGGTTCTGTTAAGCGCACTTACTATACCTGTTGTGACAGACTGTCCGTATCCAAGTGCATTACCGATAGCAATTGCAGGACTTCCAACAGCTACACTTTCAGAATCTCCGATTGTAGCAATCTTGATATTTGAGTAAGTATCTTTTCCAAGGTCTGCTTTCTTTACACGTACAACTGCTAGATCGTCATCCGGATCTGTTCCTCTGATTTCTGCCTTTACCACTGAATCATCATCAAACTGTACTGTGAGCTCCTCTGAATCTGCCACAACATGATTGTTTGTAGCAATGTAGAGATAATCATCATCCTCACTCACAATAATACCTGAGCCACAGCTCTGAGACTGCTGTGACTGCTTTCCGAAAAAGCTGTTGTAGGTGACTGTTCCTGTATTTGTGATAGCAACGATGCTAGGCATTACCTCATCGACAACTGATGATACATCTGTCAGATCCTTTGCATTCCCTGAGGATGTCTGCTTAGTCCCACCAGATGTTGTAGTGGTAAGCTTTGCACTTGCAGTAGAAGAATTTGAAATAGCTCTCGTGCCAATATAGCTTACTCCTGTGAAAACGCCGCCTCCGACGAGTCCGAAGATAAGAGCTGCCGCTACTGTCTTTGCTGCAAATGGTCCAAATGCACCAGGCTTTCTAGGTGCTCTCTGTTTCTTAGGCTTTGCAGTCTGCTGGTATGCCTGACCATTCATATTCATCCTGCTATATGAATTGTCTGTCGAACCTGCTGATGTGCCGCAATATGCATTATTATTTGTGCCTGAATTATACGACTGATTAGAATAAGGCTGGTTTGCATATGACTGATTTGCATTTGGCTGTCCTGCTGTAGAAGCCTGCGAATATGGATTGTAGCTCTGTGAATAGCTTTCAGCTGATGTATTATTAGTCTGTGCAGCCTTCTGTGACTCATCCGGATTGTAAGGATTACCCGACATTGTGAAATTTACATTATTTGTATTGTTATTTGTGTTATTTGTACTGTTAGTATTATTTGTATCATTCATATTTCTATAATTGTTATCCATAATAATTTCTCCTTTCGTTTACAATTAGAAGTATACTGTCAATCTGTGTTTAATTTGTGACGGGATTATTTATTTTTTCATAAATTGTAATCCCCGTGCTATTCTCCGAATAAAAATAACTGCTCATCGACAGATGCACCTCTAAGTCTGCGATAAATAGAAATTGCAGAATATCAATACATCCCTGCCAATGAACAGTTACCATAAATCATATATTAAATTTCAATTCCGTTCTTCTCAAGAAGAGCTCTCGCTGTTTCAACCGAATCTGTACCTGTCGCATTCTTTACAGGTGCAAACTCCTTCTCTCTGTCTACCTCAAATGGCAGGCTATTGTCCATCATGTATACCATATCGAGGATGAGTGTCTCGAACTTGTATGCATTCGGAGTCTCAGGCTTATGCTCTGTACCATTCTCATCAATGTAAGGTACCTTCTTCTCTACCACATGAAGCGGAAGGCTCTTCTCTGCGATAGCCATAAGCTTGTCCACGCGGAATAAATAGTTTAAGATAACACCAAAGCCATACTGTAATGAACCATTCTCGTTCTTTGCCTCTGCCATCTCAGGTGTAAGCTCGTAATACTCGACAATCGAAGGCTTGCCATTCTCAAGACACATAGCGCCGACTCTCTCGTATGGATCGCACTTTCTGACCACCTTAGAGCCGCTGACACAGCCGGACTCTATTGTAGCGCCGACAAATACAGGATCTGCAATCTGCTGAAGCACATTGTCCACAGCAAATACATTGAGCCACTCAACACCCTTGTCCTTCAAATCCTTGTCAAGACCGGCATTGATGAGTGACTTGAACCATCCACCGTTTCCGTTTGGTGACATGGCAAGTGAATCCTCAGATTTCATGAGCAGATTTCCATCAAAATCAACTGCCGGAACCATCTCCTGCACGAAAAACTTCACATAATCCTTGTTGTATCCAAAATAGTCGTGCTCTTCAAAGAACTCTCTTGTCATGCTATCATTTATCTCGCTTGTCATAACATACAGAGGCACCCATGTACCGGTCTGATTTGTAACCTTCATGAGGTTTGCGACAAGCTGCTCAAAGATGTAGAGTTCCTTTGTCTTTCCGATATTGAACATGCCCTTAGCCTTGTCAAAGCCAAGACGTGTCCCCTGTCCACCGGCAAGAAGAATTGCACCGACCTTGCCATTCTTGACAGCATCAAGACCTGTTGCAAGGTATTTGTCCTTATTTGCCTCTATCTCTGAAATCTCCATAGCAGCAAGCGGTGAAAATGTACCTCTCTGCTGCTCCTTGTTGTGAATCATATCAAGGTATGACCAGTCCATGTGCTCAAGCTGGCTCTCAAGCTTAGCCGGAGCTTCCTCTGTTAAGAATTTCTTTAAGTATTTCTGGTTTGTTGCCGTGATTTTTTCTTTGATTTCTGTTTTCATAAATTCTCCCTAATAGCTGTATTTAAGCATTTATTCATCTGAATCATCAGATGATGATTTTTTTCCTGAACTATTTTCAGACTCTGACTGGCTCTTCTTTAATTCTTCCTGTTTCGCTTTATTCTTCTTTTTTGCTCCCTCTGTACCATCAGATCCAACTGTATTATTATACTGTGTCAAATCAAATGCAGAAGTTTTTGAAGTAACCCCCGTCTTCTTTGCAATCTTGTTGCTTACATTCTGAACTGTCTCTGTTGGCTGATAATCAGTCTCATTAAACAGGAACTGATGAAGCTCAGAAACATTCTGTGCCAGGTCTATAGGAATAATGGTATCGCCCGTAGTTGACAAATTCATTGTAGTCAGCTCAAATGGGAAGCCTGTTGTCTCTTTCATATGAAACTTTGTAACATAAGAAGCATACTGTATTATCTCGGTTGCTGTAAAGTTTGTACTTATCTGACTCATAATATCCTTGCACATCTCTGTGAGCGATCCTAAATCTGCCTGCTTAGCCTTGTCAAGCATAGCCTGAAGCACAATTCTCTGACGAGATGCCCTAAGGAAATCATCTCCTGATGTACTTCTTATTCGTGCATATCCAGTAGCCTGAGTTCCATCTAAGTGAACTTTACCTGATTGTGTGACATCTGGTGTATTCTTACCTGTCATTTGGTCTACTTCAACTGTACATTTATTAATTTCTTTGACTTCTTGTGGTGTTATCTCAAGATCTAGTCCTCCTAGATCATCAATAGCATCTACCAGAGCTTTCCAATCAACACAAACATACTTCGTAATATTCAAATCCAAATTTGAATTAAGCATAGCTACTGCTCTCTTTGCCCCACCATTAGCATATGCTGCATTCGCCTTCGCATATTTTCCATTGCCAACCGGAAGATACGTATCTCTATATACAGATACCAACTGAACCTCCTTTGTATCATAATTCAAGCTTGCAATCATGATACAATCGGAATGTCCCTCATTATAAGAGCCATCGCTTCTATTATCAAGACCAAACAATGCTACATTCAAATATCCATGCATATTCTCCAGTGCATCCTTATCAATATCTTCATTAATTCCTGCCTGGCTGTCTGTGAGTCCATCTTCATACTTAACCTGTCCTAGTGTATTATTATATAACCAGACAATACCAAGCACGACCAGCAACAGTAAAATTTCAAATATAAATAGTATTATCTTCTTTTTGCCGTTTCTTTTTTTCTTTCTCTTCTTTGCCATGTTATTTTTCCTTTTTCCTATGAATGTAAAGCCACGCGTCTGCGTAATCCTGACGCTCCTTCTCTGACATATTGGTATACTTTCCAAACTCCAGATTCGTCAGACGCATCTGCGGCCTGCCACACTTGAAGCATTCAACCTCTTTCCTTCTTGAAACCATCCGTATCCAGCCACAATCCGGGCAAATGTATATTTTCATCATAGTCTTTATTCAAACTGTCCGAGAACCTCAGCTGACAAAGCATCAAGCTTAGCCTGTGAATCTTCAAGAGACACTCCTTTAACTCCGAAATAGAATTTAATCTTAGGCTCTGTACCAGAAGGGCGTACACAGCACCAAGCGTTATCGTTAAGTTCGTAGTAAAGTACATTAGAAGAAGGAAGACCTGTCGGCTCAACCTTTCCTGTTGTCATATCTTTTCTTGTGTCATTCTTGTAATCACGGATAGCAATCACCTGATAATCACCAAATTTCTTTGGCTCAGCGGCACGTGCCTTTGTCATAATCTCATTTATCTGTGCAGCACCATCAATGCCCTTTAAGGTCATTGTGGAAATGCCCTCTCTGTAGTAGCCATACTTCTCGTACATGTCAATCATGCCATCCCAGAGAGTCTTGCCCTGTGACTTGTAGAAGGCAGCCACCTCACACAGCATACAAACTGCTGCAGGAGCATCCTTGTCCCTTGCATATGTGCCCGGCAGACATCCGTAGCTCTCCTCCATACCGAATACATAATTGTTGCAGCCGGTTTTTTCAAATTTGAGCATCTGCTCTCCGATATACTTGAAACCTGTTAAAACCTCGATATGCTTTACGCCATATGCTGCCGCAATTGCCTTACCCATATCTGTAGAAACAATTGACTCAACAAATGCAGGATTCTCAGGCAGAGTACCATTGGCACTCTTCTGGCTTAAAATATACTCACCGATAAGCATAGCTGACATATTTCCTGTAAATGTCACATACTCACCTGTCTTTGTATCCTTGCAGTATACACCGAGTCTGTCGGCATCAGGGTCAGTTGCTAAAACGATATCAGCATCCTTTTCCTTTGCCAGCTCAAGTGCAAGCTTCCATGCATCAGGATTCTCAGGATTTGGATAAGGACATGTAGGGAAATTGCCATCAGGCACTGCCTGGCTTGGCTCAATGTATACATTCTCAAAGCCCATATCCTTAAGTACTCTCTGTACAGGGCGAAGACCTGTGCCGTGGAGTGGTGTGTAAACGATCTTGATATCCTTTGCCATAGCCTTGATAATCTCTGGATGGATAGAAAGCTTGCGGAGCTCTCCGAAATATCCCTCCTCAACCTCATCAGAGATGACATTGTAAAGACCAGCCTCAATAGCAGCAGCTTTGTCCATAGTCTTTACCTGGTCAAATGATGTAACCTTTGCCACCTCAGCCATGATGCTTGTATCATGAGGTGGAGTAACCTGTGCACCATCCTCCCAGTATACCTTGTATCCATTGTACTCACGAGGATTGTGGCTTGCTGTGATAACAACACCGGCTATTGTACCGAGTGTCCTTACTGCGTATGACAGCTCAGGAACAGGTGCGAGCTGTGGGAATACATATGTCTTGATTCCGTTAGCTGCAAGACAGAGTGCTGTGGCATCTGTGAACTCATCATGCATATTACGTGAGTCATGTGCGATTGCAACACCTCTCTTTACTGCGTCCTCTCCCTGTGAAAGTATGTAATTCGCCAATCCCTGTGTAGCCTGACGGACTGTGTATATATTCATCCTGTTGGTGCCGGCTCCTATTACACCACGAAGACCTGCTGTACCAAACTCAAGTGTGCGATAGAATCTGTCCTCTATCTCCTTATCATCACCCGCGATAGCCTTAAGCTCTGCCTTTGTAGCCTCATCAAAATATGGGTCTGTACACCATTTCTCGTACTCCGCTCTAAAATCCATTTATATTAACCTCCTGTGTCAGCTAGTAATAAGCCTATTAATGTTAACTATACCGATTTTACCACATTAACGTGCATTTGAAAAGTTTTAGTTCCTTAATATTTTTTTAAACACCAGGCTCCTCATCCAAAGTGGCATCATACAGACAACAAACTGTGCCGCAACCGTGATAAAATAATCTGATTTACTAATAGTACCTGTCCTCAGAATTGTTTTCCGTCCTTCCCTATACTTAAGGAAATAATCAAAGCCTCCGCGCCTCTTTAGCATATCTTCTCCAGTCCTTACATAAACCAATACTTTATCCAAGTTTGCCATGTGACAATGATTCTTTATCATATTGGCCCAAAGTAATGAATCTTCCATTAAAAGACAGCTCTTGTAGTTTCCGGATTCCAATACTGACCGTCTTTTAAACATAACACTTACATGATTTAATCCATCACGTTTCCTTTGATAACTTACAATTTCTTTATGGTTTAGAGGCACTTTTCTCTCTGCAGTGATATGCTCCTTGTCAACATCAAACTCTGCAATATAGCCTCCCACAACATCCAAATTTTTATTTTGATTAAAAGCATTCAGCTGTCTCTCAAACCGGTCAGGCACACATATATCATCCGTATCCATTCTGGCCACAAGCTCATTAGAGCAATGCTTTATGCCTTCAGCAAGCGCAAGACCGAGCCCGCTGTTTTTTTCAAGCTTTACCGTAACAAAACTTATTTCCGAAGGCCTGCATTCATACTCACTGATTGCCTCATAAAGCTCATCTGTCAGCCGGCCATCCTCCACCAGCACTATCTCATCCGGTAAAACAGTCTGTGAATATATGCTTTCCATACACTCACTGAAATACTCAGGCTTTTCCTTGTAATAAATTGACAGTAAGACTGAAAATTTGACTTTATTCATAAGTATCATCCTCCCAGACAAGTAAACTAATGTATTACCGCAAGCACAGTCTCTATGCACAGTCTGATATCATTTATCAGTGAAAATCTCTTAAGATACTTAAGATTGTACCTCATCTTGCCCGGCAGCACCTTGTGTATATATGTGTAATCCACATCATCAGAAGTCTCAAGAAGCCTGTCCTCATCCTTGTACCTGATGCTTGCCTCACTGGTGATTCCGGCAGGCATCAGAAGCGTCGCCATCATCGCTGGTGTATATGCCATGACATACTTCTCCACCTCAGGTCTTGTGCCAACAAAGCTCATATCACCACATAGCACATTTATAAGCTGCGGAATCTCATCAAGCCTGTACTTTCTGATGACAGCACCGACTCTTGTGATTCTTGAATCCCCACCGACAGTCACGAGTGAACCCTTTTTGTCAGCATCATTCACCATAGTTCTGAACTTGAATATGCGAAACTTCCTGCCATACTGCGTGATACGCTCCTGTCTGAAAAAAACAGGTCCTCTGCTATCCACCTTTATCCAGACAGCAAGGACCAGTATAACAGGCGAAAGCAGCACAAGAAAAACAGCGGACATAATCACATCAAAAATGCGTTTGAATACCATGCTTGTCCTCTTTCTGCTCAGATGCCTGTAATATTTAAGTGTAAAATCATTTTTCATGAATGTAGGAATCTCTCCCCATGTTCTCCATCTACTCATGTAAAATCTCCAATAAATTATTAATTATATACTCCACATCCTCATCGCTAAGCTTTGTGTTGAGAGGAAGTGTAATTTCATTCTCATACTGATGATAAGCATTTGGAAAATCAGCTATGTCAAAGCCCATATTCTTATATGCTGTCATCATCGGAAGCGGCTTGTAATGCACATTTGTGGCGATACCTCGCTCCGCCATCTGCACTATAAGCGCATTACGCCTATCCACGCCGATGCCCGGTATGCGAAGCAGATACAGATGTCCGCTCGATGTATGCCTGTCTGTAAAATGAGGCACAGTCAAGAGACCAAGCGGCTTAAATGCCTCGTCATAGCGCTCTATAATATCACGGCGCCTCTTGAGAAGTCCCTCATATCTGTCAAGCTGTACCAGACCAATAGCAGCCTGGATATCAGTCATATTGCACTTATACGAAGGAGCCACAATATCATACTCCCAGTTGCCCAGACCATTCTTATGGAATGCATCCTTTGTCTGTCCGTGGAGTGAAAGCAGCATAAACTGCTTGTAGATATACTCATCATCAAAGCCCTCTATAGGTCTCCATGTGAGTGCTCCTCCCTCTGCTGTGGTCAGATTCTTGACCGCATGGAATGAAAAGCTTGTAAAATCAGCTACATTGCCACACATAATCCGCTCACCTGCTCTCATGTAAGAAGCACCAAAAGCATGAGCTGAGTCAGCCGCCACAATCACACGTCCGATTGCCCTCTGCACATCATTTGACGGATGAAAAAGAGCCTTCTTTCTCTCCACAATATCAAAAATCCTGTCATAGTCGCAAGGCACACCTGCAATATCAACCGGCACGATAACCTTTGTCTTTTCTGTAATAGCAGCTTCCAGGGCATCGTAATCCATCTCAAATGAATCAGGTGCTACGTCTATAAACTTAAGTGCTGCACCTACATGCACAGCAGGGCTTGCAGATGCAGTATATGTGTATGCGCTTGTGATGACCTCATCACCTGCACCTATTCCCAGGAATCTGAGTATCAACTCAAGACACGCAGTAGCAGAGCCAAGAGCTACAGCCTTATCCGTGCCGCATAGCTTAGCAATCCTCTTCTCAAACTCCTTGGTTCTTGGACCTGTTGTAATCCAACCGCTTCGCAGTGCATCAGCAACAGCTGACACCTCTGCCTCTGTTATATCAGGTGGTGAAAATGAAATCTGTCTCTTTTCCATAGTTATGTTCCTCGCTTCCGGCATAAAATATGCCAAACATCCGGCTTTTACAGTCTATATTATGCACTTCAAAAGATATTTAGTTTTCCAGGTCAGGATGATATGTCTTTACCACAGAGGCCACTATCTGCTTGATATCCTTTGCTTCTGAGGTGCATGCCTTCTCGAGCATCTCAAGCTGCTTCTCAAAGAGCTCATCATCCATCTCAATAGGCTCACCCACATGAATCAGCTTGTTCGGAGTCTCCTTGAGACCCTCCTCGCTCATCAGCATCTCCTCGTAGAGCTTCTCGCCCGGACGCAGGCCTGTGTATACAATCTGAATATCCACATCCGGCTCCAGTCCTGAAAGCCTGATAAGGTTCCTAGCCATATCATCAATCTTGACCGGCTCGCCCATGTCGAGCACGAAAATCTCGCCTCCGTGAGCATAGAGCCCTGCCTGCAGCACAAGCGCCACAGCCTCCGGAATTGTCATAAAATACCTGATAATACGCTTGTCCGTCACAGTAACAGGACCGCCATCCTCTATCTGCTTCTTAAACAGCGGGATAACACTACCATTGCTGCCAAGCACGTTTCCAAAACGCACAGCGACAAAATCAGTCTCAGTCTGCCTGTTCATCATCTGTATAACCATCTCACACAGACGCTTTGATGCACCCATGATATTGGTTGGATTAACCGCCTTATCCGTAGATATAAGCACGAACTTCTTCACATGGTACTCTGCTGCAATCCTTGAGAGCTTTAATGTGCCAAGCACATTGTTCTTTATTGCCTCATTCGGGCTTTCCTCCATCAGCGGTACATGCTTATGTGCTGCCGCATGATAAATAATCTCCGGATGATATGTCTGGAATACATAGTGCAGCCTGTTAGTATTGCGCACCGAGCCAATCAGCGTCTCCACCCTTACATAAGGATATTTGCGCTTCAGCTCCTGCTGTATATCGTATGCATTATTCTCGTAAATATCAAAAATGATAAGAAGCTTCGGATCCTCCCTGGCTATCTGACGGCAAAGCTCACTACCTATTGAGCCACCGCCACCTGTAACCATGACCACCTTGCCCTGTAAAAATGAATGAATACCGTCATTATCCACAACAACCGGATCTCTGCCCAGCAAATCCTCAATGCTTACCGGACGCAGATTGGAAACCGACACTCTTCCGTCCACCATCTGATAGATTCCCGGAACCACAGACACATCACAGCCGGTATCCTTACAAATATTGAGTATATCCTTCCTGTCCTTACCGGATGTAGAAGGTACAGCATACACAATTTTCGTGATATCATACTTCTCAACCATCTCTGGAATGTCATTTCTGTTGCCGACAATAGGCACGCCATCTATAAAGCGCCCCAGCTTCGCCGGATTGTCATCTATGATGCAGCAGGCCTTTGTGTGCAGATGTGAGCTCATGATAAGCTCCCTGATAAGCATCCTTCCCGCATTTCCGGCTCCTATAATCATGACCTTCTCATCACCGTTTGCGGAGCCTCTCTGCTCAAGCATCTTCTGACCTGTCCTGATAAATCTGTACGCAAAACGGCATGCTGTACAAAGTGCAAAGCTGAGCATCAGTCCGATAATCCAGAAAGCATACGGCATCTTAATCTCATACACCTCATGAATAGTAACGCTCACAACCGCAAGCACCAGAAAGGCACCAATAATATGCATAAACTCGTTGATGCTCGCAAAGCGCCATATACTGTGGTACAGCCTGAAAATATAAAACACAGCCAAAGCAATTGCCACAAAAACAGGCACTATCTTTATATAACCTGCAAGATATAAATCCGGAATATGTGAATACGCGAACTCAAATCTTATCATTAAAGCAAAGAAAAATGACACCGCCATAATACATACATCTATAAATGCCAGCAAAAAAGCTCTCACAACCCACTGTCTGTCATTTCCCATATAAGCATCAGGTTTTTCAGGGCCGTCATATTTTGTTACACCTTTATGATTAGTGTTGTTATCGTTGACTTTACTGCCATCATTAGTGTTACTATTTATGTTAAAATTCTTATTTTTCATATAGGACTTTCTCCTTTTACCCCACACTGCAAAATATTTACAGCTTTTATCGCCCTTATAAATCAACTTCTCATAAAATATATTAAAATATAATTCAAACAAAATATATATTCATTATATCATACCACATTAATTATAGTTCTTATTATTTTATTAAATATTCATATTCTAATGATTCTTAAATACAAACAGCTTGCTTATCACATAATTTAGTACAACAACCACTACCTGTGCCGCCAGCTTCACCCACATACTTGGATACGCTAAAAGTGTTATAAAAACAAAGATAATAGTCTCTTCCATGACAAGCGTAATAAATCTGCCACTAAAAAAAGCAAACATCTGTACAAAAAATGCCGTCTTTGTCGGTGTTGCAACCTTAAACACCCACTTCTTGTTGGTAACATATGAGAAAAGTACCGCAAATACCCACGCCAGTGCATTTGCAATCAGCTCATTGATTCCAAAAAATACATTAAAAATGGCATACGAGCCTATGCTTATTACAAAGGTCATATTCCCAAAAACCGTGTATAAAACAAGCTCCTTAAACTCCTCTTTCCTGTTTCGTATTATAATATTATCCATATTTCCACCTATGTGACAGTACTTATTATCCTGTCGGATTATATACGTGTAAGTTGATAGTAATGTTAATTTGCGATTTTTATATAATAACTGCATAGCCAAAATAAGTCAATATGTGATATGATATCTATATGAAAAAGAAAATAAAAAAAACAAAAAGCATAAAATTAAACTACATATACAATGTAAGCTACCAAATACTTACACTAATCACGCCTCTGATTACAGCCCCGTATCTTTCGCGAGTGCTTAAGGTCGAAGGCATAGGTATATACAGCTATACCGCATCTATCGTTACATATTTTGTCATGTTTGCAGCCCTTGGCACCATCAATTATGGCAACAGGGAAATATCCTACCTACAAAATGATCGTCAAAATCGCTCAATCGTTTTCTGGGAAATAGAGTTTTTAAGTATCGGAAGTGTATTATGCTGTCTGGCAGCATACTCATTTTTTATACTATTTATAAACCATAAATATACAAGCTTATTTCTTGTACAGGCTTTTACTATCATTACTGTTGCAACAGACATATCTTGGTTGCTTCAGGGAATGGAAGAATTCGGTAAAATAGTTAGCAGAAATGTCGTATTTAAGATACTGAATATACTGTTTATTTTTATTTTCGTTAAGAGTCCAAATGACCTTTTAATTTACGTAGGTGGCTTATGTTTGCTCGAACTAGCGTCCAATCTCTCAATATGGTTTTACGTTCCGCAATATATAAATCGACCAAATTTTAAACAATTACATCCTATAAGGCACCTTAAACCAACAATAGCACTATTTATACCAACAATAGCATCTACCATCTATATCAATCTTGATAAAACAATGCTCAATGAAATTACCGGCTCACCTATCGAAAATGGCTACTACGAACAAGCATTCAAAATATATAAGGTTGCCTTATCGGTTGTAACCGCCCTCGGTACTGTCATGCTGCCACGTATAGGAAAATGCTTCAGTGAAGGTAAAACCAACGAAGTAAAAAAACTGCTTTATAAAAGCTATCGTTTTATATGGCTTATAGGATGTCCTATGTGCTGTGGATTAATTGGTGTTTCAAGAAACTTCTGTCCATGGTTCTTCGGTCATGGGTACGATAAAGTCCCTTATATACTTATGATACAATCCGTTCTGCTTATCATAGTAGGATTAAGTAATGTAACCGGTGTTCAATATCTTATCACAACAAAACGTGAATATCTCCTCACGCGATCTGTTTGTATAGGCGCTATAGCAAATTTCATTATGAATTTAATTCTAATACCTAAATTTTATTCATATGGTGCTGCAGTGGCTTCAGTGCTATCAGAATTACTTATAACAATAATGCAATTTTATTTTGTTCGTAATGAAATAGACCTCAAATCTGTATTAAAATCATCACATAAATATATTATTGCCTCTTTAACTATGCTAATATTTCTTTTGCTGGAGGATAATTATCTGCCAATAAACTTTGTAGGCACGGTCATCCTGGTTATTTCCGGATGTGCTGTTTATTTACTTATGCTCATTGTATTAAAAGATGAAATGTTAAAAGAACTTATTCCTTAATACATTGAACAATATCTTTTACTGAGTCCAAATACTCTTCTTCATTATAAAAATAATTTGTCATGCATTCTCCCGAATCATGTAATCTGATAAAATTGGAGAATGCATTACAAAAAGCTTCTGACCCCGCTTTACTAAGATGTTCATAATTATTTAAATACTCAGGACATATCTGAAATATTTGCGGTTTAATAAGATTAAAATCATAATATGAAAAACCATACTTGGTGCATATCTCCTCAATTCTTGAGTTTATAGCAAAATATTCATCTGCCCCATACATTGAAATATCATACGGAGCCTTAGGTGTATTAACGATAATAAATTCAACCTCATTATCCTTACATAACCTGCATATTTTCTCCAATTTACAGTAAGCAGTTTCAGAAATAATGCAATTATAATTAGCTTTTGTATTATCTGTAATTGCATTTTTATAATCAAATCCACCTGTTAGTATAGGTGCATAGCCTTTTCCTATATATGAGGCATACCATTCTGTAGTCTTCATATTTTCAGTTGCATCATTATTATGTTTTTTTAATTTAATATTATTTTCAATAGCCGTTTTAGTCCATTCAATACTGTTTGAAATCCATGGAAATAAGTAATTAATAGATGACTCTGTATTAATATTCTCTTTATCCGTAATAAAATCCCAATCCATTTTTACCTTTTGTTTCCAACTACATCCATATTTCATTGCATGTGCAAATGTTATTCTCGCATTATCGTTCTGTGTATCTTCCATTGTCGGAATACCATAAGCTAAAACAGCTCTTTTTATTTTTTTTTCTTTTATTGCATTTTGAAGAGCAACATATGATTGATCCAGAGGCTGCGCCGGAGTCCCCATATTGAAAGATTTCCACCCCAGTTTTTCATCTATAATATATGGATTGAATGTAACCTGAGAAAATGAAGAACCAAGATAAACAGTGTCAATCGTTTTTTCATTTCTAAAGTCTTTCCACATGACCTCACTGGCCCCATTTGCATTGACCAAAATATAATTCAAAATAGTGTTTAACGCCAAAAAAATTGCAATAAACATAACAGGTATAATTTTTTTAATAATTTGCATACATAAATCCTCCAGCACCTATAGCAAAGCTAAATGAACATAGCACAAGAAAAATCACAACATAGTACACACCCCATCTTATAATAGCCGGACACTTGTCCAGTAACTCTATAGTATCTCGACCATTTTCTTTGATGACACTGTCTATAAACACTATAATTAATGATATAGCAGCTATAATAAAGGCTTTTCTAGACACAATATCCAATATCGGCTTCATACAGCTTCCAAGTTTTTCCAATCGGAAACTAAAAACAGTATTTTTCATACACATAAGACAATCTTTAATATCGTATATCCTATCAAAATACCATCCTATATTAACAACACAAAAAGTCCTTAATATCCTAAACAAATGCAAAGACTTACTTTCAGGTTTGATACTAAATATATGGTTTACCCTTTCAAATATCGGAGAACAAATATCGCTAAACGCAATAACTATTCCGTTATATAATCCCCATAATATAAAATGCCACTGAGCACCATGCCATAAGCCGACAAGAAAAAATACTACAATATTGGCAATTGAAGCCGGAAGAACTCTGCCCAAATGAACATTCAAGTGTCTTTTTGCCCATTTGCCCACTTTTTGCATTGGCTTTGTGATAGCCAAGGGATAAAATACATAATCCCTCATCCATGCTCCAAGAGAAATATGCCACCTCCTCCAAAAATCACCAAGTGAGACAGAAAAATACGGTTGTCGGAAATTTGGCATCATTTTAATTCCAAATAATTCTGCGATTCCCATAACCATGTCAATTCCACCCGAGAAATCAGCATATTGTTGTGCAGAGTACAATAAAATTCCTATCACTATTGCAGCTCCTGGAGTATCTTCTGTAGGATTATCGAGTATCTGAGATATTGTATCCACCAAAAGATTTGCCACTGCGTACTTTTTCAACATACCAAAAAGGATAATAACCAATGCCCGCTTACACCTATTCCAATCAACAACTCTATTAGCATATAACTGATTCTTCATCTTGTCATATCTGTTTATTGGTCCTTGAATCAGTTGTGGAAAAAATGATATAAATAGTAAAAATTTAAAAAAATTGAATTCTGTATCATATTTTTCAAAATAAATATCTATGAGATACCCAATCGCTGTAAATATATAAAAAGAAATTCCGAGAGGAATCAATAGACCGCCTTTAAATGGATTACAATATTTAAGCAGCGCAAGCATTCCAAAATTAATAATAATAACCGTCCAAAATACAATTCTGCGTTTTTTTTCAATAGAAGCTTTTATTTTCTTTCTACTAACTCTATCCAGGTTCTTATTACTGCTAACTTTTTGGAAGTTTCCAGCCATCTGCTGCATCAAAACAGTTCCATAATATACAGTAGTCGCTGTTAGCAAAATATATATAAGATTATATATGCCCGAAAAAGCATAGAATGCTATACTGAATATTAGAAGGCATATCCACTGCATATTCTTAAATATTGTATAATAAGAAATAAATAATATAATTAAAAATAACAAAAAACCAAATGAATATAAATCCATAAAAAATCTCCCTAACAATTTGCTAGGGAGATTATACCATATCCTTTGTCTTAAGACTGTTAAGACTTCCTTAATATTATTATTAAATCGGTTATTATGCTAAATAATTCAAATTTATTTAAGCTCCTACTGTCACATATCCTAAAATACTGATATTTTGTTCATTTGCGACTGTAATATCCTGTACTACGTCTCCAAAATAAGCCTTTCTCAATTCATTTATAAACACTACATTACCATTTTCTATTATACATTTCAAAGAATCCGTATCCTGTGAAAAAGAATCAATCCATACAGCTTCTATCTCTTGTTTTTTTAGTTCGTCAACCAGTACTTTAATGTTTTCATCCGCATTTGATATATGACCCGTCAAATATATTTTCTTAACATCTGTATTGTCACATATTTTGGCAATCCTAAGTGCAGAAACCAATATATTTTCCTGTGAATATCTTCTATAACACAGTCTATCCACAAATTTGCTCCACTTTGATATTTTATCCTTATTAATGCGGCCAAAATAGTCCAATCCGAAACTTTCATTGATTGCTGAATCATTTCTAATCTTATCACTGACACAAATTATTATTATATTGATTACTACAGCAAGTATCACTCCAAGGAAAGCTCCTATAAATATATAGGCTTTATTAAAATGTGCCTCTGTAACCAATTTGCTAATATCAACAGTAGCATCAGATGTCTGGGATGAAGCTTCCGTAGTATCAGTTTTTTTCGGCACATAAGAATCTCTTTTAGTCACAAGAGCTGATGTACGGCTCTCATTAGCTGCCTGTGTATCATACACTCCTGTAAACATGCCCCCATAACAGACCTCATCCATCAAATTAGGCATGGACAATCCCTTTATTTCTCCATAATCAGATATCGCTTTCTTAACCGCAGATGAAATAGTATCACCCTCATCTTTATTTGAAGCATATATATTCACAGATAAAATTTTAGAATCTTCTGTAGATCCTAATATCTCACAACTCACTAAATCCTGTATATCTACTGTTGTATAATTTTCAAGAGTATTCCCAATATCTTGTGCCATTGATTTTTTATTTATATATGCAATGTAAGCAGGAAGTGCAACATTATAGTCATCAATCTCATATGTCAGTCTTACCGCCACCATATTATAAGGATCGAGTTTCATAAACGCTGATTTTTCAAGATAAGATTTCCACTCATCTATCTGATTTTGAACCTGATAGTATTCGTCCGGATAATCAATATCATTATCAGGGTCATCTGCCGCATCATCTTTCTCTTTCATTTGTTCTATCAGTTTTTTGTTACTTTCTGCCAGCTTCTTATCATTATTATATTTAAAATTCGGCACTGCCACTGCCATCAAAATAACGCATATAACAAGTATATACCATTTCCGCAAAACCTCTGCTATTACATCAACAGCCTTAATATATTGTTTTTTCATCTTTTAACCACCTGTCTTCTATTTTTTTCACTTCATTCTGAATATCATAGCCTTTTAGTTTAAAATTCTGCTTTATATATTCGTTACCCGGTCTGACATATTGTTTCATAGCCAAAGCCTCAACTCCCCAATCATAAGGAGATTTATCAAGCGAAAAGAACATAAAATTATCATTCATTCTCAACTCTTCTGTAATAACACCTTTAGAAGCCAAAACCGTAACTCCGTTTGCCTGAGCTTCAAGCGCTACTACACTTAAGCCTTCAAATACCGATGGAAATAAAAATAAATCCATAGCACTAAGCCATCCAGGAATATCTTTTTGGATTCCAACAAAATAAACCTTTTCTGATATATTTAAATCTACAGCCTTCTTTTTTAGCTTCTCTTCATCTTCCCCCTGCCCAATAAGAACAAGTGCACATTTAGAATCAATCTTTAATATCTCAGCAAACACATCCAAAAGAAACATTTGATTTTTCTGAAAATGGAATCTACCAATATTTCCAATCAGATATTCATCGGTACATCCTATTTGTTTTCTATACTTCTTACGCTTTTCTTCATCATATGCAAATTTTTCCACATCTATAGCATTGTGGATTATTATTACCTGTTCCATCAACTTATTTGTATAAAACCATTGAGCTGCATCCGGTGCACATGCCCAAAAATCGGTCGCATACTTTTTAATTACCAGACGATTTATTTTATGAAGAAATCCTCTAAGTTTGCTATCCATATTTCTTGAATTATGACTGTGTATAATTCTTTTCCTAATCCCATACTTCTTAGCCATTTTCAGATAGTCAATGTTTGCAAGACTGCTTACATTGACCCATATAGCATCCCATTCTTTACTTTTAGTTCTAAACAGATCTTCCAATTCTGCTTTATACTTTCGATAATCTGTACTTCTCGCTGTAATATGGTATGTTCTCGCTCCCATACCTATAAGTTCATCTTCATATGCAACAGGTGCATGTGAATTACACAGAAAATCAAACTGGATTTTTGATTTGTCTATATTCCTATAATAATTCATCAAAAAACTCTCCACTCCACCCGGATTTTCTGTCATTCCAAACACTAAAACTCTATACATTATTACTTTCCTTTGCATTTTGTTTTGCTCTTATTGAATATACTACTCCTGCCAATCTATAACACTTAATCTTTATTAAAAATATCGGAATCATCCTCAACGAGCTGCATTCTTTGAATTTAATATTTCTTAATGAATCACTAAAGATTTTTCTTGATATGGTATCCTTCAGTATCCCTATCTTTTCTTTTGCATTCTTTTTAATATTTTTATCATAAACTCCCCTGACCATAGCAATATTAAAATGCATTAATATATATTTTGAAAATGCCTCTTTAACTGTTTTGCTTTCGTGTTCTATCCAACACACAGTCCTTTCCATAGAAAATATATAATCATTAATCTTATCATCATTAACACTTCTAACCGTAGAATTATTGTCAATAGAATAATTATATACTATATTGTCACTAACTGATATACATTTGCAGAATGCACTGTATCTGATAGAAAAATCGCTGTCCTCTGCCAGCCTTAATTCCTGATCAAATCTTATATTATTTTCAATTATAATATCTCTCTTGAATAATTTAGCCCATACTTGCAAATATCTGGTTGGATTAGAAATAAATTCCGCACGGCACCTTTCTATATCATCTGCATTATATGTTTTTTCTGTTCCTGCAAGCTGTATCTTTCTTGAGCCATTTACGTGACCATACAATATCCAGTCAGGAGCCATCCTATCGGCATCATGCAAAAGCTTAGCTATAGATCCCTTTAAAATAAAATCATCTGCATCCAGGAAGAAAATCCATTCTCCTTTTGCTATATCAATTCCTTTATTTCTAGCTGCTGAAACACCCTTTTGTGATCTCACAGCTGTAATATTGCTATATAAAGAAGCCATATCTTCAGCCAATAAATAAGTATCATCTGTAGATCCATTCTCCACGATAATTATCTCTATCTTTTTTTGTCCCCCGCACGCATTCGCATCACTTTCTATGCTTTCAATAGCCCTTTTTAAATATGCCGTCGCGTTATGCGCCGGAATTATAAATGATATCATTTCTTCCACGTTCCTTATTTCTATCACAATTAATTTTAGCAAATGCAACAAAAGACAATGTATTAAACGCAAAATTATATAACCTCGGCTCGGTCAATGAATGTATTAAAACAAATATCAAAACAAATACCAGCCAATAGTCATCCGCTATACATGCCCTATATATAGCTATAGAATATATAGTTAAAATTGCTATCAAAGCTATAATTCCATAACTTAAAGCAATCTGTAAATAAGAACAGTCAACATAATTGTATCCATATAAAGATGTGTTTAATGTACTGGATCCAACCCACTCTATAGGCTGTCCAAATAATGTAAATCCATATTCTTTAATAGCATCAAATCCCAAGTTTAATCGTCCGCTTAAAAATGCGTTCGCTTTAAGCCATATTGTAGAATCCTCATCAAACATTATTGTTGTGCCTATTGAAATCAAAGCACATATAAACGGCATCATAATCCACAACCATTTAAACACATGCATTATTCTCCACGGATTATCCCATAAACTTTGAATTGCAAAAAACAAGAGAAAAATTGTAGAAACGTAAAAAGTCATGCGTGTATTCGTCTGAGTATAAATCAGATAGTTTATTACCTCCAACATAACAGCTTCGTACCATTTAAATTTTCTTCCCCTGATATATATATACCCAAGTGCTATAAAGTAAAAGACTATAGGTGCTGTTGTACACCACGCAAATCCCATGCCCATACGCTTTCTGGTAAGTTCCGAAAAATCATAATTAGGTACATAACCGGTTAAAGCAGCTACAATTGATCCAATTAAGATAATAGCCTGAGCAAATATACTAACTGAAATTATACGTTTGCCATCACAGCCTATTGTTGCAACATATATCAGAAAGAATAAGCAAAAATTAAATTCTCCGGCAAATAAAGCAGCTATCACAAATATCCCCATATATGCTATAGCAGATATTATATTCCTATTATCATACTGATCCCATAATATTTTTATACATAAAAGAAAATATGCCAGATATTTACTATATGTTCCAATACTTCTCAATGTAGCAGCATCATCCATTGCAACAACATATGTATGATCCATAAGCATAGCGAAAACAAATATAAATATTCCTGCCAGACATATAAGTTCTTTTTTTTCTATTTTCTCTGACAAATCCATAGTCATCCTTTTAAATAATAATTTATCACACGCTTAATCCCTGTCAAAAAACGTTTCTTAAAACTCCACTTTTCCTCTGTATTTACAACACCTGTTTCAAAAATATCAAGCTTATTGTGACTCACATACACATATAATAGTCTCTCTGATATAAAGCCATATATTCTTGAAAAATATTCTGAATATTCCGATACATCGACTCTGCGTTCCACCTCAAACAATATATCAAACATCCATCGGCACATATCATCATAAATAGTCTTACTTGTTATAAACATATTTCCAAAATAAACATCTTTACCATTTATAAACTTTTCAAACTCGTCATAATACTCCGGGTATTTTTCTTTTATCACTTCTCCCGTAATAAATAAATCCTTCTTATATCCGGATTCACAGTACTGCTCAATAACAGTTTTATCCAAATGTCTTATAAAAGGAAGTATCATATCATGTTTTTTCAACTGCTTTTCAATGTCGCTTTTACTAAGCAGCCTTCCATTATAATGCCTTGAAAAATATCTTCTATAATGAACTATTCCTATATAATCATCTTTTACATGTTTCCATAGCCAGTATATTCCTGTAAGCTCACAATAATTCTTATTTTTATCGGAAATATTGTCTCCATCATCATCAAAATATGCACCTTTGGGCAAAACATGCCCTCTAATGGCACCAACCTGTATCGGAATGTATCCGTTTTCCTTTGGAATATCAAATATCTTGTGTGTAACAATATATATACTCATCAAAAACTCCCCTGATATTTTTCACCACAAAATTTTGCTTTTAAAAAGGCTTTACCCTTTTTATACCAGTTAATTTTTTCCAGGTGAATGCAATTTAGTTCCATTATCTTATACTTTGAAAGACTCTTGTTCTCAATTTTATATTCAAGCCATACATTAAATATAATTTCTGAAATTCTTCCGTAAAATCTACTCTGAAATGCATTAAGATCAGGCATATCTATTCTGTTTTCAAGCTCAAATAAAATATCAAACAGCCAGGTACAATACTCATTTAATAGTCTCTTATCCATTATTGCCATATTAAACATATAGGCAGATTTCCTGTTCACAACTATATCAAAAGCGCTAATATACTGTGGATATTTTTCTTTAATTATTGTCCTTGTCAAATCCAATTGCTCTATATAATGTGTATGCTCATAATGGCTATACAGTGTCTCAATAAAATAATTCCTCTTCTTAGGCACAAATAATCTTATCCTTCCCAGATAAGGCCTAAGCTCTTCATATGTCAAAACATTCTCAAATGAAGACCTTCTATGCATTGAAAAATATCGGCGATAATGCACCAAACCAATATAATCTTCATCCAGATTCTTCCATGCCCAATATAACCCTGTCAGTTCACAGAAATATGAATTTTTCTCAGAAATATTTTCACCTGTATTATCTTTTGTATATCCTAAGTCCAAAGGTTTTCCTGATGCATCAAACTTTCCTTCTGCTCCAACATGAAGCGGAAGATACATCTCATCCTTTGGCATCCAATATTTTTTGTGAGTTGCAATTATAATCTTTGCATTCATGCTCTTGTATTACCTCATTAAAATCTTTACATAGCTATTAGTATTATAACAAATAATAGCAATATCCGCAAACCTGTGTTATTATATTATACAAATCTTAAGAATTATAAGGAGAATCAATTTGAAAAAACAGGCATCACTTAAACTTAATTTCTTAATGAATATAATACTTACGCTCTCATCCATTATCTTTCCACTCATAACTTTCCCTTATGTATCTAGAGTTTTGCAGCCTGAAGCCTGGGGTAAAGTCAACCTTGCAACATCATTTATAACCTATTTCAGTTATTTTGCCCAGTTAGGTCTGCCTACATACGGAGTAAAAATATGCGCCAAATACAGAGATGACAGGCTAAAACTATCACGTACCGTACAGGAACTGTCAATTATCTGTACCATTTCCACCATAATAACGTATGTAATTCTTGGAATAACAATTATTACCATTCCTAAGATAGCATCTGAAAAGCCATTATATATACTCGTTTCATCCACTCTTTTCTTCAATCTGATTGGAATGGAATGGCTATACAAAGCATTGGAAAAATACACGTACATTACGATAAGATCTCTTATTTTCAAATTTATTGCCTTAATAGGAATGTTTTTATTGGTAAAAAGTCAATCAGATTATATAATCTATGGTGGAATAAGTGTATTTGCTGCATCTGCATCAAATATCTGTAATTTTATCGAAGCACGAAAATATATAACTTTTAAACCTCTTGGACACTATCATTTCAGAAAACATCTAAAACCACTATTCATACTCTTTGCCATGACATGTGCCTCAACTATTTATACCAATCTGGATACAGTCATGCTTGGATTTATGGCTACAAATACCGATGTTGGCTATTATAATGCCGCAGTAAAGATAAAAGCCTTACTTGTAGCTGTTGTTACATCCCTAGGAACAGTATTGCTTCCAAGAGCTTCATATTACATTGAGAATGGTTTTACATCCGAATTCAAAAAAATAAGCTCTAAAGCACTTAACTTCATATTTATTATTTCATTGCCAATGATAGTATACTTTATTGTATTTGCAAAAGAATGTATTTTTTTCCTTTCAGGTACCAAATTCGTACCATCAACCATTCCAATGCAGATAATAATGCCTACTTTACTCTTTATAGGACTCACCAACATTCTTGGAATACAGATTCTTATTCCATTAGGTAAGGAACGTTATGTTCTTTATTCAACTATTGTCGGGGCATTGGTAGACCTGATATTAAACGCAATACTGATTCCTCAATTCCAGTCAGCCGGTGCCGCCATTGGAACTCTGGTAGCTGAATTTGCAGTATTTATTGTTCAATTTATACTTATTGATAGTGATATAAGAGAAATGTTCAAAACTTTTCAAGTATACAAAATAGTAATCGCTGTTATTGCCGGGCTTCTTTGTTCTTGCTGGGTAAAGAACACATCATTACATGTATTCTTTACCCTTGCAATATCAGCTATTATATTCTTTCCAGTATATGGAATTGTTCTTTTATTATTAAAAGAACAATTTATAACAGAAGTAAAAAATAATCTTTTATCCAAATTTAAAACTCATTAATTATCTTCAATTGTTCTTATATCAGATAGTGGTAGCAATACTATCGCATTGACAGCCACATTTATAAGATGTGGCTCTGTCATACTATGAACGAGAACAAATAAAAAAACAAACACAGCCCAATAATTATTTGCCTTTATCGACTTATATATACCATACATATATATAGCAATAAGCAATATCAGCACAAAAGCACCGTACCACATTCCTATCTGCAGATAGGAACAATCTACATAATTATAATTATCGACTATCCCATCATTTAATAATCCAAAACCATTCCATATTATAACCTGTCCAAATAATGGAAATTTATAATAATGAAGTGCATCATGCCCCAATTGCAATCTCCCTGAGAGAATCGAATTTGCCTTTAAAAATATGGAATTGTCCGGATTATAAAAATAAGCAGCAACAATAGAAACAATAACCAGTACGATTGGAATTATAAAATATACCCAATTCAACTTTTTCAGATAACCAAAGAACCCCTTCCACAGACTTTGTACTGTGAAAAATATAATAACAACACTACACAGTAAAAATGTCATTCTGGTATTTGTCATATGATAAAAATAATAATTAATAAGTTCTAATACAATGGCTTCATACCATTTAAATTTCTCAGATCTAATATAAATATACAAAAGACAAATAAAGAAAAATAATATGGGAGCTACTGTTATCCAGTTAAATCCCAATATATGTCGGCTTCTTGTCTCCGGATTAAAAATCTTATCTTCCAATAAACCAATCTGTGACAAAAATACAACCACAAATAAAATTACACTCTGTATGCACAAAGAAATTTTTGATATAGACACAGCGTCTGCCCCCACAGTTGATATCAACAATATCGCTGTCAAAAAGAAAAATTTATGCTGAATATTAAATCCACTGATTAAAAAAACTGCAAACAAAATACAAAAGAATATTATTTCATTTATAGAATATTCTTTTCTTGACAATACAATTTTCACTAAACATAATAAATAGCCCAATGCCTGTATTGAGTTTGTGATAATGCCAAGTAACGCATTCTCATTTCTTGTGTAGATAGCAGTCTGTGGTATCAGTGATGTAATTAATATTATAGCCAATGCTATCCCATATAATATCTCTTTTCCATTATTTTTAGTCTGTTCCATAATCTTCTCTCTTTCATATTCTTCATACGATTAAGGTACAATTTGCCTTAATATCGGAATCTTTCTAATTATCCATGTAATTCCGACAATAACTAGCCCAATTGGTATAGGTGCTCCTAATCTCCAAAGCAGCGATGTTGTATCAACATCAAAATGTCTGACAACATAATCTAATATAAACCAATGCATTAAATATATCGGAAATGTGTATTTTCCAATTGCACCTACAATCGCTTGACTTACCTTATATTTCATAAATTTCTTTCCTATAAAGCACAATAAAATAAATATGCCACAGGAATACATTATACATGGTAAATTATTATACCCTTTAAACGTCTGATTGACCGAACCATCTCTTATAGTTAATATATACGTACCACATATATGCATAAAAAGCCCTATAATTCCGGCTACTCCAATAAAAACTTTATAAAATGTTTTCATAGGATATTTATATATGACATACCCAATAACAACCCACAAAATATATCCCGATGCCACCGAAATAGTATATGACCATTCCATTTGCAGTTGAAACACATTATTAATAAATGGAATTAATATATTTAAAACAATCCCTATCAGAATGATATATCTATATATCTCCTTCTTTTTTTCCTTATCAACAGCTGCAAACAATGGTATCGCAAGGTAGACACAAAACAGACATGGGAAAAACCAATATACACTAATTATTTCACTTCCACCAAGAATACCATTTAAAACTGTTCTTATACCTAATGTATCAATACTGAAATATCCTACATGTAGATTGTAAAAAACACCTATACAACTCCAAATAATATATGGCAAAAGTGTTTTTTTTGCGCGTTTAAGAAAAAATACTTTTGTACTATATTTTTCCTGATAATCTATCAATGTAATACCACTTATCATAAAGAAAACCGGAACTGCAAAATAGAATACACTCTCTATTATGTTTGCTGAAAACCAATAACCTGCATTGGCATCAAAATTCCAAAAGCAGGAATTAGTGTGCAATGCAATTACAGAAAATGCACTTACCACCTGAAGAAATGTTATGACATTATCGTTTTTTTTATTCATTTTATAAATCCTTATTCTATTTGTATTTATCAACAATCGAGTAGGAGGCGGTGACTAACCGCCGTCCTCTCACAGCACCGTACGTACCGTTCGGTATACGGCGCTTTCAATAGTTGACGTGCACAGACTGATAGGCTGTGGCTAAATCGTAAAAGCCACTGTTTATCAGTCTTTCTTTATTCAGCGCCCAAATCACAGCTTTGTTATTGCTGATATACCAATACTTTCTGCGACTGTTTGCTATTGTTGCCGCATAGTGTTCTGGGATTCCCAGCTTGACTAGATTTTTATATTTCGTTCTAGGTTTCTTCCACTGTTTCCATATGCACATGCGTATTCTGTGATAGAGCCATCCGTTGATATCATCTATGTTGTTCTTCATGCTTGCAATTCCGTAGTAGTTAAGCCATCCTCTTGCATATACTTTGATTTTCTCAAGGCTTGGCTTGATTGACTGACATCGCTTACGGGAAGATAACTGCTTCAGTCTGGACTTAAACTTCTTCCATGACTTCGGATGAACTCGGACATATATGCCTTTTCCGTTCCTTCCCAATGCAAAGCCAAGGAATTTAAAATTTCGGATTGCAAACACGCTGACTGTACGGCTCTTTTCTCGGTTGACTGTAAGTTTCAGCCTCTCCTCAAGATATTTTGTACTGCTTTCCAAGAGTCTCTCTGATGCTCGCTTGCTCTTTGCAAGAAGCACGATGTCATCTGCATATCTTATGCATGGAACACCTCTTTTCAGGTATTCCTGGTCGAACTCATTGAGGTAGATGTTTGCCAGCAATGGTGATAGATTTCCACCTTGTGGTGAGCCTTCCTCTGTGTCAATGACCACTCCGTTTTCCATTACACCGCTTTTCAGATAGCGCTTTATCAACTGTACTACACGTTCATCTTTTACATTCTTTCGTAGAAGATTGATGAGAATTTCGTGATTAAGAGTATCGAAGTACTTTGACAAGTCAAGGACTACAGCGAATGTATAGCCTTGTTCTGCATACTCCTTAACCTTAAGTATTGCATCTTTTGCACTTCTGTTCGGACGATAGCCATAGCTACCATCTGCAAACAGCGGTTCATAGATTGGCACTAACTGTTGGGTTATTGCCTGTTGAAGTGTACGGTCTATCACTGTTGGTATGCCAAGCTTTCGCACACCACCATCTGGTTTGGGAATTTCAACTCGTCTTACTGGAGACGGAGTATACTTTCCACGATAAATGCGGTCAGTTATCTCTTGTTGATGTTCCTTTAGATATGGAAGAGCCTCTTCAATGGTCATGCCATCAATTCCCGGCGCTCCCTTGTTTGCCTTAACTCTCTTATACGCTCTGTTAAAGTTGTCTTTATACAGTATCGTTTCCAAAAGTCTCGGCTGTGCACTGTCTCTTTCTTTCCATATCCGATTGAATGACCTAGACGCTTTCACATACCCTTCATGTTCCGCATTATCTCTTTGCGAACAGCCATTGTTTTCAATGTTTTCTGCCATAGACGGTCATTCCTCCTTTCTCGGTCATACTCAAGACTCCTACTGATTCGGTCCTTCACCTCTCGGCTACTATGACCTCTGCTGACTTCTATGCGTTCAGCATTGCTTTATGCAATGGTTACCTCTTTCAAGGCATACCGCACAGACCTCCCTAGGTACCACACGTTTCTTCCTCTCCATCCATCTGCCTCATTTATCATGCATGATTCCGTGTAGTTATTGGGCTTTAACATGGGTTGCTGTCTTACCCACATGCATGACCTCATATGAGATTTCTGTTCGTCAGACCAGAGATTTGCCCGTGAGTTGGTATATTCCTCACATCCAGCTTCCTTCAGATTCCATCTCACGATGGACACCCTTGCCTTCGGCTATATCCTTCCCACTACCTGGCGGATTCGGGACTTTAACCCGTTAGAAACGTGCGCCGCTAGGCGCACAATACTCAAACAGACAGGTAGCCATAACCTGTCTGTTTTTACTATAACTTTATAAATTAATAAATAACTACATGTGTTCCCCTAGGAATATTATCATATATCCACTTCGCATTATTAATCTCTAATCTTACACATCCATGAGATAATTGTATACCTACACGTCCATCTTGAAGCGTGCCATTTTTATTATATAAAACGCTATGGAATAAATAGTTGCCTTTAAACTGCGTATAATAAAAACATCTAGAATTTCCTGAATCAAAATAGTATCCTTTACCAGCTACATTATACTCTCCTGATATAGTAGGTGTAGATGCCTTTCCAGGAGCACAAGGCCAGAAATATTTTAATTTCCAATTATTTTTACTTCCTTGATATATTCCCACCATACAAGAAGATCGATCCACTAAAATCAAGTATTTTGTGGAACTTGAATACCCTTGCGCGCAACTATTAAGCCAACTTGGATCAATCCAATCACCATTTTTTGATACATAATATCCATCTATATTTCTATTAGATGCCATAGCACCATGTGTACCACCTTTGGAATCATTCTCCCTATAAAAATAATACCACTTATTGCCTATATATTGCCATCCTGACTTCATAATTCCATCATTGACACCACCGAAATAATACCAGTTTGAATTTATATATTTCCAACCATATTTCATAGCACCATCATTATTACCGCCTAAATAGTACCAAGAATTATTTATTTTCTGCCAGCCAGATAGCATATGTCCATCTGTTGCAAACAAATACCATGTCGCCCCGATTCTTTGCCAGCCACATTTCATAGCACCATCATTCCACGATGACAAATAGTACCATTTAGTATTATTCTTTAACCAACCACTTTTCATAACGCCATCATTTTTATCCCCCAAGAAGTACCATCGCCCATTTATCTTCTGCCAACCATATTTCATTGATCCGTCTTTTGAAAAATAATACCAGCTTCCTCCTACATTATTCCATCCTGTAGCCATTTTGCCATCTTCTGTTCCACCAAAAAAATACCATGTATCATTTATTTTTTGCCAGCCATGTCTCATTTTTCCATCAGAAGCAGTTCCAAAATAATATGTTTTTCCATTAATTAGCCGCCAACCAGATATCATCTTACCATCAGTATCAAAATAATACCAATGCCCATCGATACACTTCCATCCTACAATATAATTATTATTATTATTCTCATCTACATAATAATAATAATAGTTATCCTCCCAGCGAAGCCATTTATATACAATTTGCTTTTCCCCTGCTTCAACCTCATTTTCAGCATATACACAATTATGCCCTATGCATACAAAACATATACACAAGCATATACATAATGCCCATTTGATTATTTTTCTCATATTTTCCATCTCCTATTCGTTTTAATATTACATTTCAAATCCGCTAATATAGCCAAACTCCGCTAGAATTCATATAATACATTTTATTTCCAATTTTTTGCCAACCTGTTAGCATTTTTCCACTAGAATTCATATAATACCAATTTTTTCCAATCTTCTGCCAACCTATTAGCATTTCACCACTCTTATTCATTAGATACCATTTTCCTTCTACTTTTTGCCACCCAGTAAGCATCACCCCATTAGAATTAAATAGATACCAATTTCCTCTTATACTATGCCATCCTGTAAGCATTTGACCATTATTGCTTAAATAGTACCAATTTACCCCTTGTTTCTGCCAACCTCCAAGCATTATTCCATTAGTGTTAAATAAATACCATTTTCCTCCTATACTATGCCATCCTGTAAACATTTCTCCGCTTCTATTCAAATAATACCAATTTGATTTTAACAAAAGCCATCCCGTTCTCATAGCACCGTCTTCATCTAAATAATACCACTTTTTTCCTTGTTTCTGCCATCCAGTTAGCATTATTCCATTCGAATTAAACAGATACCACTTTCCGCCTATACTATGCCACCCTGTAAACATTTCTCCACTAGTACCAATATAACTCCACCTACCATTATTATATCTCCAACTACTAAAAGCTTTATTTGCAAAGTCTATATCAACATTCCCCGATATTCCTGAGACTCTGCATGTTGAACCACTCTGCCAAATAGTTCTATGAATATCTGTATTATAGTGATAATTATATCTCGCAACCCACATTTCTTCATTAGAAATCTGGCTTACATCTATATAATTTTTATACCAATTTTCATTACAATACACCATAGGAGTATAGCCTGCTTTTCTAATTTCATTACAAAAAGTTTTTGCTATTGCCCCCAACTGTTGCCTTGATAAATCGGTCTGTGATGAATCCTCCAAATCAATAGCTACCGGATATGAAATTGTGTATCCCTTCAATTCATTTATCACATACTTTGCATCAGATACTGCATTTTCTGTTGTCCTTGCTTTACTATATATATATGCCCCTATAGGCATGCCTACAGAATTAGCGTTTGCAGCATACTCCTTAAATCTCTTGTCAGTAAAATGATGATATGAATCCGAATAGTAACTTGCAGATACTCTTAATATAGCAAATTGTATACCATCATTTTTTACAGCATTCCAATCAATATTTCCCTGATAATATGATACATCAATTCCTTTTATGGTGTTATTAGCATAATCTGATGATATCCAAACTCCATTCGCATTATGATACCACCAACCACCGCTATATTGTTGCCACCCTGTAAGCATTTCACCTTTCCCATCAAAATAGTACCAACTGCCATCAATATATTGTGATCCGATTACCATATACCCATACTGATTAAAATAATACCATTTTCCTCCATTCTGCATCCATTTACCGGCTGGATACGAACCATCAGAATATTGGTACCACCAGCCATTATTATCTTTTCTCCATCCACTTGCAGATTGGGCTAAGATTTCACCACTGGAATATGTCTGAATGTCCTCATCATAATTCACCTCACCTTCATATTCTGTTTTAATAGAAGATCCAGCAGTATATTCTTCTTGAACTGCTTTAACCGAATTATGTCCGCAAAATAATAATCCCATTCCCATTATCATTCCAATGAACACTTTGCCTCTTTCAAAAAATTTCATACTCAATTTTATTTCATCCTTTCATATAATATCATCTGTATTATAGCACACCAGTACTAATAATAATACAAAAAGCTACAAATTCACCTCATAATTAGTAAATTTGCAGCTTTAATTCAAAATTTTATTTTGGATTGTCGTTCAAATAATTCTTCGCAGCTTTCATGAAACTTATTGTAATAAGCACAATTACTATATAAGTAGGTAATAATCCGCATCTGTTCATTACCTACTTACTATTCATTTGCTTACTGGCCGGTCAGCAATGGCTGTTTAACCTAGATATCTATTTTTATAAAATCATTTACTCTCTACACTTTGATTTGTCCAAGAAGCTACTTACCAATTTTTTGTTTAATAAATATGTTAATATTTTTTCATTAATTTTAAATATAACCGCTATCATCGAAGAAATAACAAATACATTCACAACTACAAATATAAAAAATAGAATTCCTTTACTCATACATAGCGTGTCCTTAAATTTCCATAAAAAACTTATGCTAAAATCCATAACTGCCGGATGGCACAAATATATTAAATACGTCAACATTGAAACTTGATGTATCATATTGTTAATTTTTTTATTTATCTTTTGCATCAAATCATTAAGTTTTATAAATAAAACAAACACCCCCACAACTTGTATTATCATTAACGGTCCATAATCAAAAATATTATTCATCAAGACAGACATTGGGTTATGTTTTTCTATTATAATCGAAAAAGCAAATGCAATTATGCCCATAATAATTGTATGGTTATAATATTTCTTATACTCCGCTCTTAATGTTAAAGCTCCTATAATATAATAAATTCCCCATGAAGTCCAATGGCATTCTCCAATCAAAACTTTCATATATATTTTTAACACTAAACAGATAAACAGAATTGTTGCTAAACAGAAATGTTGTTTAAATGTTATTTTTTTTAATAACACTTTTAAAAACGGGAGCCACAAGACCAAACCAATTAATGAATACATATACCACATGTGGTAAAATTGACTAGAAGTGAATGTAGCTAAAAATCCATACGGAATATTTTTTACCACAGATATTATAGAATATATTTTATCATTCGTATATTCATAATAGAAAATAGAAAATATCAAAAAGTATATTCCTAAAGATAATACTTTATTTAAGTAGTATCTTTTCAAATTCTTTATATATTCCACTGAATTTTCTAATGCAATTGATGATAACAGAAAAAACAATGGTAAACCTAGCCTAACAAGATGATTTACACTTATATACATTATCCCATGTGTATTTTCTGATACTAAATAAATATTATGGATACCAATTACCATAATGCACGCCATGATTCTCAAATAATCTAAAGAATAAATAATTTTTTTCATCCTATATCTTTCCTATTCTGTCAAGCCTAAATCTATTGATTTTACTGACTTTGACGATATTTATTTACCTCAAAACAAGAGCTAGAAGTGATGGATATCGTAGTATCTTGTACTGAATAGCTGATTAATGGATACACTTCTTAAGTAAGCGCTCAATATTCCAACGCTAGATTTTAATTAACGCTTGCATCATCTTTGCTATATGAAAGCGTTTTACTACATTTTAGTTTTTGCAAAGATTTTGAACTTCTTCGCCCAACGGAGTCAACTCCTCAAGCTGTTCATTTAACATGTCTTCACTTGGACGATGCTCCAAAAGATATGTCATCAACGTATCTTTCCATTTTTGGGCATACTTCACCGCTGTCTCGAAACGGCTTTCCTTACGTGGCTTCTGCTCGTCAAGCCAATTCCAGAACGCATCAAGTATTGGTTTTTCTTTTTCAAGACGATAGGCTTTTCTCTGCTCAAATGTGTGCTTCTTGTTCTGTGATCTGCGCTCATACTCAAAAAGCTTTGAACAGAACTGGACTCCCTGTACTGCCGGATTGCTGTAATCATACAGCTTTCCTTTTGGAACCGCATCAATGAAGTATCTTCCTGTATGCGCCCAGCAGGAGCAGTGCCTGATACCAGGGAGATTATTATAGCCCTGATAACCATCCGTTTCCAGGTATCCGTCCGAAAAACAATCAAGGAAATCAACTGCATTGTATCTTGCCTTTGTTTCCGTGTAGTGGTAAAGGACGATAGGTGGCAGTCCATCTTCAGCAGAGCGAAACAGCCACATGAAAGAATCTGTTTCGGGATTTCTTTCCGGCTCCTTCAGTACCTGTATCCGTGTCTCATCTGCCATCAGATATTTCCTGTGAAGCAGCTGCCTATGAAGATAATCACACATCGGTTTGAACTAATTATCCGCACAATATATGATCCAGTTGGCAAGTGTTGCCCTGGTAAAATCCACCCCAAGCTGATGCCAGTCCTGTTCCTGACGGTACAGTGGCATTGCATTTGCGAACTTCTGATACATTACCCATGCAACAGCTGATCCTGAAGCATAGCTGTTTGGTATAAGTGCCTCCGGGACAACAGCCTTTACAAACTTTATATTTTCTTCAATTGCATCTGCTGTAGAGCATGCAGGACAAACTCTTTGCCTATAGGTTCAAGGGCAACACCACACTCATCACAGACTCTCTTATTTTCAGGAAGTGAAATAATCTCATCACAAAATGGAACGCCTTTAAAAAGTTCCTCAAGAGTACGTTTTTTCTTACATGTATGCTCGGGAACCTTAATAGCAGGTGCCTTAAGATCAACATCAGCTTCGTGATCCTTCTTTAATGACTGGATCAGTTCCGTCTAGGCTGCAATGGTTGTATTCAGTTGGCTGATAAGATCCTTCTGCTCAAGAAGTTTTGAGTCCTTTGCACTTACTGCCATGTGATTTTCTGCTCCTTTTTCGATACTCTTATTATACCACAAAGAGCATTAAAAAAGAAGCAGAAAAGGTGCCTGGATTAATATCCCAAAAATGAAATTTTAAATTCCACCACCACATTTGGTGGTGGAATTTACTCCCGCACAGTAAAGGTTTACTCTTTCATATAAAAATGGTAAGGTTATCTTTCTTTCTGACAGCAGTAGAAAGAAGGATATCCATGAGTAAATATATTCCAGGAAACCAGAAGCACCTTTCCCTTGAAGACCGTATCTATATCGAAAACGAACTGAACAAGGGAGAAACCTTTAAGAACATTGCCCGCTTTCTTTGCAAGGATCCAACAACCATTTCCAAAGAAGTAAGGGCTCACCGTCTATCCGACTGGTATCACAAAGGTACTTTCTATAATGCCCATAACTTTTGTATTCATCGCTTCCATTGCCGGAAAACCAATGTCTGCGGAAAAATCATTCTCTGCGATGTAAAATGCACTTCCTGCCCCACCTGTAATCAAACTTGCAAGGATTTTGTGAAGGAACAGTGCAAAAGACTGGATAAGGCGCCCTATGTCTGTAATGGCTGCACAAAAAAGATAAATCATTGCACCATCGCCCAGAAATACAGATACGATGCACGTTTTGCTGATAGAAAATACCGTGAAAAGCTTTCCGGTTCCAGAGCCGGTATAAACATGACAAAACATGAATTACGCAAAAAGGATGGCATTGTTTCTCCTTTAATCGAGCAGGGACAATCTCCATATCAAATCATTACCAATCATCCAGAACTGGATATGTCAGTCCGTTCCTTGTACACCTATCTGGATCAAGGTCTGTTTACAGCCAGAAACATTGATTTAAAACGTAAGCCCGGCTTCAAGCCACGAAAGTGCCATAAAACACAGATTACAAACAGAACCGTCTTCGAGAAAAGGTTATTCAGTGATTTTAGTGAGCTGCGGTTATCCTCTTTTGTAGAAATGGATACGGTACACTCATCCAGAGAATCCAACAAGACGTTACTGACCTTTTTCTTCACTAAGGAAAAGCTGTTCCTTGCCTTTCTCCTGAATCGTTGTACTAAAGGCGCTGTCCGGCTTATTTTTGACCGTTTAGAAAAACGTATGGGCACCTATGAGTTCTTATCTGTCTTTGAATATATCTTGACAGACAGAGGTTCAGAATTCGGAGATCCTGTCGCTCTTGAAACAGGACTGGATGAAATTCAGCGTACCAGCATCTACTATTGTGATCCCATGCGTAGCGGACAAAAAGGAGGTCTTGAGCAGGCTCACACCATGCTTCGCATGGTGCTTCCCAAAGGAACTAGTTTTGAATTTTTGACACAATGGGATGTGAATCTAATCGTGAATCACATCAACTCCACTCCAAGGGAAAGTCTTAATGGAAGCACGCCTTATGACGCCGCATTAGAGACACTCGGAAAAGAAACCCTAAACGCATTTCAGCTTAAGCGCATTGACCCTGATTTGGTCAATCTAACGCCTAAGCTGATTCGCTTCAACCATTAACAACCACTTAGAAATCTGCTGTCGGACTGGAAATTAAACTTTCACATTTTCCTCACATGACCGGTGGAATTTAGTCTCGCACACTACCTTCCAGTGGTCCGTTTGTCATACCATCAAATCAGTTTTTTCCAAGAAGTTACTCCTATTATAACAGAAATAAGCGTTTTGAGCTTATAAAACTCTTAGAAAATCAAGAACTTTTAAATGAGTGTGGAATTTACTTCTGCACTGGAATTTACTTTTTCAAGTTAGCCTGGATTAATATCATTGTTTAAACACCACTGATAATCAGACAGTCCGTTTTTGCGGCATTCCATGATCAGGCGGTATTGTTCTTCGACAGGTACTCTTGGTGCTCTCATAGTTTGTCACCTCATAATAATTAGAGTAAAATGCTAGCATTTCCTGATACTTATTATGAGTTGATAATTAATTTGTTGCAATCCGTTGAATTATTTTGCGCTTACGTTAATGCTTACGTTAATATAGAATGATCTATATTATTATATCTGTGTTTACCATTTCTTCCAACACCAAAAATATTAGCTATAAAATTTATATATCCAACAATACTAAATTTAATAAATTGAGTAATTATTTTCTTTACATTCATCTGCTTATCCTCGAATTTGTAATTAAATAATTTGTCATTTATTTTACATTATATATTTTTTTATATATGGTATTTTGTTTAATATTATTGATAAAATCAACCCTATCGAAAAAACCAAAATTGTTATAACTGGTACTGAAATCAAAGCGTTAAATGTCATTGTATTTATTTCCATCTGTTCTTTTAATATTTTTATCAAAAGAACATGAACCAAATATATTCCAAAACATCTTTGTGCTATGTAACTGATGCCTTTATTTATGTTATCATTTTTAAATTTTCTATATTTAAAAAACACAAATATCGCAATACTTTCCAGCATAACATTTATCATAAAATTATTATAATAGTTGCTACAATATTGTTGATTTTTTAATGCTACAAAAGAATCCATTACAATAGTAAATATAAAGCCTAAACACCCTAAAATATAAATTATTTTTCTCTGTTTTTTGTTAAATTCAATTTTACTTAAATAAAATCCCAACACAAAATAAGCAGAATATCCGAATGCTATGTTCAACTCCTTTATATTTTTTTCAATAATTTCAAGGCAATTCAAAATTGTACTATTCGTGCAAAAATCACGAATGATAGTTATCAATTCAGGGATACAACCAACAAAAATAAAAGACATAAATAAAAAATATCTCAATGTATACATATTTTCAACCACTTTTTTAAGGATTGGAATCATCATGTATAATCCAATAATCATAAAGATAAACCATAAATGATATGGGGCTGAAATAAAATTAATTAAGCGTCCTTGCTGTTCATCATACCTAAATAATGCATAAATTGCTGACCATACTACCAAAGACACTGCCATTCGGAAAATATATTTTGTATATATTACTTTTAAAGACAACTCCTTTTTTAAAAACAGTGCCCCACTAATCATTACAAAAACAGGAACACCCCATCTGACTATACTGTCATATAAATTAAATACTTGCCAATTATATCCATTAACATCACTTACGTACCAATTTTGAGCGGACATATGCAACATTATCACCGCCAACGTTGCCATAACTCTCAGATAATCAAAATATATAGTTCGCTTTTGTTTATCCATTCTGAAAATTATCTCCTCTATAATAAAAATCCATTATCTGATATCAATATTTTTTCTAAAATTAATGATATTATCTGTATAATCGGATACATCTCCCTTAAATACACTTGATGTTCCTGCATCAAAAATGCTTGCGCCTAATTTTCTTAATATTTTTCCATTTTTGGGCATACTTCACCGCTGTCTCGAAACGCCTTCCCTTATGTGGCTTCTGCTCGTCAAGCCAATTCCAGAACGTATCAAGTATCGGTTTTTCTTTTTCAAGACGATAGGCTTTTCTCTGCTCAAATGTGTGCTTCTTGTTCTGTGATCTGCGCTCATACTCAAAAAGCTTTGAACAGAACTGGACTCCCTATACTGCCAGATTGCTGTAATCATACTGCTTTCCTTTTGACACCGCATCAATGAAGTATCTTCTTGTATGAGCCCAGCAGGAGCAGCGCCTGATACTAGGGAGATTATTATAACCCTGATAACCATCCGTTTCCAGGTATCCGTCCGAAAAACAATCAAGGAAATCAACTGCATTGTATCTTGCCTTTGTTTCCGTGTAGTGGTAAAGGACGATAGGCGACAGTCCATCTTCACCTGAGCGGAACTGCCACATGAAAGAATCAGTTTCGAGATTTCATTCGGGCTCCTTCAGTACCTGTATTCGTGTCTCATCTGTCATCAGCTTAATCCCATTCCCATTATCATTCCAATGAACACTTTGCCTCTTTCAAAAATTTTGTACTCAATGTTTTTCATCTTTCCCAGTTTCTATTCATCGACATATTATAAAGGCTCCTTTATAAAAACTGTAGTCTTTTTTTTAGAAAATCCAAGATTTTGATAAAATACATGTGCATTTTTTCTAGAATTAGCACTTGTCAATTCAACTGTACTGCACCCCATATCCTTTGCAGTTGAAATCAACCTCTCTATCAAAGCTCGCCCTATACCGTGCTGTCTGTATTTTTCATCCACTGCAACATAAGAAATATATCCATATTTATATGTTCTAACATAATCCCTTTTAATCTCAAGAAACGCACAGCCAACAACCGTATTGTCTATTAGAGTGAGAAAAATCATTTTGTCATGACATAGATAATTATTTTCTAAATCTTCCTTACTAATCTTTGAATCATATGTATCTCTTAGCAACGTATACAATCCTACATACAAATCAGATGAATATTCTATAATATTCACACTATCATCTCCTCATCCTGAAACTTAATCTTGGAAAATGGTGAATGTTGCTCCCTTTTATCCTTTGGAGGCAATTCCATGTATTTACCATAAATATACTTTAGTACTTCATCATATTCCTTGGAACTATACAATAACCTACCCTCAAATAAATATTCTGCTCTATTTGTGAACCAGCTCTTCGGCATACTATATCTTGTCTTCAATGAATTCTTCTTATATAACGTCCCTGTAGCAGGAAATGACAGACATCTAACTCTATTTGGTGTTATATTTTTACTCTTAACAGCATATTTATTTAGTCGACTAAATACCCATTCTACTGGGATTTTTGCCAACACACTATACCACAGCTTCATGAATCCAGTCGATTGTACTCTTGCAACTTCTGACCATAATATTTTTCTGAGACAATACACTTTTCTATCCTGCACAATTTGGCCTAAAGTACTCAATGGAACATCATCCATTGGAAAAACATCCACAAAAATTCCTGTCTTGTTTTTCAAATGTTCCTGTCCTACTCTGACATATATAGTATTAGTTCTTCTAAGCTTGCCATATCCCCATCTGTACTCCGGATCGGTATCATGATCCTGAAAATAACATATTTCAGAATTCATTTCTGATGCATATTTCTTAAAAGTATCATAATCTTCTCTAAGCATACCTATATCAGCATCATCATCCCATGGAATATATCCCTTATGTCGAACTGCTCCAAGCAGACTTCCTCCAAATAACACATAATTAATATTATGTTTTCTACACACCTTATCAAATTCAACTAACATATCCAATTCTGTTAATTGCATTTTTCTAAATTGTTCTGGTGTTAACTCTTTTGCTTTACTCATGTCTATTAACTCAATTCCTTGTATTTTCTTTTGCTAAAACGTTCAATGACAGTTGCTATGTTCAAAGAGATGTCATCTTTTAAATAATATCCTCTCTTCTTATTTTCAACTGCTCTAGCAAAAGCAACAATTTCATACCTAATCCCTTCACCATCTAGTTGATAAAAATACTTTTTGTTCTCATTTTGATTCTCATACCTTATTTCAAAGTATTCAGTTTTCCACCATGGCGCTGGCACATAAATATATCCTTTTGTTCCCGTAATAATTAATTCTCCCTCTGACTTAGCCGCCTTTGCTACTTTTGCAGTTGCCACCATTTTATCATACTCAAACGATATCTTTGTAAAAGCATCAAAATTTGCTTTTTTATCAAACAGCTTTGTCACTATCTGCATATCATTATACTCTACTCCAGCCAACTGAAATATCGGCAACAACGCTGTTGGTCCCCAGGCACAAATGCTATTCTGTTCATTTTTCAAATCTGTTATTCCAGTTACTCTATTGCTGGTACAAACAGAATCAATAGAAAGAATTTCTCCAATGTGTCCACTTTTTGCCAAAACTAAAAGCCTTGAATAGGCCGTAGAATACGCTGTTTTAATTCCATCTACAAGTATTAACGAATTATTCTCTGCATATTCTATAAGCTCCTTGCATTGAATTGTGTTCATCGCAATCGGCGACTCACATATTACATGCTTTCCCTTCTCTAACGCTCTTTTAACGTCACTGTAATGTTTTTCCGGAAGGGTTGCAATATAAACCGCATCAACTCCTAAATATTCTTCATCACACTCTTTATATTCCACTCCATTGACATATGAAACTTCTTTAATAAATTTATCACACAATCCCTTATTTCCAATTGTTCCTATAAAAATCTTACGTTTTTCTGCTCTGATTTCAGAACTTGAAACCCCCTCTGTGCGATCTAGATATACAACTTTACAATATGCATTTAGATAATCAAACTTTCCCTTCCAGTCTGAGCCTACCGTAAAAATGTCAACTCCATATCTTTGTATATCATCAATTTTCTGACCTTCGTATTCTTCTACTATTATCTCATCCGCTAATCCCGTTGCCCTGACAGCTTCAATCCTTTCCATCAAAGACTGTTGAACATTAATCTTCCCCCTAGTCTTATCAAAATCATCTGCAGTAACGCCGACAATCAGATAATCTCCAAGCTCTTTTGCTCTTTCAAGCAACCTGATATGTCCATAATGTAGCAAATCATATGTTCCATATGTAATCACTTTGGTCATAGAATATATCTCCTTTCGAGATTATAAAAGATTTCTCTTTTGTAAATCTTTAAAAGCATTAACTAGTGTAGTATTATCTTCATGTGTTAATGCCCCTATATGTCCAACTCTGAAAATAGTATCTTTCATTTCCCCACCATTAGGACAAATCCATATACCATATTCATCTTTAAGCTTTAGAAAAATATCATAAGCATTTGCTGTCGTCGGGTGTACAGATGTAACCCCATTGGCTGGACTTTCTGATACAAGTTCAAACGGCAAATCTTTAATCTTTGCCCTAAAATCTGCCGCCTGGGATGCAATCCTTGCAACTTCAGCATCAGCTCCTCCATGCTTTTTAATTTCTTTAAGTCTCTCATTAATTTGAAGCAAAATTCCAACAGCAGGAGTAAAAGGTGTCTGACCTCTTTCCTGATTCTTCAAGGCATCCTTCAAATCAAAATACATAGTCCTTACCTTAGACTTTTCAACCCTCTCAACTCCACGAGGCGCTAATACAATTACAGAAATGCCTGGAGGGCATGCCAAAACCTTCTGAGAACCTGTAATCATAACATCTGCACCACACTCATTCATATTGAAAGGATCCGCTAAAAAAGCAGAGACACAATCACAAACAAAAAACATATTATTTTTCTTACAGAATTCACCAATCATCATTGTATCATAAAGCACTGCTGTGGATGTTTCATCCACATTTACAAGTAAACCAGTGAAATTCTGATTGTCATATTCATAAAGCTTTTCTTTAGTAAGTTTTTTTCCATGCTCTAATTTTAAAGCCACATAAGGTATTTCATGTATTTCGCAAAGTTGAACAAAACGATGCCCAAAGCTGCCTCCGTCAATTACTAAAACCTTGTCCTTCTTAGTAAAACAATTCATAACAACAGCTTCCATAGATCCTGTACTTGAACATGTCATAAAAACTGCTTTTGATCCCTCCGGTGCTTTCGCATACTCTAACATAAATTTTTCATTTTCTAACATTGTAGATGAAAATTCCGTTGTTCTAAAATAGGGAACCTGCTCTGCCCCTATAGCTCTTACTTCTTCCGAAGACATTACTGGTCCTACTGTAAAATTTAACATTTCTATTTCTCCTTTTTACAATCCCATAAATTCAACAATTCGTTTACAGTTGTTCGTATCATGATATTTATAAAATATATTTCTCAATTTTTCTCGTTTTTCTTTATATTCATCTTTTTCAAGAACAACATCATTAATAAAATCTTGAAGGTCTTTAAAATTATATATTTCTTTACCGGCTATCAAAGGCTCAATATCATCAACAACAAAACCTAATTTATAATCATTTACATCTGATAAAACATATGCTAATGGCCTGTCTAACTGAATAAATTCATATGCTGCTCCCGAATAATCACTTATCATTGCATCACAGCAACTCATTAATCTATAATTATCTACTCTAATTTGTTTCACTTTATCACCTGTTAAAACTTTGATGTTTGACGTATCATATATTTTTAGGTCTTCTAAATTCTGCATAGGATGAATTTTAATAATTAATAAAACATTTGAATTATTAAGTAACTCATTTAAATTCTCATACTCTTTTATATCATTAATTAATGGAATACCTAAAGGCTGTTCCCTCTCAGAATCATTTCTATTATATCCTCCTCCCTTTCGAAATGTTGGCATCCATAAGACAACTTTTCGAAACTTATTATCTGTAATCTTTTTCAATTCATCATGGTTGTCTGACAACAATACATCATGTGAAGGGAATCCCAAATATACTAATCTTTTATCATTTTCAGACATAGAAAGCTGATCTCTTTCTATATCTGAATAATCTTCACACATTCCCAAAATATAATCCACTGTGCTAGGAATTCTACCTATACCCTTAGTATTTTTTAAACCTCCCGCACCATGTCTAAAGAAAAACGATTTTTGCTCATCTCGCAACTTTGGAGTAATAAAATTATCTGCTGTAAATATTTTGGCTATATTAATATAGTAATCTTTCATTATACTAGGTTTAAATATATAAAAATACCTAACATTATATGGTAATTTAAATTTTTTATTTACTTTATGTTTTAATAACCATATTATCTTATATTTTTCATTATAGCCTTTTTTTATTAAATAATCATAAAATGCGCCTCCTTCTGCATCAAAATCATTATGGCTTTCTATTATTATTATATTTTTTAATTCTTTATTTTTTAGAAATAAATATAACATTTTTTGTATAACAATATCAATTTTATATTGATATATAACTAAAATAGTTCTTTTCAGTCCTTTTTCTTTTATATAATTAACTATATTCATACTTTAGCCTTTCATTTTAATTATAATTTCAATTATTCGATTTTTTTTACAAAAACATAATAACATTATTAAAAAAATAAATCCATATCTAATCAGCATATCCTTATATGTCATAGTAATTAAAATCATAATAAACACCAAAAATACCGATATAATCAAAATCATTCTTATATCAAACACATATTTCATTTTATTATTTTTTATTATAACAGAATAAAAAATAAAATGCATAATAGCAAGACAGATATAACTAACCAATGTTGTATAACCCGCAGCACAAAACCCAAATAACTTAATAAAAATTGCATTTAATACCAAATTTAATACTGCACTAATAAAAGTAGCTATTGAAATTAATTTTGTCTTTTGATAGTAATATTCCACATTACTAAACATACTATATAAAAAAATAAAATAAACAGATAACGAAACTGGTGGAACAACATATACAGCTTCCATATATCGTTTTCCAGCAAATATAAGTATTACTTCTGGAGCAAACAACATAGTTACTAAACATAAAACAGCGATCAACAGACAAATTGGTGTTGTAACATTTATAATTTGTCTTCTCAATATATTACAATTTATTTTTGTATTTTCATATTCGTCAAGTTTTTTATAAATAACAGGTGTCAAGGAACTATTTACTGCACTAACAATTAAAATCATCATCGTCGAAATAGTATACGCAACACTATATAATGCTGCTTTATCATTTCCAACCATTTTTCCTATCATTACCCTGTCAGATTGACTTAACACGTAATTAGACAAATAATGCGGAATCAATGGTATATTAAAAGCCAGTGCATATTTCCAGTATTTTTTTGAATATATTTTTTTTCCATTAAGCATTAAAATAAAAAATAATATTCCGGCAAAAATAACTTTAGAAATTACATCGGTGTACACACGTGCTTCAACCTTATAATCCGTATTTATAACCGCAATAACACCACCGCCGAGACTTAATATTGTCATCGCAATTGATACTACAACATATTTTTTATATTTAAAATCAAATCTTTCTTTAGCAGCCCAAAACTCTAAAGCTGGCATAAACAATAATTCTAAAAACATTGCAAACATCAAAATTGGTGGCAATTCAAATAATGTGGTCCACAAATTTGGTTTAATTAAATATATTATACCAAAAAATAATGTTATTGTTGTAGTTAAACCTAATTGTGAAGATGTAAAGGCTTTTCTATCATTTCCAAATAATAACAATCCCTTTTGATATCCACTTAAAAATATATTCAATGACGTAAAAATAAAAATAATACTATACCATGATTGAAAAATAGTAAATGTTCCATACTGTTCTTCAGTCATAACCCTTGTGAAAATAGGAGTAGATAATAACGCTATTCCCTTATTTATCACATTACATATTGTATACCATATTGATGCTTTTACCGGTTCTGATATTTTATTATATTTATTCAATAATTTATTCATATACAATCTTACCAGTTAATGAAAACGTTCTTCCTTTTTCATTTTTAAATAATGTTCTTTGTCTCTAGTTTTAAACGGAATGGCCGGATGCCCTCCTGCTATTGAATATGCAGGTATATCCTTGCATACAACTGATCCAGCCTGTATAATGGCTCCCTCTCCTATTACACAGCCTCCCAAGATTATTACATTATTTCCCAGCCATACACAATCACCAATTTTAACATTCTTAGTTATATAAGAGTTGTCGTAAGGTATCTGCTCTCCTTCATAATTATGAAATGAAGTTATAATCTGGCACTCCGTCCCTGAATGAAAATAATTTCCAATCTCAACCTTTCCCTGTCCCAAAATCGACATTCCATTAAAACACACCCCATATCCAAGATACGTATTTGAATTAACAAACGATTTTCCGCCTACATATAATTTTTCACCACAAGCAGCAGCTTTCATTTTTATTCTTTTTTGATAATAAATCTTTGCCCATAAAGCTTTTCCTCTAGATATTATTCCCATATAGCATATCCTCCAACAATCCATCATATAATCCAAAATCTATTTTATAATTCGAATGAACAATTCTTTCTGATTCAGGTGGTAAACTCATATAGTCCCCATATAATGACTTCAAATATGCATCATATTGTTTTATTCCATAAAACTCAACTTCTTCGAACCTGAATAATTGCAAATCATCCAACCATGAATTCATAATTAAATCATTAGGATAATCACTAATAATACACTGGGTAGTTTTAGTATTATTATATTTATCCAATAACTTACTTCTGGATTGTTTTATCTGTTTAATGGAAAAGAATTTTGAAACGAATTTTACCATTTTATATGACAGCTTAGACTTATGTTTTTTCTCACCATAACCGCATTTTACCCATAATATATTTTTCATTAAATGATTTTTAAACAAAAAAAGCTTTCTTTTTAGTTTACAATCCGGAATATTGTCGTGAGGAAATAAATCCACAAATATACCATGTTGTATTTTTACATTTTTAGAAAAATCTTCAATTATTTCAGTTCCTTTAAGCTGCAACTTTGCAAAGTCAAAGGCATAATATTCTTCTGTTTCCGGTGTCTGTAGAAAAAATTTATCCTTATTTAAATCTTTATCACATGCCTTAATAAATTTTTCATAATCTTTTCTTTTAAAGCCAATATCAAAATCATCATCCCATGGAATAAATCCATTGTGCCGTACTGCACCAATCTGGGTTCCTCCATTAATAAAATATGGAATATCATTTTTTTTACATATTCTTGCAACCTCGCATGCTATAATCAAAATTGCTCTTTGAAGTTTTTTTTTCTCTTTATCGTTAATACTCATCTCTGCTTGCACCTCTGTTTTGAACTAATTTAGGTAAATATGCCACAATACATAAAATATAACTAAAATAGAAATATTCCATAACACTTTCAAAAGTCATTACTATAAGAATAATTGCAATAAATGTTGAAATCTGATAGCGTATTTTTTTACCTTTTAATTTATCTATTGTACTCATTGCTATATATAACATATAAATAAATGCCGCAAAAAGAATAATACCTCCGTCGTTTAAAATTTGTAAAATCTGATTATGCATATAATTCATGCCTTGTCCATCGCCAACCCAATAGCTCCAAAAAACCTTAATTAGAACCCCATTAGCTCCATATCCATATATCGGACTTTTAAAAAAACTTTCTATTGCTTTTGCCCATATAAAACCTCTTCCATTTAAAGAGAATCCTGCAATCTCAAGAGATGACTTTCCAGCACATATAATAAGGAAAAAAATAAAATTTAAAAGTAAATATAACGATAAATAAACTCGTCCTTCAAGTGCTATTGAACCATAAATTTTAAAGTTACCAAGTATTTTAAAAAGAAGCAATAAAATTATAGATATGTACGCTGCACTCGTAAAAGACATTAACATATTAATATATGATAAAATCATAAGAAGTACATATTTTTTTTTATTACCATTATATACCTCATATTCTATGTATGCCGTTAAAATTGCTAACATTCCGATCTGAACAGCTGTCTGAACATGTCCTATAAACAGTAGGTGATTAGATATTGGTCTAAAATATGTCGGCCAAAACAATGGACTAAAAATTGTACTATTCAATACAAAAATAATAATCAATATATTATTTGTATATTTTATTATTTGCAATGGATTTTTTTTTAAATAATATACACTAAATATACACAAAGCCGGAGTTGCAAACAATTTCTGTAATGCCCCGGAAAAACTTTGTCTAACTAAAAAAGTTATTATAATTATTATAGAAAAATATAAAATCATACTACCTACAAAACTATTAATTTTAATTTTTTTTAAAGTTAATAATTTTGCAATTGCAACTATATAAATTATGCCTACTGATAAATATAACCATGCTGTGAGAAATAATTTATAAAAACTAAAATATTCCAAAAAACCTCTCGGACACAGAAATGGAATCAATAGAAAAATCAATATAATATTCTTATATTTCAACCTATTTATCACACTAGCTCCTCCATCCTTTATTTATACCAATAAATAAATTTGTCAGAATTATTCTTACTTATTATTTTAGCTGGAACGCCACCAACAGTTACTCCCTTTTCTTCTACTGATTTAACTACTACTGCATTAGCCCCAATTACACATCCATCAGCAATTTTTACTTTTCCCATCACCTTGCATCCTGATGCTAAAAAAACATCATTTCCTATTATTGGAGCATCACTCCCCCCTGAGGCACCTATCGTAACACCCTCATGTATCCTGCAATTTTCTCCTATAACAGCACACTGATTTATATTAATGCAATTAAAATGAGCTATGCTAAGTCCTTTATCGCAAACATTTGGACCAATTGAAATTCCTAATTTAACACCTAATATATGCCATCTTAATTTATAAAATTGGAGAATAAGCTTCTTAGCTTTAGACTTTGAAGTATTCAACCAATATTCATACTTTCTAAGTGCAATCTCATATTTCCAAATTTCGTCAGTAAATGGTCTTGGGTATTTTCTTGTTATCCCAAGTTGTTGTTTGTCCTGCTTTAAATATTGCTTTAAATCTTTTTTGTTCCTTATCAATTTACATCATTCCTTTTAAAGTTTTTTCCAAATTATCTATAGTACAATTAATACTAAATTTTTCAGCGGTCAATAAACAATTATTTCTCATTTGTGTAATTAACTTTGGATCCAACTTTATAAATTTATACATACATTTATATAATTCATCATCATTTGTCTTAGAAGTAATGAAACCATTGTAGTCATTCTCTATAATCTCAGGTATTCCTCCTACATTATTAGCAACGCAAGGTACTCCATATGACATAGCCTCAACTATAGAAATCCCAAATACTTCCTGACAAGTAGATGGATATATAAATAAATCAGTCTTTCTTAAATAGTCACCAATATTTCTTTTTGCTCCTGTAAATTCTATAACTCCTGTTAAATCCAATTTTTGAACCAGCATTTCCAATTCATTTCTAAAAGAGCCGTCTCCAATTATCCAAACTTTAATGTTTGAATCGTCATTCAATAATTTTTTTAATGCGCATACAAATAAATCCAAACCTTTGATTTTTTCTACTCTGCCAATATAAGTAATACGGGTATAATTATTCTCTAATTTTATGCTATCAATAGATATCGCTGACACTTCGACTCCATTATAGATCACTTTCGTTTTTGTTACATCAATATTGAAATTATCTAAATATGATCTTCGTCCAGCTTCAGAAACAAATATTATCTTATCAGATATCTTCAGTGCCTCTTCTATATTCCATTTTGCTATTTTATTCTTAATCCATGATCCATAATTATAATTCAATTCCGGATCAAAGCATGAATGTATAGTCATAACAAATTTTTTATTTTTAAATCTTTTTTTTAATGCACAATAATAAATATGCAACGCTATGGTACAATGATGCGTAACTATTATATCAGCTTTTTCTGCTAATTCGCATAAGCTTTCCCATCTTTTTTTTGATATTTTTTTTGAAGAACATTCTGCAAAAGAGATTACATCAGCCCCTGATTTCTTCATTTCTTTATATATTTGTCCGTCTTCAAACATAAAGCAAAATGTATTGTCATAATTAGCATACTTAGCAATATTGCTACATAACTGTTCTATTCCGCCTATTCCACCTGCAGATAATAAATTTAAAACTTTCATTTTTCTTCCTATCAATCATTATTTTATCCAATTTGTCACTAGGATTTATAAATTTTCTCTAAAATTTTAGCATTATCGTATATATCAAAGCCATTTTTTCTAACCAAACTAATTGCTTTTTGAGAATTTTCCAATCTGTTTTCTTTTTCTAACATTTCCAAAATATCATTAGTCCAAATATAAGGTGCTTCCTCAAGCGATTCAAATCTAACCATATTCGTAATATTACAATCCTCTGTAATAGTATTAGATAATAATGAAGGCAGACCATTTATCTGCCATTCAATTGCCACAAGTGGCAGTCCTTCAAACAGCGATGGTAAAACCATTATATCCATTGCTTGCATATAATCATTTACATTATCAACAGTTCCCACAAATATAACACTTTTTCTTATATCTGAAACGTTTTTCATGATTTCATCTTTTAAAGGTCCATCTCCAATCAAAAATAATTTTGCATTTGGTTTTCTATTAAGTACTTCTCTAAATATCTTTATTAAAAACTTATGATTCTTTTGTTCAAAAAATCCACCAACATGTCCGATTGCTATACAATCTGATATATCCAGCCTTTTTCTCATTTCATTTCTTTTTTCTAATGAAAATGAATATTTTTTTACATTTCTACCATTTTTTAATACTTTAAACTTTCGATTACCAAACAGCCACAGCCCAGCTTCATTGCCACATGCCAACGCATCAGTATATAATAAATTAAACAATGGTCTAAGCATTTTATCTGCCCTAACCTGATCGCATCTTGTATTGTGAGAATGAGCAATTCTTCTTTTACATCCTCCTAAAAATCCTGCTAATAATTCTATGCTCAAAGTAGCACTATTTCCATGTGCATGAATAACTTCTATATTATTTTTTCTTATAAAATGCGCCAAAGAAAAAAAATAAACAATTGGGCTTTTTCTCCTAGACGGTAGCTGAACAATTTCACATCCTAATTCTTCTATTTTTTTTTCAATTTTGGATTCTGACATAATTGTTGAGACAACATAGATTTTCAAATCTTCTCTGTTCATAGCTTCTAAGTAAGATGTTATTACGCTAGTAATCCCATCATATATCAGTCCAACAGTACTAACTATAATTATTTTCTTCATTACATCTCTTCTACAATTTTCTCTAATTCTTCACAAAATTTTGCATTATTACTATTCATACCATGTTGCATACTTGTAACTATTTCATCATAATTAGTTATATACTCCTCCAGTTTTCGAATATCTTCTACAACAATAATTGTTCCCATTCTCTCAGCCACATTTCTTGCAAACTCAAGCTGATGATCATTAACATGTTCATCAAACTGATGTTGCCTTGGTACCACTATAGGTGTCTTTCCCATTTGAAGCGGCATAATGAAGCTAGCTGGTCCGCCATGAGTTATAACTATATGTGCTTCTTCTATATTATTAACCATTTGTTGATAAGGTATCAATTTACTCCATTGACAATATTTAGGTTCATAAGTACTGAATCCCGTCTGTATTAAAACATCTTCTTTTATAATTTCGTTTTTTTTCAGATCATCAATAGCTTTAACCAGTCTATTAAATGGTTGCTCATGTGTTCCTACTGTTACAAATATCATAATTTACCTTTCTAAAAAATACTTCCCAAATTTATTGCTTTGGGATATACTTTCTTCTGTTCTTCCCACTGCACTATAAACTTATCAACTATTGGATACACCATCTTCCCTGTCATTGTTGGCTTATCAATACGATCAAAGACCTCAATATAAATCAGCTTTGCTCCTCGCAACTTACCTAAATAAAAGAATGGTACTGCAACAGCTGCACCTGATGATATTATAATGTCTGGATTTTCCTTGCGTAAAACTCGCCATGCAATTATTGTATTCTTAATCAAAGCTTTAATACTTCGATTAGTTGGATAAAAACAAGGATACATTTTTTCTCCTTCTAAAAGACTTCTTGCATCTTCTTTATCGAACGTAACCCAAAAACGATTCTTGTCTTTCCAAAATGGCTTTAGCATATATAAGTGAGATAAGTGTCCCCCCGACGAGCCCACCAAACATATTTTAACATTCTTCATTTATATTACCTCAACATTCCCAATTACATCTATATGATAATTTTTTCTTTCTAAAACATCTTTAACAATATCTACAACACTATCATTATACGGATGTGTCAATAAAACCACCTTATAATTTTCGACTTTATTTTTCATAAATTCAACATCATTCATTTCACCATCTAGAATTTTGACGTGAACATTCTTATCTGCAACTTTCTTTATAGCATCAATAAAGAGTTTTCCTAATTTGTCATCAACTTTTCCCGAAAAAATCAAAACATTACCGGCTTCGACATTTAACATAATTTTTGCTGCTATAAGTTCAATGCTATCCGTTTTATTAATTTTCCGAATATTATCAGCCAGATTTCTAAATATTCCACCTTTTGTTTTTGTTATAACCTTCCCATAATTTATTATATTTAATTCCTCCCATATTGCATCATTTGAGATTAATTTACCTTTTATTGCATATATAATAATTATTATTGCAATTGAACAAATTATAGCCAATATCATGCCTGCTAAAATGTATTTAATAGAAAATTTTACACTTACCTCTTGTTGTTTTTCATCAGTATCACTCTTAATTGCATTTTTCTGACTATCTGTAAATGAGCCATATAATGAGTCTAATTCCGTCTTCGCTGTATTCAAATTTGTCATAACGGATTGCTGACGACTTTCCACTTCTGTACTATAAATATTAGATTTCACCTCATTTGTCTTTGTCAGGTTAAAATTATATGTGTCCTGAAGCTTTGCGGCAAACTCCTCTATCCCACTCTCAGCATTTTGTTTCATTTCAACAATTTCAGATGTCTCTGCGGTCCATATAGTTACAGTAAATACATTCACCCCATTCTCAGTAATAACATAATTTTTGGTAATAGAATTATCACAGCTTATCAAATCATTATCTATAGCTTCAATTCCACCGCCATTTATCCAGTCTTTAAACACTTTTACAATTCCATTTACATCAGTTGTAGAATCAATACCGTCTACCCTATATGTTATAATTTCCTGAACTGTATTATAAGGATTCAATTTCATAAAATCTGATTTATCCACATACTCTTCCATATTTTCATAAGCACTTTGCTTGCTAAGATATGTCTCAACCTGCTGTTTCTCCTCATCTGTAAGTTCCGTTACTATATTTGTATCCTTTAAATCCCTAACATATTTATATGTCGGAAAGATTACAGCACATAATGCAGCAACTAAAATAATTATTGCAAGTTTCTGCACTATCTCTGCAAATAAATCTCTTAAATCTATGGTTCTCTCTTCTAATATCGAATTCATCTTTAATCCTCTCATATGCACAAATTATAGTACAGTATACCTCATATCCAGCAAATATTCAATATAAAACATTATATGCTTCAATTGCTACTTCGAACCTTTTTTACATAACACCACCTGAATAGTTTTAAACAGTATCCTAATGTCCATTCCAATTGACCAGTTCTCTATATACTCAGTATCCAGCCTTACCACTTCCTCAAAATCAGTTATATCACTTCGTCCACTGACCTGCCACATTCCTGTAAGCCCCGGTTTCATACTAAGTCGTATCTTATGATGCAGGTCATACTGTTCATATTCGTTTACTGTTGGAGGACGAGTTCCTATAAGACTCATATCTCCTTTTAGTATATTCCAAAACTGTGGCAGTTCGTCAATGCTTGTCTCTCTGATAAAATTGCCAATTCCTTTTCCGGGTCCTTTCTCTGATCCTATGATCCTCGGATCATTTTCCATCTTGAACATGAGTCCCTGCATTTCATTTTTTTTCATAAGATCTTTTTTACGTTCTTCTGCATCCATATACATAGAGCGGAATTTGTATATATAAAATACTCTTCCGTTTTTTCCAACACGCTTTTGTTTAAAAAACACAGGGCCTGGAGATGCAATTTTGATAGCTGGCGCAACAAAAATAAACGCTATAGCAGTAATCATAAGTCCTACTATCGCACCAATTATATCTGTAATTCTCTTTATAGACAGTTGCCAACCTGTTGCCGTATTTATTGATGCGGTTATCGCATCAGCCTCTCCCATTTTCTCAATAAAAGCGTTAGGGAGATTATCTGGAAGATATCCCATGCCTATGTGTACAACAATTCCCATCTGCAAGAATATATCAGAGAGTTCTGTCAACTGCTCCTTGCTATTGCACACATCGATAAACACATCATCCACAACATTTTGCCTAACGTATTCCAGTAAGCTATTTTTTCCATAGATAATAGGAATATCCGTTTCTATAATATTATCCTTTGCATCAGCCAATTCGCGTTCTATATAAATTGCACTTATCTTATAATCTCTATAATCTTTATGTCGTAATTTTGCTGTCAGCTCAACAATTCTGTCTTCTGTAGTAATCAGGAGCATACTTGACTGATTCTTTTCTGCCATAACTCTTCTACGAATAACTTTTTTCCATGCACACCTGCTAAAAAAACACAAAACAATAGCGCATCCCCAACTTACAAGAAATACTGTTCTTGAAAGCAGATAAGCTTCCTGCGTCATATATTCATATATAAGAAGTAATACCTGAACTATTGTAATATGCTTTGCTGTAGCAATAATCTCCTGCCACTTATTACGCTGTATAATGCCTTTATAATTATTAGTAAAAAATAATACCGCTATATCAATAACTCCAAGTACAATGCATAATCTCATATACATTCGTGGAAAATAATATTCATGCCCTACATGTCTAAGTACATACGCAAGCATAAATGCAATTTCCATACATATAATATCTAATAACTCAAAATCCAAATGTTTAAGCCATTCAGAGTTTTTTTTTCGATACATAAGCACCTCCAAAATTCAATATACCCTATTATTTTATCACACATTTTCTAATTTTAAAAGAATAATATTAATGAGCCTGAATTATTGCCTGAATTATCCTGAATTATATATATTAAAACAAAAATCTCGTGGTTCTTATTAATCCACGAGATTTCTATTAAATTAAATGCAGTCAAACATATGTGCTCTGTTTATATCCGATGCAGCCACATAGCCTCTCAGCAATTCAAAACCTTTTTGCTTTGAATATGCATATACAGCCGGTAATTTTCTTGACAGGAACAATACCGGAGCTTCCGTTACCGAATATGCTCCACAATGGCCAAATTCTATAATATTATCAATTTCCAGTCTTGGTAAGACAACTTCACGCACCATGACATCTGCAACTGTACATAAACTTCCACACAAAGTATAGTCCTCACAATCATTTGCTTTCTGCATATTTTTATTAATAATATCGTTCATACATTCATATCCGACCATACCAAGTACTCTACATACATCAGATGATTTTTCAAGTTCCCATTCAATACCATCAAACACCTTAATCGGCGGCACCTGCATTGCCATCCTCTGCCCAAAGTAATTCAGATGGTGGATTCCTCCATCCAGAATCGCATAGTTGGCATCGCCTGTCGATTTAATGTCCTTTACCTGTGTGTAATATTTACCGCATGAGGCTGCAAGGAAACGTCCCATCTCAATGCCAAGCGGATATTCCTCGGCAAATTCTCTAAGCACCTCTGCTGCCTCATCAAGTGATTGTTTTTCCTTTTCCTGCCAGTCATCCTCGAAATACTCCACGCAAAGTCCCGGGCCATACTCTACAAGCTGTGGCTCAAAGCCGTATTTTTCTTTTAATCCGGTCAGTGCAGACTTTATTTTTTCCAAGTCCTTATTTATTTTGCGAAGACTCTTCTGTGTGCCGGAATAGTAGTGAATGCCTATTACCGTGATGCCCTTAAACTCATCCGGATGCGAAATGATATATTCAATATCCTCAAGCGACATGCCAAACTGGTTGCCACTTGTCAGGCGAAGTATGACCTGTGCTTTCGTTTCGGCAAACTCGGCTTCATGCGCACCTTCCTGTATACATTCAATCATCACTTCTGATATCAGCGCCGCATGTCTTATGCTTTCACAGGTCAGTATGCCGGCGCCATATGAAACTGCTCGCTCTATATCGCATTTTTCCTTCATCACACCTGAATAAATGATGCTCTCCGGCTTCACGCCCAGTGCTATACATATCTCAAGCTCTCCCGGGCTGCACACCTCCACATGGTCTAAGCCCTCCGGCAGCCTGTGAAGCAGAAATGGGTTTGCCTTTATCGAAAAGCAAAGCGGTATCCTACGTCCTCCTTTACAATCAAGAGCAGCCCTTATCATGGCTGCTCTCTTTGCAAACTCGTCCGTATCAAATACATAGTACGGTGTCTGTCTCATATGCTTTATTCCTCCACAAGCTCTTTCACAAGCTTCTCGATTGCATCAACTGAGTTGAAATTCTCAGGAACCAGATCCTTTGGTCTGATTGTGATGTCAAACTCATCAGTCAGCTCCGATACGAGTGAAACTATATCAAATGACTCAAGAATCTTGTCATCGATCAGCTTTGTCTCCTTCTCAAAATCCACATCCGGTCTTAATTCCTCTAAAATCTCTAAAATTGTGTCTCTCATTTTACATTTCCTCCAGTTTTTTCATATCATATTTTCCGTTTGGAAGCTTAGGAAGCTGCTCCAGCTTCTTGATTTTCCTTGGCACCATAAAGCCCGGGAGCTCGTCCCTCAGCGCCAGCGCGAGGCTTCTCCTGTCACAGTCACCTGTGTAGAAAAGTATCAGCACCTCTTTTGCTTTATTATATATAACGCAGCTTTCTGCGACTCCCTCTACCACATTGGCGGCATGCTCCACCTCATCAAGCTCCACACGGTGTCCCATGTGCTTTATCTGGCGGTCCATACGTCCACAGAAATGAAGTATGTCGTCCTCATCGAGCCTTCCGTAATCCCCTGTGCGGTACATCCGCTCAGGATAAGCCTTGTTGAGTGGATTGAGTGTAAATGCCGCAGCTGTCCTCTCCGGATCATTATAATAACCCAGCGCCAGGATTGGTCCACATACGCATATCTCGCCCTGTTCTCCGACAGCCGGCTCATTTCCATGCTCATCTATCAGGAAAACCCTGTAATTGTCATAGGCTTTTCCTATAGGAAGCACCTCGTCCTCTTCCACTGTATGATCCACGCTATAGTATGTGCATGATGCTGTGGCCTCTGTCGGTCCATACTGGTTCACAAAATGTGCTTCAGGCAGATTTTCCTGCCATTTTCTGAGCACCCTGCACGGCATCACTGAGCCTGAGAAGCAGATTTTTCTAAGACTCTTAAGCCCTACTTCCTCAAATGCTCCAAGCGATGTGAGGATGGTAAATGCCGAAACACTCCAGCCGACACTGCTGACCTTCTTATCATTCATGTAATCAAACAGGGCATTTGGCTCCATAAAGTACTCTTTCGGGATAATAGCTGTGCTGCAGCCGGTCTTTAGCGGCAGATAAATGTCCCTGATTGCCGCAATATAGTCAAGCGGCGACTGATTGCCCAGCACATCACTTTCCTCTATATGCATTACATCACAGTAAGCGTTGATGTACGTCATAAGTGACAGATGCGATGTCATGACTCCCTTTGGATTGCCGGTGGAGCCTGACGTGTAGATGATATACAGCGGGTCTGTCATGGACATCTGCCTGCGGACTGCTGCGAGCTTCTCCAGTAAGCTGTCATCTGTTTTTCCTGCACAGCCTGCCACAACACCACCATCTGTATCGTTCTCACTATCCGTCACAGCGTCTCCTGCTGATTCACCGATTTTACAATTACTATCAGCACACGCCACCTGCTCGAAGCGCGATATATCCTCAGCAATAAATATCTGCGGTCTATCGAAGCCTTCTGCCTTTACTAGCTCATCCACTATGCTCTCCACATGCTCAAGACTTTCCCTGTTTGCAACAATAGCCCTTGGGCACAGATTTTCAAGAATTTTCTCAATTCTCTTGTCAGGAAGCGATGCGTCAATCGGCGCATACGGTCTGCCTGCATATACCACTCCCAGGAAGTATGCCGGTGTCACCATTTTCCTTCCGGCAAATACTGCAACAGGTGTTCTGTCCACTCCAAGCTGTTCTATCAGATATGCTCCTGTATTTCTTGCTATATCATACACCTGCGCAAACGTAATGCTGCATTCAGTATCCGAAAATGCAGGCTTGCCAGGGTATTTTTCTACTGTGGCCTCAAGCCACTCCAGTACGTTTTTCATCTTAGTCCTCTTTCATGCATTAATAAACGTTGCCGAAAAAATTATAGCACATAACATCCGAAAAAAATGTCATGTGCTATCGAATTAAGAATTCTTAAGAAAGCCTTAATATTTCTCTGTAGGTTTTTCTATATTTGATTCTCCTATTAAATATATCGGTCTTTCCTTTGCCTCGAGATAAAGCTTCGACAGATAAAGTCCCAAAATGCCTATGCTAAGCAGTTGTATCCCGCCTATAAAAAGTATGATAACAACGGTCGAAGCCCAGCCGGCTACCGGATCTCCGAATACAAGTCTCCTGATAATGATAAAGAGCATTGCAATTATTGCGACAATAAAGCTGAACACTCCTGCTATGGATGCGATGTATAGCGGCGCGTTGGAAAATGCCACTATTCCGTCAAGGCTATACAAAAAGAGCTGCCAGAATGACCACTTTGTCTCACCTGCCACCCTGTTTACATTCTCAAACTCAAGCCACTTCACCTTAAAGCCTACCCATCCAAACAGTCCTTTTGAAAACCTATTGTACTCTTTTAGCGATAAAAGAGCATCCACATATTTCCTATTCATCAGCCTATAGTCACGTGCCCCATCAACCATATTTGCCTTTGAAATCTTACTCATCAGCCTATAGAACTTTCTGGCAAAAAAAGATCTAATCGCTGGTTCACCTTTGCGTGTCACTCGCCTTGTACCGACAGCATCATAACCCTCTTTATTAAGGACCTGATACATCTTCGGAAGCATTTCCGGTGGATCCTGAAGATCTGCATCCATTATTGCCACATATTCCCCCACCGCATGCTGCAAGCCTGCATACATGGCTGCCTCCTTGCCAAAATTGCGTGAAAAGGATATGTATTTCACACCGGAATCATTTACGGCAAGCTCCTTTGCAACATCGAGCGTCCCGTCCATAGAGCCATCATCCACTATAATCAGTTCATAGGACAATCCCGCTGTCTCACTCTCTTGACTCATCTGATTAAACACCTGAGTTATTTTATTATAAAAAAGAGGCAGAGCCTCTTTCTCATTAAAACAGGGAACTATTATACTCATTTTATCCATTCTTATATCCACTTTATTTAACTTATTCCTATTATTATTTATATATTTCATGACATTATACACTTTACAAAGCTTTTTGTTACATTATATTAACTACACATTTTATATGAACAAGTTTTATTTCACCTGTATATTATGACACTCCATATAATATCTCTTTTCATTAGCCTCACCAATAGAAAATGTCTTTCTTGGAAGCACACCACCTGCATTTATTGCCGGGAAGAGTGTGCTCTTATCAATTGACTGAAGGAAAATTCCACATCCATTTGTCTCTTTGACCAATCTATGAAGCGCATCATCACCATGGATATAATCAATCTCTGTATCCTCATGCGACTTAATATACTTATCAAGTATTCCCTGAAGTATCTCAACAGGGAGACGATCACCCCTGTTTATGATATTGATTGCATATGTACAAACCCGTGCTTCATATCCTGAAGCATTCTCATCAATACTATCGCTTGATTCAACATATTCAAATATTATTTCATTCCCCTCTGCACACTCAAGTCCTTGTTCTTTAAGCTGTTCATTAAAAAATGCCAGCATATCTTCCACATTTACCTTTGTAAGAAGTCTGTGAATAGGCTTAAACTCCAGTGCTTTACTATGTAAGTTACAGATTTCCACAAGAGCGTATCTTGCCGGATGAGTTTTCAACTGTTCATCTGTGAATTTTTGAGATTTCCTGATATTTTCCCAGCATGTCTTCGCTGTGGCAAGAGAATGGTTTCCATCACCTACCGCAAAAAGGAAACCTCCACTTTGCTCCTGCTTTTTGGCAAATGCAGCTGTTACCTGCTTAGCCGCCTCTCCCTCAATAGCATAGCCGCGGATATGTCCGCCTCCCTGCATAAGGTCTGTATCATAAAGCTTACGGAAACTGTCCTTTAAAGAATATACATATTCGATTATTCCATGTTCTATGTTTCCGATATTGTAAATGTCAGTTAATTTTCCCTCATCAGATGCATCATCTGCCTTGTCAACAGGATCATCCACCAAAAGCATTACATGTGGAAGCTCGATTGCAGCATGCTCTCTTATCTTTACTCTTGGTGGAATACGTGAAATAACCGTTCCCTCTGTTGCCCTTATAAGTGTAGGATTCTTGGGATCAAAATCATAATCATCCAAATCTACAAGTCCTACTATTCCTAGACGGACTCCTGACTCTGTGGTGCGCTCCACGAGTACATATCCGTCTGTAACCACCTGTTGTATAATACCATCTGATAAGTATTTCTCCATAGTAGAATTAATACAAGCAATACGCTCTGAGTCTGACATTGATGCATACATTGTTGTATGATCATCCGCACAACTGCCATTTTCACATGCACAGTTCTTGTCATTCTTCTTATTCCCCAGATATATCTCCGGAAATACCACATTGAGTGTCGATGGTGCATCACCCACAAACTCTTCCACGGTCTTCCAGTAATCAGCCTGACTTGTATACTGATCGCAAGCTATAACTGACCATTTTTCCATATCTATGCCGTCTTTTGGCAATAAAATATTTGCCGGGTTAAAACAATTTGACATGACTTTATTCTCCTTTAACTTTGTATTCCTATATTTTACAACTCTTAAATAGTTAATACGCTAAAATTATAACACTTTTCATAGATTTTGTTGACATCATTTCTTATATATCATACAATTTTTATAACAATATTTGAAAGGGGATACAAATGAGAAAACAAGTTTACTTATTCGAACTGGATTCTGTTCGAAATTCCAAAGCAGAAATTGAGCGTGCTCAGAAGGCACTTTTCGAGGAAATTATTCTCAATGGTAACTCTGTTGTACTATCTTTTAATCAATTATCTGATTCTCGTGGCTTTCTTCGCTCGTTAGCAAACACAGACACATCCGAACAAATAATTCATATGTTTGAATTAGGACATTTAAAAGTTGCACAGTATTACAAACAAGATAATACTCTTGTGCGCACTGCATCACAGTATTTTCAGCAGGCTCTATCTACGCCTGATTCATTTCATTTTTCTACTTTCGAAGGTTTAAATCTTACCCATGATGATATTCACGATATACATCAGGCCATAACCTTCTGCGACCTCCCACTTCTACAACAAAAAGCACATAATGATACCTGGAATTATGTTATAAACGTCGTTACAATGGTAATTGCCATGAGCCAGTCCCAATTTTCTACTGCTGAGCCCATAAAATCACACATTTCTTTACACGAATTAATAACTCTCTTTTTAAATAGCCGTGACAGACTTTTGTCTTCTTTACAATCTCAGCCTAAACAAGCTGCTTCCACGGACAAACTGATATCCGCTATTTCCAACAATAGCGTCCATGAACTACTTGGCAATATTAATGATACTCTACCTCCTAAAAGCAACTCTCGATCTGTCTGGAAAAATCACATTTATGAATATCTCGCAAAGGATACCTCATATACAGATACATGCCATATCGCCGATCTGATTATCGACCTATTATACAATTATGTTGTTGAATCAGGAATAAAAAATGTGTGTAAACACTATGATGGCGAAGCAGGAATTTCAGGTTCTTTCTGGAACGACTTTGCTTCACGCCTAATAACGTACTGGAAAGATTCACAGAATATCAATAATTCATCCTGCAAAGTACACTATTACCAGGATGAAAAACCCGATTTAGATAACTGGATTTTAAGCGCAGTACAACTTGCCCCATGGGATACTGCTGATCGCATAATTGAAAAAATTGACACCATTCCACAATCCGCTGAAACATACGAACAAAATCATTTAGAACAAATAAAATCACAAAGGATTTATTTAAACAAACGTTTCCGCAAAATCATCGGTACAATCGGTGCCAGTATATTTTTATTTGTTTTTGTTAACACGATACTGGGTTGGATACAGGGTGCTGTAGAGCCGGACTTCCATAATATACTTATATTAACAATACTTTTTGCATTCATTTCAACAATTGCATTCAGTATCATTGGATCACTCATTTCCAATAAAATACATCTCGCTGACCTGCTTGACAGCCTTAACCTATTCAAAGCAACTATTAAAGATATCCGTGTTACCCAAAAACAGCCTCGTGGCATTTCATATTATCGTAAATCCGCTGACAATGAAAATAATGAATAAGCAGCAAGGGTGAATCCATCATCGATTCGCCCTCTTTTTATCCAATCATCCAATTCTCTCCCAGACAATAAAATCGTCTTTTGAATCTCCTCATATCCTATCTTTTCCTCGTAAGATGAAATTTCGCAATATACTACAGAAATCTTTCCTGATGTAATTCCACTATCGGCGGTGAGGCTTCCTATTACCTTAATCCTTGCATCATCAGCGAAAGTTGCTCCAACTTCTTCCGAAAGCTCCTTAACAGCATTCTCTTCGGCTGACAGCCCATCTTCTCCAAACCCACGTGGAAAACCATACTGTATTCTACGTATGGCATGTCTATACTGTTTGATAAGTATAAACTTACCATCATATACAGGAATGGTAACAACAGGTACTCCTGTTGATGTACCGATCAATCTGTCGTAAGAAAACAAATCTCCATTTTTATTTTTAACCAAATCAACAAGCATTGTATTCCATGGACTTTTATAAACCACCCCAAGTTTCCGTCCAGAATCAGCAATATACTCATTTACAGTGTCTGGATCAGTAATGATGGTAAGATCCTCCGATTGAATAAACAAGTCTGGCCTTTTGTTTGTTAATTCAATATATAATTTCCATTCTTTTGAATCTGTGTATTTCATAATTATATGTCCCCGTAAAAATTGTAGTATAAAATATAAATCTTTTAGTTTCTCAGAAACATTATACTATGAAAATATACCAATTGGTAGTCTTTATAAATATTTATTAATTCACATTATATGTATGTTAAGTTTATAAAATATATAAATATTCATGAACTTAATATGATATGTAAACTACTATTTACTGTATTATTCCACTCAATTCTCCATTTGCTACACCAGTCAATAATTTTATTCCATCTAACTGTAAATTATCGATTTTCCCATGATCATATAAATCAATGAAAAATTTTTGTCCTGATCCCTGTCTCTCATAAAAATTTCCAAGTTCCCAAGAACACCAAGGTCTTACATAATAATTTCCCTCTATTTTCAATTCGCTGTTTGGTGTCCTTAGAAACACCAACTGTTTAGAATTGTCCAATGCTTTACGTAATTTTTGTTTCAATACATTTCCCTTATCTTCTTTTCCATTATTCATCCAATCAATATAAAGGAAAATCTTCTTAATTTGAAAGTAAAAGAAAAGCGCTATTGTATATAGTTTATCCTCATACGCATATGATAGAAAAACCATACTATTCTCTTCATTATTGTAATTTTCTTCAAGATAACTATTATATGCATTATCTTTATAATCCTCTAGTCCTTTTGGTTTATAATCTGAAAAAATAAATACTCCCTGCTTTTCCAGATTCTCTAATCTCCTATCGTTAAACTCACTTAATTTTTTTATTAGTGCATTAAATTTGTTTGCTGTTTTTTTCTTGCTTTCTTCTATTTCGATAATATCATTTAATAGCTTTCTATAATTGGGTACATCTACAGCTTCGGCTAAATTTTGCCCCTGATTAATTATATCTTGAATATACATTTCAAAAAGAGAATCTCTATTTTCAATATTATCCCTTATTAAAAAAAGTGTTTCTATATTTTTTAAGATTCTTTCATTTAGCTTAAATAGCTTTATGATTTCGCCATTCAATTTCAAATCATTATTTTCTATAATATTACGATATACATTTACTCTGCCTAAGCTTTCCATTATAGTTCCTCCCACTTTTTCCTAATATTTCAATACAATATAAATTATTATAGCAACTGATATTAACCAAATAATTCCATAAAAAGGTAACAAAGTCTTAGATAGAACATATTTAATAATGCATGGATTCTTCTTATCAGCTTCTTTCCACATTTTTCGATTCATAGGATTCAAATCATATAAATTTTCCATATTACCATTCAGTCTAGCATCAATTACCCAATCATATTTCCATCTATATAATGTTTCTGTTTTCAGAAAAAAACTATCTAATCCCCAAAAGACCGTAGTAATACTAAACATAAACAAACCAATAATTGACAATTTACACTCTTGTCCAATTAATAATGTTAAAGCTATCGTAATAAGTGAAATATACCAGCCTTTCAGTTTAAATGAACAATCAGCCATTCTTTGTATACAGGATTGAATTACATCTATTTCCTTGTGTAATATTTTATCATTCATATTATTAACCTCTTCTCCTCACTTATATATTTTTTATTATATTATCTACTAATTTTCTCCCAATTATCCTTAATATACAACTCCTTTCCAAATAGATTTTGCGTAATTAGTACTACGTTTTGCTAGTACTATTATATCATTTTTATCTTTTCAAAAAACTTATATATTCTTTACACTTTTTATTATTTTTTGTTGGTTTGTGTTGTATTTTGTCGAATACTAATGTACAATTGACACATATGGAGGATTAAAAGTCTATGGAAAACCAACGTGAATTAACTGTTTTGCTTATTGAAGATGATAAGTTTGCCTGCGAAGAAATAAGGAATTACATAGATCAACTTGATGATATGCGGCTTTTAGGCATAACAGATGACTCAAATAAAGCACTTGACATGGTTAAATATTGTGTTCCTGATGCGATTATTTTGGATTTAGAACTTCACGAAGGCGGAGGAAATGGACTATTCTTCTTATCGAAGTTACATGATTTGGCTTTAGAAAAACTGCCTTATATTCTGATTACTACACAGAACACCAGTAATGTTACCCTTGAAGCGGCCCGACAACTCGGAGCCGACTTTATAATTACTAAATATGAAAGAGATTATTCCGCTCAAAAACCTGTAGAATTATTGCGCATGATGAGGAATGCCATCCAAAAACACTCCTCACCCGACACAACAGTTCCCACACTTACTCCCGCTGAACAGAATCGTAAGCTTACCATACGCATTCATCGAGAACTTGATGCTGTTGGTATCAGTCCCAAAGCAATCGGTTATGAATATTTAACCGAAGCAATTATCATTGCAACTAAGGAAGCTGTGCCCAACCTGCCAAAACTGATAGCAGATAATCATCATGGGAAAACACCTGCAAGCATTGAAAGAGCCATGCAAAATGCCATAAACAAAGCCTGGTCTAATGGTAATCCTGAAGATTTAGCCCGCAACTATACGGCAGTAATTAATTATGAGCGTGGTGTTCCTACATTGACCGAATTTATTTATCATTATGCTAATAAATTCCGCAATGAACTTTAGTTCTAAAACTTTGAAGTAAGTGACCATAGTTCTAATATTCTGTCTATTATCTTAAACATATGCAATGCACCTCCTTTTATATAGGAGGTTACCAGCCTAAATCATTTTCTCTTATTCTATTAGAGTAGTTATTTTTTATTAGAAAGAGTAGTACATATGCTTACATCAATTTTGAAAAACCTGATTATAATATTTACAAGTCTTTATTTAATGGACAAATTAACCAAATCATTTACTCCCTCTTTATATACATTTATAAAATATATGCTTTTTTCTCTAATCCTTGCTATTATAATATACTTTTGCAAAATACATATTCCATATATTGCATACTATGCGCCGGCCCTTTGCCTTATTATTTTCACATGTGCAATTAAGAGGACATGGTCGTTATCCATATTTTGTATTTCATTATCATCTTATGTAATTAATCTACTAATGTTTCATGTAGTTTCCCTTGTCATTTGTACATTGCTTGTTGTTTTCTCGCAAATTTCATTTATATATATAAACGAAATCACCATTGCAATTTGTATAGTGTACCCTTTAATAATTATGTGTACTCTGAAAATAAAACCGGTTTATAAAAGCATTTCTACCTTAATATTCAATGGAATGATAAACTACAATACCGCTGTATGCTTAATAGCACTAGCCACAATGACCATTGAACAGGTATCTCCATCAGATGAACATATAATGCGAAGATTCAGAGCTATAGTAATTCCAATCTGCTTAATCATAATTTTATCCTGGTGCAGATCACAAATATCCAAAAGCTATAGAGAGAAGCTACGCCTTCTCGAAATAAAAACATTGCGCGCATCAAAAGACGAAGACAAAGCTTATATAGCTAAACTTGAAGCTGAAAATAAAAGACTCGGAGCCATCATCCATAAAGACAATAGAATTGTAAATGCTATGGCTGATTCTGTATGCACTTACCTTGCCACATCTGAAAACTCTGATATTGAAGCGCTACACTCAAAAGGCTTATCCCTGTCCAATGAAATCAATGCCATCAGGGTCTATAGACAGGAGCTGTTAAACCAATGCATGCCAGATATGACATCTATTCCACTGACAAACTATTCCGGTATTGATGCAATTATTTCTTTTATGACAAAGGAAGCATCAAGCAATAATATAGTATTAAAATTCAATTTTGATAGTACCTTTTTTAACTCAAAGCAGTCCACATCAAGCGAATTAGATCTTGTTCACCTTTTTTCAGATTTATTGGAAAATGCAATAATAGCCACGAAACATGCTCATGGTAGATTTATCGAATTATCTCTTCAAACGTTAAAAGGAGTTCCGACTATCTCTGTTTCAGATAGTGGAATTCCTTTTGAAATCGATACATATATGAAATTTGGAATTTTTGAGGCATCCACTCATACTGATGAAGGAGGCACCGGCATCGGTCTAATGGATATCTGGTCCTTCAAGAAAAAGTATCATGCTTCTCTCATAATTGAAGAGATGAACAATACCATATGTAGTAAACGACTGTCTATTCTATTTGATGGAAAAAATCGATACCTAATTGTATCAAACCGATTCCAGCAAATAGTTTCAAAGCAAACACGATCAGATTTGTTGGTAATAAATGCAGAATCCAACAAATCTGTAGATCATATATTAAGTTTATAAATCATATACCCAGCCACTTATTTATTCTTCAAATTTGTTTTCGATAAATCCCATCCCGCAGGTAATGGCTTATACACACCATTATTAGGGGTATTATTATTTTGATGTTTGCGCAACTCCTCTATGTCTATTTCTCCAATTAATACAGAGGCATTAATTCCACCTTTTACTTTTAAAATATTCATTAAATCTTTCTTTGTTGGCTGTATGATCCTGCTATCACCATATTCTGACATATTGGATTGCACACAATAACAATATATATCCCTGCTTAGTGCCTCCATAATATTGCCAAAGTAATATGTATCCTTATTCCATTCTACCCCAAAAACTATATCTGCCAGCCCTTGAAATTCATGCCTTAAGCTTATAGACGTCAGTTCATAGCAACAATATGTCACAAAATACATATCTCCCCAACTAAACAGTGTATGCTTTTGTCCCTTTGCCGGTTTATAGCCACGTTTTTGTACCTCCTTTAATTCTTGTGGTGAAAAATATAATTTTTGATGAAAAAACGGAACCGCATACGACATGCTATTACTTTTAATCGGTAAGATAGTAGCAGTCAAATTGTATACCAACTTGTTATGTGTTATATGTTCAATGCCACCTATTATTACCATATTATGCTTAGCAGCTTTAGATTGAAGTATTTTTAAATATTCTAACGGAATATATGCCTCAGGAAATACCAATATATCTGCTTTATATCGTATAGCTTCGTTAAGAATTCTTCCTATTTCCTGACATCTTTTAGATATATCCCTGTTTTTACCATTAAGTATATTTAAAATATCTTCATCTGACATTCTCACATTAGCAACCGCAATTTTCACTTTTGAATCTTTATATTTTTTATCACTTTTAATTTTTACTATATATTTGCCTCCATCGTAAAAATCAGCCTCAATATATTCTTTAATATATTCTTCATCCATCTTACCAAAATTCTCAGCATACTTTTTACATAGTATTTGTACACTCTCTTGATCAGAACGCAATTCTCCTTTACCAGCTCTAATCTGATTTATCAAATCACTATACAATATTTCAAAAGGACTTTTGATATATGGTGCATATTTCTGATTTTGCTTACTAAATCTGCACTTTAAGACAGAGTTTAGATAATTGTCTAAAGAAAAAAATCCTCCATTATTTTTCATATCATTTCGTTGGAATGCTGACATACAATCCTCTATGCTGACCGGCAGTAAACTTTTGTTTATCATTCGTGAATTACAATATGCTTTCCGTAAATTTTCAATATTCATCCAATTATATAAATTATTAAACTTTTCGTATTTTTCAAGGCTTTTAATTACCTTAATACTTTCCTGAAGTGCTTTCTTGATCTCTTCTCCCCATGATATTGCTGTAGCTCTTGTCAAACAAGCAAGATAGTAATAAATTAAAGAGTTTCCTACATTCTCAATTTGCAGACTTTTTAAATATATATACTCACCACTTTTATTTTTTTCTTCATCCATATGCTTAATAGCTGAACTTATAGCTCTAGATAGATAAATAATCCCCTCCACATAATTATTAATAACATAATAATTAAGAATGCTCTCCCATAATGTATAGTTACTTAATATCTCCTTATGATTTAACACCTGTTCAAGACTTTTTGCGAACTTTTCTGCTGTATCATCCTCTGCAAATTTTGACATCATTATGTTCTTTCCTACGGTTTTAGATAATGTATACTTATCAATAGTACTTTTGTTAATTGCTCTTATTTTATTCACCGTATCTTCTCTTTCAAACTTTAAAATATCAGTATCCAGTTCTTCTATTGCAGTTTCCGGTATATAATTAAACTCACTTGAATTCTTGCAGATATCATCTTGTATTTTTTCAATTATAGTACTATACCCATCCTTATCAATATAAAAGAATCGAAATTTACTCTTCTGAAATTTCAGCTTAGAAAACCCACTTAATGAATACTCATCATTATCATTTTCCAGAATCTTCGATTCTTCCAATAACTTAATCATATAGTTACAAACACATTGATTCCCTTCATTTAAAATTCTTTCTTTTAAATCATCCCAATTTTCTATTTGCGTTACAAGTATCATATCATCTACATAACGCCCATAATATACTCCCCCTTTAGATTTTGACATCTTCTCATCAATATCTTTTAAATAATAATTTGAAATTATAGAAGAAGGAAGAAAACCTATCGGCAACATATATTCCTTATCACAACCACATAATTCTGAATATTTTTTCATTATATCATAAACGCAATAGTTTAATCGATTTAAGCTATCATCTTTGTTGTCATAAAAAGTATTTGTCATTTTTTCAAAAATCTTTTCTGTAATTTCAATATTGTAATAATATCTAGATAAATCAAGCATAGTTAATATAACACTTTTATTATTATCTTCATCATTATTACTATTATTATTCACAACATCATCAGCCTTTTTCAATCCTTGATTTCGCCAACTCTCATATTGGTTAAAATATGGTTTAAACAAATTAGGAGATGCTGTAGTTGTTTGATCATTAAAAATCAGCTTTTCATTCAGACGATTTCCATAGCAGTTTTTATCCAACGCTTTATCCATTCCATACCCAATTGTTAATATCCAAAGAATTCCTATTATATGTCCTTCTACACACATATCTATAAAATTGTTATATTTTTCTATTGTCACATCTGTTCCGCTTATATTTGAAATTACAATCGGTTCATCCTCTATCACATTGTCACTCTTAGTTTTTATCTCCTTTGGAAATGTCAAAACATTTATTGTTTCTAATATATTTTTCTTAAATACTTTCCATTTTATTTCATCATTAAGAGCTGCATATATGTTTTCTATCTTTTTATCTATATCTCCTCTTTCAAACTCCACAATCCTCATTCTTAAAAAAGGAACTGTTTTATCTAAATATACACTACCTTTCAGCTTTCTATATGCCTCTTCAATAAATTGTTTATCCATATTTGTACCCTCATATTTTTTGAATATTTTCTCATACAATGTACTCACATACATCATAAGTCTATAGTACCGCTTTTTTAATAAAAGTAAACATTCTTTATGTCAATATAATTATAATAGTATAATAATCACTAATATCAAATTATCAAAAGGAGATTCTACTATGAATAACTTACAAACACACATAAGCAGCTATTTAGAATACTGTCTGGCTCAAAAAAGGCTTGATGAAAAGACTATAAAAGCCTACAGAATTGATCTTATTCAATTTTATAATGAAATATCAATATCAGACCCTTGTAAGATTGCATCCTATGATTTAGAAAAATATATAGAAAAAATGCATCTAAAATACAAGCCGAAATCTGTCAGGCGGAAAATTGCATCAATTAAAGCTTTTTTTCATTATTTAGAATACAAAAACATAATACTGCAAAATCCATTTAATAAAATACAAATTCATTTTCGAGAACCGGTAATCCTCCCCAAAACAATCCCTCTCTATATAGTGGAAAAATTCTTATTTACTATATATAAACAACGTTCTGCCGCCAAAACTAATTATCAAAAAAGAAATGCCTTACGCGATGCTGCTATTGTTGAGCTGCTATTCTCCACAGGAATACGAATCTCAGAACTATGTAATCTTAAAATCAGTGATGTAAACCTAATTGATGGTGTCATCTTAATATACGGAAAAGGAAGCAAAGAAAGAATTCTGCAAATTGGAAATAGTTCCGTACTTAATATTTTGAAAGAATATAAAAACGACTTCTACAATGAAATCGTACAGTGTAATCACTTTTTTTCCAGTCAATCCGGAAAACCATTATCAGATCAGTCTGTTCGTCGAATGATAAATAAATATGCCTCTCTCTCATCTATTGATTTACATATAACACCTCATATGTTCAGACACACTTTCGCCACAAGCCTTCTAGAAGCTGATGTTGATATTCGGTATATTCAAGAAATGCTTGGGCATAGTTCAATTAATATCACTCAAATCTATACTCATGTAGCAGTCTCAAAGCAAAAAGATATTCTAATAAACAAACATCCTAGAAAAGATTTTCATTTTTAATTATTATACAATCCATCACTAAGTTGGTGGATTGTAATTGATGGATAATAGATGATTATCTTTCATGTTACGTACTATTTTCTTTTTTAACAAACTAATTACGAAAGGTTTTTTATGAAATTTTTGATTATATGTGATTATCGCGAAAATTTTGTTGATTATTCCCGAGCTAATACAAATAAAATGTATAATGATCATCCGAGCCAAAAAAATATAACGGAAATAATGGATGCAATCAAATCCTTGGGATACAATTGTGATTATTTCGGAGGTATTCCTGAATTGATTCACGCAATTGATACAAATCAAAGCTTTGATGATAGTATTTTTTTAAATTTTTCAGATGGAATGGATGAGGATTATAGCCGTATACAGGCTCCTGCATTATTAGAGATATTAAATGTTCCATATAGTGGTTCAGGTGTGTTCCCATCTGCATTAATGAATAATAAGCACTTTTGTAAAAAAGCATTACTAAACTTAGGAATCAGAATGCCTAAATCTTGTATTGTAAATCATGATTTTCCACTTAATTGTGCTCAATTAAGAAAATGGAAATATCCTTTATTTGTAAAACCAAATTGTGAAGGCTCATCTTTGGGTATTTCGAATGACTGTGTTTGCCATACAATTGATGAAGTAATCAAAAAATGTAACAAATTGCTCATGGACTTTCAAGAAATTATCATAGAAGAATATGTTGAAGGTATTGATGTAACAAATTATTTGATTGGAAATAATGCTTCATATTATATAAATAGCATTGTTACCGCTAAATTATTTGATGAATCTTCTTATGCAATTTATGGTATTAACGAAAAACAAAATAAACTTAGAACTTTGTTTATAGATGATGAATATATTCCAACTAATTTAGTTGAGGCTATTAAAAGGCAATCAATTTTAATAGCCCAAACATTAGGTGTTCATGATATATGCCGTATTGATTATCGTGTGAATGTTTCAAAACAAGAATTTGATTTTATTGAAATAAACTCCGCACCACGTTTCAGTAGCACAAGTGAAATTGGATTTATTGCACAAAAAAACAATATTCTATTTTCTAAAATGGTTCAATATTATTTAACTACTGTTCTTGATCGATTAACATGAATTAATCATGCGCGTACACTAAAAACCAAGGTTCGAAGTACAATGTATTTGAACATTGTTCCTTGGGGCGTGGTATCGGATTATTATTCGAGTTATTATTCAATAAGTAATAGTAACGCCATTCACTAGAAGTGCCCTTGACTAAGGATTCACATTGTTTCAAATAACTATTTTTATCAATTTCTAAATTAAGTTCATTGCTTACAATGGCAAGATTAATATATAATTTTCTTTTCATTATAGTATCAATTTGAGAATATTTTTCCACGTAATTTTTTAAAAAACTATAGTATCTTTCTGTTTCTTGCTCTTGATGCAAATAGAGTGTACACACCATTAAATGATTTTGTAATACAATATTGCCATACTCAGTTCGATTCCATAGAAGTGCCTCCTGAAGTACTTCTATTGCTTCTTGGTAATTCTGCTCTAACATGCAACAGATTGCATAATTATTCGCAGCGTATGAATACTCATGAAGCCGAAGCTTTTTTATGGTTCTGGAAGATTCATAAAAAATTTCCTTTGCATCAGACAGTTGATCATTTTTTGCATAAAGAAATCCTTTTGTTGTCTTTATATATGCAATTTCTAACTCATCATTTAATAGTCTTTCTGCTTCACACAATACATTTATGGCATCATCAAATTTCAAAAAATTGTGACAACCTCTCATAGTATTTGCCCAAATATCTGGAAACATTTCTCGATACTCATTCTTTATTATATTAAAATATTTTTTTGATTTGTCTACTGTATCATTTATCTCAAAATAGTACATATGCAATACATTCAGAGTTTGCACGTATTCACGACTATTTGTTTCAACATATTTTAGTGCCTCTTCCAATGTTTCTGCTGCTTGTTTAGTTCTTCCTATATTATTATAACTTTTTCCAATATAAAAAAGATAATAAAATTTAACTTTATTATATTGTAACTCATTCCAATCTATGGTATTAAATTCTTCTATTGCAAGGTTATACTCTCCTGTTCGATAAGAGTTTATTGCAATAAAAATTACATTCATAATATTTAATTTATTAAACGAAGCACTTAAACAAGAAAAAACCTTTTGTGCATCATAATATTGTTTGTTTCGTGCTAACATTTTTCCATAACGAAAATTGAGATGTTCCCAACCTACAATTTCTGCATTACGAGCAAGTTTACAGAGTAATTTTTGTTTTTCCAAAATAGTCTTTTTTCCATTTAAAAACTCATATGCATATTGTGAAAACATAGGTCTAAAAGGTGAGTTTTCGAAGATGTTCTCTAAATCCCTATAATCAATATCATGAATTGGAGAAATAGTATTATCAGAGTTATACAACAAAATTTTATTATCAATTAAGTTTTGCAACGGTGTACAAAGGGAACATAATAAAAAACTTAATAATGGACTGCCAATCTTACACAAAGTACCGCCCAAACGAGACTACGGGCGGTATTTTTGTATCATGGCGGAGAAAGGAGGAACTTCCCACGGGGGCTTGACTGAAAAGTTGAGCCTCTTTTTTCATGCCAAAAAACAGGAGGTAAATGCTTATGGCAGATGATAAAACCACAAAAACGCCGGAACAGCCGGTAACGGATAGCGGGCCGGGCAAGGAAACGCCTCCCGCTCCCCCAAAAGAGCCGGAGAAGGTTTCCGTTTCTCCGGAGCCGGAAAAAAAGACGGAACCGGAGGTAAAGAACCCGCAGGTTTCCGTCTATAACTTCGCTGAAATTATGAAGGAAAAGAAAGTCGAGGAACGGGCGGCAGCTCCCAGCGGGGAAAAGCCTGTCCCGGCAAAAACGGAAAAACCGGAAAAGCAGCCGGAGGCTCCGAAGAAAGCGGAGGAAAAACCCAAAGAGCCGGAACAGCCGAAGCGCCGGGGCCGTCCCCCGAAGGCAGATAAGGACAAGGACGCAGCCCCGAAGCCCAAAGCTCCCGCACAGAAACCGGAAAAGGCGGTCAAAAAGGAACCGGAGAAAAAAACGGCTCCAACGGTGCAGACTGCTCCCACTCCGAAGGAACCCGAAAAGCCGAAGGATGCACCACGCCGGGGCAAGGAGCAGATCGTCTATATCAAGCTGAACGAGCTCTACGCCTTCAAGAACCATCCCTTTGAAGTCCGGGATGATGAAGAAATGCGGGCTATGGTGTCCAGCGTTAAGGACAAGGGCGTGACCCAGCCCGCTATTGTTCGTCCCCGTGAGGATGGCGGCTATGAGATCGTGTCCGGCCACCGCCGCCAGAAAGCCAGCGAGCTTGCCGGGTATGCGGATATGCCCTGTATCGTCCGAAACCTGACAGACGATGAAGCCATCACGCAGATGGTCGAGGACAATCTCAACCAGCGTGAAGAAATCCTCCCCAGTGAGCGGGCCAAAGCCTTGAAAATGCAGCTTGAGGCCATCAAGCACCAGGGCTCCCGCACTTCGGGCCAGATTGACCCGAAGGACGCAGGCAAACGCTCCAACGAGATTGTGGCCGAGCGCAATAAGATGGCGGTCAAGCAGGTGCAGCGGTATATCCGGCTCAATGAACTGGTTCCCGACCTGATGAAGCTGATGGATGAAAAAAAGCTGGGCTTTACTACGGCGGTGGAGCTTTCCTATATCGGCAAGAAGAACCAGAACTATATCGCCGTCGCCATTGACAGCCAGCAGTCCTCTCCTTCGCAGGCGCAGGCAAAGCGTATGCGTGAGCTGGACGAAAAGAAGCTGCTCAACGGGGATGTGATCGACGGCATTATGATGGAGGACAAAAAGGAGGTAGACAAAGTGATTTTGACAGGTGCGGAACTGAGCAAATATTTCGGCAAGGAAACTACGCCGAGGGAAATGAAGGACCAGATCATCAAGTTGCTGGACGACTGGAAGGGACAGCAGAAGGAACACGAAAAGCCGGAGAAGAAAAACGAACAGGAAAAGTAAGCCCAAACTTCGGGTCAGCATGGCCCGAGGATTGCGGGGTTCTGCCCCGCGCCCCGAAGCTCTGGAGATATAAATGATTCCCCGTCGCCAGTTATTCCGTAGCATAGCCGGGAAAATCAGTCAAGGGCAGCGCCGCCGCAGGCGGTGCCGGAGGCACCCTTGACGGATTTCTCCCGGTTATGCTTTTTCCCGGTCAAGCGACGGGGATATAAATTCTCCAGAGCCGTTCCCCTTCCCGGGGGAAGGGGCGGAGGGGTTGGGCGAACTCTTGCTTTTCCCTAAACCTAAACAGAAATGGAGGCTCAACCAATGAAACGACCTTTAGCGTACCTGACCGCCGCATGGAGCGGCGAGCCGGATGTTGATATGGAGCTGGCGGCCCACTACTGCCGTCTTGCTTATGAGGCGGGCTTTTCCCCGATCTGCCCGCTCTTGTATCTGCCGCTGTTTTTGAATGACAGCGTTCCCGAGGAACACAAGGCCGGGATTGATATGCGCCGGGATATGCTGCGGCGCTCCCACACCCTGATCGTCTGCGGCAGCGCTGTGGATGAGGATGTAAAAAACGATATTGCGGTTGCCGGGCGGCTGGGCATTGCGGCGACCACACTGGAAGGGGTGCTTGCCGTGAAGGGACACGGCACCCCGGGCCATGCCGGACATTAAGCTGGGAAGCCTTTTCGACGGGATCGGCGTGTTCCCTCTGGCTGCTTCCCGGTGCGGTATCCGTCCGGTATGGGCCAGTGAGATTGAAAAAGCGCCCATCTCCATAACCAAAAGGCACTTTCCCGACATGGTGCATTTGGGGGATATTACGAAGGTGGACGGCGGGAAAATCCCACCTGTCCATATAATTACCTTCGGTTCCCCCTGTCAGAACCTTTCTCTGATCGGCAACCGCTCCGGCCTTGCCGGGGCAAAATCAAGCCTGTTCTATCAGGCGTTTCGTATCATACAGGAAATGAGGGATGCTACTGATAACCTATATCCAGCTATCGCTGTTTGGGAAAACGTCATGGGAGCGTTTTCTACAAATGACCGGATGGACTTTAGAGCCGTCCTATCCGCCTTCTCGGACACCGAAGTTCCAATGCCTCCTTCGGGAAGATGGGGAAACGCCGGAATGGTGCGAGGGGGAACGCCTGATGTGTGCTGGCGGCTCATGGACGCCCAGTATTGGGCAGGCTCCCGAAGGCTGGCACGAAGGCAGCGGATTTTCGTCGTGGCGGATTTTGGAGGCAGACGTGCCGCAGACATACTATTTAAGCCCCGTCCAATGCTCCCACTTCCTCCGCCTTGCGGAGAGGGCGGGCGGGCCGCCGCCGAAGGAGATCGAACAGCTTCTTTTGAAACAGGGCGGCAGATACCAGTCATCCACCCCTTTCAGTGCTTCCGTATGCGGGGAGCGGCAAAAAGGCAGGAAGAAACGGCCTTCCGAAACAGCTTCGGATTACCAACTGACCCTTTTCCCACTCTTTTAGCCAGTGATGTAACGCCCTTTGCCTTCTGGTATGAGGGCGACCCGGAGGGCGGCTGTATCCGTTTTCTGACGGAAACGGAAAGCGAACGGCTGATGGGGCTGCCGGAGGGCTGGACAAAGTACGGGGCGGACGGCGTGGAGATCCGGCCTCTGCAACGCTACAAGGCGCTGGGAAACGCGATTGCCCTCCCTTGCGCCGATTACATTATGGCCGGGATTTATGAGGTGCTGGCTGACCGGGCCGGAAAGGAGGAATGAGCCCATGTTTGAAGCCTATATAACCAATACAGCCCTGTACCCCTTGATGGGGATCGAGGTAGGGACAACGGTACATTTCCCCATGACGACACAGGAGTTGCAGGCCGCCCTTGCCAAAATCGGGATAGACGGGAAACGGTACAGCGAAGTGTTCTTTACCAGCTTTGACAGTGATGTGCTGGGGCTCTACGATCATCTCTACGAATGTGAGAACATCGACGAGCTGAACGAGCTGGGCCACGCCCTGCTGGAAGTACGGGATAAGGGCGGACTGGAAACCTTTGAAGCCGCTCTTGTCTTGGGAAACCACACACGGAGCGTGAAGGATTTGATAAACCTGACCCAGAACCTTGACCTGTACCGCTTTTACCCGGATATTTCTGATGATGAAGGGCTGGGCCGTCTTTACGCCGACGAGCTTGGGACCATCGACATACCGGAGCACATTCAGAACTACTTCGATTATGAGGCATACGGGCGGGATGTGCGTATCAACGAGGGCGGCGTATTCGCTCCCGGTGGGTACGTGTCGGCAGTCCCGGAGGGCTTCAAGGAGTATTACCACGGGCCGCAGGACATTCCGCCGGAACACCGGATATTTGCCTATCCTGAAAAGGCCGAGCCTGTCCACTCCATTCTCGCTGCACTCAAACGGTTTCAAGAAGCCCCGCCCGCTCCGAAAAAGGACAAGGCGGGGCCTTCCCATGAAGAACGGTAAGACTTCGGGCCAGCATGGCCCGAAGCATGAAGGAGGTGCATACCATCAACTATTACCCTATCAATGAAGGAGCCGCCCGCCGGGCAAAGGAAATGAACAGCTTTTCCGACTACAAGGAAGGGAGCGCAACGGCGGAATACCGGGCAATGGTGGACAAGGCCGCCGCCATAGCGGAACGGCAGAAATCCCGGGTGGCCCCCATGTACCATGAGAAGATTGACCATCTGTTAGACACCTACGCCCGCAAGCTGGCCGAAAACATGAACCAGGGCTTTGCCATTGACGCAAGGGTTCCCTCTGTGATGATCGCCGGACCTGCCAATTTCCCGGTGGGAAAGAAGGAAAAACAGAACCGGGCCCGGGACAGCAACATGGAGGAATGGCGGTATATTCAAGGGCTGCTGGATAAGATACGCAGTACCGGCATGGGCGGGATCAGCGCCGATGACCCGGCAGCGATTGAAAAGCTCCAGAAGAAGCTGGACGGGCTGGAACGCTCCCAGCTCATTATGAAGGAGGTCAACGCCTATTACCGCAAGCATGGCAAGCTGGACGGCTGTGCGCTGCTGTCACCGGATCAGATCGAAAAGCTGAAAGCAAGCATGGCGTCAAGCTGGCGGAGCGATCCGAGGCCCTTTGAAAGCTACCAGCTTACCAACAACAATGCGGAAATCCGCCGGGTAAAGGCCCGTATCGAACAGCTTTCCAAACAGGCACAGCAGGAATTTTCCGGCTGGGAGTTCGATGGGGGCCGTGTGGAAATGAACCGGGAGGACAACCGCTTGCAGGTGTTCTTTGACGGAAAGCCTGACGCGGACACCCGGGCCGAGCTGAAAAGCAACGGTTTCCGCTGGGCTCCCAGCGTGGGCGCATGGCAGAGGCAGCTCACGGACAACGCCATCCGGGCGGCTGACCGCTTGGAATGTATCAAGCCGCTGTCCGGCGAAAAGCCCTCCCAGCTTCAAAAGAAGCCCTCTATCTTGCAAACCATGCGGGAACAGGGCGAAAAAGTCCAGACGGAGCCGGAAAAGAAAGCTCCGTCCGGCAGGGATGCCGAGCGGTAAGCCTCGGGCCACATTGGCCCGAGGTTTTCTGTTCCCCGAGACTGTACGGGGGCCTCCCGGATAGCGGGAACCCCGACGGAAAGGAGGTTTTATGCAGGAAGAAGTAAACCAAAAAACGGTTGCCCTTTCGATCAGGACAACGAAGCTCACAGGAAAAGTGCTGGCTGCCGCTCTTGGCAAGGTGGTTCGGGCGCTGCAAAAGCACCACCGGAAGGCGCTGACCCCGCAGGGACGCCAGAGCGTGAAAAAGCTGATGAACCACTATGGCGGCAAAAGTGCCATGCCCTATGTGGGAGCTCCAAAGGATTTTGACCGGATCGCGAAGGAGTTCCATGTGGACTACGCTTTCCATAAAGTGAGCCCCGGTCATTACCTGCTGTTTTTCAAAGCCAATCAGGCGGACGCTATCACGGCGGCCTTCCAGAAGTACAGCGCAAAGGTGCTGAATAAAGAGCAGGACAAGGCTTCCATCCTCGGCCAGCTTCGGAAATTCACGGAGCAGATCAGGACACAGGCAAAGGAAAAGCAGCGAACCAGAGAGGCGGTGAAGGACGGACGTTGAGTGACAAAATCAGAAAATATGTACTCCCAAACCTGCCGTACCTCTTTGTGTTCTGGTTCTTCTCCAAAATCGGGACGGCCTACCGGATCGCCCCCGGCACAGACTTCGGGACAAAGCTCATGGGGATGCTCGATACCTTCCCCAAAGCCTTTGAAACCTACTGGCCGGGGCTGGGAGGTATTGACCTGCTGGTGGGCCTTGCCGGTGCGGCTGGGGTGTATCTGCTGATACAGTCAAAGATCAGGCAGGCGAAAAAATTCCGGCGGGATGCGGAATACGGCACCGCCCGCTTTGGAACAAAGGAGGATATAAAGCCGTTTGTTGACCCAAAATTTCAGAACAATGTCATTCTGACCGGGACGGAGTTCCTTACCATGAACACCCGTCCGAAGATACCCGCCAATGCCCGGAACCTAAACGCCTGTGTCATCGGCTCGTCCGGCTCGGGAAAGACAAGGTTCTGGCTGACCCCGCAGCTCCTTCAAGCCCATTCCTCGTATGTGGTGGTAGACCCGAAGGGCGGCACCCTCGACCAGTGCGGGCGGTTTCTGCAACGGGAGAAATACAGGGTGCGGGTGTTCAACAGTATCGACTTTTCAAAATCCATGCACTACAATCCGCTGGCCTATGCGCGACACGAGGTCGCGTAATTAAACTGTTCGGCGCCGACCGAACCTGTTATTCCATTAGCAGTAGCCTATCGTCACCGAAGCGGCTGGCAACGGCCGTGAGGCAGCATGACGAGAAAAGGTAGCCCTCCCGAAAGGGTCAAGCCGAAACCGCGAGGCAGAGGCGAAAAGCTGGAAGCAACGTCCGGCTGGGGAGCTTGGCTTGTGTAGTATGGTGAATGTAAGTAAATCGCTGTTAAACGTCGTTAGCGGGAACCAGGCTAAAGTTGCTGATAAGCCTGAACCAAAAAGGTGTGCAGTCGGATGTTCTCCTGTAAGCTGGGAACACATGGACAAACAAGACTGCCGGCGGATAGGCGGCACCTAACCTACACGGTTGATTACGTGAAACGTGGTAAGCCCACGCTCTCTCCGTATATTCGGAAAGCTGACCGCAAGGAAAGCCGATAGAAACGCGGGTAAGGAACGCTGGAAAAAGCGAATGCCGACCTTGTAATGAGAACGGATAGGGATTGAAACAGTATTCCACGCGAAAGCGGGCTGACTTCCAGCAGGTCTATCTTTACGAGAGAATTTACAGAACTTTTGAGAGGAGGAATTGCAAATGAACAGGAAACTGTGTGCGCCTGCTGACAGGGCACAAAGCTGGGAATCCATTGATTGGAAGAAGGCGGAGGCCTATGTTAAAAAGCTGCAAATGCGTATCGTAAAGGCTCAAAAAGACGGTCATTACAACAAGGTGAAAACCCTGCAATGGCTGTTGACGCACTCTTTCTATGCCAAGGCATTGGCGGTAAAGCGTGTGACAAGTAATAAAGGCAAAAACACTGCTGGTGTAGACCATGAATTATGGAAAACGCCAAAGGGCAAATTCGAGGCGATTGAAAAACTCAAACGCCGGGGCTATAAGCCCCAACCTCTCAGACGGGTGTACATCCCGAAGAAAAACGGAAAATTACGCCCGCTGAGTATTCCGACGATGACAGACCGCGCCATGCAGACATTATATAAGTTTGCATTGGAACCATTGGCAGAAACTCTAGCAGACCCGAACTCCTACGGTTTTAGAATTGGAAGAAGCACACACGACGCTATCGGGCAATGCTTCAACGATTTATGCAGAGCCGGTTCTCCACAATGGATTTTGGAAGGAGATATTAAAGGGTGCTTCGACCACATCAGCCATAACTGGCTGTTGGCAAACATTCCAATGGATAAGAAAATGCTCGGGAAATGGCTGAAATGCGGTTTTGTGGAAACCAAAAAGCTCTTTCCAACAGAGGAAGGAACCCCACAGGGCGGCACAATATCGCCAGTCTTGATGAACATGACCTTAGACGGTCTGGAGCGGATTCTAAAAGAAAGATTCCCTATGAGACGGACGGTGGCAGGTAAAACTGTTTACGACCAGATTAACTTCGTGCGATATGCCGACGACTTTATCGTTACCGGAAAAAGCCCGGAAACTCTACGTAACGAGGTTATGCCGCTCATCAAGGACTTTCTGGCGGAACGCGGCCTGCAACTCTCCGAGGAAAAAACGGTAATCACACATATCAGCGACGGTTTTGATTTTCTTGGGCAGAACGTTCGGAAATACAACGGAAAATTGCTCATTAAGCCGTCAAAGAATGCGATAAAATCCTTCCTCAAAAAAGTGCGGACTATCGTTAGGGAGAACAAAACAGCCACACAGGACTTGCTCATTCGCAAGTTAAATCCTGTCATTCGTGGTTGGGTCAACTACCATCGCTATGTAGTTTCTGCGGATATTTTTGGATTGGTTGACCACAGGATTTTCGAGTGCCTATGGAGGTGGGCTTGCCGCAGACACAAGCGAAAAGGTAGGAAATGGATTGCCAACAAATACTGGCACCATATTGATAACCGAACGTGGACGTTTGCAACAGAGCCTGCTTTCCGCAGTAAAGATTTCGATGAAAAATACCTCAAGCTGGAATACGCGGCAAATACTAAAATCATCCGATTCAGGAAAATCGCCGCCGAAGCTAACCCATTCGATGAAAAATGGACGGGATATTATGAGGAACGTGACGGAGAAAGAATGCTGAACAGTACCAAAGGACGGGAAAAACTCGTTAAAATCTGGAACAACCAGAAACGGTGCTGCCCTGTATGCGGAGAAAGAATTACATCCGAAACAGGATTCAAGACGCATTTTAACACCGAAAACAACAGGAAATGGCCCGCTATTATGGTACATCCCTGGTGTCATCGAAATCTGCATGAGCCAAACTACTTGATTTGAGCCGGGTTTCGTTTTACACGAGGCCTTACGATAGGCTTGAGCCGTATGACGGGAAACTGTCACGTACGGTTCTTAGGGGAGGGGCTGGCAGCAATACCAGTCTCTTACCCGACATCAAGACGGAAAGCGATGTTTTGAAATTCGTTACCGCCTTGATTGCCAACACCAAAGGCGACGGCAAGGAGGGCGACGAGTTCTGGACCAAAGCCGAAACCCTCTTGTACTGCGCCCTTGTGGCCTACATCGTCTTTGAGGGGCCGGAAGAAGAACGCAACATGAATACGCTGGTGGAAATGATAAACAGCATGGAAGTCCGGGAGGATGACGAAACCTTCAAAAATGCGGTGGACTATATGTTTGACGGGCTGGAACGCCGCAGCCCCCAGCACTTCGCCGTGAGGCAGTATAAGAAATACAAGCTCGCCAGCGGCAAGACAGCCAAAAGCATTTTGATTTCCTGCGGTGCAAGACTGGCTCCCTTTGATATTCCCCAGCTTCGGGAGATCATGTCTTATGACGAGCTGGAGCTTGATAAGCTGGGGGACGAAAAATCGGCGCTGTTCTTCCTTATCAGCGACACGGACACCACCTACAACTTTTTGGTTGCCCTTGCTTTCTCGCAGATGTTCAACCTTCTGTGTGAACGGGCTGATAACACCTATGGCGGGCGTCTGCCCTACCATGTGCGGGTGCTATGGGACGAGGCTGCCAACACCGGGCAGGTGCCGGGGCTGGAAAAGATTGTGGCCGTCATTCGTTCCCGGGAGATCAGCCTGACGCTCTTTTATCAGGCTATGAGCCAGTGCAAGGCATTGTACAAAGACCATTCCGAAACCATCATGGGAAACATGGACAGTATCGTGTTCCTCGGAGGCCGGGAGGCTTCCACCCTAAAGGATATTTCGGAAAACTGGCTGGGCAAGGCCACCATCTCTATGCAGACCGAGGGCCGAAGCCGGGGACAGTCTGAAAGTTACAGCCAAAATATGCAGCGGCTTGGCCGGGAACTGATGACCACCAGCGAGATCACCACCATGCCCGGGGATAAATGTATCTTGCAGCTTCGGGGGCTCCCGCCCTTCCTGTCCCCGAAGTATGACTTGAAAAAGCACCCGAATTACAAGTACACAGCCGAATTTGATAAAAAGAAAAACGCCTTCCGCTTGGAAAGCCTGTTCCGCCACCGGCCATTGAGACTAAAGCCGGAGGACGAATACACGGTGTACAAAGTGGACGGCTCCGACACGGACGAAGAAGCTGACCTGTTGAATTTCGATGATCTGGACAGCGACGAGTTTGTGTAACTTCGGGCCATGATGACCCGAAGCGCCGCCGATGTGGGCGGCTTTTTTTGTACCCAAAACCATCAAACAAACAAAATGGAGGAACGTATATGGAATTTTTCAATCAGGCAATCGACATTCTCAAAATTCTGGTCATGGCTCTTGGCGCCGGTCTGGCGGTGTGGGGCGTCATCAACCTTCTGGAAGGTTACGGGTCGGACAACCCTGCGGCAAAAAGCCAGGGCATTAAGCAGTTCATGGCTAATTAAAGGGAACAAAAAGAAAGGAAAAACCAATCCAGACGGTATCAGCGACAGGCTACAAGATTAAATTGTGATTTCACAAGATTGGTGCTATAATAAGAGAAAAGTTCCTGCCGGGGCAGCCACCCCGGTGGTATGGATAGAAAGGCAGGAAAACAATATGCACATCAGCTATAAACCACTCTGGCATACACTGTTAGAGCGTGATATGAGAAAAGAAGATTTAAGGCTTGCCGCCGGTATGACAACGAATATGATTGCCAACATGAGCAAAGAAGGAAAGCACATCAGTATGGACACATTAGCCCGTATCTGCGAAACGCTGAATTGTGAGATTACCGATGTGATTGAGTTAGTACCAGACGAGCCTGCTTCCACAGGAGGTAAGGAACATGAGCGAATTGAAACCAAGAATAACAGAAAACGGAATTGATTATATCCTTGTTGGGGATTACTACATCCCGGATTTGAAGCTACCGGAAGAACACCGCCCCATTGGAAAGTATGGACGGCTACACCGGGAATATTTAAGAGAAGTCCACCCAGCCAGATTGAACACATTGATATTGACCGGAGAGCTATGGACATATCTTGCAGGCCTGAACGAACAGGCACAGGAACGGTTAGACACCATCATGGAGCAGATGAAGGCTGCCGATGGTGTGACCGAGGAATTGAAGCGTACCCATCAAATGGAATGGGTGCAGCGTTGCAATAACATTCACAACCGGGCAGAAGAAATTATTTTGCAAGAGATGATTTATTCATAACGGTATGGTAGAATGATTATGACAAATCGAAAGTTGACAAGGAGTTTTGATAGCGTGAAAAAAATATTTCTTAAAATTGTGATAGGGGTTGTTCTTGCTTGTATTTTATTTGTTTGTTTTCTTTATACGAACAATGAGATCGGCGTGACTTCATCTAAGCTGGAGGCAGATATTCGTTCGTCGCAGAAGATTAAGGATGATTGGACGGTCGATGGAAGCGTTTCCAGCACGATGGCTGCATATATTTCTTACCCTCAGGATTTGAGTGACCATTCTTTTTCCGTCTATGTCAATCGTCCAGGACTTTCCTTCGGATATTTTTTCCGTGGAGGTGGAACTCTTTCGGGGATTCAAAGAGGAATTGTGGAGTTTACTGTAGAGGGATATAATGAACGAGCATTTATTTCTATGAATCAACAGCAGGTGCAACAACTTGAAATAGATGATGGCAACACAATTCAAGTGGTTGATATTGACCGCAATAAACCTTTTGCGATTGTCTTGCCTATAAATGCGGGTAATATTACTTTTTATGATGTAAATAGAAATACTGTGGAATATTGGAATAATCCTCTTTGACAAATTCCAGTTTGTCGTGCTAAAAATTCAACTGAATAATCCCAGCAAAAACCGCTGCTACATGGAAGCCAACAAACCATGCAACAGCGGTTTTTCTTTATCGTTTTTTCCTCTGGCTGATAGGCGTTCCCATTTTCTTTGATTTTTTGAGAATCCGAATCAGCCAGCGAAATTCTTCATCTGACAGATTTTTATAGTTGATACCAAGCTGCTTACAGTAAAGGACAACCAGCTTTTCATCACGGCTGCCCTTGAAATTTTCAACCGCTTCCAGATTTTCTTTCAGTTCATCGGCAACGGTGGTCTGAGGTGCACTCTCGCTGTCCTTTTTATGGGCTTCCCGAATATCCCGGATAATCAGGTTGAGGTCATCCCGTACCATGTGACTGAAATATTCATCATCACTGATATGGGCGGCTTGCAACACTTTCAAATGGGGGTCATCTTCGCCGGGGCGATACCGTTCAATGATTTCATGCCGGACGGTATCGACAAGGGCGTTGAGGTTTTGAATCTGCATGGTGGCAATCCCATCCACATAAATCTCAATGTCCGCAAGAAACTTGATAAAGTCCTTATGGGTGGCAAGTTCGCACAGCAGACGGTTGTTAATCCAACCGCTTTTCAGAAGTGCTACCATCTCATCACTCAAATGCAGCTCCCTTAATGGCGTGTTGATCTCCGCCCGGTTCTCTGTCCGGCAAAAGAGATAATCGAGGGACACCCCATAAAAATCTGCCAGCAGGATAAGGTTGCCATGATTGATTTCCTTATAGTCGTCTTTTTCATAACTGCCAAGAGCCGATTTTGAAATACCCGTTTGCTCAGCCAGTTCTTCCAGTTTTAATCCTTTGTTTAATCGTAAATCTTTTAGCCGTTCCTGTATTGTAGTAGCTCCGTTCATTGAAGCAGTTCCCCCTTCTGACAACATTTATAACCGTTGAATTGATTATACCATATCATTCCGCAATCGTGGAAATTTCTGATTTTTACCCCGAATTCCTGCTTTGTGGACATACGGCACAGGGCACAAAAATGTTCTATGATACAGGTAGTTCATCGATGGATTATTCCAATCGAATGACCAGCCTGTGTGGGATATGCTTCCCCGGCGATGTAGTGCCATGACTTTTGGCAGGGATGTGGAGGAACCCTGACCGAAACGAGCATACCAAAGGGAGCGATACGCCGCTGTGAGATTCAGGGGAGGAACGACACCGGGGAGAACTGGCGAACTGACACCGAAATGATACCGAAACACGACAATCTGATAGGGGGACAGTCTACCCTATCGCTGATACTTCGGGAGATTTTAAGCGGCTCTATGACCGTAATTTTTCCAAAAATCGCCCCGAAACCATACACTAAAACGGGAGGAAGCGCAATATGCCGAGAATGAGCAAAAAGAGGAAGCATGAGCTTTCTTTTTACCTCAACGACCGGGGGCGTGTCACTTACAACGAATTATGCCGGAAATGCCAGCATGGGTGCAGGCAGAGCTTCCGGGCGGTTGTGGTTGACTGCCCCCGTTATTTATCCAAACGAGCAAAGAAAAAGGAGGAACACACCGAATGAATTTTGAATTTATGACGATAGACACACCCTTGCCGCCCTGTGTGCCATTTCCCAGAGCGTTGACAGGATTTCCAGTCAGCAGCACCGCAAAGGTCATGTACTGCCGGATGTTGGACGCTATGCTCTCCAATGGGCAGGAGGACGAAAACGGAATCCTCTTTGTCTGCTTCCCTGTCACAGCCATTGCCGCAGTCCTGTCCCGCAGCTCCATGACGGTCAAGCGTTCTTTGAATGAACTGGAAACCGCCGGGCTTATCATGCGGGTGCGTCAGGGCGTTGGAGAACCAAACAGGATTTATGTGCTGATACCGGGAGAGGAGGACGCTGCCCTTGCCTGATACCTCAAAGCTGGAAAGGCTCAACCGGGAGCTGGAAAAAAGTGAAAAGAAACTGCGGAAAGCCATCAATGATGAAAAGGCGTTGCAGCACCAGCTAAAGCAGCTTACCCGAAAGGAACGGACGCACCGGCTCTGCACTCGTGGCGGTATGCTGGAAAGTTTTTTGCAAGAGCCGGAACGCCTGACCGATGATGATGTTATGCTGTTGTTGAAGCTCATTTTTCACAGACAGGACACACAGGAACTATTGAAAAAACTGCTGGAACGAGAGAAGCCGGAAACCCCTTAGTTTACTAAGGGCGCAATTATACACCACCCAAAGGTTGGTGCATTGCGTTCTCCGAAGGCTCCTCGCCGGAGGGCTGTGATTTTCCGCAGTCATGGTCTGCTCCAAATCATACAGGGGACGCTACGCTTCCCCTGCGCTGGCTGTCGCCAGCTACCCTTTTGTGGACTTGCCGCCCGGAAACACCTTGCGCTGCAAGCTGTTCCCGTCCAGCAAGTTTTATCAGTCGAGCTATCCTTATCTACGGTAATTTAGTATAATAAGGTCAAAAAACAGAACGCTATCATTGTGCAACCGATATGCAACTGATAATTGCTTGATAGTTGGTGGTAGCAACACGGTAATTCAGATAGAATAAAGCCAACAAAGAAAGGAGGTCATCCAAATGAATGTTAGTAAACATCATTATGATTGTAGTCGGAATAGTTTTCTCATGTATCTTTGTCGGCTTGCTTATCCTTGTTATTCGTGCATTGCTTAAATATATCCGTACAGAGAAATGAAGCCAACAGCAACATTAGGAGGTGGTCAAATGAAAGTAACCGTATTTATGATAATCGTTGGAATAATTTTCTTATGTATCTTTGTTGGTTTGCTTACCCTTATTGTTCGTGCATTACTCAAATATATCCATTCAAAAGATGTACGGCAGGAAAAATCCGTAGTGAGGAAATCGTTGGGTGAAGCACTCAAAGTACACAGAACACAGTGCAAAATGACGCAGGAATTTGTTGCTGAAACGATTGGTGTTAGCAGGCAGGCTGTTTCAAAATGGGAAAATGGAACATCCGACCCTTCCACATCAAATCTTTTTGCACTTGCAAAACTTTACGGTATTTCTGTTGAAGAATTACTAAAAGAAGTTGAATAATCTTCATGCAGATATTTTATTTCATCATCGGGCCACCCTGACCCGAACTTTCAAAACTGAATACCAGCCGCCCACCGGCGGCACCACCGAGCAGGAAATCTGAAAAGGTCTCCTGCTTTTTTTCTGCCCCAAATGAGGTGGTAAAACGCCACCCCATCCACCAATTACCGAAAGGAGGGACACGAAATGCCCTGTCCACACAACGAAATCTCGATTGTGCAGCGAAGCCAACAGCAGTCTGCGGTTGCCGCCGCTGCCTACCAGAGCGGCGAAAAGCTGTTCTGTGGATACGATCAGGAAGTGAAGCACTACCCGGAAAAGCGTGGTATCGTCCACAATGAAATCTTGCTTCCGGCAAATGCCCCACGGTCGTATGCAGACCGCAATACTTTATGGAACGCCGCCGAAGCGGTGGAGAAGCAATGGAATTCCCAGCTTGCAAGGCGGTGGGTGCTTACCATCCCCAGAGAGATACCGCCCGACCAGTACGCTGTCCTTGTCCGGGAGTTTTGTGAGCAGCAGTTTGTTTCCAAAGGGATGATTGTTGACTTTGCCATCCATGACCCCCACCCGCCGGGACACAATCCCCACGCCCATGTCCTGCTGACTATGAGGGCAATGGACGAGCATGGGAAATGGCTTCCAAAGAGCCGCAAGGTTTATGACCTTGACGAGAATGGGGAACGGATAAAGCTGCCATCCGGCAGGTGGAAAAGCCACAAGGAGGATACAGTTGACTGGAACGACCAGAAGTATTGTGAAATCTGGCGGCATGAATGGGAGGTCATCCAGAACCGCTATCTGGAAGCCAATGACCGTCCGGAGCGTGTGGACTTGCGTTCCTATGCCAGACAGGGGCTTGATATTGTCCCCACTGTCCATGAGGGGGCTGCTGTCCGGCAGATGGAAAAGCGTGGTATCCAGACGAATATCGGCAACCTGAACCGGGAAATCAGAGCCGCCAACAGCTTAATGCAGTCCATCCGGCAGCTTATCCAAAACCTCAAAGGCTGGATTACCGAGCTGGGCGAAAAGCGGAAGGAACTGCTTGCACAAAAAGCGGCGGAAGAAGCGACGCTTCTTCCCAATCTTCTGATGAAATATATGGAGATACGAAAGGTAGAACGGAAGGACTGGACGAGGGCTGGGCAGAACCGGGGGACTTCCAAAGACTTAAAGGCAGTCAGCGAAGCTCTGTCCTATCTCCGGCAAAAGGGGCTTTCCACTGTGGAGGACTTGGAAGCCTTTCTGGAATCTTCCGGGAAATCAGCCGCAGATTACCGCAATCAGATGAAGCCAAAGGAAGCCCGCAGCAAAGTGATTGACGGGATTCTTGCCAGCCGGACAGACTGCAAAGAATGTAAGCCTGTCTATGAGAAGTACCAGAAGATATTTTTTAAGAAAACAAAGGAGAAATTCAAACAGGAACACCCGGAGGTTGCCCGGTATGAGAAAGCCGCCGCCTACCTTGCCAAGCACCCGGACGATAAGGACAGCACCCAAAAGGAGCTACAAGAGGAGCAGGAAACGCTTCTCAGCGACATCGCAGAGCTGAAAGTACCACTGACCGAGGTGCAGGAGGATTTGAAGAAGCTGCGGGACATCCGCTACTGGGTACGGAAAGCCACACCCGGCACAGAGGAAAGTAAAGAGCCGCCCAAGAAACAGCCTATCAAAGAAGTCTTGCAGGATAAGGCGGACGAGAAAAAAGCACAAAGAACCGCCCCGGCGCAGACGAAACACAGACAACAGGATATGGAACTTTAACAGACACTTGCCATTTTCAATCAGAGAATGTCAGGTGCTTTTTCTTTTTAAGGAGGGATAGATTTGAATGTATTTGAAGCTGTGAAGCAGTCCGTCACAACAAGACAGGCTGCGGAGCATTATGGAATCCATGCAGGGCGGAACGGGATGGCTTGCTGCCCGTTCCATCACGATAAAACCCCAAGCATGAAGCTGGATCAGCGTTACCACTGCTTCGGCTGCGGTGCGGATGGGGATGTGATTGATTTTGCCGCCGCCCTGTATGGGCTGGGAAAGAAAGAAGCCGCCGTACAACTGGCACAGGACTTCGGGCTTTCCTATGAGGACTGGAAGCCGCCGGGAAAGGCAAAAAAGCCCAAGCCCCGGCAGAAATCCCCGGAGGAACAGTTTCAGGAAGCAAAGAGCCGCTGCTTCCGTATCCTTGCCGATTATCTCCATCTGCTTCGGGCATGGAGAAAGGAATATGCCCCGCACTCCCCGGAGGAAGCCTTTCATCCCCGGTTTGTGGAAGCCTTACAGAAGCAAGACCATGTGGAATATCTGCTGGATGTGCTGCTCTTTGGGGAGACAGAGGAAAAAGCAGCTTTGATTACGGACTACGGAAAGGATGTGATACAGCTTGAAAAGCGAATGGCAGAGCTTGCCGCCGCAAACGCAGCAAGAACTAAAAAACACCATGAACGCCATGCAGCCGCCCCAGAGCATTGAGGAAATCAAGGCGGGGCTGGAAACTACCGAGAAAGGCGGTGTCCGTCAGAGCATACGGAACTGCCTGACCGTATTCCAGCGTGACCCGCTGCTTTCCGGGGCTATCGCATACAACATCCTGACCGACCGCAAGGACATCATAAAGCCCATCGGCTTCCACAGGGAAAGCACCGCCCTGAACGATACGGACATGAAGTATCTGCTTCTCTATCTGGAAGAAACCTACGGGCTTACCAATGAGAAGAAGATTGATAACGCCATCGGGATTGTGGCGAATGAAAACAAGTACCATCCCATCCGGGACTATCTCAATACCCTTGTGTGGGACGGGACAGAGCGAATCCGTTTCTGCCTGCGGCACTTTCTGGGGGCTGACGCAGACGATTACACCTATGAAGCGTTGAAGCTGTTCCTGCTGGGTGCAATTTCACGAGCCTTTCAGCCGGGATGCAAATTTGAAATCATGCTCTGTCTGGTAGGCGGTCAGGGGGCTGGCAAGTCCACCTTCTTCCGTCTGCTGGCAGTCCGGGACGAGTGGTTCTCCGATGATTTGCGGAAGTTGGACGATGACAATGTGTACCGCAAGCTGCAAGGTCACTGGATTATCGAAATGTCGGAAATGATGGCAACCGCCAACGCCAAGAGCATTGAGGAAATCAAGTCATTTTTAAGCCGGCAGAAAGAGGTCTACAAGATACCCTATGAAACCCACCCGGCAGACCGCCCCCGTCAGTGCGTGTTTGGCGGCACTTCCAATGCCCTTGATTTTCTTCCCCTTGACCGTTCCGGCAACCGCCGCTTTATCCCCGTCATGGTGTACCCGGAGCAAGCCGAGGTTCACATTTTGGAGGACGAAGCTGCTTCCAGAGCCTATATCGAGCAGATGTGGGCGGAAGCGATGGAGATTTACCGAAGCGGCAGGTTCAAGCTGGCTTTCAGCCCCGCCATGCAGCGGTATCTCAAAGAACACCAGCGGGATTTTATGCCGGAGGACACCAAAGCCGGAATGATACAGGCGTATCTTGATAGGTACACCGGGAGCATGGTCTGCTCCAAGCAGCTCTACAAGGAAGCTTTGAACCATGCCTTTGACGAGCCGAAGCAATGGGAAATACGGGAAATCAACGAGATTATGAACCAATGCATTGACCGCTGGCGGTACTTCCCGAATCCAAGAATGTTTTCCGAATACGGCAGACAAAAGGGCTGGGAGCGTGAAAACCCGGCAACGGACTTATGCAACCCGTCTGAAAAAGCAATGGATGGCTTTGTGGAGGTCACAGAACAGATGGAGCTTCCATTCTGAAAATGACAGCCCGTTGCACCCCCTGTTGCTATCCCGTTGCCGAGCCGGTTGCCGGGGAAAACCCCTTATTTCCGGGCTTTTCTCCCTTATAACAACCAAAACAACAGAAAAATAAAAGAAAAGTATAAATAGTAATCATCGCCAGATTGAGATTGTTTGCAAGGTCTTTTGAAGCCCGTTGCCGGACTTCGTTGCCGACACCCTCTGTCTGGCTATTTTCATGTATGGAGGATAACTGCCTATGGCAAAAAACAAAACAGAGATTCATGTGACCACTGTATTTGACGGGGAGCTTGACGCAACCGATGTGTTCGTCAGCCTGATTTCCCAGAAATATGGAAAGACAAATTCAAAAGAATATCTTGCTAAAAAGAAAGATTTGAAGTATAATGAAGATGAGGTTCAAAAGAGCCAGATACCGTCTGGATTGTGTGGGTAAATGGCTATGATGAACGAAATGGAATACAGAACAATCGGTTCGGCACTTGCCGGGGGCTATCGTGCAGCGGTCTATTGCAGACTGTCAAAGGACGATGACCTGCAAGGCGAAAGTGCCAGTATCGCAAACCAGCGTGATATGCTGGAAAAATACTGCGAAAAGCAGGGATGGGAGGTTGTGGCAGTCTATCAGGACGATGGCTTCACAGGTCTTAATATGGAGCGTCCTGATTTACAGAGAATGTTGAGAGCCATTGAGCGCAGGCAAATCAACCTTGTCATCACGAAAGACCTCAGCCGACTGGGGCGGAACTATCTGCAAACCGGGCATTTGATTGAGGACTTTTTCCCAAGAAACGGTGTCCGCTATATCGCCATGAATGACGGTATCGACACCCTGCGGGATAACAACGATATTGCCCCGTTCAAGAATATCCTGAACGAGATGTACAGCAAGGATATTTCCAAGAAAGTCCATTCCTCTTATCTTCTGAAAGCGCAGAAAGGACAGTTTACCGGGTGTCTTGCCCCGTTTGGGTATCGGAAAGACCCGGAGGACAAAAACCATCTGCTCATTGACGAGGAAACCGCCCCGATTGTGCGACTGATTTTCGGATATGCCCTGAACGGTCATGGTCCGAACTATATCCGCAGACGGCTGGAGGAAGAAAAAATCCCCTGCCCCACATGGTGGAACCGGGAACGGGGGCTTCGCAATACCCGCACCAAATGGGAAAAGAAAGACCCAGAAAAAGGACGGTATATGTGGGACTTCTCCGTTATCAAAGACCTTTTGATGAATCCCGTCTACACCGGGGCGATTGCTTCCCAGAAAAAAGACTACCGTTTCAAAATCGGCACGATTGGGGAAAAGAAGCCGGAGGACTGGATTGTGGTGGAGGGACAGCATGAACCGCTGATTGACCGCATGAGCTTTGACATTGTGCAGAACAAGCTGAAATCTCGCCAGCGTCCGGGGCAGACCAATGAAATCAGCCTGTTTGCCGGACTGATAAAATGCGGCGAGTGTGGGAAGTCGCTGACGATACGCTACACAAACGCAAAACATCCCCAGCAAATTTATTCCTGCAAGACCTACAATGCCTTTGGAAAGAACCACTGCACCCAGCACCGGATTGACTATGACACCCTTTGCAGCCATGTGCTGCGGAAAATCAGGGAATGTGCCAGAGCTGCCCTGATGGACGGGGAAGCGGTTGCCGACCGCCTGACCAATACCTGTGAAGCAGAGCAGCGGGAACAGCGGGAAGCAATGGAACGCTCCCTCACAAGGGACGAGGAACGGATTGAGGTTCTGGACAAAATGGTCATGCGGCTTTATGAGGATATGATTGCAGGGCGTATCAGTGAGCAGAATTTCAACACCATGCTGGAAAAGACACAGACCGAGCAGACGGAGCTTAAAGCAAAGGTGTCCGAGGGCAGAAAGCGGCTGTCTGATGAAGTCCAGCTTGCCAATGACGCAAAACAATGGGTGGAAGCCATTCAGGAATATGCCAACATCACAGAGCTGGACGCAGCCACCCTTAACCGCTTAATCAAAGAAATCGTCGTGCATGAGCGCATTGACGAAGATAAAACAAGACACATTTCTATCGAAATTCATTTTAATCTCAAACCCATCCCGGAGGTGGAACAGGTCAGTGCCTGACCTGTCCCGCCGGGACGGTTCTCTTAAAAACACCATATAGATTTTTTGTACGCCGCCGCTCGCCATCGAGCAGAGTTTTACACCTAATTGGGGATAAAACAGCTCATGGCTGGCGGCGGTGTCGTTCTGATCGGCCTTCAGCTTATCCCTCTGCTGTCCGGCCTGTTCAGCTAAGTGTCACCCGTTGTCCCTTTTCCAGAAAAGGAGCTGATGTATGGACTTTATCATCGACGCAATCGTTGAATGGCTGAAAGGTCTGCTCGTCGATGGTATCATGGGAAATCTGGACGGCCTTTTCGATAACGTCAATCAGAGCGTTGGCGAGATCGCCACACAGGTAGGCACGACCCCGGCGGACTGGAACGCCGGGGTCTTTTCCATGATACGACAGATCTCCGAAACTGCCATTCTGCCAATCGCCGGGGTCATCCTCACTTTTGTTATGACCTATGAACTGATACAGATGCTCATAGAACGCAACAACCTCCATGAAGTTGACACATGGATGTTTTTTAAGTGGGTGTTCAAAACCTTTGTGGCTGTGATGATCCTGACGAATACCTTCAATATCGTGCTGGCGGTCTTTGATGTGAGCCAGCATGTGATACAGCAGTCAGCGGGCATTATCCAGAACGGGACAGAGATCACGCCGGATGTGCTGGACAGTCTGCGGACAGAGCTTGAAGCGATGGAGTTAGGTCCTCTGTTCGGACTCTGGCTCCAGTCCTTCCTGATCCAGCTTACCATGATTGCCTTAAACATCGTGATCTTCGTTATCGTATATGGCCGTATGATTGAAATTTATTTACTCACAAGTTTAGCGCCTATCCCGTTTGCCACCGTCCCCAACAGGGAAACCGGACACATGGGGCAGAACTATTTCCGCTCCCTCTTTGCGGTGGGCTTTCAAGGTCTATTGATCTTAGTCTGTGTCGCCATCTATGCGGTGCTGATCCAGAGTATCGCCACCGACGGCGACCCCATCGGGGCGATCTGGGGCTGCGTGGGATATACGGTGCTGCTGTGTTTTACCTTATTCAAAACAGGCAGTCTTGCAAAATCCATCTTCGGCTGCCATTAAGAGACTTCGGGCCATGCTGACCCGAAGCGGAAAGGAGGCGGTATGCCTCGGCGTTACAAACAGGGTGCGGACGGACAGCCGAACCCGGCTTTCTATGGAAAGCTCCCCGAAGAATTTTCTAAAGCAGACACCATGCGCTTTATGGTGGAAACCGATCTGAAACTGTCCGGGTGCGTATCGGCGGACACGCTGGCGGCACTCCGGGCGGAAGGCTATGACTACAAGGACGGGAACCTTGTTCCCGCCGGAAAGGAGGAAACCATGCAGGAAAAGGTTGCAAACACCACCCCGGCCGCACCGTTGAAGCTGGATGTAAGCGTGCGGGTCATCGAACCTGTGAAAAATCTGATGGGCTTTGCCAGCGTGAAATTCAATGACTGCTTTGTGGTGGAAAATCTGAAAATCGTACAGGGCAGCAAGGGCCTCTTTCTTGGGATGCCCAGCCAGCCGGACGGCAAAGGCGGCTACCGGGATATGGCCTACCCTGTCACAAAGGAGTTCCGGGAACAGCTCAACACCGCTGTTCTGCAAGCCTATGAGGCAAAGCTGGAACAGATGGCGGAGCGCGGCTCTGTGGGGCGTGCGTCCATCAGCGACCAGCTCAAAGCCGGAAAAGCGGCTGCCGAACAGGCAAAGGCAGAACGGCCTCCGAAGGAAAAGCCCAGCCGCAGCGCAGAGCGTTGACCTCGGGCCATGCTGGCCCGAAGCAGAAAGGAGGCGGAAACCATGCCACGCAAACGGACGGGCTATGACGCAGCCTGCTATTACGACGGAAAACTGCTGGGCCGCTGTACCAAAGCGGACAGCGATGCCTATACCCTGTTGATGAACGCCTGCGGCGGGGACGCCGCCCGTGTCCTGCGGGAATACGCCTACTTTTCCCCGGAGCTGAAGGCCATCTTGGAAAAGGCGGCTCTCATGCAGGCGGACCGGAACCGGACGGGCGGAATGTTCCATGCGCCGAAAAGCTCCCCGTGGGGCGAGGTGCAGAGCTGTGAAGTTCTCTGTCCGGGGGTGTTTCTGGTATCTACCGCCAGCCACGGCGGAACGATGGTGGCAAACGAGGTAGCCGCCGTCCTCTCCCCGGCGGCCAAAAAATGCGGCTTCAAGGACAAGGGCTATATCTGCTATGAGGAGGACGCGCAGGAAAGCGTAGTGCTTCGGGAGCTGCTGGACAAAAAGCTGTGGAACATCCCCGACCGCATTAAGGACAAAGCGCAGTTTGAAGAAAACCTCAATCAGTCCATCCGGCAGTATAATCCCGAATACTGGCGGGCAAGGCAGAGCGGACGCAAGGCCGCCGAAGCCGCCCGCAGTACAACCCCGGCCAAAGAGGCCGCAAGATAACCTCGGGCCATACTGGCCCGAAGCAATAAAGGAGGTGTAACAAAATGGCCTATGTGCCAGTACCAAAAGACCTTTCCAAAATCAAGACAAAGCTGGCCTTCAACCTAACGAAGCGCCAGCTTGTTTGTTTTTCCAGCGCGGCGGCGGTGGGCCTCCCGGCTTACCTGTTTTCCCGTGGCAGTATCGGGAACAGTGCCGCCATGTTCCTGATGATCGGCCTCATGCTCCCGTTCTTCTTTCTGGCTATGTATGAACGAGACGGTCTGCCGCTGGAAAAAGTGCTGAAAAACATCATCCGCACCCGGTTCCTCTATCCCCGTGTGCGGCCTTACAAAACCGAAAACTTCTATGCGCTGCTTAGCGCCAGAAAGGAGGCGCAGCCGATTGCGAAACAGCAGAAGGGCCGGAAAGCCCGCAGGCAGAAAGCCTGAAAAGCAGGGCCTTACCGGCCTGTTCACGAAAGGAAAGAACATTCCCACCACCGCCCAGCAGACCCTCCCTTACCGGGAAATGTACCGGGACGGGGTGTGCCGGGTAGCGGACCGCTATTACACCAAAACCATTGAATACGAGGACATCAACTACCAGCTCGCACAGTCCGAAGATCAGGCGGCCATCTTTGACGGGTGGAGCGCCTGCCTTAACTACTTTGACAGCAGCCTTCCGTTCCAGCTTTCCTTCCTCAACCACCGGAGCCGCCCGGGCAGCCGGTACAGCGTGAACATCCCCATGCAGGACGATGATTACAACAGCGTCCGGTGTGAGTATGTGGAAATGCTGGAAAACCAGATCGCCAAAAGCAACAACGGCATTGTCCGCACAAAGCTCCTGACCTTCGGCGTGAACGTGGACGACCTTCCCACCGCCAGGGCAAGGCTGGAACGTGTAGAGGCGGACATTTGCGGGAACTTCAAAAAGCTGGGCGTCAAGTGCCGCTCCCTTTCGGGGCTGGAACGGCTGGAGCTTCTTCACGGGCAGCTCCACCCCGGCAGCGGATCCCCCTTCCGGTTTTCATGGGATATGATCCCCAAAACCGGGCTTTCCACCAAAGACTTTATCGCCCCGGACAGCTTCGACTTCCGTTTCAGCCGTCTGTTCCGGGTGGGGACGACTTGGGGCGCCGCCTCCTACTTGCAGATTTTGGCCTCGGAGCTCTCGGACAAGCTGCTGGCGGAGCTTTTGGAAATGGATGCGGAAATGACCATCACCCTCCATATCCAAACCGTCGATCAGGCCGCCGCCGTAAAATCCATCAAGGCCAAAGTCTCCGACATTGACAAGATGAAGGTGGAGGAACAAAAGAAGGCAGCCCGGTCAGGGTACGACATGGACATACTTCCGCCCGACCTCGTAACATACAGCAACGACGCAAAGACCCTTCTGGAAGATTTACAGAGCCGGAATGAAAGAATGTTCCTGCTGACCTTCCTTGTGGTAAACATGGCCCCGACCCGCCGGGAGCTGGACAATGACCTGTTCACGGTGTCCGGTATCGTCCAGAAATACAACTGCACCTTGAAGCGGCTGGACTTCCAGCAGGAGGATGGTTTTCTTTCCAGCCTTCCGCTGGGCCATAACGGCATTGAGATCAAGCGCGGCATGACGACAAGCTCCACGGCCATTTTCGTTCCCTTTATGACGCAGGAGCTCCGCATGGATGGCGAAGCCGTCTATTACGGGCTCAACGCACTTTCCCATAACGTCATCATGGCAAACCGGAAGAAGCTCAAAAATCCCAACGGCCTGTTCCTCGGCGTGCCGGGCTCCGGCAAATCCTTTGCCGCAAAGCGGGAGCTTGTGAACGTGTTCCTTGCCACCCGTGACCGGATCATTGTGGTTGATCCGATGGGCGAATATTCGCCCCTTATCAAGCGGCTGGGCGGACAGGTCATCGAGATCGCCCCGGACAGCCCCCACCACATCAACCCGATGGACATTGATTTGAGCTTCGACGAGGAAAACCCGATGGCGCTGAAAGCCGACTTTATTCTGTCGCTGATGGAGCTGATCGTTGGCGGCAAGGACGGCTTGCAGCCGGTGGAGCGTACCGTCATTGACCGCTGTGTACGCCAGATGTACCGGGAACACTTGCAGGACCCGGAAACAAGCAAAATGCCGACCCTCCAAACCCTGTATGACCTGCTCTGTTCCCAGCCGGAGGGCGAGGCGGTACGGCTGGCAACTGCCCTTGAAATTTATGTGTCGGGTTCTCTTAACGTGTTCAACCATGAAACCAATGTGGACTTGAACCGCCGTTTGGTATGCCTTGACTTAAAAAAGCTGGGGGCCGGGCTTCGGACGATTGCCATGCTCATTATGCAGGACTTGGTAAACTCGCAGGTGTCCATGAATTTCCTGCGTGGTATCGCTACATGGTGCTACTTCGACGAGTTCCATGTGCTGCTCCGCGACCGGCTGACGGCAAGCTATTGTGTGGCGATCTGGAAAATGCTGCGAAAAAAAGGGTGCGTTCCGAGTGCTTTAACGCAGAACGTAAAGGATTTTCTGGCAAGCCCAGAGATTGAGAACATCTTTGAAAACTCGGACTTCCTTGTGTTGCTCTCGCAGGCACAGGGGGACCGGCAGATTTTAGCCAAACAGCTTGGGATCAGCCCCCACCAGCTTTCCTATGTGACCCATACCAATTCCGGCGAAGGGTTGCTGTTCTTCGGGAATACCACCATCCCGTTTGTTGACCGCTTCCCGCAGAATACCGAGCTGTACGCCATTATGACCACCCGCCCGGAGGACAAAAAACAGGAAATGAACCGGGCATAACACACTTCGGGCCATGTTGGCCCGAGGTTTGGAAAGGAGGGATACGTCATCGGAAAGAAACCGGACAAACGGAATTTTCAGAGGCCGGGGCCGACGGAGGATACCGGGGGCAATCGCCCCGGACCGGCTGAACGGGAAGGACCTTCCCACGCACCATCCCGGCGTCTGCGGTTTGAGGACGAGGATACCGGACAGGACAGCCCTTCGGGCCATGATGGTCTGAAGTCCAAAAGCGGTAAGTTTCAAGAGGACAGCCGGAAAAGCCGTCCCTCTGACCGCATGAGGCAGGAGGATGAAGCGGACGGGCCGCAGGATACCGGCAAGGCACAGGAGCCGGAGGGCTCCGCCGAGAAGGTCGGGAGCAAAAAGGGCAAGTACCAGAAAGCACAGGCAAAAGCGGAACACACCGGGGAAAAGCTGGGAAAGGCCCGGGAGAAACTGGACAAGACCGAGGCAAAACGGGCAGCGAAGAAGCCGCCGGGGCTTGCAAAAAAGGCAGTCCGGGGAGCCCGTACAGAAGCGTGGTTCTATGTCCACAACAAGATACACGAGGTTGAGCATGAAAATGTGGGTGTGGAAGGAGCCCATAAATCCGAGCTGGCCGCAGAGGCCGGAGCCCGGAAACTGACCCGCTATGCCAAACGCCGCTGGCGGGAACACCCAGCCCGGAAGGTGGCAAAGTGGGAACGGAAGGACATAAAAGCCCGGGCCAATGTGGATTTTCAGAAGATGGCCTCCGAGCACCCGGAACTTGCCAGCAATCCGCTTTCCCGTGTGCAGCAGAAATGGAAACTGAAACGCCGGTATTCCAAAGAGGCAAAAGCGGCTGCAAAACAGGGCGCAAAGGCCGCAAAGAAAACCGCTGCCGCTTCGGGAACTGCGACCCGGCGGGCAGCGCAGTTTGTGACCCGTCATCCCGTGGCGGTGCTGGTCCTGCTCCTGCTGTTGCTGCTCTGTTTTCTTGTGTCGGCGGTAAGTTCCATTTTCCCCACGCTTGGCAGCGGCCTTGCCAATGCGTTATCCGGCACCTCCTACGCCTCGGAGGATACGGACCTGCTGGGGGTGGACGAGGACTATACAGCGTTGGAAAACGAGCTGGCGCAGACGGTGGCGAACATTGAAAGCACCCATCCCGGCTATGACGAGTACCGCTATTCCGTGGACGAGATCGGCCATAACCCCTATGAGCTGGCATCCTATTTCTCTGCAAAGTACCATGTCTATTTCCGGGAACAGGTGCAGGACGAACTGCGGGAGATTTTCGAGGCACAGTATGAGCTGACCTTGACGGAGGAAGTCGAGATACGCTACCGCACCGAAACCAGCACCGACCCGGAGACCGGGGAAACCACCACCGAGGAAGTCCCCTATGAGTATTACATTCTCAATGTGACCCTCACAAACAAGACGCTGCCCGCCGTGATCCTGCCGAGGCTTAACGAACAGCAGCGGGAAATCTACACCGTTATGCAGCAGCTCAAAGGCAACAAACCCTATCTGTGGGAAGGGATTTACAACGGCGGCGAAGATACCGGCCCCAGCTATGAGATACCCGGCGAGGCGCTGGATGACCCGGCTTTTGCGGCGCTCATGGAAGAAGCCACAAAGTACATCGGCTGGCCCTATGTGTGGGGCGGCTCCAGCCCGTCCACCTCCTTTGACTGTTCGGGCTTTGTCTGCTGGGTGTACACGGCCAGCGGCGTCCACAACCTGCCCCGTACCACGGCGCAGGGCATTTATAACCAGTGCGCTATCATTTTCCCCTCCGAGGCAAAGCCCGGCGACATTATCTTTTTCACGGGAACCTATGACAGCCCCGGCCCTGTGTCCCATGTGGGGATTTATGTGGGCGACGGGATGATGCTCCATTGTGGTTCGCCCATCCAATACGCAAACATCAATTCAAGCTACTGGCAGACACATTTCTATGCCTTCGGGCGTTTGTGAGCCAAAGGAAAGGAGTCCTTGCATGAACAAGATCGACAAGCTCGATAAGGAACTGGAAAAAGCCCGGGAGAAGGCTGCCGAGTGGCAGGCCAAAATCCGGGAGCTGGAAAAGCAGAAACAGGAGGAAGAAAACAGCCAGATCGTGCAGGCGGTGCGCTCCCTTAAACTGACGCCCGCCCAGCTGATGGCATTTCTGAATGACCCCAAAAACAGCCTTACCGCTTCGGGCCATACTGACCCGAAGCCGGAGGCACCCGAAAAGGAGGACACAGCCCATGAAGAAAACTAAATACCGCAGGCTGGCGGCGATGGCTGCCAGCCTTTTGTGTTGCCTGATCTTTACGGTCCCGGCCTACGCCCAGAGCAGCGAGCCACAGCCGGAGACAGCTCCCGCCCCGGCGGAAACCGAAGCGGAGCCGGAAACACAGAACCCCTTTACCCCGGACGGGACGGGAACCGTGGTGGACAACGCCACCGACGAGGACGGTAAAGAGTTTTACACCATTACCACAGCAGACGAGAGCGTGTTTTATCTGGTGATCGACAAACAGAAAACCAGCGAGAACGTCTATTTCCTCAATACCGTTACCACAGACGACCTTCTGCCTCTTGCCGAACAGGGTAAGGAACCGCCCAAAGAAGTGACCCCGGAGCCAGAGCCAAAGCCCACCGAACCGGTGGAGGAAGTACCGGAATCCGAGCCGGAGAAAAAGGACAGCCCCCTTCTCTCTCTGCTCCTGATCGGTGCGGTGGTGCTGGCCGGCGGTGGGATTGGTTACTATTTCAAGATTTACAAGCCGAAGCATGAAGCCCCGGATTTGGAAGATGATTACTGCGAATATGAGGACGGGGAGCTGGAGGAGATCTCAGAGGAACCCGATGACGAAGATACCCCGCCATGGGAGGAAGATACGGAGGAATGAGAATGAATTTTACAAGCAGCCCTTTTGAACGAATGATGAAGGAAGTACCGCACCCCGGCTGGAACAATGACGACCCTTGTAAGGGATGCCGTTATCACAAGGAGTGCAAAGGAAAGAAAAAACAGTGCCGGAAGAAGTTCCGGGCGCTGATCGTGGAGTCCCGCCCTTCGGGCCATCGTGGCCCGAAGTCTTAAATGGACGCCCGGGAGCTGACCCGTGACGAGAAGAAGAAAATCCGTTCTCTTGTCACGGGGATGTGCGCCAACTATGACCGGGAAAGCGGCCTGTGCCTTCCTCTTGACTGTGCCTGCTATATGCTGCACAAGTGCTGGACAGGGGCGTACTGCCGTTATTTCCGTGAGGCTGTCCTGCCTCTTAACCCGGAGCTTCAAGCGTCGTTGACAACGGAAGGCATCTCCCCGGAGCTGCGAGCCTGTGCGGTCTGCGGAAAGGCGTTTTTGCCCGAGGGGCGTCAAGCCTACTGCTCCGACGCCTGCAAGGCCGAAGGGAACCGCCGAAAAAGCCGGGAACGCATGAGGAAAATGCGGGAGAAAAGGCCGGGCGGCTGTTACGATTTGCCGCCTCCAAAGGCTTGACATTCCGGGCTTTTTTGAGGGTGTTTCCGGGGTGGGAATATCTTATTACATTCCTCCCCGGTCTGCCCTCTTATTTCGTAACATCCAGCACTTCGGGTCATGTTGGCCCGAGGCACAGAAAGGAGGGATCTCTTGGAGACAGTACAAGGATATGTGATTTTGAAAGCTGCCACCTTTGAAACCGGACACGGCTTTGCGCTGGGGCATAATCCGGGAGCGCCGAGCCCCTTTGTGACCTGGCAGTTTACCGAGGGGGAAAACGGCCATCGGGATTACTACTGGGGCCGCTATGGAACCAGTCAGGCGTGGGCGCAGAGGGACTTTGACCGCCGGGTGGACGACTATCAGCAGCTTTACCATGCGGCGGTCAAGCATACCGAGCTGGGACCGGAGGGCGTTTACCGCTATTATTCCACCCAGCGGCCCGTGGACATAGGAACTTACCCGAAGCTGCCGGATAACCAGCCTCTTTCCATCGTCAACTACGATGACGACAGGAGGCGTCCTGTGGCTGATGGCAGGCTGATGGCATGGGGCGAACTGACCTACGCAAAGCCGCTGACCGAAAAGCAGATGGAGGATTATGAACTGAAACCAGCACCGGGCAATCCTGACCGGGTGCGCCCATCCATTACTGCCCGGCTCAAAGAAGGAACCAGAGGGCAGGAACCCCCGAAGGAACCCGGCCAGAAGCGAAACCATAAAAACCATGAGGAACGATAAAGGAGGATCGCCATGCACGAAAAAGACAACTATCTGAAAACCGCCGAGCTCTCCACAGAGCAGAACTGCAACATGATCGACGGCGTACCCAACAACACGCCCATCCCACCCACGCCCCCGGAGCTGGACGCAAAACCGCTTGATAAGGTAAAGGAACCCAAAGAGCGCCGGAAAGGCCGGGAGCTGGAACGCTGATGGAGAACCGCAAGCGGAATGTCCATCTGCACGTCATGGTAACGCCGGACGAGCTGGCAGCCATCCATGAACGGATGGCTGAGGCGGGCATTTCCAACGCCGGGGCTTATGTACGGAAAATGGCTCTGAATGGGTATATCCTGCACATCGACCTTGCGCCCGTAAAAGAGCTGATCTCTCTGCAACGGCGCTGTTCTAACAATCTCAATCAGGTTGCCATACACGCACATACCTATGGCGTGTACCCGGAGGAAATCGACGGATTGAAGCGGGACTATGAAAAGCTGTGGGGCGAGGTGTCAAAGGTGTTGCGGGAGCTCTCCGAGCTGGTGGCAAAGTAAGACGAGGGCGGCAGGCTTCCGTTGCGGGGCTTGCCGCCCTGCTCTTTTTTTACCACTTCGGGCCAGTATGACCCGAAGGTTTGGGACAGGATTCACTAATCTTTCGCAACATTTATGTCCCCGGGCAGGCATGATAAAATAGAGGTAGGAAGGATAGATAAAGGAGGTTTTGAAGATGAAGATACTGCTGAAAATATTGGTTGCTCCCTTTGCTTTGGCGTTGTCCCTTCTGGCGGCTCTGCTGGTGTTCCTGTTTGATATTTGTGCCGTCCTGCTGACGATTGCCTCTGTGATCCTGGCGGTGCTGGGTGTCGCTCTCTTTTTCACGCCGACGCCCATAGGTGGGATTGTATTTCTGTTTCTTGCCTTCCTTCTTTCGCCGTATGGACTGCAAGCGGCGGCGGGCTCCCTTCTTTGGGTGCTGGACGGAGGCAAATCCGCTCTGTACCGGTTTCTGGCAAGTTAAGCAGCCTCGGGCCATACTGGCCCGAAGTCGGGGCGGTCTGAATGGGCCGCCCCTTTCTCATGGAAAGGAGGAATGATTTTTGGCTACCACAACTTTGTTACAACGCCATGCGGGCGAAGGCGAAACGATTGCTGAGGCTATCCGGGATTGTCTGGACTATGGCAAGGACCCGGAGAAAACAGAAAGCGGAAAGTATATCTCCGCTTATGAATGTGATCCGGCCACCGTGGCGGACGAGTTCCTTTTGGCAAAGGCCAGCTATGCCGCTATGACGGGCCGGGAACAGAAGAAAGAAAATAATGTGCTGTGCTATCAGATACGACAATCCTTCTATCCGGGCGAGATCACCCCGAAGGAGGCGAACCGTATCGGCTATGAGCTGGCTATGCGCTGGACAAAGGGGCGGCACGCTTTTATCGTTACCACGCACACCGATAAGCAGCACATCCATTGTCACATTTATTACAACTCCACCACCCTTGACTGCACCCGGAAATTCCGAAATTTTTGGGGCTCCAGCTTCGCCCTTCGGCGGCTCTCTGACAGGCTGTGCCTTGAAAACGGGCTGTCCATCGTGGAGAACCCGAAGCCCCGGAGCAAGAGCAAGTATCGGAACTATGGGGAGTGGCAGAAAGACCGGAAAGGGCCGATTTCCTATCAGGACCGACTGCGCCTTGCTATTGATACTGCGCTGGCGGAACGCCCCGCTGATCTGGACGAATTTCTCAATTTGATGAAGCGGGCCGGGTATGAGGTCAAGACGGTTCGAGGCGGCGGTATCAGCTTCCGGCTGACCGGGCAGGGACAGGAACGCTTCACCCGTCTGCGTGCCTCCACGCTGGGGGACGGCTACGACTTGCAAGATGTTCTGTCCGCCATTGAGGGCAAAGAAAAACGCCCCGGGCGCTCGGAGCGGAAAATCAGTCTGGCGGTGGATATTCAAGCAAAGCTGGCTGCCGGTAAGGGGCCGGGATATGAACGCTGGGCGAAGGTATTTAACATTAAGCAGATGGCCGCCGCTCTTGCCTATATACAGGACAATAACCTGACCGATTATGAGCAGTTGGCGAAGAAAGCCACCGAGGCGGCAGACCGTTTCCATGTTATTTCCGAACAGGTCAAGCAGACGGAACAGGCCATGAAAACCAATGCCGGGCTAAAGGCCGCAACGGTTCAGTATGCCAAAACCCGCCCAGTCTTTGAGCAGTATAAGGTGACGAAGTACAGCCGGAAATTCCTTGCGGAGCATGAGGCCGACCTTGAACTGTACCGGGCTGCACAAGCGGAAATGCGCTCTCTGCTGGGCGGGGCGAAGCTCCCTAAAATGGATGTGCTGAAGGAGGAAGGCCGCAAGCTCACAGCAAAGAAAAAACAGCTCTATGGAGAATACCAGAAGGCACGACGGGATATGCAGGAGCTCGTCACGATCAAGGCGAACATTGACACTCTGATGGGCTACACCGAGCCGGGAAGAAAGCAGGAAAAGGAGCGTTAAGGTTATGAAAATAAGGAGCAAAGCGACGCTGACACTTCGGGCCATGTTGGCCCGAAGATACGGGTTTGGGGCGAGCCCCAACAAGCCGCCTTTGTGCCACTTGTGGCCACAGAGGCATTGCTTGCCACTTAGCGACAGCCCCTAAAATAGCGCAAAAAAACAGAGGCCCTTATTCTGGAACCTCCGTTTCTCTGGCTTTCTTAATGCCCTCGGCTGTGGCTTCTATTACGACAAGCTCTTTTTCATTCATGGAGTTTAGAAGTACATCAATGTGCTTTCTACAAGAGCTTGACCTTGCCCCTCCGTCCGCATGAATAAACTGGTCAACTGAAACGTCAAACATAGTAATGAGTTTAACAAAAAGGTCGAAGCTGGGATATTGACCTTTGTTCTCAATATTCATAATGGTACGGGAGTCACGGTCTACTAATTCCGCAACATAGGCTTGTGTCCAGCCCTTTTCTTCTCTGGCTCGTTTGAGAGCCGCCCCGAGGCCGTGGAAGTCAAACCTTCTTTCATCTTGGTTCATTTTCATATCACCCTATATCATTCTACATTTCGGGTTGGATTATGAGAATGTAATGAAATTTTACATTAAGTAGTATTTTATTTCGTATCCGTGTAGGCTCTAACTTGTATTATTCGAGGCAGAGAACTATAATATATAGGGTTGAGCAAAACTCCGATTTGCTCATAAGGCTATACATTAAATAGTACTATCCAGCTCATTTGAGCTCTATATATTGTGACTCAGCTTTGCAAAACGCGCGTTTTGCTCAACCCTAATAATATATCCTGTGGAGGTGCGAAATGGACTATATGACATTGAAAGAGGCTGCCGAAAAGTGGGGCGTGACCCCTCGACGGATAAACTATTATTGCGCCGGTGGCCGTATTCCCGGCGCTGTGAAGATGGCTACAATCTGGTTGATCCCGAAAGACGCGGAGAAACCTGTGGATATGAGGACAAAACAAGGAAAGGAATTAAAACATGAATAGAATATTGCTATTGGAGGATGATGTCAGTCTAATAGATGGCTTGGTCTACTCTTTGAAAAAGAATGAATTTGATGTTGAAGTTGCCCGTACAGTATGTGAAGCAAAACAATACTTATCCGAACTCGACCGATACGATTTATTGATTTTGGATGTTACTCTGCCAGATGGAACAGGATTTGACGTATGCGAAAGAGTAAGAAAAGAAAATCAGCAGATACCGATTATATTCCTGACTGCATCGGATGAAGAAGTCAGCATAATTCGTGGATTAGATAGCGGTGGGGACGATTATATCACCAAGCCTTTCAAACTGGGGGAATTGTGTTCCCGCATCCGGGCGCTGTTGCGTCGGGCCGGAGTTTCCAAAAGCGAAAAAAACACTTCTATGGAATGTGGCGACATTACCATTGATCTGTTGGGTAGCCGTGCAACCTTAAAGGGAAAAGCATTGGATTTGACAAGCGCCGAATATCGTTTGCTTTGTCTGCTGGTAAGAAACGCAAATCGCGTTGTGACAAGGGACATCATTCTAAATGAGCTGTGGGATGATACAGGAAATTTTGTTGATGATAATACCCTGTCCGTCTATGTACGGCGGCTTCGTGAAAAAGTGGAAACCAATCCGTCCCATCCAGAACACCTTATAACCATTCGTGGGTTCGGCTACCAATGGAAAGAGGTGTCTATATGAGTTTGTACCAAGATAGACAGATTAAAGGGTTCCTGCTATTTTTGACTTTGTTTGCTCTGCTGTTTGTAGGTACAGCAACCGTTTTGACTATTTATCAGGTGAACGATGCGGAAGTCCTATGGCTCAAACATGATGAAGCGGTTTCATCCTCACTTTTGGAACAGGGTGTTCCGAAAGAAGTGGTTGCAGTTGCCTTTACGAACACAGACATCAGTGACGATGGTAGGTCATTATTAGCGGCTGCGGGTTTGGGAAAACAGTCAGAAAGCAGTATGCGGCCTTATTTCAATCAATTTCAGCGTTCCGCTTTCTGCGCCATGCTATGCACTGTGCTATTTTTTCTCTTTGTGCTTGCCATAGGAATATTTATTTTTTTCTGGAAAAGGAAGCGATTGTATCAACAGGTCGACAGAATATTGCTAAATTACATCAACGGGGATTACTCTTGTCATTTACCGCAGAATTATGAGGGGGCTATCTACCAAGTGTTTTCTTCGATAGAACAGCTTGCAACTATGCTCCAATCCAAAAATGAAACAGAACGTAAAGCAAAAGAGTTTTTGAAAGACACCATATCCGATATATCTCACCAGCTCAAAACGCCTCTGGCAGCCCTCACTATGTATCAGGAGATCATTGAAAGTGAGCCAGAAAATGCAGAAACGGTCAAACAGTTTGCGGCGAAGATGGGTATTTCTCTAAAGCGTATGGAGCAGTTAATCTTATCCATGTTGAAGATAACCCGACTGGATACGGGAAACATCATTTTTGAGAAAAAAAGTTGCCGTGTGTCCGAGCTGATAGCTCATTCAGTCAATGACCTAACCACCAGGGCTAAAAGCGAAAGCAAGCAGATTCAGATAGATGGCGATGGTGAACAGCAGCTTATTTGTGACATGGAATGGACAGGTGAAGCGATTGGAAACATTGTAAAAAATGCACTGGATCACACGCAAGCTGGCGGTATTGTCCGTATTACATGGGAGCGCACTCCTGCTATGTTTCGGATTTTTATTTCTGATAATGGTAACGGCATAGTCCCGGAAGATATTTACCATATCTTTAAACGCTTTTATCGCAGCAAACATTCCCTTGATACACAAGGAATCGGGCTGGGGCTTCCCCTTGCCAAGTCCATTATTGAGGGTCAAAACGGTGTTATCTCCGTACAAAGTGAAGTCGGAAAAGGTACGCTGTTTACACTATCTTTCCTTACGGATCTGTAAGGTCAAATTCACCTGCTTGTAAGCTGTTTTTGCTATCCTTTTGAGAAAGGAGGTACTGATGACTATGGAAATATTGAAAGTACAAGATTTATGTAAAACTTATGGCAAGGGTGAGGCGAAAGTCGAAGCGTTGAAGAAGGTTTCCTTCTCCCTGGATAAAGGCGAATTTGCTGCCGTTGTGGGTGAATCCGGTTCTGGCAAAAGCACATTACTGAACTGTATTGGAGCTTTGGATACCCCTACTTCCGGCCACATTTGGATTGATGAACAAGACCTGTTTTCCATGAAAGAGGAACAGCGCACGATTTTCCGCCGTCGTAATATCGGCTTTATCTTCCAATCCTTTCAGTTGGTTTCCGAGCTGAATGTGGAGCAGAATATCATGTTTCCGCTTCTTTTGGACTATCGCAAACCAGACCCGGCAGCAGTAGAAGAAATTTTGGAACTCTTGGGACTTACCGAGCGTCGACATCACCTGCCGAGCCAACTATCCGGCGGACAGCAGCAGCGTGTTGCCATTGGCCGGGCGTTAATCACAAAGCCCAAACTGATTCTGGCAGATGAACCTACTGGCAATCTGGACAGCAAGAATAGTCAGGATGTTATCGCCCTGCTTACGCAGGCGTCCCGTCGCTATCAGCAAACAATCCTGATGATTACCCACAATAAGGATTTGACTGCATCCGTTGATCGGGTGTTCCGGGTATCAGATGGCGTTTTGACGGATTTGGGAGGAAAAACAAATGAAGCATTATCTTGACCTTGTTCCCATATCCGCAAAAATCCACAAGAAGCAAAGCAGAATGTCTATTTTCTGCATTGTGCTGGCGGTATTTCTGGTTACAACTATTTTTGGAATGGCAGATATGTTCATCCGCAGCCAGATTTTGCAGGCACAGCAGGAGTCTGGGAATTGGCATATTGCCATTAAGAATATCAGCAATGAAGAAGCAGCAATTATTGCTTCACGCCCTGATATTGAAGTATTTTCACCGTATGGCGTACTCAATTATCGTGGAGATTTAGGCTACACTTTGGGTGGAAAAGATGTAGCGATATGCGGTTGTGATGAAAGCTATATAACTGAAATCTGGACTGACCAACTTGAAGAAGGTGTTTTTCCACAGACAAGTAATGAAGCGTTGGTGACTGAAAATGCAAAGCAGATAATGGGTGTTGCGATTGGTGATCCCATTGCCGTAGAAACTCCTGATGGCGATAAACTGAATTTTACCATATCAGGATTTATGAATAATACCGCCTCGATCATGAGTGGCGACTCCTACGGCATCATTTTGAACACAGAGGATTACTGCGCGATTTATCCGAATGTATCAGACGGGGAGCCGAATGATTACGGCATTATGTTTTTTACTCAATTTGCAAACACAAGAAATATACAAGGGAAAATTGCAGATTTGAAAGAACAATGCAATTTATCGAATGAACAAATATCTTCCAACAACAATCTGCTTGGATTGCTTGGACAAAGCCGCGTTCCCTTTTTGTTACAGGTTTACTTGGCTGCGGCTGTATTGTTTGTACTGGTAATGTTAGCTGGTATTATGATGATTGCAAGCAGCCTGAACAGCAATGTAGCCCAGCGTACCGAATTTTTCGGCCTTATGCGCTGTATCGGTGCAACACCAAAACAGATTATGCGCTTAATACGGAAAGAGGCGCTTAGTTGGTGCCGTTTGGCAATCCCTGTGGGTATTTCCATCGGTATAGTTGTCATTTGGGTCTTATGTGCGATTTTGCGTTTCCTAAGTCCGGAATTTTTCAAAGCGATGTCTACATTCGGATTTAGCGTACCAAGTATTCTTGCAGGAATCGTTGTGGGCTTGGTAACGGTTTTGTTCGCTGCCTATTCTCCGGCAAAGAAAGCAGCAAAAGTATCTCCGTTGGCAGCGGTTTCCGGTAATGCAAACGACTTGGAGCCTGCAAGAAATGCTGCTAATACACAACTGCTTAAGATTGATACAGCACTTGGAATTTATCATGCAAAAGCAAATCGGAAAAATCTGTTTTTGATGACAAGCTCATTTGCTCTCAGTATTATCCTTTTCCTTTCATTCTCTGTAACAGTTGAGTTCATGCAGCATACCTTAACACCGCTCCAACCTTGGACAGCAGATTTATCTATCATAAGCCCTGATAACGCCTGTGCTATTGACAAAGCATTACTTGATGATCTAAAGGAAAATCCTGTTGTGGATTTAGCGTATGGAAGAAAATTTGCATACGAGGTTCCGTCTGTCACAAACGGTATTGAAAAAAAGATGGATTTAATCTCTTATGAGCAGTATCAATTTGATTGGGCAAAGGACTATTTATTAGAGGGTTCTCTGGAATCTGTGCAAACTGATTTAGGGACGGGCTTAATTGTTTATAATTCGCAGAACACAATACAAATAGGCGATACTGTATCGTTGAATACAAACGGACAAAGTAAAGAAATCCAAATCGTGGGAATGTTGTCCGACTGTCCGTTTTACAGTGCCGCCGGTGTTGGAACAATTATTTGTTCAGAGGATACATTTGAACAAATTACTGGCGAGTCGAAATATACGGTTATTGATGTGCAGTTAGTGAAAGGCACAACAGACGAAGATGTTTATGTGATCCGCCAAATGGTAGATTCCTCATTTACTTTCGCTGATGAACGCATGGGTAACAGCAGTACCATGGGAACTTACTATTGTTTTTGGCTGTTCATCTATGGATTCCTCGTCCTAATTGCAATGATTACAATTTTTAACATAATCAATAGTATTTCCATGAGTGTGTCTGCACGGTTGAAACAGTATGGCGCTTTCCGTGCTATCGGCGTTAGCATGGGACAGCTAAGTAAAATGATTGTTGCAGAAGCCTTCACCTATACCATAATCGGCGGTGTAGTTGGTACGGTGTTGGGACTGTTTTGTAACAAGCTATTGTTTGGAATGTTGATAAGTTATAGATGGGGGGATGCTTGGACTCCTCCATTACCAGAGGTAGCTGTTATTCTGTTGATTGTCGTAAGCTCTGTAATTCTGGCTGTGCATGGGCCAATCAAGAGAATACGCAATATGTCCATTGTTGATACAATCAGCGCACAGTAATTCTACTTTTGAAGCGGGTGGCTTTAGAAGCCGCCCACTTTTGTCTTACAAATTCGTAAGTTGAAATTCACCTGTTTGTAAGCTGATTTTTTTATAATTAAGTTGATGAAAGAGAGGAAAAAATGAAAAAAATCCTTTCCACCAGAGTATTGGTGAAGATTTGTGTATTAACAACTATACTGCTGGTTTTGATAATCTATACTATATGGGGCAATTCAGCATTGATGGTAAGTATGGTTAATATCTCCAGCGATCGCATAGCATCTGCCTTTTCTAATTTTCGGATTGCACAAGTGTCCGACTTGCATAATGCTGAATTTGGAGAAAGCAATACAGAATTGATAGAATTGCTGTCTGAACACGAACCGGATATTATTGTGATAACTGGAGATTTAATCGATGCTGGACATACAGACATTGAGATTGCGTTTGATTTTATAAAACAAGCTGTTCAAATAGCCCCTGTCTACTTTGTAACTGGAAACCACGAAGCTAACTTCTCACATTATGATCAATTCAAAACAGGGCTTGAAGCGTCTGGCGTAACTGTCCTTGAAGATGAAGCAATACAGTTAGTGCATAACAACGAAATGATTACCCTTATCGGGCTTTCTGATTCTGACTTTACGATTAAGGGCGATATGTTTAATGAAGCGCCAGCCATGGTCAACACAAAATTGAATAGCCTTATTGATGACGAAAACAGTTACACTATACTGCTATCACATCGGCCAGAGTTATTTGAAACCTATGTATGCTGTGGTGTTGATTTGGTTTTATGTGGTCATGCACACGGAGGGCAGTTTCGATTACCTTTTATTGGGGGGCTCGTTGCCCCCAATCAAGGACTGTTTCCTAAATATGATTCCGGCCTTTATACAGACGAAAAGACAAATATGGTTGTTAGCCGCGGCCTTGGAAATAGTATTATTCCATTCCGATTTAATAATCGTCCAGAGGTTGTATTAGTAGAACTTAACACCGAATAACGATACTTCAACCGAATATTGAAATGATCTGCCGCACGACGGCAAAAGAAAAAAGCCGTCGTAGAGCAGACAATTTGACACGCCCATTTGAAACGGCGGCTTTGATTTTCAGAGCCGCCGTTTCTTTTCGTCTACCTTAAACCAACGACGACCTAATACCGTGTAAATCCACGGCGGCATATAGGAGGATTGCCGCCGTGTCTATTTTTGCCTTTTTTCACAGTACACATGATCTACACCAGCTAAAAAAAGCGTAGCTCCCCCTCCGGGACAGTCTGGTTATAAATGTGAAATCAGGCAGTACATAAATGAATATGTAACTTCATGCGTTCGTGTGGCTTCATGCCGCCCGGGCGCTTTTGTGTTCTTATGGGGCTGCTTCGGGTCATGTTGGCCCGAAGCCATTCCCCGGTGCCGCTCCCCGCCGCCTTCGTTTCGGTCACTCGTCAACCAACAACCGAAACGGAGGTCAATATGGCTATTATCAATTTGCGGGACTATTACCCATTCTATACATCGGATTGCTTCATGGAAGTATCGGAAGAAGTTGCAGAAATGTTCAAAGAGTTTGATCGTAAAGAGGCTGCCTACCGGCTGCGTACATACCGCCACAAAGCCTACTATTCCCTTGATCGGGATGACGGGCTGGAGCATGAAGCTGTCTTTGTTGCCTTATCTCCCCATGAACTGTATGAGCGGAAAGTGACCATGCAGGAACTTCACGCAGCGATTGCCAATCTGCCGAACAAACAGGCAAAACGGATTTATGCTCATTTCATTCTCGGCATGACCAAACAGGACATTGCCCGGGCAGAGGGCGTCCATGAAAAAGTGGTTCGTGTCGCAATCGAGCGAGGTCTGCGGCGCTTAGAAAAAATTTTGAAAAATTCTTTGTAAGGCGTACCGATTTAGACCGGAAAATGAAATGGTTTATGAGAGGCAAAACACTTCGGGTCACAATGACCCGAGGTTCAGACAAGCCTCATGCAGATTGAAAATTGAATAAAAAGACACCCGGATACGAAGGGGAACGCGCTGTGTGACAGACCCGCCATGACCTCGGATTTCAGAGAGTACAGTCTTTGTAAAACTGAGCGAGCGAACAGGTCCATGCCATAGGTGGGGCAAGGCTGGCTCCACCGGAACAGGCGCAGGCCCCGGATACTTGCGTTTAGTCACAGTCCGAGCGTTGAAGCGGCCTTGCAAGCCGTGAGCCGTCGCAGGCAATGAGAACGCCTTGCCATCAGAATGGGGAGAGTTGAAATACTATGGGGCATGAAGCCTATGTCCGTCCGATGTGTCTGAAATGAAGTGAAAACCTATGGGGAGCCCCCGGTAATGCTGTCTGATGATAGGCCAACCGATCCGGCGTGGCTCCCCATCTTTTCAAACAAGGAGCATTTTATGGGAAATGCGTTTGGAATGATCCCCGGCTTGGAAACGGACGAATGGAGCAATGACGCCTGCCGCGGTTATGTCATTATGGCAATGGAGGACTGCGGATTTTCAAAGAAGGATATACGGCGTGTTGTCGGGCAGCTTTATGAAGTATTTGACCTCAACAGCGTGGAGGACGCCAAAGAAAAGTACCATTCCAGTCCTTACTGAGCTCGGGCCATATCGACCCGAAGTGGAGAAAGCTCAAAGGGCGGCACCTGCTGGGTGCCGTCTTTTGACATTTCCCCACGGGACAAGTGGGAAAGGCAGGCATATACACGCACTTTCGCAAAGGAGGTTTTCAATGACGCAAGCTGTCACTTATGAACGAGAAACAAAGTCTGTCGCATTTCAAGGGAAGATCATTGTGCTGGAAAGCCTCACGCCGGTACTTCCCCCGAAGGAGAAAGCACAGCGCAAAAAAGAAATTGAGCGTTGTCTTTATGAGGTGTTCCGCAAATATGGGGACAGATTTCCCTAATTATTCGCAACATTGTTGTCCGGGGCTGCTGATGGTATAATATAGTTGTAAGGTTGGTAGCTCCATTCCAACAAGGAAAGGAGCCCAATATGGAATTTATCAGAGAAGATTGTATTTACGCAAGACAGTCAGTAGACCGCAAGGACAGTATCAGCATTGAAAGTCAGATCGACTTTTGCAAGTATGAATTGAAAGGTGGTAGCTGCCGGGTATTCAAGGACAAAGGCTATTCCGGTAAAAATACGGACAGGCCGGAGTTTCAAAAGCTGCTGGGCGAGATCCGCAAGGGAAAGGTCAGGCGGGTCATCGTGTATAAACTGGACCGTATAAGCCGCTCTATTCTGGACTTTGCAACGATGATGGAGCTGTTTCAAGAGTATGATGTGGAGTTTGTATCATCCACAGAAAAGTTTGATACTTCGACCCCGATGGGCCGGGCCATGCTGAATATCTGCATTGTATTCGCCCAGCTTGAACGTGAGACAATTCAGAAGCGTGTCACAGACGCCTACTATTCACGGTGCCTGAAAGGCTTTCACATGAGCGGACAGGCACCATACGGTTATCAGTTAGAGCCTACTGTGGTAGAGGGTATCCGCACAAAGAAAATGGTTGCCGACCCCGTAGCCGCCGACCATGTTCGGCTGATGTTTGAAATGTACGCTGAACCGGAAACCTCCTTCGGAGATATTACCCGATACTTCGAGGAACATGACATAAAAATTTATGGCAAATCCATGTTCCGTACATTTCTTTCCCAGCTTTTAAGAAACCCCGTTTACGCACAGGCCGATTTGGAGCTGTACGAATTTTTCAAAAGCCAGGGCGCAGCGATTATCAATGACGCTTCTGACTTTGCCGGAACAAACGGCTGCTATCTTTATCAGGGACGGGATGTGAAGGAGGACAAGGACAGGTGCTTAAAAGACCAGATACTTGTTATCGCTCCCCACGAAGCACTCATTTCCTCTGACACATGGCTGAAATGCCGGAAAAAGCTCATGGCAAATACCACCTTCCAGCAGGGGCGGAAACCGAAAAATACTTGGCTGGCCGGAAAAATCAAATGCGGGCATTGTGGGTATGCGCTGAAAGCCACCCATGTACCAAACAGTACAGGCTATTTCCGCTGCACCAAACGGACGGAAAACAAAGGCTGTCCGGGCTGCGGGAAAATCCGCAAAGAAGAATTTGAGCAATTCATTTTCTCGGCCATGCAGGAGAAGTTCAAAGACTTTCAGATACTCCACGGCAGGGAGGAAAAAGTCAATCCGAAGCTGACCACCTATCAAGTGGAGCTGGCACAGGTGGAGGCAGAAATTGAAAAGCTGCTGGATACGCTGACCGGAGCCAATGCGACCTTGCTTGCCTATGCCAACAAAAAAATTGAAGAACTGGACACCCGACGCCAGACCATTTCAAAGGCAATCGCCGAATTGAGCGTTGAAACCATATCGCCCCAGCAGATAAAGAAGTTGTCCTATTATCTCGACAACTGGGAGAGCATAGATTTTGACGACAAAAGAAAAGCCGCCGATGGTTTGATCTCTACGATCAAGGCCACCAGCGACCGTGTTCAGATAGAGTGGAAAATCTGATATTTCCGCTCTATCGCCCCTCATTTCTATTTTATCTCGTTTGTACCCCTTGTACACCGATGCTTGTAGTTCTTTATAAAAGGTAATTTTATTATATGTTTTCAGCAAATATATTTTTGATGCTATAAATAAGCCTAAATCCTCCAACATTTGCACATCTGTTTTTTCATTTAAGCATAAATATGAAAAAATAATCCATTTTTGAGCTGTAGTAAAATCACTTGCATCAAATTGAATATATTCAGATTGTAAAATTGAAAATAGCATTTTCTTATCTATATTAGCTTTTATATTATTTCTAATTGTAATACCATCTTTTTCCAATAATTTTGAAATTACAGTAGAAAGAATCTTTGGACTTCCATTGCATTTCTTATAAAGATACTCTATATCAGACGCTTCAAAATTTTTCAAGTCAAAAATAGGATCTAATATTTCAGTAAAATATATATAATTATCGAAATTATTAATTTTTATTTCTTTGTATGGCAAATTAGAAAAGATTGCTCGCTGTAAGTTTTCGCTAATATCTTCAGAAGTTGTAATAATACAACTTTTAAAATTCGCATTATCATAAAAATGTTTAAATATATTAAAAAAATGTTCTGCAGTTTCTAAATCACATCTGGAAAAGTTATCAATGCATATACATAGTTTTTTATTACTAAGAATAGAACGAATATATTGTACCAGTGTATCTTCTGAATTTACCTGTTTATCAGATAATGTAATAGCTGTATAGGTAACATCTAAAATAGTTGATACCATATTACTAATATTGGGAAATAAATCATTTGTAATTTCTTTGCTATTTTTATAAAAAGTATTGTAAAATTTTTTATATTCTTTTTTTACCATAGATAAAAAATCAATATCACTATATTTTTGTAATTCCAGAATAAATGATTTCAAAATATCAGATGCTGTACTATCATTTTTTATATTTATATAACATAAACAATAGTTTTCCCAACTATTATAAACAAAGTTAAAAAAAGTAGTTTTCCCAAAACCACTGTTACCTTTAATCCAAAGTGTTTGCTTTGTTACATTTTGAAAAAAATTATTTAATGATTTTTGTTCTTCATTTCTATCTACAAATCTAAAGTCAAATAATCCAGAAGCATTCATCTTTTGTTCCTTATAATATAGCAAATTTTATACTAATTAATAGATAATCATCTATTATCCATCAATTCTATTGATTTCAAGTATTATTATACCACATTTTATAATAACAAAAACTTATTAATCATTTGCATAATTTATTCCAAAAATGAAATTTTAAATTCCACCACCACATTTGGTGGTGGAATTTACTCCCGCACAGTAAAGGTTTACTCTTTCATATAAAAATGGTAAGGTTATCTTTCTTTCTGACAGCAGTAGAAAGAAGGATATCCATGAGTAAATATATTCCAGGAAACCAGAAGCACCTTTCCCTTGAAGACCGTATCTATATCGAAAACGAACTGAACAAGGGAGAAACCTTTAAGAACATTGCCCGCTTTCTTTGCAAGGATCCAACAACCATTTCCAAAGAAGTAAGGGCTCACCGTCTATCCGACTGGTATCACAAAGGTACTTTCTATAATGCCCATAACTTTTGTATTCATCGCTTCCATTGCCGGAAAACCAATGTCTGCGGAAAAATCATTCTCTGCGATGTAAAATGCACTTCCTGCCCCACCTGTAATCAAACTTGCAAGGATTTTGTGAAGGAACAGTGCAAAAGACTGGATAAGGCGCCCTATGTCTGTAATGGCTGCACAAAAAAGATAAATCATTGCACCATCGCCCAGAAATACAGATACGATGCACGTTTTGCTGATAGAAAATACCGTGAAAAGCTTTCCGGTTCCAGAGCCGGTATAAACATGACAAAACATGAATTACGCAAAAAGGATGGCATTGTTTCTCCTTTAATCGAGCAGGGACAATCTCCATATCAAATCATTACCAATCATCCAGAACTGGATATGTCAGTCCGTTCCTTGTACACCTATCTGGATCAAGGTCTGTTTACAGCCAGAAACATTGATTTAAAACGTAAGCCCGGCTTCAAGCCACGAAAGTGCCATAAAACACAGATTACAAACAGAACCGTCTTCGAGAAAAGGTTATTCAGTGATTTTAGTGAGCTGCAGTTATCCTCTTTTGTAGAAATGGATACGGTACACTCATCCAGAGAATCCAACAAGACGTTACTGACCTTTTTCTTCACTAAGGAAAAGCTGTTCCTTGCCTTTCTCCTGAATCGTTGTACTAAAGGCGCTGTCCGGCTTATTTTTGACCGTTTAGAAAAACGTATGGGCACCTATGAGTTCTTATCTGTCTTTGAATATATCTTGACAGACAGAGGTTCAGAATTCGGAGATCCTGTCGCTCTTGAAACAGGACTGGATGAAATTCAGCGTACCAGCATCTACTATTGTGATCCCATGCGTAGCGGACAAAAAGGAGGTCTTGAGCAAGCTCACACCATGCTTCGCATGGTGCTTCCCAAAGGAACTAGTTTTGAATTTTTGACACAATGGGATGTGAATCTAATCGTGAATCACATCAACTCCACTCCAAGGGAAAGTCTTAATGGAAGCACGCCTTATGACGCCGCATTAGAGACACTCGGAAAAGAAACCCTAAACGCATTTCAGCTTAAGCGCATTGACCCTGATTTGGTCAATCTAACGCCTAAGCTGATTCGCTTCAACCATTAACAACCACTTAGAAATCTGCTGTCGGACTGGAAATTAAACTTTCACATTTTCCTCACATGACCGGTGGAATTTAGTCTCGCACACTACCTTCCAGTGGTCCGTTTGTCATACCATCAAATCAGTTTTTTCCAAGAAGTTACTCCTATTATAACAGAAATAAGCGTTTTGAGCTTATAAAACTCTTAGAAAATCAAGAACTTTTAAATGAGTGTGGAATTTACTTCTGCACTGGAATTTACTTTTTCAAGTTAGCTGCATAATTTATTACTTTTTATAGGTTTTTGTTGTTTCTCATCAAACATTTTAGTCACCCAATATTCCTTCACTTGACTTTTAACAGTGAGCCTTTCTTCTTGAAGTACGATTTTACGAATAAAAAAGATACAGCTAAAGTATAGGTATATTTTGCCATTGAATATTTACTTTCTATAATATAAAATAATATATTAGATTGTTAAAATTCATGTTTAAAATTGTCTGTTTGGCTAGGAGAAAAAATGAATAACAAAGAAATGACACTTAATAGTGAAAGATGGAATTATATTGACTTAATGGAGTTTTTCGCATTATTCTTCGTAATAATGTATCATGCCACTCTTTATAACTATAATTTTCTTTCAGATAACAAAACTATTTATTATATCAGATATTTTACGAGAGCAATTATGTCAACTTGTGTTCCTCTTTTCTTTTTCTGTAATGGCTATCTTTTATTTAACAGGCCTTTTGATTTGCAAAAGCACATTATTAAAACCATTAAAATCATTTTGCTTACAGCTCTATGGGGCATTATAGGATTAATTATTTTTTCAGTTTATACACATACATCTTTAAATCTGCATGATTTTATATATAATTTGATTACTCTCAATCCACTCGGATGGATAAATCACTTATGGTTTATGGGTATTCTTGTTTTGTTATATATATTTGCACCACTACTTGTGAAAATATTCAAATCCAGTGTGAGAAATTTTAAAATTCTTTTGTTCATATTTTTTATTATAGGATTTGGTATCAAAGCTGTTGGATATACCGTATATGCTATTGGTATTGCAAATAATCAGAACATGCCTGAAATTATGCAGTTTGCTGAACATAATATTTTCAGAATGACACAGTTTTATGCATTCCCATATTTTACATTAGGTGGAATAGTATTTCATTGTAAAAACGCTATTTTAAAGATTAAACCATTATATAGAAACCTTGTTTCTGTGTTACTTATTATCGCAAATTGTTGTATGCTTTATTTAATGGCTGTTTTCTTTACAAATCATACTGCTACTGCCGAACCATGGGATATAGTCTGGTGTGGATATGACACTGTTTTTACTTTACTGAATGTATGCTGCATATTTGTATTATCACTAAATTACAATCATAAATTTAAACTTATAAAGAATATTTCCATAAATACATTAGGCATTTTCTTTATACATAATATTGTTATAAGGATCACAATTGATAAATTTGTTTGTCATGCATTTTTTCAAACTTTAATAGGAAATATTATTTACGTGTTGTTTGTCATGCTGCTTAGTTTGGTAATAGTATTTTTATTAGGTAAGATACCCATTTTAAGAAAGACCATTTCTTTAAGATAAAATTAAAGCCCTGTGCAATAATGATATGTACCCATAATCCTGGACACATATTTATGAACTAGGCTGAACACATGGATGCCACCCTGTATTGTACAGGCGGCATCCATTTTGTTTTTGCCTGAATTCTTTTGTTATTATAATAATCTATATATTCTGCAACCGCTTGTGAAAATTCTTCGAAAGAAGAATAGTTTTTTTCATAGCCATAATACATTTCATTTTTTAATCGTCCAAAGAATGTCTCCATAATACAATTATCATAACAATTACCTTTTCGTGACATGGATTGTATAATGCCATGTTCCTGTAAAGCATTTCTAAAATAAGCATGTTGATACTGCCAGCCTTGATCTGAATGAAATATCAATCCTTCAACTGAAGGAAATTTTTCAAATGCTTTATTCAGCATTCTTTTTATCTGTTCAAGATTAGGACTCATGGATAAATCATATGAGATGATTTCATTTGTATTCATATCTAGCACTGGAGAAATATAACACTTTCCCCATGAAAAATTGAACTGTGATACATCTGTGATCCATTTTTGTAAAGGCAAAGTTGTACTGAAATCCCTGTCTATTATGTTGTCAGCAATCTTACCAACTTCACCCTTATAAGAATGATATTTCTCCTTTGGCCTTTTTCCGGCTAGACCTGCTTCATGCATAAGACGCTGAACTCTTTTATGGTTCACCTGATACCCGCGATTAATAAGTTCCTGGTGAACCCGTCTTACACCATACCTGCGCTTGTTCTCAACAAAAACACTTTTTATTTCTTCTAGTATTTCTTGATTGCGTTCGGCAATAACATCGTTTCTGCTAATCTCAAAATAGTAAGTAGATCTAGCCATGTGCATTGCTTTAAGGAGATATTTTAATTGGTATCCGTTTTCTCTGAGTTTTTTGATGATTGCTGCTTTTTCGCCTTGAGTTGCGCAGCCCATTTTTCTTGCCTCAAGGCGATCCGTTTTTTTATTACTTCGTTCTCGACTTTGATATATTCGTTTTCAGCTCTCAAGCGTATCAGTTCTTCTCGTTCTGATTCTGTTAAAGGTAATGGATTTGTTGACTTCTTCATTCTTGATTCCTTTGTTGGACGTCCTTTTTTACTTTCTACTAATCCATTATATCCTTGTGATTTATATTTGTATACCCATTGATAAAGCATTCCTGAGTTAATACCTGCTTCTATGGCAACTTTCCTCTTTGGTATGCCTGCAATAACTTTTAAAACCAGTTCAAGTTTTTCTTCCGGTGTCCACACTTTATTGAACACCTTATGTTTTAAAACTTCTGGACCATGTAAATCAACCAATCCAGACCATTCTCGTATATGTCTTTTGAGAGTATCTGGATTCGCACCCTCTGGGATATCTGGATACGAACCTGAATGATACAATTCAACACACATCAGTTTAAACTCATAACTATAACGCATAAAAAAAACCTCCTTACTGGTTGTCCAGTAAAGAGGGTACATATCATAATAACGTGGGGTATTTTTGAGTATTTTTTATTTAAAAGTTAAAAATCTTTCATTTAATATTTTGCGCAAAAATCCCACAAAATAAAACTCAGTGTCTTTAAGAGAATAATTATTATCATACACATAATCGTAATGATATAATTCAACATCATCATCTGAGGAATTACCATATGTCTTTTCATCTTTATTACGTCTTATCAATAGTGTAACTATATTTGCCGCGTCAATCTTGTCTTTAAAATGATCAATCTCGGACCCTTCTCTTATATGTACGAACATAATTTCATAATCATTTTCCAAAAACTCTCTATGCTTTCTAAGTAAATATTCTGTTGATATATCACTATATTCACAAGCCATTTTTTTTAAATCCGATAGAAATTTTCTATCCTTGAGTTGCTTTGTTCCTTTCCATCCTAATATATATGCTGCTTCCTTTATTGGATCAACAGAAGAAACATTCATGGTTTTATAATATTTAGATGCAAAATCACATAAAGTATCTTTACCAACCCCTCCTGCTCCATTAATAACAATTATACATTTCATAATTTAACCTATTGGCTCTACTTTCTATAATACTTTGGATATTCCGGATACGTAAAACCACAAATACCCTCAAAATCATAAATCGTTGACATTCCTATGCTTGACAACGTATTTTTTAAATTATTTTCATCGCAAAAAAAAGGCAATTCTTTATAATCAACCAAAAATATACGAACCTTATCAGCATGTAAAAATGCTGCTGCCATTAGCTGATCATGACCTCTATAAATATAATAATGCTCTTCAAATAAAAAAGTTATTATTTCTGTATCAGTTCCATCCGCCTTAATTTCAAATTCTATATGTTTTATTGTTTCCGGATCAATAAAAGCCAATGATTCTGTTGGATACAATTCATTAATTCCTACCATCCGAACATCTAAAATATTCATAATTAATCCTTTCGCTACTATTACTATTTTATAGTTTTTAGAAAATCCTATTTATAAATTTTGCTTTAACGCCTCTAATATCAGCATCAGTATATTTTCCTGATTTTTGCATGTCCTCAATCAGTAAGCTTTCTTCGCTAATATCAGTATTATATTGTATATACAAATCTAATTCTCCAATATTTCTTTCGTTTCCTTTAATATACTGAATAATAGATTCATTACATTCATTTAATAATATATTTGCTGCTCTAAATGCCTGAATCGCAGTGCGCCTAACCCATGGATGATAATCTTGTAATCCCCATTTTAGTTCATTTGAGTATTCTCTTAAGAGCTCAGATTCTGTTATAAAATAATCAAATATAGCCATCCTATATTCTATTTGTGGGAAGTATTCAGCAAACAACAACTCTCTTCTAATGTCCGATTTTAAATTGCTTTCAAAATACAATTTACAATTTACCGATTTGTATCCTCTCCAATTTCCATATAAAGATGAAAGAATAAACTTAGCCTTACTATTTATGGGCAATCGTCCTCTTTCATTCTTTTTGCTAAGTTGACAGTACAATTGGGAATTAGTATATTTTTCAAAGTTGTCAAAAGTCTGACTCCAATTATCGCACAAGATTTCTTTCTTGCGTAATTCTCTTTTAAATCCATCAAAAGAACAACCATGATTACTTGCCGTTTTATATACTTCTTGTATCCCCCAACTATTTTCCATTAATGAAGTATCTAAAAAAACATGATAATCATACTCTAAATTATCCGATGCATAAAGATTCGCCAACCACACTGCATCTATTTTTTTAATTACTTTTTTTGAAACTAATTCTACTATTTTTTTATAAATTTCTTTATTACTCTTTATATCATATCTTGCACCAATTATACCAACACATTGTTCCTGCCATAATTCTGACTCAATCAGCTCATAAACAAGATTAAGTCTATGTGTTTCATCTTCTAAAAGAGAGATTGTACTGCCAACAGCCCTCCTTACCAACCAATTTACTTCAACCGGAAACACTGAATGTACATTTGAGCAATGAAAATATTCTTCAAATATATCTACTTCCATTGGTTCAGGAATATCACTAATTGCATACCAAAGTGCCTCTCTATATTTATCATCCCCGTTTTGCAACTGTAATAAAAATTTTTCTTTCAAATTATAATATCTAGATTCAATATTCACAGCTTTTTTCAGATAAATTTCCCCTGTTTTTCCTGCCGCAGTATTAATCTGTGATTTATTATATCGCTCTTGAATATATTTTTGCAGACTCCTCAATGTAAAGTCTTCATTATGTGTTTTTATATCTTTAATCCCATCGATTATAGCATGTGCAAACTCACTATTCTCCCCTTTATATGTTGCCATGTTTCTATTAGATGTAGCCGAAATTACTGATATCTGATGATCACCAACTATTGACGTAGCCGACTTAAGTCCCTCCCCGGAATAACAACAGTCTAAAATCAGAACAATATTGCAACGTATACTATCCAGCAAAGGAACAACATCATATATTAAAGAAACATAGCCACACATAATCTTTTCATTATAGTCAGAAAAAAGTAACGAAAAGTCTGTATCATTTCCATATTGTCTTATATTATCTGCATGACCACTGAAATATAACACCATTATATCTTGATCTTCAATAATTGAAAATTTTAAGCTCCCCAGTATATTAATAAACTCAGTAGCAGTAATGTCCTTTAAACAAATACTTGTATGATTTATAAAATCATCACCCATTATATTTCTAAATGCATCAAACACTCCTTCAGCATCATGACCAGCACACGAAATATCATCAAGCTCTTTAGCACACGGATATTGACCTATTCCAATTGAAACGATTGAAAGCACGATATTCTCCTTTACTCTATTGTAACCTCTATTTCAATATTAATATCTCCATTTGATTTCACTATAATCTTACTGTCCTCTACAGAAATCTGAATTAAATTTGCTTCCTTTTTCGTAAATATCTTTTTAACTGCCCTTGACACAATAGCTGCTATAACATTCACAGCAAGACCTTGAACTACACCAATCGCAAAATCAATAGCAACTGCTGTAGTAATTATCCCCTTCGTATTAGGAATACTCTCTTCATATTTCTCTATTTTAAATTCATCTTTACCATATGGCTCAATAATAGTACTAGCAATTTCATTAATCAATAATGATGAATCTGCATTATGTATATCTGAATTTATTTTAATATACTTCATTTATATCTCCTTTATCATAGGTATTTTTTGTAAGCTATTGCTTATATATTCTTTAATTGTATCTAAACTATCCAGGCTTAATAATAGAGAATATTTGTAATCCAAACCTGAAGATAACTGACAAATATATCCATCATTCTGTAAAACCCAATATGTAGAATACATTTCATTTTCCCTTGTTATAACTTCAATATCCTTTTTTAAAAAAGTCTTACATTTCGCCACAAAAATGTTAAATTCACCTTTTTTAACTGCATAATCATCAAATTCACTCTTTTTATTTAACGGATGAGGCTCTATTAAACACCATTCTCTAGGCAAAATATCATGTATTAGTGCCACAAATTCCTCTATAATATCTGTAGATAATATTTTCTGATTTATAACTGTATTAATTCGTATAATATCACACTTTTTTCTTTTTAAATCTGAACATAACTCAAGAGCTTTACTCATTGTATTATTATATGTCGAATAAAAATCACAAATATGGTTATTACTTCCATCCAGTGAAATAATTATTCTGCTAAATTTTTCCCAATTATTAACTAACCACTTGTAATTTTCACTAAAACCAATCCCTCTTGTCGTAATAGTGACATAAAATCCTTGTCTAATACACTCATTTACCAAGATTGACAAGTCCTTATATAATAGTGGCTCCCCTCCAGAAATATCTATTTTTTGTACCCCTAAAAGTTTCATACATAATAAATATTCCCTAACTTTAGAAATAGGCATATCTTCTAAAGTCTCTTTTTTTATACCTGCAAAACACGTTTTACAATTCAAATAACATTTATCTGTAATATGCCACACAATTTGTGGCAAAATCGAATCTTCCATTGAGTCTTCAAATACATTGAAATCAGAGTTATATTTTTTCTTCATAAGTAATTTCCAAAACGATTATTTATCCTTTTTACATAATCTATGTTACAATATAACAGAAAAACATATAATTGTAAAGCAGCCAAACAGATGCCTAAACTAAATGCTTAGGTGCATCAATTACTGCATATCTTGCAATTTTATCCCTTTCTTCTTTACGAATTTTTTCAGCAAACTCTGTAATCTTATTACATATCCACATATAAGCAGTAGTTCCATCCGTATAATCAGCTTCCGCATACATATTAATTCGCCCATCAGCACGCATTTGTTCAACCTGTTTCATCGCCTTCATATTTCCTTTCGGGTAAATTGCAAATGTCGCTCCACCATTTTTATTCACAAGTGAAAATGCAGGAATATCACTTGGTCCGTCAGCAACGTACAACATATTGGTAAAATGAACTCTTCTGTAGTCCTCCGGAATTTTTGTATTAACCTGTACCCCTTCACGTCCATCTTCACTATGTACGCCCTTATTTATTTCAAATAAAGCTCTTGTTTTACTTGTATTATCAATTGTATATCCCACTTCTGAAATACATACATCCCCATCATTATCTTTTCCCTCAATAAGTTCACATCCCCATACATGTTCTACAAAAGGCATGATGGATGAGCCTTTTATTATTTGAGTGAAACCAGTACTCACAATATAATGTTCCACTTTAATATCATATTCTTTGTATACTTTATTTTCCTCGATTAGTTTCTTCGTTTTTTCAAAAATTTCTGGAATTCCATCATAAAATTTTAATTCACTTCCAAATTTATACAATTTTTCATTATTTAATCCCTTAAATGTTCCATTTTTCGCATATTTTATAAATTGATTTAAATAAATTGTATCAGGATTAACCAAAACATCCTGCTCTTTTTTATATTTTTGCGGTAAACTGTTAACCTCATTCCAAAACTCCTTAGAATCAATTTTATATTCCTCAAAAATAGGATCCTGCATGTATCCATCTACAAGGGTCTTATCAAAATCCCATACTACTGCAATAATATTAGCCATAGAAATCCTCCCATATTAACGGTATATAATATTGTACAAAATTTTTCTTAATCAAAAGTATAATCAGGTATTCAATTTAAATGTCAAATCAATAAAAAAGCCAATTCTCTAAGTATAGAATGTGAACAAACCTCTGGCTTAGCCGGCGGTTGGACAAGGTAAGAAATCATAAACACTACCTCAGGAATTCAGCTTAGTTAAAGCGTTAAATTCTGCAGTGGTTTTAATTATGCAGTCTTTTTAATTTCTATATCCATAATACCAATACCAATATAGTGCGTTCACCAGATTTTTTAATTCAGCAGATGAATTTCCACTATTAATGACCTTCTGTGAATAGCTGAACGGACCATAGTCCAGCTCTAAAATACAGGCCTTATTCTTTTCGGTGACTTTGCATGCATAATTACTATTCAGGTTGCGTGCCATTATTCCGTTTATATCTACACAATACACCCCATCTGAAGCCTTTTTAGGTGTCAGACTGACTTCATTGCCATATGCATTAACATAGCTGAACTTGTAATTGTTTATATCACAGCCTTCGTTCACCATAAAATAATGTCTTACTGTCATCTCAGACTTACATATCAGAGAGCTTCCGTAATATGTCAGTCCATTACTCTGACTATTTGCACTATCTGTTTTAATGACAGCCTTATATGCAGCAAAATCAGCTGCTGCGACAATTTTATCGGTATCGCTTAAAATAGCGTTTGCCGGCTTGCCTGTGTTATATTTAAAGAAGCTCTGCGCTGCCGTTCCATAGTTTAAGAGTGCCTTCACCAGCTTAATGGTTTCTTCCGGATACTCGTTTGATTTTGACAGGAGCTCGGTGGCATATTCTTTTACACTGTAAGTGTATTCATTTCCACTATTACCATCCACCACCATTTTGGCTTTAACAGTATCTGACATCTGTGCAGCATTTAGTGGACATGCAAACTTATATATAACCTTTCCGTTTTTCTCAACAGGGATTGCATCGTTTACGCTGACCTTATATGGCTGGCTATTATTCACCGTAAACTCCATATATGCGTTGCTGTTTGATTTGATACTTTCAGGAAGCTCCATATAGTAGTTCATATCAATATTATCTTTTAAAGTAAGGCTTCTGCCAACAAGCTTCTCAGAATCTTTTTCTACATTATTGGCGGTAAATGCTTTAATACAGAAATTACCATACACATTCTGATAATTCCAACTGCTGGAATATGCCAACCCTGTCCCATAGAAATAATAGCTTGCCGTATTATCACTTGACGCATGATTCTCCCACACCATTTCATTATTATAATTTACATCCCCGGTCATCGCTGCCTCAATGTCAACGGCAGGTGTATCAGTAGTCACTACAACCGAATAGTTTGTCCCAGGCTTCAGATTAACCGCTGATTTAAGTGGAATTGTGTATACTCCGGCATAGGTTGTCTGCCCTGTAGTGGTAGCAGTCTCCTGCTTTGTTCCGCTGGTTGGCTTTGTCTTATCCTTTAAATCTGTATAAATCTCTATTGTATAATTAACATTTGTTTTAGATGTAATAGACAGGGAAACTGCTTTTAAGTCCTCAGAAGATACTCCCTGTTTTGTCTGAGTAGTAAAAACATTGGCCAATTTCCTGTAACTGCTTTGATGGGCTACATTTAATCCTCCATCAACCTGATAATTGTTATCATATCCATCATTAGCAGAAAAATCAAACACCCAAGCCGTATCGGATAAAGAAAAAGTTTCATATGACATCCAAAAATAACTCTGATTATAATATGAACCGGTTCCGTCTCCCCAACTATTACGAATAAGCCATGCACCATCTTTTTCAGGTTTAACACCATCTCTGAAATTATCTTTAGAATAGTTATCATCCCATCCAACAACCATTACCGCATGACCTGCTCTGTTATTTGTTTTATCATTATAACTGTTATTTATGTAATGATATCCGGTATCATTATGACTATACATAATTCCCACTGCACCATATTTTTTTATGGCTTTTTTCACATCTGATGCATTTTCCTTGATATTAATCATGTATGTATTTTCCAGATGTGCCTTATCCTTTGAATATGCATATTCATCAGATAAACCTGTATTAAGAAAAGTATCAATAGTGCTTGCTGTATATCCGTTGCTTGCCACCTTACTATATGGTACATCACTCTCGCTTACCGGACCACACCACTGTCCCATTCTGCGTGCCGCCATCAAATAGTTTCCACCACGATTGAGATAACCATACTGAACACTTGTATTATTCATATAGTACTTTGCATAGTCCCCCACTGTTCCACCAAGCGGATCTAACAGCGAATTATATGCATAATACGCCAGATGCAGTTCACTAAGATCTATATTTTTATCAAACGCACCATCATTAATCAAGTCAAACTCTGCAAGACCTATTGACGAAAATGTCCAGCATGTGCCAAGAGGATTTTGATTACGAACAGACGGATATTTCGCCTTGATATCGCTGACTCCATTTGCCGGATACTTGCTCTCTATAGTTTCATCTGCAGAATATCCCCAATCATCAGAATACGGCACCGACTCATCCGGTTCATACACCGGTGTATTATAATCCAAATCACTCAGAATATATCCACTTGTAATGCTATTTTCTACAATTGGCTGTTGTTCTGCTTCAACGCCTTGCCCTGCTGACACCGGTTCTGCTGCGACCGGAACAGCCACACCTAATATCATAGCCGCACTTAACACCAATGATAAAAACTTTTTTGTCTTCATTCGACTTCCTCCATTAAAATAATCTGCTACACTTATATCTAGTATATCGGATTACCATGTAAAATACAATTACAATGTATCGTTCTCCATTGTATTAACTCCTCTTACGTTTCTTCTTCAAATGTAGGTAAAACCACATCTGGTATCCCATACGCTTCAGTTACTTTTTTAACCGTCTTTCTAAGTGGTGCTAGAAAGCAACTACCAAAAAATTTTACGGTCTATAACCACCATTATATGCATAGGTTAATACCGCGTCACATTAGTCAACCGGTATAATTGGAAGCTCTATCACTCCGTTATCAGATTTCTGTTCATTATTATTACTCATTCCTGAATTGTCATTATCTGAATCATTATTATTATCGGTGGTTTTTGATGAGCTCTTTGTATCTTTCAAGCTTTTGCCCGTTTCTTTTGTAGTTGTTGAACTTTCGTCAGAATTCTTTGTATCACCAGATTTGTCCTTATCATCGACTACTGTTGCTTTGTCTTTTGAGAAATCTGATGAATTCTTATCCACATTACTAGTCTCTGTATTTTCTGTATCCAATATCATCTCTGTAGCTGATACTGTCTCTGTGGCTATTTCTGAGCTTGTTTTATTTTCAAGTTCCATATTCTTTGCAGGCAGTGCTGCAACTGTAATTGCTATGCCAAAAATCAATATCACTATTGTGCTAACCATTTTTTTGTTAAACTTAAATTTCATTTTCTATATCCTTTTTATGTAATTCAATTTTTATGAAAGCTCAGCCTTCTCTTAATATATCACAGAAGGTTTTTATTAATATCCTCACCAGGACAAAAATGAGAGCTGAATCTGGACAAGTTAAGAAATCATAAACAATAATAGAAAAATAGGATTAATCCGTCTTATAGCTGATCAATCCTTTTTTTCTTATATTACTAACGCACTATACCATTTATATCATTTTGTTAATGTTGTCCCGCTCACATTAACATATCCACTATATATTGCAGAATTACCATCAAAATTGAATGACTTTATACGGAATTTGTAGTTTGTTCCTGATGATAACTTTTCTACTCTATATGTTGTAGTATTTTTATCAGCAATTCTTGCTATTCGTATCCATTTTCCATCCTTGTACTGCTCAATAATATATCCTGCTGCACTTTCATTCTTAGTCCAATTAATTCTTAGTGCATCGGTTGCTCTGCCTCCGATCACAACATTTCTGTTATTTATTGGCAATGTTGTTCCGTTTATGTATACGTAGCTACTATATACCGGTATATTTCCATCAAAGTTAAATGACTCTATACGGAACTGATATTTTGTTCCTGCCGATAACTTCTCAACTCTGTAAGTTATTGTATTATTATCAGCAATTCTTGCTATTCGTATCCATTTTCCACCTTTGTATTGTTCAATAATATATCCTGATGCACTTTTGTTCTTAGCCCAGTTTATTCTCAGTGCATCCGTTGCCCGACCACCTATCACTACATTATTGTTATACATCGGAAGAGTCATTCCTTTAACAGTAACATATCCACTGTATATGGCAGTATTACCATCAAAGTTAAATGACATTATACGAAAATTGTAGCTTGTTCCTGCTGATAATTTTTCAACCCTGTATGTTGTGGTATTTTTATCAGCAATCCTTGCTATTCGTACCCACTTTCCATCTTTTTGCTGCTCTATGATATATCCTGCTGCACTTTCATTTTTACTCCAATTAATTCTTAATGCATCAGTTGCCCTGCCACCAATCACAACATTAGTATTCTTGGTAGGCAAAGTAGTTCCACTTACCAGAACATAATCACTATATAGCGGTACCTTTCCCAAAAACATGAACGTTTTTATTCTAAATTGATATTTTTTGCCTGAAGTCAGTCCTTCAACCTTATAAGATATTGTTTTTCCATTCCCAATTCGTGCTATTCGCGTCCACTTTTCATCCTTAAACTGTTCTATAATGTATCCATCTGCATTATTCACCTTATTCCATTGTAACTGAAAAGTACTCTCTGTTGCATTTGAGCATAAGAATGAATCAACCTTATCAATAACACCTTCATCTCCCGGCACTATCGGCAACTCCCACTCCTCAGTGGGTTGTGCTGCATAAACCATATTATAATCAAACCCACATATACATACCAAAAATAATAAAATAAACAGTTTTTTCCTCATATTTTCCTTACCCCTTCCACATATCATCCTAGCTACTATTTACAACAAGCAATTATAATGTACTACCTGTTACATATTGGGAACCACTATATAATGGTGTACTTCCATCAAAATCAAATGATCTGACTCTAAATACATATGCTGTATTACTTTTAAGTTTCTCAACCCTGTATGTCTGCGTATTTGCATCTGCTATTCTCGCTACCCTAATCCAATTTCCATTATCATACTTTTCTATTATGTATCCTGATGCACCATTAACCTTATTCCAATTTACTCTCAGTGCATCCTTTGCAGTTCCACCTATACAAACACCTGTTGCAACAGCCGGATTGGTTCTTCCGTTTATATATGCATAAGTACTATACAATGGTGTTTTTCCGCTAAAACTAAATGCTTCTATTCTAAACTTATATGTTGTAGATGCCTTTAGCCCTTCAACGCGATAAGTCTGTGTATTTGCATCTGCTATTCTCGCTATTCGGATCCACTTTCCGTTTTCATACTTCTCAATAATATATCCTGATGTGCCATTTACTTTATTCCAGTTGATCCTAAGTGCATCTGCTGCTCTTCCACCTATTTTTACCCCTGTTACATTAGATACCGTTGCGGATGTATTAGATGCTGAATTTGTCTTTCCCGAAATATTCTGATATTCACTATATATCGGAACTGATCCATCAAAATCAAATGCCTTTATTCTAAAATTGTAAGTAGATGCAGACTTTAAATTTTCCACTCTGTATGTAGTTGTATTTGCATCGGCTATTCTTGCAATACGATTCCACTTTCCGTTTTCATATTTTTCTATGATATAACCGGAAGCACATATATTCTGACTCCAATTTATTCTTAATGCATCTTTTGCAGTTCCTCCAATCTTCACTCCTGTTACGGATTTCGGATTTGTTATCCCGGAAACATAAGCATAACTTCCGTATACTTCATCTCCGTCATCTGTAGTGTATCCGCAGACTCTGAAATTATATTGCCTAGAACTTTCCAAATTTTCAATTCTATATGTATTCGCTCCAGATATTTTAGCAATTCTGCTCCAATTACCATCTTTATACTGCTCTATTATATAACCTGATGCGCTACTGTTTGTATTCCAATTAATCCTAAGTGCATCTGACGCGCGTCCTGCCAGCTTCACCCCACTCATAGCAGAAACAGTTTTTTGTTCTTTGGTCACATTAACATATATCTTAATAGTTCCATATTTGACAGAAGCATTTTTTGCATCTACAACAGACACTTTTATCACTCCGGAACCTGTACTCTCTCCGGTAATAACCATATCACATGACCAGCCATTCCAGTCACCATCCCATTTTGCAGAAAAACCGCTTCCCGATGACTCTTTTGCCAACTTACAATTGTCAGGTATCTCTCCCTCCATTGTTAATGTAACCCTTTGACTTGTATTTCCCGGTATATTAAGATTAACTGAATATGTAGACGCTTTTAATGTTACATTTCCGGAATACTCAGCATTCCAGCTAACCTCACACGAAACATTAAGATCCCCTGTAACACTTACAATCCCTTTATACTGCCCGGTAGATCCCATATAGCTTCGATACCAATTATAGTCATTTCCATAAGTGCATGGATCAGACTTTGATCCATCAGGATATACAAAAACTTCACTTACACTATAATTAAGTCCACTATGATCTATATCTACTCTTTTTCCCGTATCTGTATCTAATATTTCATAGCATAAATAGTATGATTTTCCCTTATAAAAATGCTCCGGTACACTGCCCATATCAGTATCAGATATCCATACATGTAATCGATAATTAAGTGTATTCTGCTGTCTTTGCAAATATTGCATAGACGCACACCCATTAATTCCATTATAAGAAACATGTGCCCATGTTCCATCTGCTTTTGAAACATATACTACTGCACCTGATGGTATTGAACCAATTACTGCTCCACCATGCCCATCTCTGATATTTAATGTGGTTCTTGATGTACAAATGTAGTTTCCTGCATATGAAGTACTGCATGTATCATACGACTGAATTCCATTTGATACAAGCAAATAGCTAAACGAATATTTGCCCCATATCCTTGCCCCCTTTTGTATAGTGTTTCCCCATAATACACCATTCCTTCGTACCTTGGTACTTCCACTATAATTTCCATTTCCGTTACAATCCACGAACGTTATTGTATTTCCTGAAACTGCAGTTACAAAAACCGTATGACCCTGTCCACTTGTATTTCCATACTGTATCAGGTCACCGGGCTTTACACTGTAAATATCATAACTCCTTTGCCAGGTCGACGGCATTGTTCCAAACACATTATATCCCATCATATGTGCAAAACCAAAACACTGTGTTCCATTATCAAATTGTCCATTCCAAACACTATAATTAGGATATTGTGATTGTAATTGTGATAATTTTGCATCAAATTCTGACTGTGTTACTGCATATACTTTTTGAACATTGCTCAATTGTACCATCAATATGGAGATCATAATACATGCAATAATCTTAATCCACTTTTTTTCTCTTCTACACATTTGTTTCATAAAAAATATCCCTCCTATCACCTATTTGTACTACCATTTACATATTTCGAATCACTGTATAACGGTGTATTTCCATCAAAATCAAACGCTCTGATTCTAAATACATATGCTGTATTCTTTTTAAGCTTCTCCACTCTGTAAGTCTTTGTATTTCCATCTGCTATTCTGGCTACTCTGTTCCAATTACCATTCTCATACTTTTCTATTATGTATCCTGATGCCCCACTAACTTTATTCCAGTTAACTCTTAATGCATCTTTTGCAGTTCCACCTATACAAACACCTGTTACAGCCATCGGGGTCGTTCTTCCGTTAATGTATGTATAAGTACTGTATAATGGTGTACTTCCACTAAAGCCAAATGCTTTTATTCTAAACTTGTAAGTTGTAGATGCCTTAAGCCCTTCCACTCTATATGTCCGTGTTTTTACATCTGCAATTCTTGCAATCCTATTCCACTTCCCATTTTCATATTTCTCAATGATATACCCGGAGGCACCGCTTACTTTATTCCAATTTAGTCTGAGCGCATCGACTGCTCTACCTCCAATCGTCACTCCTGTTATTTTTGACGGATTCGTTTTTCCCGAAACATATGTATAACTTCCATATACAGGCGTTCCATTGTCAAAATTAAATCCTTGAATTCTAAACCTATAATCTGTAGAATTAGTAAGTTTTTCTATTCTATATGTCTTTGTATTCTTATCAGCAATTCGTGCTATACGACTCCAATTACCATTTTTGTATTGCTCTATGATATATCCCGATGCACTACTATTTATATTCCAATTAATGCGCAATGCATCATCTGCCCGACCGGCTAATTTTACTCCACTCATCGCGGAAACAGTCTTTTGTTCTTTAGTCACATTAACATATATCTTAATAGTTCCATATTTGACAGAAGCATTTTTTCCATCCACAACAGACACTATTATCACTCCGGAGCCAGACCCCTCTCCGGTAATAACCATATCATGCGACCAACCATTCCAATCGCCATCCCATTTTGCAGAAAATCCATTCCCAGATGAATCTTTCGACAATGCACAATTATCAGGTATCTCTCCCTCCATTGTTAATGTAACCCTTTGACTTATGTTTCCCGGTATATTAAGATTAACCGAATATGTAGATGCTTTTAACGTTACATTACCTGAATACTCAACTTTCCAACCAATTTCACAGGAAGTATTTATATCACCTGTAACAGTTACAATTCCTTTATACTGACCTGTTGCCCCCATATAGCTTCTATACCAATTGTAATCATTTCCGTAAGTACATGGATCAGACTTTGTTCCATCAGGATATCCAAATACTTCACTTACACTATAATTAAGTCCATCATGATCTATATCTACTCTTTTTCCTGTATCCATATCTAATATTTCATAGCATAAATAGTATGATTTTCCTTTATAAAAGTGCTCTGGTACACTTCCCATATCAGTATCGGATATCCATACATGTAACTGATAATTAAGAGTATCTTGTTTTTTCTTTAAGTACTGCATGGATGAGCATCCATTAATTCCATTATATGATACATGCGCCCATGTTCCATCCCCTTTTGAAACATATACAACCGCTCCTGATGGGATTGTTCCAATCACTGTACCACCATGTCCACTTCTTATATTTAAAGCTGAAGACGCAGTACAAACATAATCTCCTGCATATGAATCTGAACACGAACAATCATTGGTATTTCCATTGAGAAACAGTGCTGCCTCTGCTTTTCTTCTTCTAGTCAGTCCATCCAACACTACGCCACCCGACTTGTTCCAATTTGTAAATGCAGTTGTTATCTGATCGCTGTTATAATTTGATACCCCATTTATCAAATATGTTTTCAACTGAAAAGTATTGTAACTAACCCAAACATTTCCAACATTATATGTAAAACTTACCAAGGCATCAAATTGATTCTGATTAATTGTAATATTATATTTATTTAAAAATGTGTTTACATATCCTTCAAATCTTACAAGATCCGATTTAAGCATACTTTCAGCCTGTGCCTGAGTAATAGTCATCCCTGCATACACATCAGATCCATAATGACCATAGCCTATAGTATAATACTTTTCACTGCTTGTAACCTTATAAGCAGTCAATCTGCATCCCTCAAACTGTTTTATTAAATCCACTCCACTCTGACTTATTCCCATATTTGAAGTACGAAACAGATCTGTTCCATCAGATTCTTTTAGATTATCTCCCTCGCTTTTTACAGCTTCGTCGGAAGTAATATCCTTACCCGAACCGTTTTCATACATATCATACTCATAAGATTTTTTTTGTTCATCCGCATAAATCAATGAATTATATCCTCCAATAGTCGCAAAAATTATCAAAAATATTATTATAATCTTACTTTTTAGTTCACTCTTCATATTTTCCCCCTATTCAAAAATTACATATAGTTCTTTATACTCATTTATATTATGCAACTTTTTTCCCAATTTTACAAGTACATGTTATAGATTTCATATAATAAAACTGGATGCTACCTGTATAAATACAGGCAGCACCCATAAAATTAATTTGTCACACCACTTATATAACTATAGTTTCCATAAATAGCTGTTGAACCATCAAAGTCAAATGCTTTTATACGATACACATATGACGTCTTACTTTTCAATTTTTCTACACGATACGTAGTTGTCGAATTGGAGCCTATTCGAGCTATTCGTACCCATTTACCCTCACTGTATTGTTCAATAATATATCCTGAAACCTTTCTATTTTTATTCCAGTTTAAACGAAGAGCATCTTTTGCTGTTCCACCTATTTTAACCCCTGAAACAGCAGCAGGCAGTGTTGTGCCCGATATGTTTTTATAACCGCTATATAAAGCTGTATTTCCACTATACCCAAATGCCTTTATTCTAAACTGATAAGTTGTAGAATCTTTTAATCCCTCTACGCGATATGTGGTCGTAGCATTTGATGCAATACGAGCTATGCGTGTCCATGAGCCATTCTTATTCTGTTCAATAATATAACCTGATGCAGAATTATTTTTAGTCCAATTTAATCTCAAAGCATCTGTTGCTCTTCCCCCAATTTTAAAATCAGAAACAGTTGAAGGAGCCTTTGATGCTGCGGTTGTCGTTCCGGACACATTCTGATATGCACTATACAAAGGAGTATTACCATCAAAGCCATATGCCATAACTCGGAACTTATACGTTGTTCCTGCAGACAACTTTTCTACTCTATATGTTACTGTTGAATTAGACTCTATCTTTTTGATTCTCTTCCAACTACCATCTTTATACTGTTCAATAATATATCCGTTTGCGGAATTATTTTTGCTCCAATTGAGACGTAATGCATCCTTTGCTGTTCCACCAATCTTTAATCCGGAAACAGCACTCGGATTTGTTTTTCCGTTAACATATGCATACTTACCATATACAGGAGTATTGCCTGAATATACAAATGTCCTTACTCTGAACTTATATGTAGTAGATGGCAATAATTTTTCAACACGTAAAGTAGTTGTTGCATTACTACCCATCCTTGCAATTCTCTTCCAACTACCTCCGGAATACTGCTCAACAATATATCCCGATGCCTTTAAATCCTTATCCCAGTTAAGGCGTAATGCATCCACTGCACGACCACCTATTTTCAATCCTTTCATATCATTTGCAGTCACAGTTCCAGCCGGATCTTTCTTTAAGTACAAGGTTGAATATGTAATCCCATCATTTATAACTGTAGAAGGTGCAGAACCATACGTCGCTCCATTAAATGCATTAACCGGTGTTGCCAAATATCCTCCACTTAATGATGAATTGCTATTTACCATAAACCATGTATAATTTCCATTATTAAAATATGGGCTATAATAATATTCCCATGAATAATCTGAATCATACTTTGCTTCAGGCTGGTAATTATCCCACTGATTTTCTTTTACATGACTGGTTTCATATCCATTTTCTGAGATAGTTGCCTCACTTTTATTATAATAACTATAATCTATATTTCCGGTACTATCATTATCAGCCCAGGTAGCATCAACTTCATACCATACACCATGAACATTAGAAAGATTCCATGCATGATCATAACTTGTTACTTCTATAGTATCTATTCCAACAGCATTCATTAACAGCTGAAATGTTGCAGCATAGCCAGCACAAACTGTCTTACCTTCATATACCAGGCTAAACGCCGACTGATCATATGTCCCATCCTCATATGTTGTATTAGCACAAATTAAGTCAAATGCATATTTTTCACGTTCTTCTACCAATGATGACGATTTTTTCTTTATCTGCTCTACCCAGTTGTCTATCTTATTACAAAAATAGGTAGTATATGCCGCCCTCTGATGTCCACTATCAAATGGTGAATACACACCAATGCCTAACATATACCCTTGCGATGCATCACAATAGGAAACCGTGGATCTATTGGATAAAAAATAGAATTGTGGATGTGAAAGCTTAAACATATGTATAAAATTATATACTTTTTGAATATTCCAATTAGCAAAATACAAATTATCGGTTTGTATTTTACTATTACTTATATCTTTATCGTTCGTTGCATATGAAATACAAACCTGCTCCAGCTCATTCCAGGCACTCTTCTCTTGCGCAGTAAGCTTATTATAATAATAATTACTACCAAACTTCTTCCAATAAGCCGAATCTGTTGAGCTGTAAGTTGTAATAGAATCCTCTTGTTTCTGTTCCAAGAGCTCATTAAACTCCTCTTGAGATAATTTTATCTCCTCAGTTTCCATTTTCTGATAACCGGTTCTATCAGAAGCCTTAGCATAATCTGTGTTTTCCAAACTGTGTTTAACAGAAACATCATTGCCCTCAGCAAAAACACTGATATTGGAAGAAAAAAGCATCATAACCGATAAAGTAACCGCAATAAATCTTTTCTTCATTAGTACCTCTCCTTAAACATCTCTTCTAACTATAAATGCGCCATTTATTCACTTAAAACACTGTTAATCAGGCCTTTAGCATGCTCCACCTCATCCATATTCGGCTGCATAACCCAAACCTTTGTCTTTGGTGTAGAGTAAGTAGTACATGAATCCCCTGTACCTGTTACTGAATATGAGTCAATAGTATATTTCGTATTATCAACCAACTGTTTCTTTACTAAGGTATATATATCATCTGAAGCCATGTCAGTCTGGAATGTTCCCGCAATTCCATCTAATACATTTGAATAGTTATATAAAACATCCTTTGATGAAAGCTTATTGATCATAGCAATAATCACCTTCATCTGGTTCTGCCCACGTTGTATATCACCAGCAGCAAAAGCATGTCTCTCTCTTGCAAAAGCCAGAGCCTCAATGCCTGATAAGTGGTTTACACCTACGGTATAATGTTTAACCGGTTCAACTGTAAAATCTTTGTCCGAATAAACATCAATTCCCCCCATAGCATCTATGATATCTTCAAATCCACTAAAATTCATGCGGACATAGTAATTAATCTTCACACCATACAGATTTTCAAGTGCTCCAATCGAATTTTCTACTCCATAAAGTCCGGCATGTGTAAGCTTATCCTTCACACCATTGCTCTTTGGATGCTCTATATAATAATCTCTAGGAGTATTGATCAACTGAATATGCTTAGTCTTTGTATTCACAACAGCAAGAATATTTACATCACTTCTACTTCTGACAGATACATCTCCAAAAGTATCTATACCACTGATATATACTACAAACTGATTCAGATTTGTATTTTGTTCTTTATCTACTATTTCAATATAATTTGTTATTTCTGAAGAATAAATAATCTTAACTTTGTCCTCAAAATCCTCGTATCCTTCACCATCTTTGATAACATCAATATTGGCTTTATTTAAGATCATTGCCTTGATAGTCTGATTATATAAGGCATCAACCATAGCGAATTTATCATCAAAAGCATTATAATTTGCCGATCCACCCACGCTTTTATCAATCTCATCCATTACCTTTTTAGACGAATTAACATCATAATCATCAAGATATCCTATCAAAAGCTCTGAAAGATCTGTTATTTTTTCCACATCAGAATCAGCCAGAACTGCTATAACCATCTCCGTCTTTTCTTCTGTGCCCTTGTCTGTGACTATATCCACAGTCTTGTCCACTTTATTTATGGCGATAATTCCTATTATCATAGCGGCAATCAAAGCAATTGAAATAATGCTAGTAAGTATACCGGACCACAGTTTTCTTGCTGCTAATAAATCGAATAAAATAATAAGCACAACTACACCTATTGCAACTACAAGAAACTTTGTCGGCAAAATATTCATTTTTACTACTTTAGTCAACACAACAACCGATGTGACAAGAAAAGCCATGGCAATCAGCCACACTATATACTTAAATGAAAACTTCTTATCACTTTTTTCTTTCTTTACTTCTCTGATATTATTCTCTCTCATGGTGCCTCCTTCTAGTTCACATTAACCTGTAGATCAAATAACGAATTGATCATCTTAAGATAACATTCATCATGCTCTGCTGCAACAAGCATCGGGGCATACGCGTCACTACCTGATATATTATACATATATGAAAATTTTTCATTCTCGGCATTTCCAAAATGACATTGATACTGTTCAACAAAATCCAGTATTCCTTTTTGAATTTCCATGATTCCGGATTGATTTGCATCTAACCTGCCAAACCGGAATCCATATTTACCATCATCCATGCTAAAGCCCATAAACTGTGGAGTTGGTGACGATAACAGCAGCTCCCAATATACATTGTAATCCTTATTGAGATCATGCTGCTTCATAAGATTCCTGTTATGAGCAAATGAATACAAATATGATACAAGCTCTCCGCTCTGTAAAAATGAATCACTGGCATCAGTCTCCACATTGTGTACAGTATTAGTTCCGGCTATCACACCAATAACCTCACAATTTATATCCCACTCTTTTTCGAATAAATATCTCAAAGACATTGCACCGCTTCCTGCCCAGCCAATATCAATGACCGCAATTTTTTTCGAATCACCGATGAGCTTACCATAATACAACTTAGCTGCCTTGTGCTCATTTTCATAATGATGTAATACTCTTTCCCAATTACTTACAAGAAAACTCTTAATAACAGCCGCATTATCATTCGTAAGGTAATCGTTACCATTAACTTCATGACATTCTGCCAACATATCAGCAAGTTCCATCGAATCAAAAATCTTTTTAACAGTTATTTTCTGATTCACCTTATGGTAGAGAAATCTTCTAAAGAAATCATACCTATTTCCATTTGCCATGAGCTTTGTAGCTGCTTTCCTTGACCAATATGCATACTCCACAGCCTCATTAGGAAATAGCTTTTCATATACCTGTTTCAGTATATCCCCATCTCTAGAAAGAAACAATACTTTATCTATACAATTTTTTCTCACATAATCATGAATAAAACAGCAATATCCCATGGCAAAAATCCCACCATAAATATATCCATATTCATATTCACGAGAATATCCCGAAATACCATTATAAATATGGTTATTAACAATTCCTCTATAGGCTCCACCGATAATACTGCTTATCTCATTTGCTCTATAGTCTATCGAATGCTTATTTACATTCGGATAATAGCAGCTTGATATACCACGTCGCTTTGGAATCTTTACATCGCTGTGTTCATTATCCCCTACATGAATCATCTGCTCAGGTGCAATCTGCATTTCACTCAAGACAACATCATAAAGTCTGCCATCTGATTTACTCTTATCATATTCGCATGACACATAAAGCCTTTCAAATCCGGTATACCCATTACCGTGAAGAAGCTCCTCCAGAAAAGCTTTCGACAGATACATATCAGAAGTAATCACAACTCTCTTTCCTGATTTGATGAGTTTATCAAATACCTTCTTCATAAATGGATTTGCATAACAAAACTCCAGCTCATATTTGTGCTCTAATGCCATTCCATCATCCACTGATATATCTATCATTTCACTTAACTTAAGCCATATATCCCTAAAATTCACCTCATAAGTGCCGAATTCAGTATATTTTTCAATTCTTGCTGTATACTCAGCATCTTCTCTAATACGCTTAAAATCAAGAAGCCCGATTTCATTTCCCATGAGATAAAATAAATCCGTAGGTGCCGAAAAAGGTCTGAATATCAAGGTATCAAATATATCAAATGAAACAATATCATACTTCATTAATTCACTAACTACATCATCCACACTTTTTCCCTGCCTGAATCTGACCATTGATTCTGATTCAGTAAGCGGAAGTTTCTTATGTTTGCCCGAATTGCTAGCATTAACCTGCTTAGGATAATGTCCTATAGTAAAGAAGCATATTACATTAAGCAATATAAGATAGATCCATGACAATATATTTTTATATCCATGCGCTCTGTCATGATAATTATGATATTTTTGTCTTATTCCCGGATGACGATTCACCAGAAAATTATATACAGCTAATCTCATACATCACTGCTCCCACGTAATATAGTTGGAATTGTCATAATCAAAATCTTCAAATCCAAAATGATTGAATAATTCTCTATATATATCATATCCCATCTCAATTTTTCCAAAAAATCAGTATGGTAATCACCATGAACCTGCGCATATCCTGTAAGTCCGGCTTTCACAGTAGTTCTAAAATTATACTCAGGTATTTCTTTTAAAATATCTGCTATAAGTTCCGGTCTTTCCGGTCTCGGACCTACCAGACTCATATCACCTTTTAATATATTGACCAATTGCGGTAATTCATCAATCTTTGTTTTTCTTATGATATATCCTACTTTTGTTATACGATTATCCTTGTGCTTTGTTATGTATATTTTTCCATCTTCAATATGTTCTATCATACTCCTGAATTTCAGAATAGAAAAAATCTTTCCATCCTTGGTGCATCTGTCCTGCCTGTAAAAAACGCTTCCTCCATCCTCTATTTTTATTGCAATAGCAACAATAAGAAACAGCCAAGATGTAAGAATCAGTCCAATAATGGATATTACTATATCAAAAAAACGTTTTACTATAACAGCCTTTTTAGATATAGCAGGTCTTTGGCAATAAAAGCAAGGCTGATCGCTATCCTGTGTCAGATATGATGCTCTAAGCTGTATATCCGAAATCTTTGTAGACAAATATACATCTTTTCCCGCCTCAAAACAAGTCTTTAAAATATCGTTACGTTTTTCTGCCGTAACGTCATATATATATATAATTTCATTGCTCATTATCTCAGCAATCAATTTCTTTTCTGTTTCATCAATAGATATACAGTCATCAATAATGCGCATATCTTTTGGAGTTTCCTTTTCATATATATAAAGTATCTTTCCCTTATTTCCGGGATAAATACACTTATTCCAAAAAATACATAATGCAAAAATTGAAATCAGGTGCATAACCAACATAATAATGTATCCTATCCACCATTTTTCATCAGCAAACAGTATTCCAATTCCACGAGTTTTACCATGATCCAAATAATATGTATACAAAAAAACTCCCATTACAAAATCCGTTGCAATACACTTAAACAGAAGACTTAACTCTCTCTCATAATATAGATGTACAGTCCTGCCATGATTATTACATGTAATAATGTAAGTTAGAAAAATATATCCAAGCATCATAAGAGAACTTACTTTGTCGAACGGCACTGCAAGGAAAAATAATCCATATTCTATTACTAATACTATAAGGATAAGCAGGCTTGAAACCTGACATCCCGCTGAAATTTTAGATTTCATATCTTCTCTTGTATTTTCTTTCTACTAATCTCCAGGCAACTGCATTTTTAAGCTTATTGCCCTTCATCTTGCCCAATCGTTTATGGTATTTTTCAGGGTTGATCCTATTTAGCCAATCCAAACCTTTTAAATAATCCGCCATTGCCCGAATCACATAATACTCTGTAATATAATCGTTTTTAATATGATGTAACGTAATAGTATCCTTCCATCTAATAAAAACTGATTTAGGATTATCATTCAAAGAATGTAGTGAATTAACAAATAACGGATTTCTTGTGTCATAATAATGCATTATTGGAGTCATACGCTTTTCAAATGTCTCATGCCACACATGTACTCCTTCAATTATGATTGGTGGCTTTCCACATCGAAGTCCATACTCGACATCATCACAATGGATAAAAAATGGAATGATATCATTGTCCTTCACAAAACTCATCGGAAAACAGCAAAACCACCAACCACCATACTCTGCTCCGGAACCATAATTAACTCTTCCGGGTATATAATTCTCTGAGGTAATCTGTCTCATGTACTCCACATGTTTCAAATTACCTCCATTCCATATTTCTGCAGCTGTATATTGAATATCCGGCCTGTCCATACAAAACATACGTCCTGCGACCGGATTATCAATATACTTTTCTGAAACCTTACTCAGGTAATCAAAGAGAATATAAAACGCTTCAATATCAAATTCCACATCATCATCCATAAATATAACATGTGAAAATGTACTGCTGTTTTTTCTGATTTCTTCCAATCCACGCTGAAAACCGCCCGAGCCTCCTGTATTTCTGTTATGAAATACATGTAAAAAAGTATCATTATGCTGTTTCAGCTCACAGCCATTGTCAACAACAAAAATCTGAAGCCTTCCGTAATACTTTTTCTCATTTTCTTGAAAAAACTTTGACTTTAAAAGCTTTGATATATTCTTCTCTACAAATTCATTTCTATGATATGTACATATATTAACAGCTATATTTATATCTCTCAAATTATACTCCTAAGCTAACTCTTTCTCACACATATCAAGTGCCGATGCAATAACCGCATCCATATCGTAATACTTGTACTCTCCGAGACGTCCACCAAAGATAACCTTCTCTTCTTTATCAGCCAAAGCCTTGTAATCAGCATATAGCTTACCATTTTTCTCATCATTTACAGGATAGTATGGCTCATCTCCCGGTTTCCACTCTGAGCTGTATTCCTTACTGATTATAGTCTTTGGAAGATCATTTCCATTCTCATCTTTTCCGAACTCAAACCATTTATGCTCGATAATACGTGTCCATGGAGTCTCTCTATCTGTATAGTTAACAGCAGCATTTCCCTGGAAGTTAGGCTTGTCAAGAATCTCATTCTCAAATCTTACTGATCTGTACTCAAGATTTCCAAGAGAATAATTAAAGTATGCATCAATTGCACCTGTATATATTACCTTATCTGCCATAGCATCATACTCAGCCTTCTTCTCCAGATAATCCTCATTGAGACGTACCTCAATACCCTCGAGAAGATTTTCTACCATCTTGGTATATCCACCTACCGGAATTCCCTGATAAAGAGCATTGAAATAGTTGTTGTCAAAAGTAAGACGAACCGGAAGTCTCTTAATGATAAATGCAGGAAGCTCCTTACAATCACGTCCCCACTGTTTCTCAGTATACCCCTTTACAAGCTTCTCATAGATATCTCTACCTACAAGTGATATAGCCTGCTCCTCGAGGTTCTGTGGCTCTCCCTTTATCTCTGCCTTCTGCTCCTCAATCTTTGCAGCGGCTTCCTCAGGAGTTACAACACCCCACATTTTATTAAATGTGTACATATTAAAAGGCATTGAATAAAGCTCACCTTTATAATTTGCAACCGGTGAATTTGTGAATCTGTTGAAATTTGCAAACTGTGTAATGTAGTTCCATACCTTTGTGTTGTTTGTATGGAAAATATGAGCTCCATACTTGTGGAAATTGATTCCCTCTACCTTCTCAGTATAAACATTTCCGGCAATATTCGGACGCTTGTCTATAACAAGCACACTCTTTCCTTTTTCCTTTGCCTCGTGTGCAAAAACTGCTCCATATAAACCAGAGCCTACTACTAAATAATCGTACTTCATAATATAATTCTCCTTTTTATTTTGTTGTTCCGGGTATCATAGCGAATCCACCGTATATGGCTGTTTTTCCATCATAACCGAATGCCTGTACCCTGAAAATATATGTTGACCCAGATTTTAAGCCAGATACACGATAAGTTGTAGTATTGTTATTACCAATTCTGGCAATTCTCACCCATGTACCATTCTTATACTGCTGGACAATATAACCACTTGCTTTACTGTCTTTATTCCAATTAACCCTCAAGGCATCCTTTGCTGTACCGCCAATTCTTATACCGGTTACTGTAGCCGGACTTGTCTTTCCGTTAATATACGCATAATTACCATATAATGCAGTTTTTCCATCAAATCCAAATGCCTGTACTCGAAACTTGTACGTTGTGGATGCACTTAACTTCTCAACACGATATGTAGTTGTGCTATTCTCACCAATTCTCGCTATACGTGTCCACTTTCCACCTTTATACTGCTCTACAATATATCCTGATGCCTTACTGTTCTTCGTCCAATTTAAACGAAGTGCATCTGCTGCATGTCCGCCAATTTTCAATCCTGATATCGTAGCAGGATTTGTAATTCCACTAATATTCTTATAAGAACTGTATGTGGCAGCATTGCCATTCAGCTTAAATGCTTTAACTCTAAAATTATACTTGGTAGAAGGACTTAATTTCTCTACTCTATATGTAACAGTACTGTTGCTTCCTATTCTTGCAATTCGAGTCCAGCTTCCACTCTTATATTGCTCAACAATATATCCATCTGCAGATGTATTCTTATTCCAGTTTAATCTAAGAGCATCACCAGCTCGTCCACCTATCTTTAGACCAGAAACAGCAGACACGGTTGATTGGGCTGGAGCCGGTTCATTTTTTGCAGTTACCTTTATATTGTATACCACTTCACTAACATCGTAAGCTTTAGGTGATACCTTTAAGTAATATGATCCAGCCACTAAATCCGTTGAAATAACTGATTTAATGTTAGTATCCCCACAATACACATCACCTTTGCTAACCTCTTCACGATCTGTATTGTATAATCTTACATCCCATCCATGAGATGTGTCCTTATCATACGCTTTACCAAAGTCTATACTAACTGTTCCATTCTTTTTTAAGGTAAACTTATAACAATCTTCATTCCAACTAGTTGTTGTGCCATAATATGTTGTATTAACATTCATTAGATTTGGCGTAGCCAAATCATCATTCAATTCCTTTTCCCACACCGCACTAGATGAAAAATTAATATTAAAATTATATGTTACACTAGTGTCATCATAGTCTATCGGCTTTATTAAAATATAATATGTACCTTTAGGTAAACCATATTCACATGTAGAATCAGTCTTTGAATTTCCGCAATTAAAAGTCCATTCTATATATTTTTCCTGCTCAGAATTATAAAGAATAACATTCCAACCATGATCTGCATTACTATCATACTCTTTTCCAAAGTCTATACGAATATGTCCAGCATTTGCCATTGAAAACTTGTAATAATCAATATCCGTTGAATCACTATTAGAAATAGAACCATAACATACACTATTTGTATTCACCTTAGTAGCTGTAGAGAACGAATTATTTGCTTCCTTTTCCCAAGAATTACTAGCAGAATACACAAGTGTAAAATTATACTTAGTATCTGTCCACTCCCATCTTATACCCTTTATCCTTAAATAATATGTTCCTGAAGCTAATCCCAATACACTTGAGCTATCAGTTTTTGAATTTCCACAACGAAATTCATCTCTCTTAATAATTTCCCAATTACTATTATAAACTTCAACCGTCCAGCCTCGATTACTATCTTCATATTCTTTTCCAAAATCTATGCGAACTGAACCAGCACTGCTTAATGTAAATTTATAATTATCCACTTCATCACTTTTAGATAACTCGCCATAATTTTTTTTATTTACAAAAATACTCTGACTAGCTGATTCAGAATCACTAGCATATGTTTTTACAGATGATTCTGTATTAATTTCTTCATCTTCAACACTATTTGATGGCATAATGTCTACTGAATTACCATCATTTAATTGTACTTCTACATCTTTAGCTTCACCAGTATTCTCCACATCTAACTGATTAGATGCTGTGTCCTTAATTTCAGAACCACCAATTATGTCATCCTGACTAATTGTTTCATCTGATATCAATTCTTCTGCGGATTTGTTTGATTCACTACTTTCTTCCATGGATGTCACAGAATCTACTCCTGTAGATTCTGAATTTTCACTAAAGTCTGCAGCAAATGCTGAAAAGCTCCCTGACATTACTATTGCCAGGCTCAAAAGCGTTGCTATTATTTTTTTCTTCATAGTACTTTACCTCCTTTGTTCACAACTTAATTTACTTCATGAATATCTATCAGTGAAAATGCAACATTTGCGTCATTGCCAACCAATTGTGCTGCACCAATCATAAATTCATCATAAATATCCGCATCTGGAGTAAATGTGATTTTTCTTTCAATCCATTTGCCTCTGTTATTATTGTCAATTTTCTCTGTCCAAATCACTTGATAAAACATACTTCCTGAATCTTTAATATGTAAATTAAAATATTGTGATTCCGAAATCACTTTAAATTTTATATGCAATTCATATGTCGTTTCTTTAGACAAAGCCCCCTTCATTTGCATTATAGCATATTTTCTAGTCGGGGGATTTATTAACTTAGTGAACAAATAAATGGTTCCATTAATTACATGTTCTTCCCAAATCTTATTATCATATGAAAATACTGTATTTCTTGAGTTAAAAAATAATGGAGTATTATCGTAATTTCCATGATTAGGCTTTAATGCGTAATTTACTGCTTTAGTAAATGGCATAGTCTGAATTGCATCATAGAATAAGTCTCTTTTAGGAGATACAAAATTATGTGTACCTTTAACAGTAAAGCCATTTCCTTTCAACCATTGAAACGGAACTTCTTTTCTTACCTTAAACTTATTTTCTTCAATGGCATCAAAAAGCGCTTGTCCCTTTTTACTATTCACCAGAAGCGCTGATATCCCATTTTTATACTCTACTTCTTTGTCGAAATTATTTATCCACCAAAAATCACCTATTGTAATATCACCTATTTTGGGAACATTCTGATATTTACAATGTTCACAATGATATGAGCACATTGCATGATTATGATATACCCTCTGATAATCACTTTGACATGCTTTTTTTATTATCTTAGTTGAGCCATCTTTAAAAGTAAGTTTTACGGTTTCAGAATTCCAACCATACATCTTATTTCTGAACTCATACTTGACAAGATCCTCTCCATAGGATTCTTGTACATATTTTTTAAAGAATTTTGATGATGGTGCATTTCCACACAGTAAATCAACTATTACCAAGTTTTCATATTCTTTTTTCCCTAAATATTGTCTTAACCCCGCTGCTTGACAAGGGCAACCACTAAAAAGCACAGGTTTACCCTCTAGTAGCTTTTCTTTGACTTTTCTAAATGTATTTCCTAAATAACTTTGCAAGTACTTGGATTTTCTCAATTTATACATGTCATCTTCTGTATCAATCATAATATGTTCTACAGTAAAATCATCTTTCCAAGCAGCACCAAACACACATCCCCCTTTTTTAAATATTTCATGAGCTAATAAAGAAAATGCTCCACCACTTGAACTTTGTTTCAAAAGCACATCATTTGCTGCAACAATCTCATAGCACTTAGGTGAATCGCTATTTTCTCTTTCAACATTGTTAATCACAGGACATATTTTAGAACATATTCCACAATTTGAACATTTATCTATATTCACAATTGGTTTATAGTATCCTAAATCATTTCCTTTCATGGTAATAGCATCATTTGGACAAATACTACTGCATGCACCACACCCAACACATAAATTCATATTACAATTTTGTGTTATTGCATTATCAATTTCATCAATTTTCCTTAATTCATTTTTTAGCCAACCAACTGATTTTTCTCTATCCTCTTTAATCATTTTATTGATTTGATCGTATTCTATAAATTCTTCATATTCATCTTTCCATGAGAATTTTGAAACATTATCCACCAATCGATTCATTAAGTTAAATCTTCCTAAAATATCTCCAAATCTTTCGGCGCCTCTTCCTGGATTACAAAACGAAATAAATCGTTTTTCAAAAATTATCGAAAAACACGTACCATGAAAACTATCCGTTATAACAAACTCCGCATTTGAAAACGCTTTTAAAAAGTCCTTTACTTCCATATCTACTTGAAGATTAGGATAATTTTCCTTTCTAGTACAATGTTCCCACGAACTCTTAAGTATTGTATAATATCCATCAGCAATTGTAATAATTTTCTTATCCAATTTTCCTGATATTTCAAGCAACGCATTTAACTTTTCTTCATTTGGATCCAAAATATATGCGACAATATATGGTTCTGATTCTTCAAAATTTGACTTTTCTATCAATTCATCATATATATTTTTATCAATATCAAAAACTGGTTCTAAAAGGATTTCAGAATTAATTCCATATTTTCTTTTAAGTGTTTTAGCACTAAAATCTTCTCTAACTGATATCGCATTATACTTCTCGAGTTCAGATCTGACAAAAGGAATATTACTCTCTGCTACATGATCATCTTTCGAACCAAGCGATGTACAAAAACTAATTTTTCTTTTTTTAGAAAATGGTATATACATTAACCCACTAAACGAAATTCTATAATTCCATATTTGATCAGAGCCTGCTATAAATGTATCGACATGATTGTCTAATAACTGCAAATCCTTTCTGCTCATTCTAGGGGACACATCATCTTCATTATAAACTTCTTCTATGAAATTAGTATTATGAATTTTTTTTCGAAGCTCTATATCATCTGCTACACTATCTGGCTTTTGTAATAGCAATACAGACTTATTCATGTCTTTAATAATTCTATAAATCGCATATCCATTTAATAAAGAGCCATAATTTGCCCCATACCAAAAACCAACAATACAAACATCTCTTTTTATATCACTTGTAATCCAATTTTTTTTCTTGATTATTTCCAAATCTCTAGAAAAAACATCATTTTCTTGATGGGAATCATAATAGATAGAGTCAACAGGTGTATCATTTTTTGTATCATATACCACAATGTTAATTCCTCGTCTATTACACGCAAAATCAATTCCATTTACTAAAATAGCTGCTCTATTCCCAGTTTTCCAAGCTTCACTTGTTAAGTCGAATTTATAATTATTAAATTCAAATTTAATTTCTACTCGTTCTTCTGTTTTTTTAGAAACCGTATCTACTATTTTTTCCCCATTACAAATAGCCCCAGCATACATTACCCATAACTGTTTTGAAATACTTTCAAATCCTAATTGTTTCAGTTTTCCCAAAACAGCATCTGACATATTACTCCCCGCTGTATCTTTAACGGCAAGCAATATAGCAAAATCATTTTTCACTTCATTAAGTTTATCAAGATATGCTTCAATCTCATTTATCTCCAGCAAATCTTCTCTAATACTTTGCATGTTATTTATCCTCCCTATATTACTATAAGCTCTCAAATTCTTAAGATTGCATTTCATGCCTCTTAATTATACAAATACCTTTTGACCTAAGGTGTTTTTTATTACATATTAACAGTAACTTTCATACTGCCTCTCTTTATGATTTACACAAAGTAATTGATATCGCACCTTATATTAACCTGAATCCTTTTCATTCAGGTTAATATACATATAAAGTCAATTTAATGATTTATGTGATTTGCGTTCATATGTGCAAAATACTCTTACGTATGGATCATACTGATGTCAAGAAAACAAACACCGCTAAATACAACTGTTCTCTTACAAATCGCATAGGAACACGCACATATTTTCCCGCGAAATTAAACAATATTCAATTGTTATGATTACTAATTATCTTACTAGTATATATATTATTTTTTCATTTTTCTTGGAATTGAAGTCATTAACATACCCAATTTATAAGATTTTGATTTTCTTGTTTCTGACAATCTCCATGCAAAATCATCTCTTTCTGTTCTGAGTCTATCTATTTCTTTTTGCATATTCTCGATTCTATCATTATATGTACTCACATCATCTATCACAAAATGATCATATAAAAACGTGTTTTCTTCTACTAATTCTGAAACATCCTTACCTGTTAGTACAACATTTTCAATCTTACCCAAATTATAAATTTGCTCAATTTGCTCATAATGCATCTGATTAGTGCATAATCCATTATGATTATCCCAAAACTCAGTTAAATTAGTTTTTCCTTCATAAATATCATAAAATTTGTTCAAGAAATCGTCTATACTACCAGCTTTAAACTTAAAATTATCAGAATCTGTTAATTCCGATGCTCCACCAGCATCACTCGACAAAATCGGAACTCCAAATGATACCATTTCAATTGCTACTTGTGGTAAATTATCCTCCCATAAAACAGGTATAATTCCCAAATTCACTCCTGTTAAAATTCGATTTAAATCACCATGATTATATCCATGAATAATTTCTATATTATGAAATGATTTTAATTTTTCTCGTATCATTTCATCTTTTCCTTGTGTTGTAGTTGTTAACACCAAATCAATATTCATGGCATACTCTTTTTTTACTTTTGCCAAAGAATCTAATAAAAATGGATATCCCTTTTCTTCATAATCTAAATTAGATCCCAAATAAGCAACTTTTAAGTACTTGTCTCTATCACAGTTTGATCTACCCATTTGAAATTCTGCAACTCTAGTTCCAATATAACTAAGTATTAATTTTTTCCTATCAAATCCATTGTCTATCGCAATTTTCATAACTTTTTTAGATACACAAAGAATACTATCCATATTCTCATTCAATGTTTTTGTGGCACGCTTTTTAAATTCTATAAATTCTGAGGCATCCTTTTTTATATTAAGCCTATCAAAAGAAAAATAATCACTCCATTCATAGCGTCTTTCAACATCGAAATTACCATCATTATTTACTAATCCTCTGTCTATCATTTCCTGTGCATAATTTCTCATATTTGAACGATCTATACACTTGTCACAATCATTAGCCGTACAATCCGGAACACAATTCACATGCTTATCTCTGTTGAAATAAAATCCAGTCATACACATAGGAACATAATTATGTATAGAGAATATAAATTTTGTATTATTAAACTCTTTCTTCAATTCCAAAATATCCAAAGACAAACCTTCTATATTATTAAAATGTATTGCCTCGAACTGACCATATTTTGTTATAAATTTTCTAATTGTATCCTTTAATATTTCACTCTCAAATGCCACCTCTGGATTTCCAAATAACATATCCTGTGGTGCCGGAACTGGTGAATTAACAACTTCAAAAGTTTTACATCTATCACCAAATATATTTTTTATTTTACGAACATAACATTCTTTTTTTGAAATATCATATGCCCAGCCACTACTCAAAAAGTAGACATCAACATCCGGTCTATTCTGTATAATTGTTTGAATTAAATTTCTACAATATACAGTAACTCCGCCACCTGCTCTATTTGGATTGTCAAATGGCACCCAATTATATATTAGTACTTTTTTTCTATCTTTATATAAATTTTTTATAGGTGACTTGAATTTCAAAAATATTTTCTTATCATTATCATTAAAATCATCTCTAATCACCATTGGATTTATTTTTTCCAACATTTCTCGTGCTTTACTATAAAAAAGTTGTTCTTTTCCCTCATAATCTGATTCATTTATAGCACCACACAAATACATCAACGCTCTTGCATAGGCTAATTTAAGCGTTTCCTCATCTTGACAATTATATCTTTTTAAAACATCTAAATTATCCTGCATTCTATCAAATGGAATATTAAAATCGTAACCTTTAGATGAAGATCCCTCCACCTCCGTTCTATAGTTATAAAACGGACGTTTAGTCCAATATATACTCTTAGCACAACACATTGTTTCAAAGAAGAATGGATTATCTACCCATCCACCCCCTTTAGCTTCTTTAAATTTTATATGATTTTCTTCAATTAAACTCCTTTTATATATAGCAGACCAAATTGATGGATGTCCCCATAAAATCTGCGGATACTCTTTGATTGTAAAAGGGAGTGCCAGTTCTGGCATATTATTTCTTTCTTCATTTACTACTTTAGTTATTTTTCCTGATTCATCTTCATAGCAATTCCAAAAATTACTTTTCACAATATCAATACTACCATCATTACTATATAAATATAGTTTTTCAAACATATTCTTTTCTATATAATCATCCGCTTCAACACACCCTATATATTCTCCTGTTGCAACAGAAAGTCCAGCATTCATAGAATGTCCATTTCCACCATTAGGTTTATGTACAACTTTAAATCTGCTGTCTTTTTCTGCAAAACTATCCATAATTTCCGGTGAACTATCTGTTGATCCATCATCTACACATATAATTTCTATATCTTTCAAAGTCTGACTTTGAATACTTCCCAAACACTGTTTTAAATATTTTTCCGCATTATAAATAGGCACTATTATTGATACCTTAACATTTTGAGTACTCATTTCTTTTTTCAATTCATTCTTCATCTCTTTTTCTCCTTCAAGTTTATCTTATATTTTTTCAATTATATTTTGAACATTTTTATTATACACATATGTTCCAATATTATATAGTAGAATGGAATAAATCAATAATTTAAGCCATAATGACCATTTGGGAATTATTCCATCGATTACGCTTAATCTAGCTATCGCTATTGACAAATATACAGGATTCAATGAAATTAATTCTTGCATCAAAGGCGATAATCTATTTGTGTTATAAAAAATTCCTGACGCATAAAATACAAACAATGTAAATATTCTATAAAAATAAGTTATATCAGCAAATACTACATTAATTATTGCCAATATTTTACCTATTCCTAATATCATAATAGCTAATAATATTATATCAGGTATTATTAATACCCATTCCCAAGATGGATTAAGGCCATAATACCATGCAACTATGATAAAAATAAATATTGAAAAGCAAAAGTTAATTAACGCAACATATACTCTCTCAATAGGATACAAATTCCTTGATATTGATGATTTAATCAAAAAATTTTTATTTCCAGACAAAGACGTCAAACAGCTTGTCGTGCCTTCATTAAACAATCCGTATATCATTGTTCCAATTAAAATATATATTGGAAAATATATAAAATTTCCATTATCAAACATTTTAGTAAATACTAATGATATTACAACCGAATCTATAAACGGATTAATAATTTGCCAAAATTGACCTAAAAATGCTGATGAATTACCTCTTTGCCTATCTCTTTTGGCAAGTAATCTTATCACATAAATACTATGCCTTATATCTTTTAAATTTTTCTTACACTCACTCATTATTACAACCTTTCCATTATCCTGTTTACGCAAAGTTTAAATAGTATTTTTCCAAATAAATACATGCCTAAACTCCAAATAAAAACTTCTGCGACAAAAAAACTTCCTGGTTTTGTTCCATAAACTATGCAATCACGAGTAAGCTTAATAAAAGCATATACTGGATTATGCTTTATAAAATTCTGTATGCCTTCGGACACCCAATCGATAGAATAAAACATTGCCACTAAAAATCGAAGTATAAATACCACATGAGCATGTATATCTCTTATGTCCGGAAACACTACGTATATTATTGATAATGCGTACGAGGCTCCAGCAATAAATAAAAGAAAAAGTACAAATATTACTGGAATAAACAAAATATATACTGTAATTTTTGCTCTATATAATATCAGCACAAATATAAAAGGAATAAATCCAAGCATAGTGTTTATAAACGCTGTTAAAACTCTTGACAGCACTAACAGCTCTCTTGGGAGTTTTGTCTTAAATAAAAAATCTCTATTATCTTTTAAGCATGTTAATGAAGTCATAGTTGCTGTACTAAAACATTCAAATAATAAAAACCCAGCAAAATAATATGCCGGATATTTATCTATTCCTTTATTAAATACAAGCGAAAACATAAACACTACAAGTATCATTCTTAACAAAGGATAGAAAATACTCCATAGTATTCCCATATAGCTTCTGGCGTATTTACGTTTAAGCTCACGTTTTGTAAGCTCCCATAATGCAAACTTATATTCACTTATATATTCTTTTAATGATCTTCTATACATTTTGCTGTTTCCTATATGCTGCACAAACGGTCTTCGGATCTCCTACCATCTGAAGCTTTCCTTTCTCTATCCATACAACCTTTGAACAGTTATCAAGAATTGTTCCCATGCCATGACTTACCATCAGTACAGTTGAGCCTCCATGTATCATTTCCTTAACTCGTGCAAGACTCTTCTTTCTGAAAAATTCATCTCCTACAGAAAGCACCTCATCCAGTATAAGGATTTCAGCCGCATCTCCTGCTGTTGCTATTGCAAATCCAAGTCTGCTGACCATACCACTTGAGAAATTCTTCACTTTCTCATCTACGAAATCCTGCAATTCTGCAAAATCTATAATTTCATCAAAATGCTCATCTATAAATTTTTTACTGTATCCAATGATTGCACCATTGAGATATATATTTTCTCTAGCAGTAAGCTCCATATCAAATCCGGTTCCAAGTGTAAGAAGCTGAACTTTTCTTCTATCAACCACTACTTTACCACCTGATGGATTAAGAGCACCTGATACTATCCTGAGCATCGTACTCTTTCCCGAACCATTTGTTCCGATTATACCAACAACCTCGCCCTTATATACATCAAAACTAACATGATCCAAAGCATACAGCTCACGATAATTTATCTGATGCTTTAATTTCTGAATAAGGAAATCCTTCATTCCTGAAGCACTACTGTTAGAAATTTTAAACTTCATAGTTACATCCTGAACTGATATTATAGGTTCCTCGCCTTTTTCATTCAAGTGATTCTCTGTCTTCTCTACATCATCATTCTTGATCTGCTTTATATCATTACTTACAATGACCCTTTTCTTCTTAGAATTTTTCTTTTTGCGTCTTGCTCTGCCAACTTCACGCCCCCAAAAATAAACTAACACAATGAGTGCCAATCCCGTAATAATTGCAATTATCATTATGAATATCAATTTTCCGGTCATCGGCTTTGCGTCTGCAATATTTTCATCTACATTCCACAGTGTAAGCTTGTCTGCTTCAACCTTATAAAAGCCACTCTCTCCATCACTTCTAAGGGCATAGCATATATTCTGCTTTTTGATAACATCTTCTGTCAAGCCTTCCGGCCAGCTATCGCTGGCATATGGAGATGTATAATAATAAATAGTATTACCTGTATTATAGAAATTGCACTCATACAACTGTTTCTGCGAGTTACTGTAACTATATAAATGTGTCTCACCGTTAGAATCCACTAACGAAAGGAAAAATATATCTTGTGCTTCATTTGAATAAAACGTCACATCCATATTCCCAAGCTTTCCAGGAACAAGCACATATTTCCAGCTAACACTCTCAGGAACATACTGATTCGAGTCAACAACATAATAATCTGTATCATTAAGTTTAATTGAAGGTTCAAGATGTGGAATATCGGTCTCGAATGGTCCAACATATTCCGTCGGTTCTTCTGTTCGTGGTGTGCCTGTATCCTCTCCTTCTATTGTGATTCCTGCCTCATCCAGTTCAGTCATGTCAAACTGTTCTGTACTATTGGCATCGGAGGTATATATATATGCGTTCTTTACCTTTATGTAGGCATCACCACCACTTATCGTTTTGAATGAAAGCATATATTTTATCTGATCTGACACTCCAATTCCCTCGAGAGTTATCACACCGTTTGATTCCGATTCAGCACCTCCGGTATACTCCATCCGTGATTTATCATATTCCACTTCAACATGATAAGATCCCATTTTTGATTTTGTTTTCAGATATACACCTACCTGAAATTGTGAATTATCCCGTGCCTCGTAACTCTCTGAACCAAATGTAACACTCCCCGTTGCAGCATAAACATCTGTAGGACAATATAATATTGTGATTACCATGCACATAACTGCAACTGCGTATACTATCTTGTTTAATACTATCTTTCTCATCTCATCCTCATTTGAATTCTTTTTCTTATATATACAAATTTCTTATATTGCTCTGCTGAACGCAGGCTTCTATCCACACTTTCCCCCAAGCGCACAATACTTCCCTCTATCCACGCACTTTCATGGATTTCTTTTTTTGATATGCCAAGCATTATAAGCATTTTAGGTATAAACCTCTGATTTACTATTTCCTCATGACTCAGCTCTGCTGCTACCTTTTTCAGATTTCCTTCCAACACATCATCCGAAAACAGCAGATCTCCGAACTCTTCCACTTCAGTTTTTGTCGGATGTGCCATAAGCGGTTTCAAAAGCTTTTCCACAAACCGAACATCACTTTGCTTATCATAGATATTTATTTGATTCAAATAATTCAATAACTGTCTTACGTTATCCTGTATTATCTCCTTATTTGGATTCTGCTCCATATCCATCTGTGGGATATATCTATCAGCTTCTTTACTGTATCCAATAGTCATCCCCTCCGGAGATGTAAATACAGCTTCAAACAAGCAATTGCTAAAATAAGATTTTCTATCCAGTCCTGTTTTCGGATTAAAGTAGAAACCATGATACATATCCGAAGCTTCCTCCTTCGGTATTTCATATAGTCCAAAGTAAAATCCGTCTATCCTGTCCTTTTGTGTCAGATGCCTGATTGTCTGCTGTAAAGTTCCAACCCATCCGCTGTCAACCAGACCATACTTTATATCATCTAATAACCCTTCCTGCCTTAAATATCCAATAGCATTAGGATATGCTATCTTTGAGTGCCTTTGTATGTAAGCAAGAAGTTTACGATTATCTGCAAATTTACTTTTTAAAATCATGATTTCCTGATAGTTTAACATTCTATCAAGCTCATTGTCCATCTCACATTCTTTTGCCACATCATGGATTTCTTCATCCGTCAACGCTGCACGCTTCATGATATGTCTAAATGTCACATCTATTCCGCCTATAAAGATTCTATCCAGGCACTTTTCGCCCAGCATGGCATACTCCGGCACTCTCATAGAATACCTCGACACATTAAGATATCGTATCTCTATATCTATATTCATTTTTCGACACAAGTCTTTAGCCACCAAAAACATCTGATAGCCATCTCTTGACAGGAAATACAGTCTTTTTATGCCTTGCTGTTGAGTCTGCCCGATAACCCATATCACAAACTCTATCATTACAGGTATCATTGCTGTATTATACAGGCTATTCTCTTTTTGTTTCTGAAAAGCATCTCTGTATATAGACCTGCTATTTATTATTTGCCTGTAATAATCAATTCGCTCTCTAATTCTTTCTTCCATGGTTTCTTTCGTGTTTTCATTCTTTTTAATATGTAAATCATTTCTCTGGGTACCAGACATGCTATAATCGGTCTGAACACATATACCCATCCGGTCGGAAACAGAACATGGAGCTTATTAAAGTTCTCAAATCTGACCTTTGCCTCATTTATACCGCGTTTAAAATCACGTCTTCTATATGAATCACTATCCTCGCGATATGTAAAAAGTGTTTCCTGTATATTGTATCCTCTTTTTCCCATCTGCCTGAGTCTCATAAATATCTCATAGTCCTCACACAATAATGTTTCTTCAGATACCTTATATCCATCAGTTTCTTCAAATAGAGAAGCTCTGTACATAACGGTAGGATGTATATATGGTGAATACTTCAGGTAATCTTTCTCTGCCGGTGCCTCCGGCATTTCTCTTGTTCCCCATATTCCATTTTCATCCAGAAGTCTTGCATTACATCCACACCAGCTATACTGTGGATTCTTTTCTAGGAAATCGTACTGCACTTTCAATCTGTTTGGATCTGATATATCATCGGCATCCATCCTGGCTATATACTTGCCTCTTGCCTGCTCTATACACGCATTAAGTGAAAATGCAAGCCCATGATTCTTTTCCTGCCCGATTAATACTATTCTTGGATCTATTTTTTTGATTTTTTCTAAGATTAAAGCGGCATCCGGCTGTGATCCATCATCATATATTATGAATTCAAAATCCTTAAAGGTCTGATTAAGTATAGAGTCAACAGCTTCTCTCAGGACTTTCTCATCATTTTGATTGTACACACCCATTATCACCGATATAGACACATCATATTTACTCATAAACCAATTTCCCTATACACCTGATTCATTATCAGGTTAGTGCGCTCTTTAGAAAACCATTGTACCTTTTTTATTCCCTTTTCAACCATAATTTCAGTTAAATCAGGATTATCTTTTATCTTTTTGATATAATATGCAAAGCTATCTGTATCATCAGGGTCACATGCAAATGCATTGTCGCCGTGATTGACATATTCTCTTGTTCCTCTGTTGTCACCTACTATAAGGGGTACTCCACATGCCATAGCTTCAAGAGCCGCCATTCCAAGTCCCTCCCTTACCGAAGGGAAAACAAAGCAATCTGCATCTTTAAGTACTTCACGTGTGTCATTAACATATCCGCACAAATGAACCTGGTTCTCTAATTGATTTTCAGTAATCAGATTTTCCAGTTCCTCTTTTGCTTTGCCCTTTCCATATATGTAATATTGAATATGTTTATCATTCAATTGCTTAATAGCTTTTATAACTACTCTATGATTCTTATTTCGATTAAGCTCACCTACTGAAACTATTCTGAAACAATTATCATCCCGCTTATAACCTTCCCGAGGCGTAAATTTCCTAAGATCAATTCCCACTCCCGGGATTCGTGCGTAGTCTTTTACATGCATTTTCTTTGCCATTTCAAAATCTGCTTGATTTATTGTAATCAGACAATCTGTATATTTTGCCAGAACTTTCTCTACCGGATAATATATGAGCCAGTTCTTAACAGGTGCTCCTGTATAAAAATGAAATCCATGTGCAGTGTAAATCACCTTGCAACCTGTTTTCTTTCCTGCCAATCGGCCAAGGACTCCGCCTACCGGTGTATGACAATGTATAAGCTCTATTTTTTCTTCTTTTATAATTCTTATTATATCCTTAAGGCTTCTGTTTAAAGCCACGATATTATAAGGATTCTTATCTATTTCAACCTGATGAAGCCTGATCCCATTATCGATGTATTCCTTCTTATCAAACTCATATATCCTATTTTCAAAATTTGATGCGTAATGTACTTCAAAACCAAGCTGCTGCATGATGTGAACATCATCCATCTCAAATCTGGACACAAACCCACCTATCGTTGTGATTATAAGTGATTTTTTCATTATAGCTATTCTCCATCTAACGACTCTTCACCCTCCGAGGAATTATCAGACTCTGTCGGTGGAGTAACCGGATTGTCCGGCTCTGTTGGTGTAACAGAGGTATCCGGCTCTGATGGTGTTATAGGGGTAACCGGCTCCGTTGACGGCTGTGAAGGTTTTTCAGTCTCACTTGTATTTCCTCCACTATTGCTATCATCTGAACCATTAGAAGGCTCTGATGGTGTTATTGTCCCATTTCCGGAACTACTGCCTGTTCCTCCTGTATTTCCTGCATTTCCATTATTTGTATTTGAAGGTTTTTTTACGGTATTGCCTGTCCCACCACTATTTGTATCCGAGTTATTGCCATTGGCGGTACTACCATGTCCTCTTGAATCGCTATCTTCTTCAACTGCTTCTTCTACAGAAGAGAGTTCATCTCCGTCAATACTATTAGATTTTATGTATGCAACCCTTCCGTTGTAATTAACCATTAGCCATTCATCTTTTTCAGTTTTTCCAACAGCTTTTACTTTGGTTCCCTTTTCTAAAGTTCCCAACTGTGCTGAGTTCTTATCCGGCTTAACGTAAACTACTGTGTTTTTTATTAATTTAACCGACTTCTCTGTCAAATTTCCAAGCACTTTATTTGAAAAGCTAAAAGCTTCCTCTGCCTCTGTCTGCTGTGTTCCGGCAGCTCCTGATTCAACAGAATATCCCTTTGAAATATACTCAGTAGCTGTCTCAGTTGTATCCTCTACGGCTCCACATGCTCCTGCTATAAGCGCAATTCCAAGCATATGTAACAGAAAAAAACATTTTTTATTCATTTACACCTCTCTATCAACCTTACCAATTACTTATTGTTGCATAGAAATTCTTTTACGTTTATATATTAAAAATGATACATCATATCTACAAAAAAGTCTACCCCCCCCCGATTTTTTCAACGTTTTTCATATTTTTCAACATTTTTTGCCACTTTTTTGTGCATAATAAATACTACAAGCATATAATTACATTAACTATGCCAATTAAATACACCCACAGACTAAATAAATACATAATCTGTGGGTGTTCATGCTTCTGCCTATTGTCATAATCATGATTATAATTTGTTTTACCTGACTATTTTAATTTTTCAACTACCATATCCACATATTTCTGACAGATTTCCTCACTCTCTGCTTCAACCATAACACGGATAACAGGCTCTGTACCCGACTCGCGCACCAGAATACGTCCTGTATCGCCGAGCTCTGCAGTAACCTGATCGACAGCCGCCTGAACCTCCGGATTGGCAAGTGCCTCAGCCTTGTCAGACACTCGCACATTCTGAAGTACCTGTGGGTAGATGCTAAGCCCCTCACAAAGCTGGCTCATCTTCTGTTTTCTCGCCATCATGACCTCCATCATCTTAAGGCTGGTCAGGATACCATCACCTGTTGATGCATACTTAGAGAAGATGATATGTCCTGACTGCTCTCCGCCGATGCGGCAGCCGTTCTGCTGCATGTACTCGTATACATATTTATCACCTACTGCAGTCTTTGCATAGCCGATTCCAAGCTCATCAAGGGCCTTATAGAGTCCGAAGTTGGACATAACTGTTGTGACAACTGTATTGTTATCGAGCTTTCCTCTCTCTTTCATGTACTTTCCATAGATGTAGAGGATATGGTCTCCTGTGATTACATTTCCAAGCTCATCTACGCAGAGACATCTGTCTGCATCTCCATCGTATGCAAAGCCTACATCAAGACCATTGTCCACCACGTATTTCTGTAAGCCCTCGATATGTGTAGAGCCTGCATTATTGTTGATGTTTAGACCGTTTGGTTCATTGTTGATGACATAGCACTTTGCTCCTAGTGCCTCAAAAATAGACTTTGCCATATTCCATGAGCTTCCGTTAGCGCAGTCAAGACCTACCTTCATGCCCTTGAATGAGTAGACACCAAGCGATATGAGGTATCCCATGTAACGGTTACGGCCTGCCACATAATCCACTGTACATCCGATTGCATCCTTATGTGCATAAGGCAACTCCTTCCACTCCTGACCAAACAGGCGGAGTTTACCATCTATATAGTCCTCAACAAGGAGAATTGTCTCCTCATCCATCTTCTCTCCATTGCTGTTGATAAGCTTGATTCCATTGTCATAGTATGGATTGTGGCTTGCTGAAATCATGATACCACAGTCAAAATCATCGGTTCTGGCTACATATGCCACTGATGGAGTTGTGGTAACGTGTAATAGATATGCATCCGCTCCCGATGCTGTAAGTCCTGATACAAGGGAGTACTCAAACATGTAGCTTGAACGTCTTGTATCCTTACCTATTACTATCTTTGCCGGTTCGTCGAGCTGCTTCTTTTTCTTGAGTTCTCCGTAATACCAGCCTAAAAATCTGCCAATCTGATATGCATGCTCTGCTGTTAAATTGACATTAGCCTCTCCACGGAAGCCGTCTGTTCCAAAATATTTTCCCATTGTCGTCCCCTTGTGAATTTATTTTTATTTCATTATACACTTTTCGAATAAATTTGTGTAGAGGTTTTTGCAATAACTCCTCCTAAAAAAGCCCCCATCACGTTGGTAATAACATCCTCCACATCCATCACTCCACGCATCGTAATGTACTGCGCGATTTCTACTGACAGTGAAAGTACAAGTCCTATAAAAATCACCTCGCATATGCTGCATTTATTTCTTCTGATGACCGGCCAAAGTAAACCAAACGGCATAAACAATATAATATTCAGTATAACCTGATCCCACTCACTTTGTACTCCTGCTAAAAAGAGCCTTAAATCAAGTCCCAGCCTGCACCTGAACTCGTGACTTCCGAAAGGTGCCCGCGTAAATAGCGTAGTAGCATATAAAAAGCATATACAAACCACATAGCATATAATAGCTATAGCCTGATACAATTTCAATTTTTTCTTAATAATTCCATATATACAAAAAACCACGGTCAGACAAAGAATAATCATAAAAACACTTTTCTCAAAATCTGACCATGGTCTATTATGCATTTTGATTATATTAATGTAGTGTTCTATTTTTTCCATAATTATATTATATCATAAATATAGAGATACTACACCTAATTTATAATTTCGGATACTCAATTAATCAATCCTCAAAATCAGTATTTGTAAAATCATTGTTTGGCTCGCTTACTTTTTCAGAGAGTGCATTGCTGTACTCATCCACTACATCACTGGGTGTATAGTCTGCCTCACCATATAGGAATTGATGTACTCCCTTTGCCATATCCGCAAGAGTGCAAGGCACCTCTACCCAGGCCCCGTCAACTTTGCCACCATAAAACACCTGCGGATATGCTGTTGTATCGCTTATATTGTACTCTGAAAGGTTCTTGAATATGGTCAGGGCATCGTTAGCATCATAGTCTGTATTAATACTACCTACCATATCTGATATGAATTTGACCTTTTCAGCAGTGTCCAGTTTCTTTGCCGCCTCAAATACCTTAAATAATACTGTCCTCTGTCTCTCAGTTCTCTTATAGTCACCACCTGTTGTGTAGCGGATTCTCGTAAATGCGACTGTTTGTGTACCATCAAGTGTATATGTGCCGGGCTCTGTTATGTGTTCCGATTTAGTTCCTCTGACCCCATTGATTTCATCTATATATTCGTTGATAACATTGACCTCTGATGCATCAAGATCCTGACTTATTCCGCCAATCTCATCCACTATATCGCCAACTGAGTTAAAATTCAAAGTAACATAATGTTTGATATCAAGATCCAAATTCTTGTTTAGTGTATCTACAGCAAGCTCCGGACCGCCAAATGCATGTGCATGTGTAACTTTCTGATAGCCATGTCCCTCTATATTCATCATTGTATCTCTGAATACAGAGAGTATCCTGACCGTCTTAGCATCATGATCCACCCTGACTACCATGATAGAATCTGATCTGGTCCCTTTTCCAAGCTGATTCGAACGACTATCCACGCCAAAGATCGCGAAGTCCTCCGCGCCACCGGTCAACGTCTCATCATCTTTCTGTTCCTCACTATTATCCTGTTTTGTGACATTCTCAGTGCCAACTTTCACAGTACCTAAGCCTTTTTTGTCCCCCGTACCCACAGTTATCTTTATCAATATCGCAACTATGAGCACTATAAGTGCTATGAACATTATAAATACTATTGCTGTGATTACGTTCCTTTTCCTTTTCATCTGCACTATTCTCTGTCCGCATCTGCTCCGCTATCATCCGGTTCTGCCGGTTTTGAAACTTTGATTGTAACATATGATACATTGCTTGCATTATAGCTTCCTGTGGCCTTGGTGTATACTTTGTACGTCACCTGTCCCTCATTCTTTGCAACAATGTTACCATTGCTGTCAAGTGTTGCTACTGAGGCATCTCCTGATTCCACCTCTACTGTTGCACCTGTATCACTGCTTACTGATATGTTTATCTTCTTTGTACCATTTATCTCCAATGATACGTCTGACTCACTCACATTGACAGAAGCATCTTTCTTTGCTGCCGGTTTTTGTGGTTGTTGCTGCTGCGCCGGCTTTTGCGGCTGTTGCTGCGCCGGCTTTTGTGGCTGTACCTGTGGCTGAGCTTTAGCATTAACTGTGACAGTAATGGTCTTGGTTCCTGCCCTATAGCCTGCTGTTGCCTCAGACTTTACTGTAATGGTGGCTGTTCCTACTCCAACAGGTGTCACATTTCCACTCTCATCAACTTTCGCCACCCACTCATTGTCACTGACATATGTGAGCTTGGCATTATCCTGTGCTGTCACTCCAAGATTAAAGCTGGCATCCCCCTCTGTCACACTGTAAGCATCCTGTCCTGTAAATGACTGTTCTTTGCCATCAACTGACGTTGCTCCACCATATACTATAACGGTCTCGCCCATTGACACATTAGCAAACAGCTTTTTCACCTCAGAATATGGCATATTAATACATCCATGACTTCCGCTGTACAGGTATATATTACCTCCAAATGTGCTCCTCCACGAAGCATCATGAAAACCTATACCTCCGTTAAACGGAACAAAGAAATTTACCCACGACTTGTATCCATCTCCCCTTAAGTATCTATCCTTGTCCATTGAGAATATGGAGTATACTCCTGTAGGTGTACCATGTCCTTTTGCTATACAGCCGGTAACACACTGGCTTGACACTACCTGCTTGCCATCCTTGTATACATATACCATCTGATTTGTCAAATCAACCTCACAGTAGTTGCCACCATATGTGACAAATTCACCTGTCTCTTCAACCTTTGCCTCACTATATACAGCCTCGACCGTTGTTGATTTTTTTCCATCTATAGCTTCATAAATTGATTCATAAAGCTTATTTCCATCTACGGTCTGACCAGATGATGCTACCGGTACATCTATTGTATCTCCACTTGTAGTCTTAAACTTACCTGTTTTCTTCTTTGAAACATCATGCTTTTGCGCCAGCTGTGTACAATATGTAGCCATATTTTCACCATCCAGCGATACTGTAAGACCATCATTACCCACTATAAGCCACTGTGCTATCTGTTCTTTAGCTACAGTCTCCGTAGCAGGCTCACCTGTAGCCGGATTAAAGTTGCATGTTACCGTGACATCAAGGTATGCATCAGCTTCCTTGAGTGCTTTCTTGACTGCATCACTATCCGCTGCCTTTTCGCCTTCTACGTAGCCTGTAGATGATTCAAGCTCTGCTTTCTTCTTCATTTCCTTTACAGCACTTGAAAGTTTGGTAGCTGCTTTATCATATATCGGAGCGTCTCCTGATACTCCATCCACTCCTTCAAACTGACCTGCATCAGCATTATAGGTGATGGTAGCACGATAAGGCACTACTGTCTTTATGTCAAATATTTCAGCATCTGATTTATCTGCCTGCTTTGTATCATCAGTATCATTATCTGTATTAGAAGTACTATCTGTCTGTGCCTCTGTCATGGCTGTGATATATGAATCAACGAGTGCATTTTGCATTTCATCACCCTTTTTCATGTTAAACAGTTTGACCTGCTTATCCGGCACTTTATTTCTATTTGCTGCATTGATGAGAGTCTGCATATCCGCCTTTTCATTATACTCAAGTCCGAGATCCTCTGCATTCATTTCAAACTCTGCATCATCAAGCTTTACTTTAATCTGGTATTTATCTATTGCCTTCTTGATAGCTTTCTTTGCTTCTTTCGCTGTCATGCCTCCTACATCCACTGATGAAAGCGTGTACTTATCCGGAAAGGTCTTATAATCCTTCTTGCCACAGCCTGCAAGCCCTAATGTTGTCAGCACCAAGGTAAATATAACAAGAAGCTTTACTTTTATCTCTTTCATATTCATCCTCTTCTCTACTATATTATTTCTCACAGCAAATTATTGTACCACTTTATTTATACACACTCAAGTGGCAATTTATTCGCACGCTTCATCCTGCTGCGAAGCTCAGTAAGACTGCCTATAGTCACTGTATACATATGCTCGCTCATATGCAAATGACTGCACACATCAAATATCATGTATTTCGCATGGCACATATCATACAGCCATGGATACTCTCCACGCAGCTTTCTATTCAGTTCTTTCACTCTTTTCCGGCCTGCTCTCTTATCAGAATTGATTATAAGAGCCACATGATAGTAGTCTGTGACACACTTTGTGAGCTTTTTAAGCCAATATCGCTCACCGCCCGCTGCGAATTTTTCCTTCAGGCTGCATCCCTGTGCCAGACGGATTATCACCTGTTCCAAATCCGGCAGACGTTTTATAAGGCTTTTGGTACTGACACTCTGATTGACATCTCCTATACGATAAACATATAGTTCTCCATCATATATCCTAATCTTTTGTGCAAATGCAAGCGGTATAGTCGAATACTCCTGATCCTCATAGTATACTCCCTCTATAAGGCTGTATCCAAGCCGTCTGTAGAACTCTGTATTGTATAATACTCCATGGAATGTAAGGCCCCAGTATATATCATCCCAAAAGCTCATCATCTGCTCAAGATTGTATTGTTTAGACTCATCCGGACACCGCACATGCTTATGTTCTATCTGCTCCGTGCTTATATCATATGTGCGATGTGCATGTATAAACGCATCTGCATCATTTTTTTCAAGCATTTCCACTGTGTCTGACAATATGTCCGTATCTACCCAATCATCCGCATCTACCACCTGAAAGTATTTTCCCTCCGCTACCTGTATACCGGCATTTATGGCAGAACCATGTCCTCCATTTTTCTTACTAAGTACCCTAAATGTTCCCGGATATCTACTAATATACTTTTTAGCCACTTCAACACTATTATCAGGTGTTCCGTCGTCCACCACAATTACCTCGAGCTTGTCCATAAGCCCATCGTCAAGTATAAAGCTGCTCAAGCCCTTGTCAAGGAACTGTTCTGCTTTGTATGTGGGTACAATTATTGATAATACTTTCGTTTCCATCTCTTCTCTGGTTTCTTTCATGATTATTTTCTGATTAAGTGCACCATTGGTATAAACACCTTCTGATAGACTTTTTCATTCATATGAAGCTTATTTAACATCCTAAAAACCTTGTAGTTCTTTTCTATCAGACCATATATATATCCGTCTGCCGACTTTATCTCAGATGTAAATTTCTCCATCCTATCTCTCAGCATCTTTTTGTCCGGATTTTTTATAAGACACAGCTGATAGTAATCATCTATGAACTTTGCAGTCTTTATGCCCCATATTTGCTTACCTCCCGGTGCAAATTCTTCTGAATTACCCCCTTCAGCAATCAATGTTCTGATGACCGTCTCATAGTGAGACAGCCTCTTAAGCGAGCTTTCCATAGATATGCTCTGGCTTACATCGCCTATCCTATACTGATATAGCTGCTCATCATATACATATATGGTATCAGCATATGCCATCGGCACTGCAGCATATTCCTGATCCTCATAGAAAATGCCCTCTGCCAATTTATGTGCAAGCCCTCTGTAAAATGCAGTGTTATATAATATGCCGTGAAATGTAAGTCCCCAGTATACATCATCAAAGTGTTTTGCTATCACCTGTGATGAATATGGTCCTCCCAGATTTTGAATATCCACACTCTTATCATGCTTTGTTCCCGGAACAACAAGATGCTCCTCGTAAGGTATATCTCCTTTGGCTGCTTTCTGCAGATCGTAGGTAGTATAGCTCATCAACATAGCATCCATGACACGCGTATCCTGCTTTTCCTGTGCTGCCTCTAATACCTGCAATGTGGTAATTAACTTCTTTAGCGCAAGCGTATCTACCCAGTCATCTGCATCGACCACCTTTAAATACTTTCCTCTCACATGCTCCACGCCTGTGTTGATTGCAGAACCGTGTCCACCATTTGTTTTATTTACTATGACAAAGGTATCCGGATACCAGTCCACAAATTTCTGCGCCACTTCAACACTTTTGTCAGGTGTGCCGTCATTTACGACTATCACCTCAAGCTTATCGAGTATAGCCTTGTCAATATCTATTTCCTCAAAGCGGCCCTCCGTTGCCATTTTACAGTTGTGCTGTGCTGTCTGTGCATCTGTATCCCTGCATACCAGAAATGACGACAGCCCCTTATTCAGAAACTTTTCTGCATTATATGTTGGTATTATGATTGATAATATTTTACTCATTAACTGTTCTATCCGTCCTGATTACTATTATTAAAAAGAGTATTGCATACTCATTAACGCCTATTCATAAAATTAATTACCACGCAGTCTGCTATAGACCCATGCTGCCATCGGAAATATCTTAAAACCTGTTTTTCTAAGCATCCAGACGCTCTTCCTGCTGCACGCCTGGTACACTCCCGGGTGCTCCTCACGCAGCATCTCGTCAAACTTCTTCATCTGCTCAACGTTCCTTGTATCATTGCCCTTTGCCAGAAATATCTGGTACTCATCATCGACTGCCTCGGCTATGCCGCGCTCAAGGTACTGCTTCTTGTAGGTCTGCAGATTGCCATGCACGTTGTTGTACTCAAACAGTGCATCAAGCACCTTAAGGTGCTGGTCATGACGCTTGATCATCATCTTTATGTCCACGCTCTGACCACTCCTTCCAAGTCTGTACTGATACAGCGGCAGAGGTGAAAACGTGATACTTGTACAGTATGGTATAGGGTAGAGTATATACTCCTGGTCCTCGTAGAAGCAGTGCTCATCCACACGAATATCATTCTTCTGCAATACATCAGTACGGATGGTCATGGAATGTATAGTGATCAGCGGGTCCATGACTGCCTCAGCAAAGCCCCACTCCCTGTTGTAGTGATAAGAGTTGGACACTGCCTTTCTGCGCTTTGTGACCTTCTTTGTCTTATCATCCACCAGGTTGAAGTCATTGGATATGACATCCGAGTGCGTGTGCTTCAAAAGCTGTACAAATTGTGGCAAAAGGCTCTTGTCCAGCCAGTCATCACCATCCACCACCTTGAAATACTTTCCTGTTGCACGCGGTATCGCATAGTTGATGGTAGATCCATGGCCTCCGTTCTCCTTAGAGAGCACCTTGAAGCTGTATGGATATTTCTGCTCGTAGGTATGTGCCAGGCTGGCTGTGGAATCTGTGGAACCATCATCCACTATGAGTATCTCCAGACTTCTGAGCACAGACAAATCTATAAACGAGTCAAGACAGTTCTTTATATACTTTTCAACATTGTAAGCCGGAACGACTATGGTTAAAAGCTTCTCCATATATGTTTCTCCATGTATACTGTTTCCTTGTGTACTACTCTCCGAGTCCATCCTTGATGTACTGTATAAGGTGTTCAAGTGCCTCACTCTCATCCTCGCCATTGCAGATAAGCTCTATCTCATCGCCTGACTTTATGCATGCTCCAAGCACTGAAAGTACACTCTTTGCATTAGCTACATTTTTCTCGTCATATATAAATGTTACCTTTGATTTAAATTTCATTGCCTCTTTGCAGAGATTGCCGGCCGGACGTAAATGTAATCCGGTAGGATTCTTGATTATTATTTTTTGTGCTACCACTTTTATTACCTCTTTTCGGTTATATATCTATCAATGTGATGAACTGTCAGAGCCGTTATTTCCGGTGTTTCCTGACGATGTGCTGCCCGATGACGATGAACCGCCTGTGCCGGTGTCGCCTGATGTTGTACCGCCTGTTGTTGAGCCCGAGGCTGTTCCTGTACCATCAGTTCCCGTTGTGCCGCCTCCGTCACCTTCCCTTCCGATAACTATCTGAACCTTTATCTCGCCCCATGTGTACTTGGTCTCATCCAGATTTGGCTTTACCGTCACTGTATGTGTACCTGTACCAAGGCCTGTCACATCAATTTTACCCTTCAGTGTAGTTCCCGAAAGTGTATCTATATCAGACTTGGTGCCGCTTACTATGACACTGCTCTTATCTGTTACAAATGTAATCGTATATCCCTCTTCCAGTCCGTCATATGTGATATTGGAACTGTTCAGCGTCATGGTTGAAGTCGCATTTGTTTCAATCTTTATATCTATACTGAGCTTTGCCTTGGATGAGTTCACTATAAAAACTCCATCCGGCAGATATCCTGTCAGGTCAACAGATGTACTTATATCGTCTGTTGCGCCCGATATATCAATTGGTCCCACATCTATAGATGTGATATTGTTCAATGCTTCTGCATTACCTTTGAGCATTACAGACTCCTCTGATAGTTCTACTCCGAGCACGCTCTTTCCTCCTGCCGGTGAGCCTGTCGTAGTACACTTGATAGGCACCTCCTTGGTACTTAGGACATCAACTGTCACTGCTATAGACTGATACTGGCTGTCCACATCAAGCTTTGATATATCTATCTCATCGCCATTATCATCAATCAGAGTGAGATCACCGCGATCAGTTATCTGATTATCTGATATTATGGTATTGTCATCGACCTTTATATTTACATTGGCCGATGCTATAGTTGAAACAATGGACTCAGGACCTCCGATCTTTACTACCTTTGGATTTGCCTGTGGCTTGTTTCCCAGTGCTTTCGCACCTGAGAGACTTCCATCCAATGATACCTTTACCTCAAACTGCTTCTGCATATATTTTTCAACCGAAAGCGGGAGCATATGGTCTCCACCGTTGAAGGTAATCGAATGTCTGTACTTGGTGCATCCAATATCTACCTTTACGCTTGCCTTATTCGTATCATCCTTATCTACTATAATATTTGCAAGGTCGACATTTGCGTAAAAATCGGAATCATCAAGCTCGTTCAGATAGCTTCTCTTGCCTGATACCGAAAAGCTGATGGTCTTTTCCGAATCCTTGATGGTAGGCCATAGCCCCTTGTCAACAACCGAATCACGGCCTGTGACGGTGACTGTTGTGGTAAATGTCTTTGTCTTGACCGGGTCATTGAGATTGTAGACCACAAGCCAGAGTATAAATGCAAATGCTATCGCAAGTATTTTAAAGCCTATATTATTTGTGAAGGTTTTTAGAAGCTTCTTTCCCATTCTTAAACCTCCTTTTAATTAATTCAAATTTACCCGGCTCCCTATGTCTGTTCTGCAGAAGCTTAAGCTGTGTGCGTAGATGATCGGCATCTATATCGTGCTCAATCTGCCCCTTGTATGCTGTAGAAACTGATCCTGTCTCCTCTGAAACTATGATAGTAAGCGAATCACTTACCTCGCTGACTCCGACCGCTGCACGGTGTCTGGTTCCCAAATCCTTCGAGAGTGACAGGCTGTCTGATAGCGGAAGGTAACATGTAGCTGACACCACACGGTTGCCACGCACGATAACCGCTCCGTCATGAAGCGGTGTATTTTTCTCAAAAATATTGATGAGGAGCTGACTTGTAAGTATGGCATCCACATCTATTCCTGTTCTGATATACTCTCCCAGATTTATCTCATCCTCCATGACTATTAGCGCTCCTGTCTTTACTCTGCCCATCGCAAAGCATGCACGCACCAGCTCATCAATTGTCTTGTCAGAGAATTTCTCAATCTCGCCCCTGCCGGTATTGAAGAAATCACCCAAAAAGGTCTTTCCACCAATATTCTCCAAGGCATTTCGAAGCTCAGGCTGAAAAATAACAACAAGTGCCACGAGACCTATATTAAAGAGTTTCTCAGCAAGCCACAGTATTGTATCCATCTGGAACAATGCTGCAACAAGCACAAACAACAGTATGATAATAAGGCCCTTGAACAGATTCCATGCCCTCGTGGTCTTTATCCACAAAAGTATATGATAGAAGAGCACTGAAATAATAAGTATCTCTATAATGTCTATCACACCGATTTTGATGCCCGGCACATTTGTGAATGTAAGGAACTGATCCTTGAAGCGTATCAATACACCACTCACATTATCCATAGCGCCCTCCTTTCTCTTATACTATGTAACTATTTGTCATCCTCAAATATATTTTCGTCTATTTCGAGATCTTTTGCAATAGCCTCTTTGCTGATATTTTCCTGATTATGTCTCTGAATCTTCTTTCCAAGGCTTCCTGTATTGCCAAAGTGCTTTACAACCTTTTCCTCCTTGGCAATCATCTTCTTTGGAACTGCCTTGACGTAATAATAATATTCATCATCCTCAAACTGTACATTTTCTGTACGTGCATAGTCAAGATTCATAAATATAAACTGTATGACAACACCTGCAAAAATAGCTGCTACAGTGCTGAGCACAAGCCAGATTATCTTCTCCGGCAGTCCGAGCACCAGATAAGCAACAACAAGTGCAACCAACTGTACGAGTCCTCCTGCTATGGTAGCAACAGTCCATGAATTGTTGATTTTCAATCGTCTGACCTGATACACCACCAGTGTGGTGATAACAAAGATTGCCATAACTATAAACATCTCTTTGTTGTCAAGAAGCTGTCCCATTGTCACATTGAGTTTTGTAGTGCTCTGCCCCTTTTTATCTACCACCTCTGCAAGCGCTGATGCATTCTGTCTGATTCCGTCAAGGAAATAGTACAGCAGTGTGCCACATATTATTGCAACAACCGAATAAGCTCTTCTTAAAAGACCTGCTGCAACCGGCACAACAGATGGTATGTGAAGCTGAAAGCATATAGGTGTAAGTATCACAAGCATGCCATCCTTCGGTGCAAAACGAAAATAGACAAAATACAGTACTAAAAAAAGTACAAATGTGATAGCAAAAACCTCTATAGACAGCGCATACATATCTAAAAGTATCATAATCGAAGCAATCCAAAGTATTGCATTCACCGGAAGCAGTGCACACACAAGCGCTAAAAGCAGTGCCACAAGCATCGAGCTGATTTTCGCCATATATCCGATATTCAAATCTATTGTTATAAATGCGATAAATGCAACGGCAAATCTCACAACCGGAAGTATAAAGTGCTCATACTCACCGCAAAATTTGACTGCCTTATCCTTAATTTCCAGTAACTTGTTCATAAAGCCTCCCTAACGCTTAATCTTTTCCTCACGGGAATATATTCTGCCCACTGCCTTCAGGTGATTTGCGTATTTGCGCACTTCTCTTCTGCCGGCCTTATATCTTGCAGTATACACCACAATTGTGACAAAAATGTAAACCGCCATAAATGCAATATACAGTATGCCTATTGTGACACCCATTGCCTTAAAATCAAGCTTATTGATTCTATCCAAAAGCTCTGCTGCATTGACAGCAACCCACATCACAACAAGCCCTGCAAATGCGAATGTACCTGTAAAGAAGCTTTTTAAGCCCTCTTTCCATATATAGTCCCATCCGTAATAGCTTGCGGACTGCTTCTGCACACGGCTGTCATCGCTTTTGCTGTCACATAGAGCAATATTAAACAGTTCCCTTACTTTTTCTTCGTTTATCATAAATCATCCTCTTACCTGTTACTTGATATATCTCATACGGTTTTTGTCATCCTGCTGCCACAGCTGCCTATCCTGGCTCTTTGGTGTGTCAAGGGCACTGCGTAGTGTGTTTGTGAGCTTAGTCTTGCACTCATCACAAAATCTGCCTGTACGTATCATCCTGCCACAGTTCTCGCATGGTATACCATATGATGAATCCGGTGAAAACGAAAGCCTTTCCTCACGTATCCACCTATTTATCTGCTTCATGGATGTATCCGTCTCCTTGGCCACTGTCTCAACCGGCACATTTGGATTATCCTCAACAAATCTCTTTACTATATCAAATTTCTCATCCATTTTTTTCTGGCAGTTCGGGCAGTACTGCTCATCTGACAGTACATTAAATATTCTGCCACAGCCCTTGCAATTAGATATTCTCATCTGATAAAACCCTCCTAACTTCCCTGTCCTATGCAAATACACAGCACATATACACGGCCAGGACATTTCTTTGCTATCTCGTGCCCAATCGACTCCGCCGTACTGCCTGTAGTATATATATCATCTACTATTAGTATTTGGTCATATTGTACAATACTATCCGCCACTTGAAAAGCCCCCTCGAGACAATTTCTGCGTTCAACATACCCCATTGTCTTGAGTGGACTGGTATTTTTCACTCTGCGCACAAGCCCTTTTACCATCCTTATGCCTGTTTTTTCAGACAATGCCTTTGCAAAACACTCTGCCTGATTGTAGCCTCTCTGGCGCATTTTTTTACGGTGCATCGGCACCGGAATAATAACATCTATCCCACATCTTAGTATCCAGTCCGAATATCTTTCCACTGCTGTCTGTGCAAAATAAGCCGCATACTCACGTCTGTTTGAATACTTGAACCTGTACATGGTCTGCTTTATGCTGCCCTTGTATGCAAAAAGCGCCTTGCCCTGCCTGTAGCTGTCATCTTCCCGCATCTGCCTGTGATGCTCTAGTGCCCGTGCACAGTCGTCACAATACTCTCTTCGCTCAGACAAAACCGGCTTCCCGCAGCGCATACACTGCGGCTGCTCAACCGGAAAGAGCTTTTCACAGCATCTGCTGTGTATATATCTCTCAACCGGACCAATTATACCATCACATACCGGACAGCGCGGTGGAAATACCAGATTGATTACGCCTCTCCCAATATCCTTTATTTTGTTCACTAATCCCCCTGACTGTAATATCCCCATTTGTAACAATATTAACAAAAAAGCGACAATACATTCCTGCAATGCAGGGACATATCATCGCCCTCACGGCTGCCTGTTATAAAACGTATATTCTAGAATTCTTCATCTCTCTTGCCTGCAAGGAACTCTACATACTTTCCTGTACCGATAGCAACACATGTCATAGGCTGCTCTGCAGTCATTGTATTGATGCCGGTCTTTTCCTCGATAAGCTCCTCAAGACCTCTGAGCAGCGAACCGCCTCCTGTAAGCACGATTCCTCTGTCTGCGACATCGGCTGCAAGCTCCGGTGGAGTCTTTTCAAGCACTGAGTGCACTGCCTCAACTATCTGAAGAGTTGCCTCACGAAGTGCTTCCTCTGTCTCCTCTGAGCTGACTGTAATAGTCCTTGGAAGTCCTGTTACAAGGTTTCTTCCTCTTACCTCAATTGTCTCCGGCTGTGGGAGAGGGTAGCATGTACCAATCTTGATTTTGATATCCTCAGCTGTTCTCTCTCCGATGAGAAGGTTATGCTTCTTTCTCATGTATCTGACAATTGCCTCATCAAAATCATCTCCGGCTATCTTGATAGATGTGCTGACTACCGAACCACCGAGTGAGATAACTGCTATATCTGATGTACCGCCTCCGATATCTACTATCATATTTCCGCATGGCTTTGAAATATCAATACCTGCACCGATTGCAGCTGCGATTGGCTCCTCGATAATCTTAACATCTCTGGCTCCTGCTGCAAATGTAGCATCCTCAACGGCCTTCTTCTCAACCTCTGTAACACCACTTGGCACACATACGCTCACGAGCGGCTTTCTGAAGCTTTTCTTACCAAGCGCCTTCTGGATGAAGTGCTTGATCATCTTCTCTGTAACTGTATAATCTGAGATAACACCCTGACGCAGCGGTCTGACTGCAACGATATTACCCGGTGTCCTTCCGAGCATGAGGCGTGCTTCCTCTCCGATTGCCTTAATCTTGTTGGTGTCCCTGTCAAAGGCTACTACTGAAGGCTCCTTTAACACAACACCCTTTCCTTTTATATAAACAAGTATACTTGCTGTTCCTAAATCGATTCCGATATCTGATCCGACCATTTTAATAGCCCCTTTCCTGCCATATCTTTAAATTTACACATACACTCTCTTATTATATACAATAAATCCCATTTTTCAAACTTTTTTTTTGAAAAAGGTCATATTTAATAAAATTTTAAAGTTTATCCTTGTCTTTTTCCAGATATGGTTTCAAAAACCGGCCTGTATATGACTGTTTTACCTCGCATATCTCCTCAGGTGTGCCCTGCGCTATGACGGTTCCTCCGCCGTCTCCGCCCTCAGGTCCCATATCTATGATATAGTCAGCTGTCTTTATCACGTCGAGATTGTGCTCGATAACAACTACAGTATTGCCTCCGTCCGAGAGCCTGCGCAGTATCTCCACAAGCTTGTGTACATCTGCAAAGTGCAGTCCTGTGGTAGGCTCATCAAGTATATATATGGTCTTTCCGGTGCTCTTTCTGCTAAGCTCTGTGGCAAGCTTGATACGCTGTGCCTCACCACCCGAAAGCTCTGTGGACGGCTGTCCGAGCTTCACGTAGGATAGTCCGACATCATACAGCGACTGGATTTTGTTCTGGATCTTTGGCACATTTTTGAAAAACTCAAGTGCCTCCTCCACTGTCATATCAAGAACATCGTATATGCTCTTGCCCTTGTACTTTACATCGAGTGTCTCCCTGTTATATCGTTTGCCTCCACAGACCTCACACGGCACATATACATCAGGCAGGAAATGCATCTCTATCTTAAGGATTCCATCACCGCCGCAGGCCTCACACCGACCGCCCTTTACATTAAAACTGAAACGGCCCTTTTTATAGCCCTTTGCCTTGGCATCAGGTGTTGATGCAAACAGGTCTCTTATCATGTCAAATACACCTGTATATGTGGCAGGATTAGAGCGGGGTGTACGGCCTATCGGTGACTGGTCGATGTCTATGACCTTGTCAAGCTGTTCAAGACCATCTATACCGTCGTGGTCACCTGCGATACACCTGGCTCTGTTTAAGGATTTGGCCAGATGCTTGTATAGTATCTCATTGGTCAATGAGCTCTTTCCCGAGCCCGACACGCCTGTAACACAGGTCATGATACCAAGAGGTATCTGCACATCAATATTTTTCAGGTTATTCTCCCTGGCTCCTCTTATCGTGATATATCCGCTTGGCTTGCGCCTCTCCTGTGGCACCGGTATCTTTATTTTACCGCTCAGATATGCTCCTGTGAGTGATTTTTTGCACTTTATAATGTCCTTTAACGAGCCTGCCGCCACTATCTCTCCACCGTGTGAACCGGCTCCCGGTCCTACATCCACAATATAATCCGCTGCACGCATGGTATCCTCATCATGCTCCACCACTATGAGAGTATTGCCCAGATTCTTAAGATTCATAAGTGCGCCGAGCAGCTTGTCATTATCCCTCTGATGCAGTCCGATACTTGGCTCATCAAGTATATATGCCACACCGACAAGCCCTGAGCCAATCTGCGTGGCAAGCCTGATTCGTTGGGCTTCCCCGCCTGAAAGGCTTGCCGTGCCACGGGTAAGAGTGAGGTAATCAAGGCCGACCTGCTGCAAAAAGCCAACTCTCGCACGGATTTCCTTTAGTATCTGGTCTCCTATATAGTGCTGCTGCTCTGTAAGCTCTATATCAGCAAGGAACTTCACAAGCTCCTTCACAGACATGGAGGTCATCTCATATATGTTCTTGTCCGCAACCGTAACGGCAAGTGACGACGGCTTAAGCCTCTGCCCCTTACAGCTCGTACACGGAGTAATGCGCATAAACTGCTCATACTCTGCCTTTGCCGTATCAGAAAAGGTCTCCTTGTATCGGCGCTCAACATTGTCCACAAGGCCGTTCCATACAAGGTCATAGACGCCTTCGCCTCTCTGACCCTTGTATCTGACCTTGAGCACTCTGCCATCTCCACCGTAAAAAAGCAGTTTTTTCATATCTGCAGATAAATCATCAATCGGTGTGTCGAGAGGAAGCCCATAGCCCTCATGAAGCGCACGAAGTGTCGCATAGGTATAGCTCTTTGGGTCTGTACATGACTGCCAGCCCATCACCTGTATGGCACCCTCAGATATGGAAAGCGATGCATCCGGCACCATAAGCTGCGGGTCAAACTCCATCTTGTAGCCGAGTCCGTAGCAGGTCGGACATGCTCCGAACGGATTGTTGAAGGAGAAGCTTCTCGGCTCAACCTCATCTATGCTTATGCCACAGTCAGGGCACGCAAAATTCTGGGAAAAGGTCATCTGTTCGCCATCCACAATATCAACTATGGCATTGCCCTCTGTCAGTTCAAATACATTTTCAAGTGAATCAGTAAGCCTCTTCTCTATGCCCGGCTTTACAACCAAACGGTCTACAACAATATCAATATTGTGCTTTATATTTTTCTCCATCGGGATATCCTCGGAGAGCTCATACATGCTGCCATCTACAATCACACGCACATATCCGCTCTTTTTTGCTCTATCGAACAGCTTCTGGTGCTCACCCTTGCGGCCTCTGACCACCGGTGCAAGAAGCTGGATACGGGTGCGCTCAGGCAACGCCATAACAGTATCCACCATCTGGTCTATCGTCTGCTTTGTAATGGCGCGCCCGCACTTAGGACAGTGTGGTATTCCAATTCTTGCATAAAGCAGTCTGAAGTAATCATATATCTCTGTGACCGTTCCGACAGTTGAACGTGGGTTCTTATTGGTGGATTTCTGGTCAATGGAAATGGCAGGCGGAAGTCCCTCTATAGACTCCACATTCGGCTTCTCCATCTGTCCTAAAAACTGACGCGCATACGATGAAAGTGACTCCATGTACCTGCGCTGTCCCTCAGCATATATGGTATCAAATGCCAGTGATGACTTGCCGGAGCCTGAAAGCCCTGTAAAAACAACAAACTCATCTCTCGGGATGTCAAGACTGACGCACTTTAGATTGTGTTCGCTGGCACCTCGTATTTTGATGTATTTTCTTTCTTTTTTTGCCATAATTTGTGTTCCTCCAAATTGCTTCCAAATATCATAAGCTTTTATCGTATATCTCTCAGTGTGTTTTTCAGCATAATAAGCTTATCCCTGTACTCTGCAGCAGCCTCGAAATTGAGCTCTGCCGCTGCTTTTTTCATCTTTTTCTCTATATCTGCAATATGCTTCTCAAGCTCTTTTTTGCTCATTGACTCCGGATCTTTGTCAAGAGCATTCTCATCGGCCGCTACCTTCTTTGAGATAGCTATGAGATCACGCACGGATTTCTGTATAGTCTGTGGCGTGATGCCGTGAGCCTCATTGTACTCTTCCTGTACCTTTCTACGACGCTTTGTCTCGTCAATTGCGACACGCATGGAGTCTGTAATCTTGTCAGCGTACATGATAACATGGCCCTCACTGTTACGTGCGGCACGTCCTATCGTCTGTATAAGTGAGGTCTCTGAGCGAAGGAAACCTTCCTTATCCGCATCGAGTATGGCAACAAGTGTAATCTCCGGGATATCAAGACCCTCCCTGAGCAGATTGATGCCGACGAGCACGTCAAATACGTCAAGACGCAGGTCACGTATTATCTCCGCTCTCTCAAGTGTATCTATATCTGAATGCAGGTACTTTACCCTGATGCCAAGCTCTGCCATATAGTTCGTGAGATCCTCAGCCATACGCTTTGTGAGTGTGGTGATAAGCACCTTGTGATGGTTTGCAGTCTCCTTATTGACCTCTGACACAAGGTCATCAATCTGTCCCTCAACAGGGCGCACTGATATCTCAGGATCCAAAAGTCCCGTCGGTCTGATAATCTGCTCCGCACGAAGCAGCTCATGCTCATTCTCATACTTATTAGGAGTGGCTGAGACAAAGAGCATCTGGTCTATTTTACCCTCGAACTCCTCAAAATTGAGAGGTCTGTTGTCAAGGGCCGAGGGCAGTCTGAAGCCATAATCAACAAGAGTGGTCTTTCTAGAGCGGTCACCCGCATACATACCGCCTATCTGTGGAATCGTGATATGTGACTCATCCACGATTATGAGAAAATCATCCGGGAAGAAATCTATGAGTGTCATAGGAGGCTCCCCCGGCTTTGCAAAGTTCAGATGCCTCGTATAGTTCTCAATTCCTGAGCAGAAGCCTGTCTCCCTCATCATCTCTATGTCAAAATTAGTCCTCTCTGCTATTCGCTGAGCCTCTATGAGCTTGTCCTCGCCTTTAAAATACTTCACACGCTCATCAAGCTCTTTCTCTATATTGAGGCAGGCCTCATTTATCTTCTCCTGCGAAACTACATAGTGGGATGCAGGGAAAATCATCGTGTGCTCAAGCGAGCACTTTACCTCGCCGGTCAGCACATCAACCTCTACTATCCGATCTATCTCATCACCGAAAAACTCAACCCTGATTGCTGTATCATCGGCATTTGCCGGAAATATATCAAGCACATCACCATGCACTCTGAAGGTGCCTCGGTGAAAATCCATATCATTCCTGGTGTACTGTAAATCTATGAGAGCCCTCGCGAGATCATCCCTGTCCCTCTCTTGCCCCGGGCGCAGCGAAATACTCATGCCTGTCCACTCATCAGGACTTCCAAGTCCGTATATGCAGGAAACCGATGCCACGACAATGACATCCTTTCGCTCTGTGAGTGCTGCCGTGGCTGAAAGCCTGAGCTTATCTATCTCATCATTTACAGAGGAATCCTTGGCTATGTACGTATCAGACTGCGGCACATATGCCTCAGGCTGGTAATAGTCGTAGTAGGAAACAAAATACTCTACTGCATTCTCAGGGAAAAACTCCTTCATCTCACCATAGAGCTGCCCCGCCAGTGTCTTATTGTGCGATATGATAAGTGTAGGCTTATTGAGTGCTGCAATGACATTGGCCATGGTAAAGGTCTTGCCGGAGCCTGTAACTCCAAGTAAGGTTTCAAACTGGTTGCCCTCCTTAAAGCCCTTCACAAGCTGCTCTATCGCCTGTGGCTGGTCGCCGGTCGGCTTGTATTTTGAATGCAGTTTAAATTCCATAACGCACGCTTCCTCCAAAAAATCTTAAATACTGCTTTTGTAAAATTATAAAAAGACAAAGTCAATCATTTATAGTATGCACTTACGTGCTTTATTTTACTACAAAAAATCGACTCTGTCCACAATTTTCAGAACATTCGTTCTTGTTTATTTATTTTATGTTACTGTTCACACCTAACAGTGTGACCAGCAACGATTACAGCCATTTAAAATTTACTTCACACGTCCACAGCACTGCTTATATTTCTTGCCACTGCCGCATGGACATGGGTCATTCGGATATACCTTGGCTGCTGCACGGCGCTTTGGTGCATTCTGTGCTGACTCATCCTTGTTTGTGCCCGAAATCTTTGCAACCTGCTCTCGCTCAACCTTCTGCTCAACCTGTACATGATACAGCAGTCTGACAGTATCCTCCTGGATAGCTGAAATCATGTCGTCAAACATATCAAAGCCTGCCATCTTGTACTCTACGATTGGATCTTTCTGTCCATAAGCCTGTAAGCCGATTCCCTGACGAAGCTGTGCCATATCATCGATGTGATCCATCCACTTTCTGTCGATTACACGAAGAAGCACGACACGCTCAATCTCTCTGAACTGCTCAGGCTCAGGGAATTCTGTCTCCTTCTGCTCATAAAGCATGACGGCCTTTTCCTTTAAGTACTGCTTAAGCTGCTTTGCATTCTTGATTGACTCAATATCCTCTTTTGTAATCGGATCAAGAGGAATGACCGGAAGCACAAGCTCGTTGAGCTCTACAAGATCCCAGTCAGCTCTGTCAATTTCCTCGGAAATACATCTGTCGACAGACTTCTCAACCTGCTCCTGAACCATCTTAAGGATAGCATCACGCATGTTGTCACCGTTAAGCACCTTCATACGCTCGCTGTAGATAATCTCTCTCTGGTCATTGTCCACCTGGTCATACTCGAGAAGATTTTTACGAATACCAAAGTTGTTGGCCTCGATTTTCTCCTGAGCCTTCTCGATAGCAGATGTGAGCATCTTATGCTGGATCTGCTCGCCCTCCGGTACTCCGAGAGCATTGAAAACGCCCATCAGACGCTCCGAACCGAAAAGTCTCATGAGGTCATCCTCGAGTGAGATGAAGAACTGTGACTCACCCGGATCTCCCTGACGTCCTGCACGTCCACGGAGCTGATTGTCTATACGTCTTGACTCATGGCGTTCTGTACCGATAATCTTAAGACCTCCGGCAGCCTTTGCCTCATCGTCAAGCTTAATATCGGTACCACGGCCTGCCATGTTGGTTGCTATTGTAACTGCACCGTGCTGTCCTGCAAGTGCAACAATCTCTGCCTCTTTCTCATGGAACTTGGCATTTAATACTGTGTGAGGGATTCCCTCTCTCTTGAGCATGCCGCTCAAAAGCTCTGATGTCTCGATGGTAATTGTACCTACAAGAACAGGCTGTCCCTTTTCATGTGCCTCTTTAACCGCATCCACAACTGCCTTGAACTTTTCCTTTTTGGTAGCGTATACAGCATCCTGTAAATCAATACGCGCTACCGGCTTATTTGTAGGTATCTCGACAACATCCATGCCATAGATATCACGGAACTCTTTTTCCTCTGTGAGAGCTGTACCTGTCATACCGGCCTTCTTGTCAAACTTGTTGAAGAAGTTCTGGAATGTGATTGTGGCAAGGGTCTTGCTCTCTCTCTTAACCTTTACATGCTCCTTTGCCTCGATAGCCTGATGCAGTCCGTCCGAATAACGGCGTCCAGGCATGATACGTCCGGTAAACTCATCTACGATAAGCACCTCATCATCCTTTACCACATAGTCCTGATCTTTGAACATGAGGTTGTGCGCACGAAGCGCAAGTATGATATTGTGCTGGATTTCAAGATTCTCCGGATCTGCAAGGTTCTCGATATGGAAGAACTGTTCTACCTTTTTCACACCATCCTGTGTAAGGTTTACGACCTTGTCCTTCTCATTTACGATGAAATCACCTGTCTCGTCCTGGACAATGCCCATGATGGCATCCATCTTTGAATACTCAGGAACATCCTCACCACGCTTCATCTGTGTAGCCAGGATATCGCATGCCTCGTAAAGTCTTGTCGACTTGCCACTCTGTCCTGAAATGATAAGAGGTGTACGTGCCTCATCGATAAGCACTGAATCGACCTCATCGATGATAGCATAGTGGAGACCTCTCTGAACAAGCTGTTCCTTGTAGATAACCATATTGTCACGCAGGTAATCAAATCCAAGCTCATTGTTTGTGATATATGTAATATCACAGCCGTAAGCCTCCCTGCGCTCGTCATTGTCCATGCCGCCAAGTACCACGCCGACCTTAAGCCCTAAGAACTCATGAACCTGTCCCATCCACTCAGCATCACGCTTTGCAAGGTAATCATTGACTGTGACAATACACACACCCTTGCCCTCAAGTGCATTAAGGTATGCAGGAAGTGTAGAAACAAGTGTCTTACCTTCACCGGTTCGCATCTCTGCAATACGTCCCTGATGCAAAATAATACCACCGATTATCTGTACTCTATAATGTTCCATGCCAAGCACACGCTTAGCAGCCTCTCTTACTGTAGCAAATGCCTCCGGAAGAATATCATCAAGTGTTGCTCCGTCCTCCAGACGCTTTTTAAACTCCCTTGTCTTATCCTTTAATTCTTCATCGGAAAGCTTTCCCATTGCTTCCTTATATGACTCAACCTTGTCAGCAATCGGGTAAATTCTCTTAAGCTCTCTCTCGCTGTGAGAACCAAAGATTTTTGAAAATGCGCTCATATTTTTCTCCTATAACTTCAAATTGCCCTTGTACAGGCTCACAATAGTGTTATTGTAACACTTTGAGGATGATTGCACAACCTAAAGGGATGAATGTTTTGTAAACATTTTATAAAAATATTTGCGGGAGTGTTGAGCTTTAATGGGGGCTTCGCGCGGGAAGGCTGTGCGGTCCGGGGGAGCACACATTATATTCCTCATAAAAAATATGAAGTCAGCCACGGCTTTTTGCCTGGACAGGCTGTGTTTTAGTGATAGTGCTTCATGCTATTTGAGTTTATGGAACGCCGTGGCAGTTCATATTTTTTATTCTGAACACACTGTGTACTTCCCGGATCCACTTTGTTGTGCGCGAAGCATGACAGAATTATTTTTTTAATTCAAAAGCTCTCCCTATGGGAGAGCTTTTGGCGCTACATGTTTGCATGTATTTATTATGTTTTTAATGTTATATAGCTTTTAAATACATATATCACTATATAAGGTTTACATATGGAATTTCCTATTTTATTATTTCTGGGCTTCATATGCTTCGCGGCATGCTTTTGCAAGCTGGTCACCGCAGGATGTATTCTTAAATCCACATTTAATTCCACCGATTTTTTCCTCTACCTGGGCTACTGTGAGTCCTTCAACGAGCTTTGGGATAGCCTTAAGATTTCCGTTGCAGCCTCCTGTAAACTTTACGTTATGTACTACATCGCCATCGAGGTCAAGCTCAATCTGTGTTGAACAGGTTCCTTTTGTTTTGTAAATATATGACATATTTTATCCTCCTGTGTTTTCAATTTTTTGTATACATGATTATAACATATATTTTTACATCTTTCCTCTATTTTTTTACATTTTCCAACTCAGTTTTTCAATTCAGAAGTTACTGTTCACAACTAACAGTGTGACCGGCAACGATTCAGATTCATAAATCTTATTTATTTACTATTTACGCCATAACGTAAGGGACGATTCGCGCGAGCACCGCGGTGGGCTGCATACACTCCGGAGTCCGCGAATAGCGAAGCTGCTTAGATACTGTCGAATTATGCACATGCTACACAGAAATGCCGAGGCATGGACGCCGAGGCAAGGAGAAATCGAGCCATGGATGGCGAGTTTCGACGTTTTCGTCATCCTATGAAAACCTACAAAGCATAATTTGCACAGTATCTTGGCTGCGCAGCGTAGCGGACACCAGAGTGTATGCAGCCCGCCGCGGTGCCCGCGTGAATCGTCCCGTACTATAATCTCAATAAAGTAATATTCCCTCTCTAGAGGATTACCGGCTGGATCTGTCGTCCTGCCATCACTTCATTTATTGTGTCGACAACCTGTTTTCCATCACACACGAGTGAATTCGGTTTCTTCACACAGTCATCCTGCCCAAACGGCACAAAATAAATATTTTTCATATTCATCAGCTTTCCGATATTCTTAAAGTTGATGCCGAGCGCATCATTTGTGGAAATCCCGATAACAAGCGGTCTGCCGTTTCTCAGATGAGCCTTTGCCGCGAGAAGGACCGGTGTGTCCACTATGCCGTTTGCAAGCTTTGCCGCTGTGTTGCCGGTGCATGGGTAAATCACCATCACGTCAAACAGCTTTCCCGGACCGACACGCTCTGCCTCCTGCAGCGTCCTGATGCCCTCATCCCCTGTGATTTCGGAGATAGTATGCATAAAGTCTCCCGCCTTTCCAAAGCGCGTGTTCATCATCTGTGCATTATAGGAATATACAGGTGTCACATGTGTGAAGCTATCCACAAGCCGCTTTGCAACATCCTTAGTCTTTTCAAAACTACAGAAGGAGCCTGTAATTCCCATTCCTACGGTGCAATCCGAAATAACCATAAGCCCTCCGTCATACCTTTTCTTTTCATACAGTCATAAAGTATTTTTGCACCGGTTTTCGGACAGTATATGCCCGGAAGACCGAGCGCATGCGTACAGTTTATCTGATACCTCTTACAGGCCTCAAAATCACAGCCGCCGGGCTTAGATGCAATGTCTATAATTATCGCATCTTTTTGCAAAATCATGATTAAACTTTCATCTATAACCCTATCCGGTACTGTGTTTATGAGAAACAGTGTTTCAAAACAGGCCTTGGCAGGATCATTAAAATCCACCGTTTCATATCCCAGTTCAGTGGCCTCATGCCTTGCCTGTTTTCTCCTTGCCATCACCATGACATGGGCTCCCATAGCAGAAAAAACGCGGGCAATTGCCTTTCCGCATTTTCCAAACCCGCTCACAAGTACCTTTGAGCCGTATATACCATGTATGCTTTTTTGTATTGCTATGGACGCAGTGGCCTCGGCCGTAACAATGGCATTCTGCTCTATGACAGTTTCATCTCTCATAAAGTCACAGCCCCTGTCAATGCCGGGAAAGCACTCCGGCATCATTCCGCCCCACACTGCAATATTGTTAATTATTATATTATGTTTTAATTTTTCTATATCACTATTTATAAGCTTAAGCTTTGAAAACGGTGTAGGAAACACAATATTCCCAACACGCTCATAATCAATCCCGCCGCTATTTCTGCAATCTGTCTGTTCTCCTCCCAGCATATCAGCGAGGTACTTTTGCCTCTGATCCGTAACATATATTATAGTGTCTTTTTGCATAATAACTTCTTCCTTTCGCTATAATATATGCGCATTTCCAGCTTATGTGAGGGTATTTTGTTTTCTCGCTTAAAGCTTCCTCATAAAGCTTTTTCAAAGCTTTACCTATTCAAAAAAATACAGAGCCTGGCATATATTCCGCCAAGCCCTGTATATTTTATAAATTCTACATTTAATTTTCAAATTATCCTATTCAATTCCGGTTGCAACGGATAATCTCTCTGTAGCTTATTACAGCTGTGTGACAACAAAAATATCGTAGATGGCTTTTATTGCCTTGTCAAAGTCATCATTGCTTACACCGATGATGATATTGAGCTCTGATGAACCCTGATCAATCATGCGCACATTGATATTGGCATGTGCAAGTGCAGAGAAAATCCTGCCGGCTGTACCACGGTTTGACTTCATGCCACGTCCAACAACAGCGATAAGCGCGAGGTCTGACTCGAGGTCAATGATATCAGGATGAGCAAGTCTTCTGATTGAGCTGATAACCTGCTGCTCCTTGCCCTCAAACTCTGCCTGATGTACGAATACTGTCATAGTATCGATACCTGATGGCATATGCTCTATAGAGATACCGTTCTCCTCAAACGCCTGGAGAGCCTTTCTACAGAAGCCCACCTCTGAGTTCATCTTGTCCTTGTCGATATTTACCGCAACAAAGCCCTTCTTTCCGGCGATACCTGTGATGGTATAATCAGGCTTTTGGCATGTGCTCTCAACGATGAGAGTACCAGGTGCTTCCGGGTCGTTTGTATTTCTGATATTGATTGGGATGCCTGCCTTTCTTACAGGGAAAACAGCATCCTCGTGGAGCACTGATGCTCCCATATATGAAAGCTCTCTGAGCTCTCTATAAGTAACAACCTTGATTGGCTGTGGATTGTCGATAATTCTAGGATCAGCTACGAGACAGCCTGAAACATCTGTCCAGTTCTCGTACATGCTGGCATGACATGCCTTTGACACGATGGAACCAGTGATATCCGAACCACCTCTTGAGAAGGTGACTACCTTTCCATCAGGTCCTGCTCCGTAAAAGCCCGGAATAACAGCCTTTTCTGTCTGCTCAAGCTTCTTTGAGAGCACCTTGTCTGTCTTTTCCGCGTCAAAATTGCCATTCTCATCAAAAAAGATGACTGTTGCCGAATCTATAAACTCATATCCGAGATAGTTTGCCATGATGATTCCGTTTAAGTACTCACCACGAGAGGCTGCATAATCTGCACCTGCCTTTGCCTTGAAATTCTCAGCGATAATCTTGAACTCCTCATCAAGTGCCAGCTTTAAATGAAGGCCATTTATGATTGAATCATATCTGTCCTTGATTTTTCTGAGCATAACCTTGAAATCCTGATCATTCTCAGCCAGATCATAGCATGCATAAAGCATATCTGTTACCTTTGTGTCTTTGGAATTTCTCTTTCCCGGTGCACTCGGCACAACATATTTTCTTGACTCATCGCTTCTTATGATGTCGCCAACCTTTGTGAACTGCTCTGCACTGGCGAGCGAGCTGCCGCCAAACTTTACTACCTTTACCATTTGTCTGTTTTTCCTCTGCTTCCTATATAAATAACTGTATTAGCCAATATTATACCGCTTTGATAAATCATTCGTCAATACTCAATATAATCAACATCAAGCTTCATAACATCGTGTTCTTTGTCAAATGTGATGATACCGTATGATGGCATGCAGCCCCACAGCGGTGCACCGATGCTTCCCGGATTCATCATCGCAAGACCATTGTGCTTATCATAAAACAGCTTGTGTGTATGTCCAAAGAGCGCCAGGTCTGCCCCGACTTCCTTCGCATGAAGCTCCAGATGCATATATGACATCTTTACTCCATATGTATGTCCATGGCACATGAGTACCTTATAGCCGTCGATATCAATAAGTCTCTCTGTATCTCCCCGTGAAAAATCACAGTTTCCCGGCACATTGACCATGGTTATATGAGGAAACTCTCTCCTAAGGGCATCCGCATCCACAACGCAGTCTCCCAGATGAAGTATCATATCAGGCTCCTCTCTTTTGACTGCCCGAATCATATTTCCCACATTACCATGTGAATCACTCAGTACCAAAACTCTCTTCATGCGCGTCTCTCCTATATCTTGTTTTACGTATCCATCCAGAGCCACCTTGAGAACAAGAAAATCTGCCGCTTACATGCGAGCATGACGCATCAGCTTTTTTTGTTCTCAATGGTTCTGAATAGTTACCTTTTTTATATATTATCATAAGTTTTCCGCGTGTAAAATATTTTTTTCTTTATATACGCAAAAAAGCTCCATGCCGACTTCATTGTCAGCCCGGAGCTTTTAATCTTTAATTTTAACTATGCAAGCCTCTTCCACTGCTTGCTGCACTTATAATAAGAATAGAACATACATCTTTCTGCCTGCTCGCATCTGACCGGTGCACTCTCGATATTGCACTGGCAATTTACAATAGCATCTGCTTTTCCCTTACATGAACCCTTAATCATTACATCGTCTAAAACTTCGTCTGACATTCTCTTTCTCCTCACATTTGTTTGATAGTATATTTACCTGTTACAATATTGATATATTTTATTATTTTTCTCTGTACGGGCTATGCTTTACGTACTCTTACCATCGGCTTAAATACTAACATCTTGTCCGCAACAGTTGTGATTATACTATATATTGTATTTTAAATCCATATGTCATTTCTAACAAAACAAATGATTTTTTATGTCACATTTTTCACTTGACGAATTTCATTTTCATGTTCAAGCCCAAAAATCAAGGATATCTGAGTAAAACTTCTCCAAGGTATCATCATCCGCATTAAATATCTCGTGCTTTGAATCAGGATAGACCTTCTTAATGCCCTGAGGCAGTTTCGCAATAAATTCATCCTCAGCGGCATTTGAAACCAGATAATCCTTTCCCGCCTGGCATAACAGCACCGGTATTTTAATTTCCTGTGCATGCTTCTTTATATATTTGGATGCCTTGCGCCCGGCCCTGCACCATCTGTAGGTGGCGCCATTTGTACGATAGCGTTCCTCCTCCACCTTGCACTTGTATATGTAGTCATAGCGCGCCTTTGACAGACAACAGCTCGATTCAAAATCATACTCATCCGTATACGGTGTCTGGCTCGGCAGATATTTATCGTTCCAGTTAAGCACACTTGCGACAAACAGTATCGCCTCCACGGCAAAATGTGAAAAATTGCCATAAAGCATCTCTATCATAGGGCTTGAAAGTACTGCCTTTGTAAATACCTCAGGATGCTTCTCAAGATACAGGGCAGCTATCGCGCCTCCCATAGAGTGACCGTACAAGTAAAGCGGTCTGCGCCCCTCACGCTTCATCACAATCTCGCGGATAAACATATCAAGGTCACTCACATAATCGTCAAAGCTGTTTACAGTGACCATGCTTATATCGGATACACTTCTGTCCGAAAAGCCGTGTCCTCGATGCTCCACCATATATACTGAGTATCCGGCCTTTGCGAAATAGTAAATCATCTCATAATATTTAGGCATACACTCTGTAAATCCATGTGATATGACTATGGCAGCCTTTGCTACAGGTGTCGTCACATAGCCGTAATGTATGCGTGTGCCATCTGCACTCTTCATATAGCCATCTTCAAAATTAAGCCTGATAAAAGGCAAAACATATCTTGTTAATTCCTCATTATATTTTTCTTCTGTAATAATCATAGCATTCCTCACTTTTGGTATTTGATATTTTGTAAGTAACTATATCTCAATCCGGTCAATAAGATTCAGGTCATATTTTCTGACTATATCAAGTGCCTTTTCATAGCTTTCCACATCACATATATTGTCCACTGTATGTGCATCAAGCCCAAGTATCACTTTGTTGCCGATGTCATGCGGTATACACCAGAAGCGCTCTGTCGGATAGTGCTTTCCTGCACTGATACCAAGCATGTTTATCTCAAGCGGTATGTCAAGCTCCTTAAGTGCCTTGCACATCCTCGTCATCTCCCATTCGTAGACGGAATCAAGTCCCTGATAATTTATTAAATCAGGATGTGCTAAATAGCTGTACATGCCTGTTTTCATTCCCTCTATAACAGTATCCACATACTCGCGTATACGGCTCTCATCATCTGTCGGTGTGCCTGTATACGGGCCTGTCTGCTCTGATTTCATAAAATGCTGGCCCATTATCATGTAATCACAGCCAAGCCTGTCAAACATAGCCTTCTGCTCCTTGAAAAACTCCGGTATGTACTCCGCCTCAAAGCCGACATAGAGCTTTATGTCGGATGCATACTCCTTCCCAAGCTCCCTGATGGCATACACATACTCCGGTGCCTGCTCCATCGTCATCCGGATGCCCGACACATAGCCATCCTTAAAGGGGCACGGCACATGGTCTGAAAAACCAAGCTCTGCGATACCCATTCTGATAGCCGCCTCTATATATTCGCGCTCGCTGCCATATGCATGCTGGCACCTATAGGTGTGCGTATGGTAGTTTGCCTTTAAAAATCCCGTCATTACTTAAAGCTCCAAAAATCTATCTCTTATTGCTGTTCAAACAGCTATTCAAATACTACAATTAAATCAATTTTATCACTTTTTGTACTTTATTACAATCTCATATTTTTTGGGACTTTTTTCTCTATGAAATATATATGCGTTATGTTATAATCCATTGATATATGATAGTCATAATAATTCTATCCACCACACAATCATAAATGAGGGGCAAAATACCTTTTGACCCTCATATCATTATATTTTTATATACGGAGGAAATAATGTTCAAAAAAGGAGTGGTTCCCTCCCAGGGACTGAGAATTATCATCGTCGGATGCGGCAAGGTAGGCCGTACTCTCGTTGAGCAGCTTGGCAAGGAGGGGCACGACATAACAATTATCGACAAAAACAGGGAGAGGATTTCCCAGGTATCCAATATCTATGATGTAATGGGTATTGCAGGAAACGGTGCCAGCTACAAGATACTGCAGGAAGCGGGTATTGATGATGCCGACTTAATCATCGCAGTCACAGGCTCTGATGAGCTGAATCTGCTATGCTGTACCATTGCCACACAGGTCGGCAACTGTGCTGCTATAGCCAGAGTCAGAACGCCTGAATACAGCCAGGAGGCCAAATATCTGCGCGACAAGCTTGGTCTTGCACTCATTATCAATCCTGAGCTTGAGGCAGCTATTGAGATGGCTCATATTCTTCATCTGCCGTCCAGCCTTGAGGTGACAAACTTTGCTCACGGTCAGGCACAGCTCATCAAGTATGAGATTCCCGAGGGCAGCATCCTCGACGGAACAAAGCTCATGGATCTGGGCACCAGACACCATGCCAACATACTTATCGGTGCAGTCGAGAGAGATGATGAGGTCACTATCCCATCAGGTGATTTTGTGCTCCGCAAGGGAGACAAACTGTCATTTGTCGGCGAACGCAGACATACAAAGGAATTTTTCAGCCACATCGGAGTCAATACACACAGCGTAAAAAATACACTGATTATCGGAGGCGGCAAAGCCGCATATTACCTGGCAAAGCAGCTCATATCACGTGGCATAAAGGTCAAAATAATCGAAAATAGCTTCGAGCGCTGTGAAGAACTTTCCATACTGCTTCCGGATGCTGTCATCATAAACGGTGACGGAACAGAACAGGCACTCTTAAAGGAAGAGGGCATAGAGACCTGCCAGTCATTTGTACCTCTTACCGGTATAGACGAGGAAAACATCATGCTTACGCTCTATGCGAAGCAGGTTTCCAATGCAAAGGTCATAACAAAGCTTAATCGTATAACTTTTACCAATGTCATAAACAGCCTAGACCTTGGCAGTGTAATCTCACCAAAATACATCACCTCAGAAGCCATAATTGCCTATGTCCGTGCAAAGAAAAACTCTATGAACTGCAATATAGAGACTCTCTACCACATGTACGACTCAAGAGTTGAAGCAATTGAGTTCTTTGTATCAGAAAACTCAAATGTGACAGACATACCGCTTCGAGACCTAAAGCTCAAAAAGCATCTGCTCATCTGCTTCATCAACCGAAACGGCAAAATTATTATTCCTACAGGTAATGACTGCATACAAAAAAATGATACTGTCATGATTATAACAACCAATACCGGCTTTACGAATCTTCAGGATATTATGGAATAGTGGGGGAATGATATGAACACTTCAGTAATTCGATATCTTTTGGGATATATTTTAAAGCTTGAAGGCTTTTTGCTGCTTCTGCCATGTATTGTTGCCGGTATTTATTATGAAAAAAGCGGCATCTACTTTTTGATTGTTGCACTCATAAGCATAGCTATCGGTTTTATTTTTTCGGCTAAAAAACCGAGGGATTTTACCTTTTACCTGAAGGAGGGCTGTGCAACAACCGCACTGGGCTGGGTCGTACTGAGTATATTCGGCTGTCTGCCGTTTTACATATCAGGAGAGATTCCAAGCTTCACAGATGCTCTTTTTGAGACCATCTCCGGCTTCACCACGACAGGAGCGAGCATCCTGCCTGAGGTAGAATCACTCTCATATTGCATGAATTTCTGGCGCTGCTTTACTCACTGGATTGGCGGTATGGGTGTGCTTGTTTTTCTTCTGGCAATCATCCCGCTTTCAGGCGGCAGCAATATCAACCTGATGCGCGCAGAAAGCCCCGGGCCTTCAGTTGGAAAGCTCGTTCCAAAGATGAAGCATACCGCCAGGCTTTTATACATAATATACTTTGGTCTTACGACTATGGAGATTATTTTCCTGCTTTTCGGGAAAATGCCTCTGTACGATGCCATCTGTACCTCTCTTGGCACAGCCGGAACAGGAGGCTTTGGTATCAAAAACGACAGCTTTTGCGGCTACAATGTTTATCTGCAGTGGGTTGTTACCATATTTATGATACTTTTCGGTGTCAATTTCAACGCTTACTACCTGCTTTTCTTCGGTCACATCCGTGACGCACTTAAGGTGGAAGAGGTCAGATACTATTTCGGCATCATAATAGCCTCCGTTGTAGTCATAAGCGTGAATATCGCGCATATGTGTACCGGTGTGTTTGACGCAGTCACAAAGGCAGCGTTTCAGGTTGGCTCAATCATCACGACAACCGGATTTTCCAGCACCGATTTCGACAGATGGCCTGAGCTTTCAAAGACACTGCTTGTGCTTTTGATGTTCATTGGTGCATGTGCCGGAAGCACCGGCGGCGGTATCAAGGTATCTCGTATTGTCATCGCTGTAAAGACAATACTTAAGGAGTTAAATGGCTACATTCACCCAAAGAGTGTGAAAAAGCTCACATTTGAGCACAAGCCTGTAGACCATGATGTTATCAGGTCAATAAATGTTTATTTCATGACGTATGCCGTCATTTTTGTTGTTTCAATGCTGCTTGTTTCCGTTGAAAACTATGATTTCACTACCAATTTCACGGCTGTCGCAGCTACATTTAACAATATCGGACCGGGTCTTTCTCTGGTCGGTCCGACATGCAATTTCGGCTTTTTTAATAATTTCTCCAAATATATACTGATGTTTGACATGCTTGCCGGAAGACTCGAGCTGTTTCCACTGCTCATCCTCTTCCATCCGTCAATCTGGAAGGAATTATTTATTCAAGCAGATAAAAAAGTAAAAGGGAATAGAAAGGAGAAACAAAATGTTCGCATGTAAAAATTGCGGTGGAAATGTGAAGTTTGACATCAAATCAGGCCAGTTAGCCTGTGAATACTGTCATTCACTTTTCGACCCTTACGCGTACGAGGACAAAACCTCTGACGCCGAGGTCCAGAAGGACTTCGACGCAACCATTTTCACATGCCCTCAGTGCGGAGGAGAAATCCTGAGCACAGACGATACCGCAGCAGGCTTCTGCAGCTTCTGCGGTGCATCAACTGTGCTCTACAGCCGCATGCAAAAGGAGCACAAGCCGGCTTATATCATACCATTTGCAAAGAGCAAGGATGACTGTAAGCAGGCCTACATGAGCCTCATGAAAAAGGCTATTTTCGCGCCAAAGGAGCTTAAGGATCCTAAGTTTATCGACGGATTCAGAGGTATCTACATGCCTTACTGGACATATTATGTAACCCAGAAGGCTCCTATTTCACTTCCGGCGAAAAGATCCCACCGTTCAGGAGATTACATCATTACAGACCATTACAGGCTCGAGGGAGATCTCGACGCCTACTACAAGGGACTGTCCTACGATGCATCTTCATCATTTGATGACAGCATCAGCGAAAAACTTGCGCCATATGATGTGAAGAATATGAAGCGCTTTACACCGGCATTCTTAAGTGGTTTTTACGCTGATACAGCTGATTTACCATCAACTATTTACGCAAGTGACGCAATGGATGCTGCCTGCACAAACACAGTAAGCGAAATAAGTAAAGAGCCTGCCTTTACCGGCTTGTCAGTCGACAGTGACTCCGCTGCTCTTTCGCCTTTAAGTCTTGGCACTACTGTAAAAGAAACCGATTACTCGATGTTTCCGGTATGGTTTTTGTCATACCGCAATAAGGATCGTGTGGCATATGCCACAGTAAACGGCCAGACCGGCAAGGTTGTTGCAGATCTGCCTATATCTGTCGGTAAATTCCTGCTCGGCTCACTCATTGCGGCAATTCCGGTATACATTTTATTATGTCTGCTGACGGTTCTAACTCCCGGAATGACTCTCACCATAGTCGGTGTGCTTGCGATTATCGCAAATATCTGTTACTCACAGGAGCTGACCATGATTGCTGTAAAGGAAGCCGGTACCGAGGATAAGGGCCGTATCGCAAAGGAACAGCCGGAGGCACTTGGTGCAATCAACAACCGCAGACGCCTTAAGGCTGCAAAAAAGGCCACGAAAACCATAAAGAAAAAGACAAACACATCGTTTATAGCTTACTTTATACTTTTTATATTTGTCATTCAATTTGTTCCTGCTCTGTTTGCAATCATTGCAGGTATCGGAGGCAGCTTTGGCAATGCAGACGGCAGCCTGATTTTATTTGTTATTTTGACCATCATATCATTTATTTTTTCAATCAGAGCCTTCTCAAGCTTTGACAGGATGCCCGGACACAAGGGAGTTGCCGGACTCATCTTTGGCATGGTATCCATGCTTATTGGCGATGCTGTTCTTTTGTTCCAGCCGGTGCTCGATGCATGGTACTATGGCGCAGCTTTTATCATCATCGCCTCAGTGCTTATCACACTGATTAATGTCATCCGCGCATTCAATGTGCTTACAACGCGCAAGCTGCCACAGTTTGCCACACATAAGGGAGGTGATGACCGTGCATAGAAATAATTATAAAAGTCCTTTTTTGCATTGTATAAAATGCAGGTGTTCAGCTTTGTTTACATTATTTTTGCTTGTTACAATCCTTGTTTTGAGCAGCTCATCAAATGTATATGCCACTGAGACAGCCACAAATTACAATCTAAGCGGCACAAACAAGTCTACCGGCTACGAGTACATCCTTGAGGACTCTGCCAATTTCATTGACGATGCCGTAAAAGGCAAGCTCATCTCACAGATGAAAAAGGCAACCGAATACTGCAACATAGCTGTTGTCACCACTACCTCACATCCTTACGGAAGCACTGAAAGCTATGCAGTCAATACCTTTGAAGGCTATTTCGGAACCGGTGCAAACGGTGTCATTTTTGTAATAGACAGAGATTTAAACGAGATTTATCTGGCTTGTGAGGGAAGCGCGCAGAGAACCATTCCAAACTCAAAATGTAACTCCATCTGTGACAACACTTATATATATGCCACCTCAAGTCATGATTACGACTATTTCACCTGCTGTATGGAAACAATAGACCAGGTCAACACAGTCCTTGCAGGCGGACATATATCACAGCCTCTCAGATACATTTCCAGTATCTTTATCGCTCTCGCTGCCGGCATGATTTTTTGCTTTGTATATGCATTATCCCTGTCAAAGGGCCGCAAGGCTAAGAGCAACGAGCTCATGGGTGCAGCATTTACAAAGGTAGAGATTCAAAATGCACGCGCACGCTTTATGAACCAGACAAGACACTACAGTCCACAAAGCTCAGGCTCAAGTGGCGGTCACAGCGGTGGTGGAGGTCATAGTGGCGGCAGTCACAGTGGTGGCGGTCACAGTGGTGGCGGTCACCACATCTAACCTCTGATTTTGATAAATACAATACCATCATCAGCCCCGGCAAATGCCGGGGTTGTTTTATTACAAAAAAACACTAAAAAAATCTCAATTTGTGATTGTTTTTAGTACAAATATACTATATAATATTCGTAGTATTTTGAATTGTTTTTAGAGTAGACTTATTTAGTTTTGGTGCAAAAATGATTAAACGCAGATATATGAGAACACGACAATTGAAACCCGGCATGATTATTGATCAGGTCATCAAGGATCCTACCGGCCGTAACCTGGTGGTACAGGGCTCAGCTATCGATGATTATATCATCTCTTCGCTGCTTAAGCTCGGTATAATGTCAGTATACATCCGCGAGGGAAATGCTGATCCTGACGATCCGGATGCCATACTGTCTCCAAAGGCTGCCGCCATGGTCAAACAGCTGCGTACGGACGACCGTTCCAAAGTCACCTTAAGCGACAGTGTCAGGCAACGTGTATCAACCGGTGTCCAGTACATCTTCAACAACACTAACTCCGAGGAGCTAACACAGGCAACAAACCAGATTGCAGACTCGCTCATGGAGGCCATCAATGAAAACGATGCCATAGCTGTCGATATCAGTTCCCTCAAAACAAGCGATGAGTACACCTTCAAGCACAGTGTGGATGTGGCTACTATTTCAATGATTCTTGCCAAGCAGATGAAGCTGCCTGACAACGAAATCCACGACATAGGTGTATCCGGCCTGCTGCACGATATAGGCAAGACAATGATCCCCAATGAAATTCTAAACAAGCCTGGCAGGCTCACGGATGATGAGTTTAATATCATGAAAAAACATTCCGTGTACGGCTACAATATGCTAAAAGACCGAAAGGATTTAAACAACTCTATACTGATGGGAGTGCTGCAGCACCACGAACGCATTGACGGAACCGGATATCCACTCGGCTTTGATGCACCAAAAATCTGTCAGTTTGCAAAGATTTTGTCTGTCGCAGATGTCTATGATGCGCTTGTCACAAAGCGTCCGTACAAGGATGCCTTATCACAGCGTGATGCAGTTGAGATGCTTATGTCCATGACAAACCAGCTTGATATAGGTGTCATGCGTGCTTTCATGAGCAGTATGATTCTATATCCTGTTGATTCAATTGTACAGCTTAGCAATGGTGAAAAGGCAAGAGTTGTAAAAAACAGTGAGTACTACATTCTCCGACCAACTGTTGTCGGTGTCGATTCCGGCAGAGTATACAATCTGGGCAATGATTTGAAGTGCGCAAGTATTATTATACTTTAGACATAATGATTTGAGCCACCTTAAGAATAAAAAAGCTGATGCGTCATGCTTACATGCAGGCATCAGCTTTTTGTTCTAAGTGGTTTTATAGTTATTAATTGCTTGCAAAAATAAAAAGCCCTCAGCACTGTGTACTGAGAGCTTTTTGTTTTAGCAGTCCGTACGGGAATCGAACCCGTGTTTCCGCCGTGAGAGGGCGGCGTCTTAACCGCTTGACCAACGAACCGTATATTATAATACCATGGTCAATCGGATAATGCAAGCTTTTTTTGAAATTTTTTTAAAAAATTTTTATTTGTTATTTATCTGCCTTTTTCCTTCTTTACTTTCTTTATACGTTCTCTTTTAAAGCGTTCCTTCAGACTCTCTGTAAATGTCTCGAGATACCTGTTCTCCACCTTTGGATTTCTGAAGCCCTGTGCTCGGTTAAGCGCAGATTTCTTTAAAGCACCCATTGAATCGATGACGCGGTCTGCACTGGCTCTGATACGTTTTCTCTTTCTGCGCTCCTCGACTGCCTCCGCAAGCTCCTGTGACCTCTCCTGCGACCTTTCATCTGCCGCCTTCTTACGCTCTTTAACCTCTTCCACAACCTCATCCATATAGGTGTTGAAATTGTTCTGCAGATTGACTATTGTCCTACTGAAATCTGTAAGCGCTGACACGGTGATTGCAGTGTCTACAGCTAAAAAGCCCATAAGAAGCAGTGAGAAAAACTCATACCATATAGGTGACATCCAGCCTGTGATGAACTTCGTAAATGGTGCAATGAAATATACCACTATAAGTCCTGCCACCCCAAAGCCTACAGAATATGGAAAACACACCCTGCCGTTTATATTAAGCGGCATGCTGCTGTAATCCCACCAGTATGCGTGAAACAGCTTCTCAAGCGCCCACGATGTGCCATATTCTAAGACAATGCTTCCCAAAAATGCCACAAGAAATATCTGCCACCATGTAAATGTCGCATCCGTGTGAGCCGAAATGAAATCTGCTATCGCAGTGATCGCGACACCTCCGGCTCCGTAAATAGGACAAAGCGGACCATAGAGAAAGCCTCTGTTTTCCCATTTTTTTGCTCTGATGGTACAGTAGATGCTCTCATATATCCAGCCCATACAGCTAAATATAATAAAATACACAAAATATCTTGATAACCACATATATAATCCTTTCTCCCCGGATAATTTATGATATACAGCAATTGTCATTGATTCCCTTATGTCTGCAAATTAAAAATCACTCTCCGGATACATCTCATCTAAGTATATATCATACCATTTTGTACACTCATTTGTCCATGAGTCAGCAACTTTTTCATATTGCAGTCGCAGCTTATCGACATTTTCTTCGTTAAGCTCGCTTTCTGCTTCACATAGCTCTTCATAAACCTTTTCTGCTTCTTCAGCCGCCTTCGCCACCGGCTCCGCTGCAAGTGCAAGCTTCCACTCTAAGTACGCCTCTTCTGTTGAAAGCTGTCTGGTCTCATGTCGCTCCCTCTTTGGGACAGCCGCAAGTGCCTCGACCATCGCAGCATCCTTTGCCTGCATGAGTGCCGGCAGATTGCCATCCTTTGATGCCTTAAGCCTTGAAATATAATGGTCATAGCCAAACGGATAGTACATCACCTTGTCATTTTCAAAGACCAATATGGCATCGGCCACCTGCTTTATGAAATACCTGTCATGCGATACAAAGAGCATGGTGCCGGTATATGCCTTAAATGCCGATTCTAGTGTCTCCTTCGCCGGAATATCCATGTGATTGGTCGGCTCATCGAGTATCATTAAGTTCGGACGGCCTGTCAGAAGCTCTGCGAGCACAAGCCTGGACTTCTCACCGCCTGAGAGCGAGCTGATACGCTTTGAGGCATTTGCCCCTCCAAACAGATACATGCCAAGCGTCTTTCTTAATTCCTTCTCCACAAGTGCCGGAAAAAGCTCGTGAAAATGGTCTCGCACAGTCTTTTCGCTGTCGATAAGTGCCGACTGCTGGTCAAAATAGCCCACCAGCAGATTGCTGCCAAGCTGGCTTGTGCCCTTTATTGGTGGAATAAGCCCTGCCACAGTCTTTAGAAATGTTGATTTTCCTATGCCGTTGTCACCGATTACGGCAATCTTCTGACCACGCCTTATACGAAGCGACAGCTCAAGCAGTGCCCTGCCGTCGTAGCCAATTTTTAATTTCTTCGCCTCGTAAACCCATTTACCGCCCGGAAACTGTGGCTCGATATTGCCTGTAAAAATATGAGCTTCGTCTTCAACCGGCTTTTCTATCAGCTTCATGCGTGCCAGCATGGTCTTTCTAGAGCGTGCAAACGCAGCTTTTTTCGGCTTATGCTTGAATTTGTCGATAAGCTCATTATTGTGCGCAATCTCCGCCTGCTGGCGCTCGTAGGCTTTGCGCTGTATCTGCAGATTTTTAAGCTTCTGCTGCCTGTACTGAGTGTAGTTGCCGGCATATCTGTGCAGACTGCCATTTTCAAGCTCATAAACACCAGTCGCAACTGCATCAAGAAACGCCCTGTCATGGGACACAATGACAACAGCCTTTGGATAGTTTATCAGATAATCCTCCAGCCACTCGACAGTTTTCATATCAAGATGATTCGTCGGCTCATCAAGAAGCAGCAAATCCGGCTTTTCAAGCAGCAGCTTTATAAGTGAAATCTTGGTCTGTTCACCTCCAGAAAAACTGCCGAGTGTACGGCTTTTTTCTTCTTTTTCAAAGCCAAAGCCTGTAAACAGCCTGTCGTACTCCATCTCGTAGTCAAACCGCTCTTTGGAATATGTATCCCTGTCCGGACAGCTCTCAAGAAGTATTTCCTCGATTGTCTTGTCCTGATTGGAGGAATCAACCTGACGGAGCATTCCGATTGTGATATTTCGCGAGGTTACGATTCCAAGACTATTTTTGCAGGCAGTCTCTTTGCCATGTGCTCCTGACGACATACCGCGACGGTCATCGCGGTCAAGCTGCAGCTCCCCCGCAAGAAGCCGAAGCAATGTGGTCTTTCCTGCTCCGTTTTTGCCGACAACAGCTATTTTTTCTTTTTCCTTTATATAAAAATCAACATGGGACAGAATCGTCTGACCACCTACCGAAACTGTCCCATCCTTAATCTGGTATAACATATCTAATTAATATCCTTCAAGCTGTCCAAAAGTTCGAGATCCGACTGTAAAACCCTGATATTGGACGTAACCGGCTCCTGACCCGGCTTTGTAACTGTGATTTCAATAACAGAGTCTGCCGGAATGCCGCTGCCGAATGCATACTGTAAAAAGGATACAAACTTTGGGTGGTTTGCTGTAAATGTATTTTTTGCTTTCATCATTTTCATTATGCTTGCTGGGTTCATGTATTTTCTCCAATCTTATCTATATGATATCTCTTTTGACGCACATATCTTTACGTTCGTTATATTATACCATGAGCCAATTCTATAATCTATCATTTTAGAATTATTTAATTTCTTACGATTCCTCACAATAATTAAAGCGTACACTATATCATATAGCATACGCTCTATTATTTAATCACTTACGTTATGTATTATAATCTCACAACCACTATTCTTTATCTTTAATGTATTTAATTATTATAGATGCTATAGTTGATATTATCATAAATCCAGTAGCCATCTCTATACTATACTTATATGATATTACTAATGTTATTGAATCAAGAATTAAAATAATAATGGATCTAACAGCCCTTCCTCTATGATATTCTTTAATCGCATTTTTATCATCTACGTTATACTCATAAAAATATCTATTTATGGATATTCCTATAATATTGATTCTAAAACCATGTAATATCACTTTAGTTATGCAAAAAATCCATAATAATACAAAAAACTGCTGAAGTGTTATAACTATCATTACTATCTACTTCCCATCTCTGCTACCTGTGCATTCAATACAATCATGCTCGGACTATCTCCTCTATTAGATTTATAAGATGCATTATTTATACTATATGACATTCTACCAGTAATTTTGTCATAAGTAATAGTATATCTTTTAGTAATATATGCATCGGTAAATATATTTTTACCGTTAATTACCGGCGCATATCTAACCTTTTGTGTAGAAAAACATACTTCCCCAGTTATCATATCTACAATAGCCCCTTCTACAATTACAGTTCCAAAGGCTTTTACAAATCGATAATAAATATTTTCTCATAAGTCCATCCTTCCTTTCACATGCGCTTTCAGATTATAATACATACTAAGTATAATATAATTGTGTAAAACCTAAATTAATTTCCCTACAAGAATATGTAAATTATAGATATTTTCTGTGTATCTGTCACGATTAATGTCTAAGTCGATTTAATCATCAATCATACACCGCTCTGCCATTCAACAGCCTTTAATTATTATAATGCTCTGCCTGCGCTCAAACGACATCTTATTGAAATTACCTACAATATCATTTATATGCACTGCATCGTTATTGTACTGTTCTCCTGCTTTGACAAAATTATCATAATCCGGCAGGATATTTGACTGGATATATTCTGCAAGTTCTGCTGCATTCTTTTGCTGATATACTGCATAGGTGCCACAATATTTCCTAAATAAAAAATATGCTGTACCTCATATTTCAATATACTAAAAAACAGATGACCCACATAACATATATGTAAGCCATCTGCTCTGATGCTAAAACTAATTAAATTGTTTACTCCTTCACGCCTCCAAGTGTGACACCGGCAATAATATATTTTGATAAGAGGAGATATACAACAATAATAGGCACGATAGCTACTGTTATCATCATATATATTTTTCCCATATCGAAATTCATATAGTCCGCTCCTCGAAGTGTGGCAATCAAAATTGGTACTGTCATCTTGTTCTTTGACTGGATGATCAGGGCCGGTGTGAAGTAGTTGTTCCATGAACCTACAAATGTGAAAATTGCCTGTACTGCAATTGCAGGTTTCATGATCGGCAATACTATATGGTTGAAATTGTAAAAATATCAGATTCATGTCATAATAATAGAAAGATGACATAAATCTAATATTTTATTACAAAGGAGAACCTTTATGGCACTTTCAAAAGAATGGTATGACGCAGAATTTGTTGACAGCGAGAGCGAATCACTGCATCGTGCTCCAAGTATTGAATATAGTTTTTATAACGCAGTCAAAACCGGGGATATGGAATATGTAATAAAAAACTGCAAAGAAGATGCATTTATACACCTTGACGGAACAGGTGTATTGTCCAGAAATACTTTACAGAATATCAAATATCACTTTGTTGTCACAACCGCCATGATCACAAGATACTGTATTGATGGAGGACTCGAGCCTGAGCAGGCATACCGTCTGAGTGACTTCTATATACTTAAGATGGACAGCTGCTCCACCGTACGCCAGGTTGCTGACCTGCATCACGAGATGGCAAAGGATTTCACAGGTAAGATGGTGCTGCAGAAGAAATCGTCTATCCTCTCAAAGCCTGTTACCCAGTGTGTTGACTATATATACAGCAACATAAAAGAGCGTATCACAATAGCTGATCTGGCTGCATACACAGGGCTTTCCGAGAGCTATCTTTCAAGGGTATTCAAGCAGAATCTCGGTGTTTCGATAAGTGATTATATAAGGGAAAAGAAAATAGAAAAAGCGACTCACCTGCTCAAATACTCAGATAAGCCGATTATAGATATAGCCAACTACCTGTCATTTTCATCACAGAGCCACTTTATCCAGATATTCGAGGGTTTTACGGGGCTTACACCAAAGAAATATCGTGACAGGTACTACAAATCCATGTGGTAGCCTGATGCCAAAAGCCTTGTACTACGCACAAAAAATTCCCACGCAAATATGCGTGGGAATTTTATTTAGCTGATACACAATGATACAATATCAAACGCTATTAATTTTATAAACTATCACTCTATGTATATCTCAACCGTATGACATTTGTCTGTAGAAAGCATTTCAATAGCTTGCTTTGGAATACGCACGCTGTTTCCTGTAACATTTTCCACTTTTACATCATCACAGAGTGCTCTTTTGACGTGCGCCTCCCCAGGTTCGAGCTTATCAGGATTGTGAACTAAAATATCAAATCCATGACCTGCAAATTCTAACGAAACTTTTGCATCACCTTTTTCGTTATACTGCTGTGGCATGAGTGCAGGCTCAATAACAAAATCTCCAAGCTCTCCATGGACTCCGTATACAGATGTTATCATAGTAAGCATATACCAGCTTGCGGCACCTGTAAGGTATGAATACAGACCTCTTCCATCATTATCAAAATACTCCGGTACTCCCGGATACATCCTGCTTCTGTCAAAGTCCATCGCAGTATCAAGAAGCGTCTTTAATACCTTGTAGCCCTCTTTTATAAAGCCCTGTTTATAGAGCGCATTGGCATACATTACAGCCATATGTGAGAATACAGCACCATTTTCTTTTTCACCATATGCAAATCCAAACATTCTTCCAAGATCAAACTTTTCTTCCTTAAAATCAGTGTTTAGTCTGTAGCCACCGGCTTTTTGATCAAACAGATATTTGTCTGCACTATTACAGATTGCCTTGATCTGTTCTTTTTTTGCGGTTCCACTCATGATGGCAAATACCTGTCCTGTAAGCATCATGCGTACATCTCCACTCTCACATCTTTCCACCGGTCTGCCGTTATTGTCATAATATCCGTTGAACCAGCCTCCATCCGTGCCATCTGATATCCATTCGTTTTCGCGGATGTTTTTCATCATCCACTCAGCCTTATGCTCCAGGTTTTCGCAAATCGCAGCTATTGGGATAAGAGCAGTGCCTCCGCTTGTGCAGTTCTCACATGCCTTTGCATAGCTCATGAGAAGATCCTGCTTTTTGTCATGGCAGTTGTAAAGTATTTCGTCATCAGCAAGCAGCAGCTTAAGCTCATCTAACACCTCAATCCTGTTTATTCCACTTATTTTTTCCACATTTCTTAAACACTTTGCTATATCAAGCAGATTTCCGGCATATGCACATGTAAATGCAACACTTTCGCCTTTGTCCCATGCCATATCGAGCGCATCGTTCCAGTCTGCACCGTGCAGCTTCATCTCGTTGTGCTCCCCAACATCATAGAAAGCACACAGATTTTGAATCAGAATATGCTCTAAAACCGTTCCAAAATATATCTGACCGCCTGCCGTCCTTTGTTTGTTACCATATGTAGTATTCCATGCTTCATCATGGCTTGTGCCTCTCATGGACTGGTAATCCTTAAAGTACGTCGTATGCTCAAACAGTACATCTGTATCACCGGTCTGGTCAATATAAAGCTTTGTGGTTACAAATGGCCAGAATGCGTGATCCATCCATACACGTGTGATGTTATTTCTGTCAGCAATAAACTCGCCAGGCTCGTTTCCTATAATGGTCGCATTGGTTCCATCAATTCTCACACCGCCATAATTGTTTACAATCATCCTGCGGACATCCGAAGGTTCCATCAGTAAAAGTGCAAGACAGTCCTGCCATAGATCTCTCCAGCCTCTTCCACCTTTTCCATAATCATGATGTGGAAGGAATGAACAGCCGTATATTCTTCGTAAGATAGGTTGAAAACATATCCATTTAAGATAATTGTCCTCCTCGGCATTTCCTGTCTCAAAATCAATATTTACCTTGTCTATCCAGTGTTTCTTGACGGTGTTTAGTTCTTCTTTTACTTCAAGTACACTGCGGTACCGTCCGGTAATGGCATTTACGTCATTTTCTTTTTCCGTAAGACCCGCAAGCATGATATAGCTTACCGTCTCCAGCGGTTTTATAATACGGTTTGCAAATTTTATTGCTCCGACTGCTTCTTTTCCCTGAAATTTTTCTCCGGCCTTTGCACCTGCTTTTTCAGTTCTGACTGCCTCAGGAATAAGGAAAGAGCCTCCCTCTCCTATAAACTGCTCAACGGTAGGATAGAAACTCTCAGGACTTTCTCCGTTTCCGGATGATCCATATACGAAGTAGCTTATATCATTTTTCCGGTGTCCACGCTCATCAAATGAGAGGACAGGTGTAACCTCAATGCCGTATTGTGTGGTTTCTATTCTGTGCAAAAGTGATGTCACATGTCTGTGATCCCTGATATTGTCAGCACTTCTGCCATAGATTGGGATTGCCCCGATTGGGACTATCTCCATAGCCTCATCTGTCTTGTTAGTGATCTCCACAAGCATTACTTCCATGCTTCCATCAAGTGTGACAAATGATGTCGTGTCGGCCTCTAACCCATATATCTTTGAAGCACGGTGCAGCTTCTGCCACATTAAACCTGCCTCAAGCTCACTTTCATCCTGATTACCTGTAAATCTGTCGGCCTCCTGCTGTGCAGATGATCCGCATACTGACCAGAAGCCCTTCCCCACAATCCGACACCAGAAATTTCTGGTGCCTTTATTGTTGTGGAGATTTTCTATACTAACAGGTTCCAGAAGAAAGGTATTCTGGCTTGTTTTACTGTCTCCGCCGAGAGTTGGTGTAATGCTTGATTTAAGCCCTTTTTCCCCTGCAAGCGGCAGATACAGTCCACTGTAGTTTTCGGGATTTTTGATCCTGAAGGTTCCGTATTTGTCTATAAAATCTATATTTTTCATATTTTCAATCAATCCTCTATACAATTACAAATCAAATTTTCACACACCATATACAATCCTATAGCAGTCATTATCCCACCTACGGAAGATTTACATGGTAAGCTCAATCTCTGTCTGCTCGCTAAGAAGCTCTTTTGGAATATAGTCTCCCTCAACCGCCTGTCCGTTTACAAGAAGGCTCTTGCATCCGCTCTCAACATGATCAGGATTTTTTACAACTATATGAAGATGGCATCCCCTGAAATCCTTCTCTATCTCAAATCCATCCCAGGCTTTTGGAATAGACGGAGCAATATGAAGTCCATAGAAATCAGGACGCATACCAAGTATTCCCTCTACACATCCAACCATGACTGTTGAAGCAGTTCCTGTGAGCCAGTGTACATGTGAACGTCCAAAGTTTGGACTTGCTTTTCCTTCAGTAAACTGTCCATAGCAGTACGGCTCAAGTCTTCTTATCTCTGCTCTGTCATTCTGTGCGGCAGGAGCATTTTCAATAAAATACTTAAAAGCTCTGTCTCCATGTCCTTTAAGTGCCTCAGCAAGAATTATCCAGCCCTGTGACTGTGAGAATATTCCTGCATTCTCTTTAGTTCCCGCATTGTATATCACTGCGAGTGCTCCGTCGAATGCGTGTGCATGATATGGAGGATCCATAAGAATGGCGCCATACTCGGTATTGAGTCTTTCATATACCATTTCAAGAGCCTTATCAGCCTGCTCATCACTTGCAAATCCACTTATAACAGCCCAGCTCTGTGGGTTGAGCCACATATTTGCCTCAGGATCATCACGCTTTCCGATAACCTGTCCATCCCCTGTAAATCCACGGATAAATCTGTCCTCGTTCCAGCAAAGCTCCTGAATGACCTTTCCGAGTTTTTCCTGGCTCTCATCAAGATATGTGATATATTCATCATCTTTCTTATAGGCTGCAAACTCTTTTAATATAGTCATTGCATAGTAGAACTGAAGTGCTACGAAGGTTGACTCTCCATCTGCACCAAGCCTCAGGCAGTCATTCCAGTCTGCGTAAAGTCCTGCAGGCATTCCATGTTTTCCGAGGTGGTTCATCGAAAAATCAATTGCTCTCTTTAAATGCTCGTAAACCGTTCCCTCATCCTTGTTGGCGAATGGAATGACCTCATCTATAAATGCTACATTTCCTGTCTCTGATACATATTTGTATACAGTTGGGAAAAGCCATAATGCATCATCAGCTCTGTAAGCCGGATGTCCTGTCTCCTGTACATAGGAAGCGTCGTCAGGAGTATCCTCATGTCCCGGATTGTGTGTAAACTTGACAAGCGGAAGTCCTCCACCGTTATCAACCTGTGCTGAGAGCATGAATCTGATCTTTTCAACAGCCATCTCTGGTGCAAGGTGTATAACACCCTGAATATCCTGGACTGTATCACGGTATCCGTATCCGTTTCTGAGTCCACAGTATGTAAATGATGCAGCCCTTGACCAAATAAATGTCATGAAACAGTTATATGCGTTCCATGTATTGATCATTGTGTTGAACTCATCACTTGGTGTATTAATCTGGAAATGTGATAACTGTCCATGCCAGTATGCGATAAGCTCCTCAAGTTCTTTGTCGCAGACAGCTTTTGTATCCGTGTAAGAAGCAACAATCTTTCCTGCTGTCTCATTATCTATCATTCCAACTAAGAATGCTATTGTCTTTGTCTCGCCCGGTGCCAGCTCCAATACTGTTGTGATTGCTCCACAGCTATTCTCGTTGTAGTTGCCGTGGTTGTTAAGCTTTCCGCTCTCTACTCCGACAGGATTGCCATATCTGTGATATTCTCCGAGAAATTCTCCCCTGTCACCGCACCAGCTGTCAACAGGTGCTCCTGCAAGTCCGATAAATCTGTTTACCACATCCTTGTTGTCAATTTCCTTGCCATCCTCGATGCGGTCAAGATTGGCATGGATCATCTGACGCACTCTGTTCTCCACAAATACTGTCTTTGTAATATACTGTGAATACTGCAGATTCACCTGATCCTGCTCATAGTTGCTGTTGTTTGTAAACTCAGCGTAGCCTGTAATATTAAGGCTTCTTGCCTTATCAGAATTATTCGTCACGCTCAAATTCCACACTTCGTATGTCTTGTTCAGCGGAACGTAGTATCTTACTTCTGAATGAATACCGCTGTAATCAGCCATCATCTTTGTGTATGCTGTTCCATGATGACACTCACTCTTGTATTCATTCAAATCCTTTCCTACAGGCTGCCACGAAGCTGACCAGTAATCCTTGCTGTCGTTGTCTCTGATATAAATATATCTGCCAGGCTCATCGAACTGATTAAACACATATCTCAAAAGTCTTCCGTTTGCACCTGACTTTGCAAAGCTGTATCCACCTGCATTATTGGAAACAATTGCTCCATACTCCGGCGATCCAAGATAGTTTACCCATGGTGCCGGTGTGTCAGGTCTTGTAATAACATATTCTTTTTTTGATTCATCAAAATATCCGTATTTCATATTCATTACTCCATTCTCTACTTAATTATGTGATCTACGGTTATAACTGCCTCCAACGTATATTCAGCAGTGATCCATTTTCGTAATATAATATACATTTTTGCAGCAGTGTATTATACAAAATTATTTCTTAAAATATCAGATTCATGACATAACTAAACTTATCTCACAATATAAATGTAACTTCCTTTACCGGGACGTTTAACATCTTCATCGTAGCTATCCTTCCGGTATACACGGACATAATCGATCACATATGGATTATTCTCAAAGCTTGTCTCATCGTTTGGATTTCCAACCCAGCTTCCACCAACAGCAAGATTTAAGATAATGTAAATGCAGGAAGGTATCCATGTCCCTTTGGAACCTTTGCACGGCATTCAAATCGTCCATATGTGAAGGTCTGCTTATTCTGTGTTGAAACTCTTCCTGATGTATAGGAAGCTGCTTCTTTTGTTGAGCCGGTATCACCATTAAACTCATCGCTCCACACCTTTTTGTAGCCATCATAGCTTAGTTTGCCTGTCTGCTGCGCCTCATCCAACGCTCCCTCTTCAAACGTCTGTGACGGCATGGCTGATAATACTCTTTTTTTCATAAAGTACCCCTTTCATTTATAGTTATTTGCTATCTCGCATCATGTTACTGTCCACACCTTTCAGTGTAACACGTAACCACAGCATTACTATAACGATTAAGTACCCTTAAAATATACAAAAAAAAGCACAAAAACATCAAATTCATTGCATTTTAATTTTCCTGTAATTTCCGCAATTCCCTCGGTGTCATGCCAAACTGCGCCTTAAACATCCGGCTGAACACCTTATAATTCGTAAATCCATTGTGCTCCAGTATGTCCGTGATGGAATCCTCAGTTGCCAGAAGCTCCTCATGTATGTGATTGATTCTTACCTGATTGACATACTCAAGAAATGTAACTCCCATGCATTTTTTGAACATACGGCAGAAATAATCCTGATTGAGCGAAGCTATGTCTGCCGCCTCCTTTAATGCTATTGGCTCCTGATAGTTTTTCGCCACATATCTAAGGACATCCTTAAGGCGCGCTATCTGTCTGGATTCTTTTCCCGCATTCATCTCTTTGTACGAATAATTTGTAAACAAAATATATAGGAATTCGTTCACTTTTGCCATAAGCCGAAGCTCATAGCCCTTGCCCTTTTTCCGGTATATATGCGCTATCGACTTAAGAAGAGACTTCATCTGCTCATATTTTCTGCTGCCATTCTCGGTCTCATAGCACTCTCTAAACCTTATTTGTCCGTAATCGTCTATGTAGCTGTCCAGATATGCATACGGTATCTGCACCAGAAGCACCCTGACTCTTTCATAGCTTTGCGTGCCATGTATCTTATTTGAATTTATGACAAAAAATTCATTTTCTTTCAATGTATATTCATTTTCACCACAGACAACCTGCAGTGAGCCGGAAACTACATAGATTATCTCTATATGGTCATGCCAGTGCCTCGGTGAAAACTGCCTGTAGTCCTCGTATCTGTCGCAGTAGATTGGAAGATGTGGTATTGATCTGACGTTTTCGTGTGTGTATTGCTGCATAATTTTCTCCCTGACTTACTAAATCAAACTTCGTATTTAATGCTATGATACCTTTTGACCCTTTAATCATGCTATATTAGCCTGAGCATATCCAATTGTTCCGAAAAAAAAATATTCATAGTTTGAAATTCTACCTTCAAAATATACTCCTCTCACGCAAAAAGTCAATATCGACCTAAAATAATGTCAGTATCACAATTGTATATATCGCTTTTATAATTTACAATCATCTTGTACGAAAAGAACAAGCTCCCGACATATTAATGTATGGGAAGCTCATTAAATAATAAAAATATAAGAAAGGTAATCTGCTATGAACAAATGGTCACGATTCAAATTCACTCCTAATCTTCCACTTGGGGCAAATGGTGAAAGAGTTACAGGAAGCAAGGCTCACATAGAGCTTTCAAAGGAAGCTGCCAAGGAAGGCATGGTACTTCTCAAAAACGAAAACAACGTACTCCCTCTTGCAGCGGGTTCTAAGGTAGCCCTGTTTGGAAAGGGTACTTTCGACTATGTAAAGGGCGGTGGCGGAAGCGGTGATGTAACCGTTGCATATATCCGCAATCTCTACGAAGGACTTAAGCTTCAAAAAGAGAAAATAAGCATATTTGAGGAGCTGTGTGATTACTACCGCAACGACATTAAAAAGCAGTATGCAGCCGGTGCTGTACCCGGCATGACTATAGAGCCGGATGTACCGGCTGAGCTTTTAAGCAAGGCTCAGGCATATACCGACACTGCTATCATCTCAATCTGCCGCTACTCCGGAGAAGGCTGGGACAGAAAGAGTGTTATTGACCCAAACAACAAGGCTCTCTGGGACTACGAACGCGAGATGACCGAAAAGTCGGCAGAGCTTTTTAAGGATGGTGATTTCTGTCTCTCCGTAAAAGAAAAGGAGATGATTGACACTGTAAAAGCCAGTTTCAAAAATGTAATCGTGATTTTAAATGTCGGCGGAATGGTTGATACATCTTGGTTTGCTTATGATGATCAGATTCAATCAGCACTGCTTGCCTTACAGGGTGGTATTGAAGGCGGGCTTGCTGCCGCTGAGCTTCTCGTAGGAGATGGCAATCCTTCCGGAAAAACTGTCGATACATTTGCCAAATCACTCGACGACTATCCGTCTACTTACAATTTCCACGAGTCAAGAGACTATGTGAACTATACCGATGATATATATGTCGGATACCGCTATTTTGAGACAATTCCGGGAGCTGCCGAGAAGGTTGTATACCCATTTGGCTATGGACTCTCATACACCACATTTGATGTGGAGACTGTTTCTGCCGGCGTTGTGAATTCCAACTGTACGTCTGAGGCCAATAAGCTTTATGCAAAAGTCCGTGTGACAAATACAGGTAAATTCTCCGGAAAAGAGGTTGTTCAGGTATACATTGCTAAACCACAAGGAAAGCTTGGCAAGCCTGCAAAGGAGCTCGCAGCCTTTGAAAAGACAAGAGAACTGCAGCCGGGTGAATCACAGCTTATGATCCTCACATGGGAAATAAACGATATGGCATCATATGATGACCTTGGAAAGGTTAAAAAATCTGCATATGTACTTGAAGCCGGTTCATATGATATATACGTTGGAACGAGCGTCCGTGACGTGACGAAAGCTGATTACTCATATATATTAAATCGTGATGTAATTACTGAGCAGCTTTCAGCAAAGCTGGTTCCTACAAGTCTGCCAAAGAGAATGCTAGCTGACGGAAGCTATGAAGCTCTGCCTCAAAGTGAGCCTGTGGACACCGACTACTCAGCTATTGGCAACATTGACCCTTCCCTGACAGAGGGTGTTGCTCCCGGTCAGAGAGCCATCCCATACTTCCGCTTTGCCGATGGCATGGCTAAAAACGGCAGTCACGACATCATGGATGTTGTGGAAGGACGTATCACGCTTGATGAATTTGTATCAGAGCTTTCCATCGATGATCTCATTCATCTGCTCGGCGGACAGCCAAATACCGGTGTTGCAAATACCTTCGGTATCGGAAATATGCCTGAATACGGTATTCCTTCTGTCATGACAGCAGATGGTCCTGCAGGAGTGCGCATAGCACCTGAGGTCGGTATATGCACCACTGCGTTTCCATGCTCCACACTGCTCGCATGCACATGGAACCCGGATGTTTTAGAGGCTGTAGGACGCGCCGGCGGTGAAGAATTAAAGGAAAACAACCTTGCACTGTGGCTCACCCCTGCCATCTGTATTCACAGAAGTCCTCTCTGCGGACGTAACTTCGAGTACTACTCAGAGGATCCATTCGTCACAGGAAAGCTCGCAGGTGCCATGGTACGCGGAATCCAGTCCAACAATGTCGGTGCCACACTCAAGCACTTTGCCTTGAACAACAAGGAAACCAACCGCAAAAACAGCGATTCACGCGTTTCAGAAAGAGCTGCCAGAGAAATCTATCTGAAGGCATTTGAGATGATTGTAAAGGATGAAAATCCATGGGCTATTATGTCCTCTTACAATATGATAAACGGCTACAGAGCCTCTGAAAGCGAGGATCTTTTGACAGGAATACTGCGTGATGAATGGGGCTATGAAGGAATGGTCACAACCGACTGGTGGACCTGTGGCGAGCATTACAAAGAGACAAAAGCCGGAAATGATCTTAAGATGGGAAGTGGATATCCTGATCGTGTAAAGAAGGCTTATGATAAGGGTGCCATCTCTCATAGTGAAATGGAGACCTCTGTAAAGCGTATATTAGGATTAATATTAAAGCTTGATTAAATTTTACTCTGCTTTTTGTAAACCTACCCAGTTCATAATACCCGATACTTATTATACAAAAACAAAAACGGACATGCAAAACTGCCATGTCCGTTTTTGTATTTGTTTTTGTATATCTCAATCATTAATTCTGTATTTTAGCATATTCCTCAATTTTACATACATGCTCTTTTGTTTTTTCATCATAGTTGATTGCAACAAGCAGGATGTTTCCCGTATATTGCAATAATGAATTCGGATACTGTCTCTCACGAATCTGCTGCATGGCTGTATCCGCATTCTTATTCCATTTCAGCTCCACAACAAGCGCCGGATAATCATTTATATACTCAGGCTTCGGAATATAAACAAAATCAGCAAAGTCACGCCCTGTCGGTAATTCCCTGACCGGCTTAAAATAATAGTTCATTGTTCCAAGATAAGCAATGGCCAAAACACTGCTAAGGGAATTCTCGTCATTATATTGAATCACCGAGGTATACTCCATATGAATCTGCTCAATTTTTGCTGCCACAGTATTTACATCTTTGTTTATTGTTGCATTAAACAAATCTATTGACTGTCTCTCAAACTGCATGATTTCATCCCATTTGTTTTCCTCAACCGCATCCATAAGCTCATTGCGAAGCTCTTCATTCGGAATATATGCCATCTGATTTTTCTGGTTAAAAGCCAGATATCCAAGATGTATAAGCAATGTCAGCACATCATCTTTGTTTTTAAATGATACCATATCATTCTGAAACGTGGTTGTTCTAACTTTTATCTCATTTCCTGAAATCATTGAAATAATAGCGGCTCTTAATCCATCAAAATCCATGTCAATAAGCGGAATCAGAGATTCATATGTGCCGGTCTGTGACCAATAGCTTTGGAAGCTGCCTCTCATCATCACGCTCACTACCGCTTTTGGATTATACACATGTTTACCCGAAAGCATATAGCCATCATACCAGTTTTTTACTGCTTCATAATCCCTGTCATACTTTTTGCATAACTGCTTAACCTCATCATCTGTAAAGCCAATATATGATGCAAGCGCTCCTGCATCAAGCATTGTGAACTCTTCAAAATTGTTAAGTGCTGACTGAGTTTTTAGCTTTTTAATAGGAAGTATGCCGGTAAGATAAGCTAACGCAATATACTTTGTCGGCTCTGTCCCTTTAAACATTCCCCTAAGGAAATTAATATATTCCTCCTGCAGTTCCTTATTATCAGCCTCATCTCTTATCAACACATCCCACTCATCTATTATTATAACAAACGTATTTCCTGTGGCTGCGTTTATATAAGACATGGCTCCATAGGCTGTTTTAACAGTGTCCGGTATCACATCACCATATGCTATTATAAGCTCATCAAGAATACCGTTATTGATGTATTTCACGGTGTTTTGCACTTCGCCCGCATCCATCATGCACCACTGGACATCAATATGAATAACATCATATTTATTAAGGTTTGTCTCAAAGGAATCAAGCCTGCCTACCTTTAGAGCGGAAAACATATCAAAGGAATCACATCCTCTGCTATAATAAGCAGCAAGCATATTCGCCGTGATGGACTTTCCAAAGCGCCTCGGTCTGCTATTGCATATGCATGCCATATCAGAACCTATAACCTTATTGGTGTATGCCAAAAGCATGGTTTTATCCACATATATTTCCGATTTCAATGCCTTTTGAAAAGCTTTATTTCCCGGATTTAAAAATCTTCCCATGAATTTTCCTACCTTAAATGAAATAATTTAACAACCTATACTACATATTAAGTATAGCAGTTTTTAATCAACTTCACCATATCAACTTTGAATTATATACAATTTAAACTATTACTTTCCATAAATATTGTACTCAGGCTCATCCACGCCATCTGTTCCGGCATAGTATGACAGCTCCACCTCGTTGAGTCCTTTTTTCTTGTCAAGAATCACATTGTACTGGGATGAATATATAACATCTCCATTTTTATTAAATCTGTATTCAATATTCACTCCATCTTTGCCTTTTAATGCCTTTCTTGGAATCTTTGCAAGGAAGATACGCTCACTGTCGGAAATCTTCTTCACCTCGACTGCATCCACCCATTTGAAAAATACTGGTGCTGCCACTCTTGTATCATCCATGCTATAACTGTCGTAATCATAGTAGGCTGTGTCATTATCTTCTGTATCATTTAACACATGATAGCCCATCTGTATGCTGTCCACGCCATCAAGACCGGTATCATTGTTGTTATAGCTGCCCGAATCGTAAGGCGAATATACATATAAAAGGATAAGCTGTGAGCTCTTTACCTCATCTATGCTATCTCTGAATAAATGTGCAGCCTTTATATGAGACACATTGAGCTGTCTTAAGCTGTCATTTGTCTCACCTGCCAGCTGTCTTGCATACATGGTGACCATACCCTTATTTTCCATAAAGTCCGCATCTGCCGCAAGCGCCGGAGATGCATCCGTGGAAAGTGACATCAGATATTTGTAGTCTGTATCCTCCATACATACTGTATTGTACCTTGCAACCAGATAATCAGGCCTTGCAAATGCAAGCACAAGATAACATACCCCGATTACTATTATTCCGTACCGAAATAGCGAAAAAGCAGGCCTACATATAGATAAAATCACTCCGAGCATAAATAGTGCTATCACTCCAAGTGCCCAGAACACACAAAGCCTGGTGGCTGTCAGCCCGTACTCTGACACATACAGTCCCATACGGTATGTACTTGATGCAATCATGATATATGTGCATAAAGTTATTAAAATTAAAAACGCATTTAATATTTTATTCTTTCTGAACAATTCACTTCCAAGCAATACGATAATTACATTAAGTATACACACGAAAAGCAGCTGGAAAAAGCCTTCTCTCGCATACCTGGCGTAGGTATAGCCACTTGGAAGCTGCATAAGTCCCCCGAACAGATACACAATCTGTATAAAACAGAAAAATACATATACCACTGATATAGTTGCAGCTACAGTGATACCGATTGCAGCCGGAAATGCCGGAGTCTCAACCGGTGCATCCGATATACGCTTCTTGCTCAGATACTTTATACCACAGTACGATGAGAAAAGCGCAAATACAAAAAGAAATACAACCTTGCTCACTGTAAAGAAATTGATATCAGCAAATATTTTCTTTATTACTGAGGCAAAAACCGCATCAGCAGAGCACAGCAGCACCACTATCAGCACAACCAGAGGAAATGCAATTGCTATTCCGATAAACACATAAAGCATTCTGTGTTTTTTCACATGCCGCTCTCCGGCAGTTGCATTTGCACTGTCACCGACCATACTGTCACTGCCCATATTGTCACTATCCATGCGCTCATTTCTCATATAGTCAGCAATATCCATAAACGGCTCAGCTATACATCCAATCGCTCCAAACACTGCCTGAAATGCCGCAGCGATATACTTTATGAGCCCCCACTGTCTGTCATTGCAGAAATTGTGAAGTAGCATAAAAACAAGAAACACAAGTATCCAACAAAAATTAAATCCTTGTATAATTTTATTACCGGTCAAGCCTGATGATAGGCCTGTGAGTATCATCATCACACTGTACCATATAGTGAGTGGCTTTGCCTCTATATGAAGTATCTTCATACAATACAGGCTGTATACTCCTGTGACGATTGCAAACAACGTAACAAGTATTCCACCTGTATTCTCATACAGGAAAATGGTGTACAGCAGCGCATATATTATCGTAGGTATACATAGCCTGCCAAAGAAATCCGCGTTTCTCCTGCTTTGTTCACGCCGTCTTTGCTCCGCCTCCTGCTGCATCTTCTGCAGTTCAATACCCGACACCCCCATATGTGGCTGTGAAGTCTGTGGCGTGTTCTGTGAAAACTGTTGGGGATTCATGCCCCCGATATTATTATTGTCCATAGCTACCTCCTTACTATCTATGTAGTTATTTTCTCATATTTTTTACTTACCGGCAAGCTAATTGTACTACACAGTTTTTAGTTTTGCAATATTTTTTTATCGTGTTGCGATAAATCGCTTTTAATTGCTACAATTAAGGGGTAAATGTCACATTAAAAATGAGGAAATAGTAACCTGAGACGTGTAAAAAAAGTTGTTTGAAAATGTTAAGGCTTACTGATAAAACAAAAAATCGCAGATACCATATTATGATATCTGCGACTTTACTTATCTTATTTTCTCCTAAAGACACTCCAATGGATAATGACTGAATACAGTCATAGAGTTTTATTTTAAACTACTGCTGCACATTAAACGCTTTAATTCCCGGATAAACTGCGCTCTTTCCCAGTTCCTCTTCAATTCTTAAAAGCTGGTTATACTTTGCAACACGCTCTGAGCGCGAAGGTGCACCTGTCTTTATCTGGCATGTGTTGAGTGCCACCGCAAGGTCTGCAATTGTTGTGTCGGCAGTCTCCCCTGAGCGGTGTGAGCTGATTGCTGTATAGCCTGCCTTGTGTGCCATCTTGATAGCCTCAAGAGTCTCTGATACTGAACCGATCTGGTTTAATTTAATCAGGATTGCATTTCCTGCTCCAAGGCTTATTCCCTTTGCAAGTCTCTCAGTGTTTGTTACGAACAGGTCATCTCCCACAAGCTGTACCCTATCGCCAAGACGCGCAGTAAGCTTCTGCCAGCCTTCCCAGTCCTCCTCATCAAGACCATCCTCGATTGATATAATAGGATATTTGTCACAAAGCTTTGCCCAGTGCTCTATAAGCTCCTCTGAGGTGTACTCTGTGCCGGCCTTTGGCAGCTTGTAAAAGCCCTTGCCCTTTTCACTCTTCCACTCTGATGATGCGGCATCCATGGCAATCTTGAAATCCTTGCCCGGCTCATAGCCTGCCTTCTTTACAGCTTCAAGAATTGTCTCGATAGCCTCCTCGTCAGATTTGAGTGCCGGTGCAAATCCACCCTCGTCACCTACTGACGTGGCAAGACCGCGCTCCTTTAATATGGCTGCAAGTGCATGAAATACCTCCGCACACCATCTGAGACACTCCTTGAAGGAAGGCGCACCTACCGGCATAATCATAAACTCCTGCACGTCAAGTCCTGATGAGAGTGCATGACAGCCACCGTTTACAATGTTCATCATAGGTACAGGAAGTCTGTTTCCCGAGATACCACCTAAAAATCTATAGAGAGGAATATCAAGTGATACAGCTGCCGCCCTCGCACACGCAATTGATACAGCAAGAATGGCATTAGCTCCAAGCTTAGACTTGTCCTTTGTGCCATCTGCCTCTATCATAGCCGCATCTATTGCATAGATATCACTTGCGTCCATACCTGTCAATGTGTCGTTGATTACAGTATTTATATTTTCTACTGCCCCGGTAACACCCTTGCCCAGATATCTGCTCTTGTCTCCGTCACGAAGCTCAAGCGCCTCGAACTCTCCTGTTGAAGCTCCTGATGGTGCTGTGCCTCTTGCAACAGTTCCGTCAACCAGATAAACCTCTGCCTCAACTGTAGGATTTCCTCTGGAATCAAGTATTTCTCTACCCACTACCTTTTCGATTTCTAAATAATTCATTATGAACCTCCTTATGTTTTTCTGATTCAATTTTATCCTACAATACAGTTTCTCTATGTCATGATTGTAGGATTGAATGCAAGCATGCATCGATGATACCTTTTGACCCTTTAATCATAAAAATACATATGTGAAAGCCTGCCGCATATGCATATATTTATAAATAAAGAAAAATGCTACACAGTTAGTTTAATCTAACTAATGTAGCATTTCAATAGTTCATAATGATAATATTTCCCAATTATAGAAATATTATGTTCTAACATATCATTTTAAATCTATACATTCTCAATCATTGCTTATATATATTACCTCTTTAACAGCAACTATCTCTCTGCCTCAATCTCACGCGCAACATACACGCCGCTTGCCGACGCATGTGAAAGTGAATGTGTCACACCGCTTCCGTCTCCGATGATGTAAAGTCCCTTATATTTGCTCTCAAGCTTATCGTTAAGCTCTACCTCCATGTTGTAGAACTTGACCTCTACGCCGTAAAGCAAGGTATCGTCATTTGCAGTTCCCGGTGCTATCTTGTCGAGCGCGTAAATCATCTCAATGATTCCGTCCAGGATTCTCTTTGGAAGCACCAGGCTTAAGTCTCCCGGTGTAGCTGAAAGTGTAGGAGTAACGAGTCCTTCCTCAATACGCTTCTCATTGCTTCGACGCCCTCTCACAAGATCACCAAAACGCTGTACAATTACACCGCCACCAAGCATATTTGAAAGGCGCGCGATGCTCTCACCATATCCGTTGCTATCCTTGAATGGCTCTGAAAAATGCTTCGCGACAAGGAGAGCAAAGTTCGTGTTTTCAGTCTGCTTGTCTGCTCCCTCGTAGCTGTGTCCGTTTACTGTTACTATGCCGTTTGTATTTTCATTTACCACGATGCCATGCGGATTCATGCAGAAGGTACGCACATTATCCTCAAAAAGCTGCGTTCTGTATACAATCTTGCTCTCATACAGCTCATCTGTCAGATGTGAGAAAATCAGGGCCGGAAGCTCAACACGCACACCGATATCCACACGGTTTGACTTGGTTGGGATATCAAGGTCATTGCAGACCTTCTCCATCCACTTGCTTCCGCTTCTTCCAACTGAGATGATACAGTATCTGCTCTCATATGTGCTATCCGCTGTTTTTACTGCATATCCGGATACATTGTCTGTGTGAGTCTCTTGTAAACTGCAAGCATCAGCACCTGCCTTATTCTCATCATACAGCACCTCTACCGACTCAACAGGTGTATCAAAATAAAAATCCACCTTATCCTTCAGATGTGCATACATATTTTCCAGAACAACATAGTTTATGTCAGTTCCGAGATGTCTGACCGATGCATCCAAAAGCTTGAGCTTGTTCTGCATGCAGACCTTTTTGAGCTTTGTGCCGGCTGTAGAATAAAGCTTTGTGCCCTCGCCGCCGTACTTCATATTAATCTCGTCAACATATTCCATCAGATCAATGGCCGGCTGCTTGCCGATATGCTCGTACAATGTACCGCCAAAATCATTTGTGATATTATATTTTCCGTCTGAAAAAGCACCTGCTCCGCCAAAACCGCTCATAATAGAACAGCTCTTGCAGGAAATACAGCTCTTTATTTTCTTTCCGTCGATAGGACATTTTCTCTTAGCAAGCTCATGTCCTGCCTCAAAAACCGCTATTTTGCAGTCAGGATTCTTCTCGATAAGCTCATATGCTCCGAAGATACCTCCCGGTCCCGCTCCAATGATTATCACATCATAATTATTCATCTATCAATCGCCTCCCATAATACGTTGCTGTTTGTACGCCCAATGTGGCGCACGCCAATCACTTATGATACTATATTTTCTCCATTATCGCAAGAGCAATCTCTATATTCCAGCAAATCTCCCGGCTGACAGTCAAGTGCTTCACATAGCTTTGCAAGCGTGGATACCTTGATTGCCTTTGCCTTGCCGTTTTTTAAAATTGATATATTTGCCATGGTGATTCCCACACGCTGCGACAGCTCCGTAACACTCATCTTTCTCTTTGCAAGCATTACGTCTATGTTAAAAATAATCTCGCCTTCCATGTATCTCTCCCGCTCAAATAAAACTGTAGCGCACACGCTATATTGTCAAATCACTCTGCTCCTGCAGATCTGCGGCCTTTACCACAAGATGTGACAAAACCGCCGCCACGACCGATGCCACAACACAGGCAAACACTATGAACACAAGAGCCAGTATCACCCCCGGATGATTCACATATATCCTCCACATGCAGACATTCACAACAAAAAAATACAATGCATCAAACAGAATTATTTTCGATGCCAGCTTTATATGTCTTGCATTCTCTAATGAAAACGACCTGTCTTTTCCGATATTTACAGCTACCCTCCAGCCCAGATACAATATAACATAACACGGAATTGCACTGATGATAAACAGCACAAGCCATGGTATATACATATCAGAAAGCTGTGGATCAGACGCAATAAGCACATGCCCTATCCATGGTATGGCGACCGCACAAACCACTAATCCGCAAAGTGCTACTGCTATTATTACTATCTTTAACCATTTTTCGAGTTCTTTTTGTCTCATTTATTCACCTTGCTTCTCATTGAGAAGTCCATACTCTGCAAGAAGCTTTTTTTGATACTCCTTATCCTTTGAAGCTTTCTGCAATTCATCATATTTGCCTTCGGACAATAAAATCTGATTTAGCTGGTTAATCAATTCTATTCCTTGTTCTAATCCTTGTTCTAATCCTTCCTCGATAGCATCAGCTCTTTCAAGCTCAAGCTGCCTGTCAAATTCGTAATTTAACTGCATACTCTTCGTCACCTCACTTCTGTAAGTCTTTAGAAACTCCTTCAGAATATCATTGTCAATACAATAGTCTATAGCCTTCTCAATATCTATAGCAAGATCATCAAATGCCCCGTCTGCATGATACTCTCTGACCTTATTTACAAATGTCATATAATCATTCAGCCAGCCACAGGACTCCATAATAGCCTTGTTCTTTCCGTCGTTTATATTGTACACCTTACATTTAAGCTCAAGATTCGGCTCATCGGTCGGCTTCTCAAACGCATCGGACAGCTTAAGCTCCTGAACCTCCGGCTGTTCCTCCTCACCATTGTAAAATACCACAAAATGTGGTGTCGGTATCTTTACCAGTCTTCTGCCATAGATGTTCTTGCCCTTTTTTGTTCCTTTTTTCTTGTCGCTGAGCATATCTGACAATATCACACTGAAATAAATAAGACTTCTCACCGGCATATTCGGACAAACTGTGGACTGATGCTCATATATGCTCAATCTCGCATCCACAATAAACGATGCATCATTTCTGACCGAAAGTGAAATGCCGCCATCGTGAATCACCATCTCAACATCCTCCGGATTGTCATAGCTAGACCCATTCATTGCGTTATACAGCTGTAAGGCTCTTTCCTTATCCTGCATCAGCATACTGAAAACATCACTTTTGTACTCTCTGTTACCACTCATATAAAATCCTCCTTCATTTGAAAACACTAAAGCAGGAAATATCTGTGTGGTAAAAGCCCTCTTATCCTGCTTTAAATAAAATAATGAAACATTTAAAAGCAAGAATTTCAGGGAATATGAAAAATAATTAAGGTATTGAAGACCCTGCACGCCCTTATCGCCGGACGACATCTTATTATGCCTCACATATCTACAGAACATATAGTCATATCTGTAATAAATGTGCCAACGACCGCACAGGTTGCTATAGAAAAACTGCTTTGATTATATTCTAACATATGTGGATAAAAAAACAACAAAAAAATACGCAACAGAAAAGTCTGTTACGTATTTTGACTTTTTTTATTAAAAACATAATAATCTGATGAAAGCAACTACTATAAGTATTAATGCTAATGCTTTTTCTGCAATATATGACCTTGCATCCGGTACATAGGTTTTCTGCCAGATTGAGTATGCACATCCACACCCCACTACAAACATGCAATATAGCTTAAACGACTGCGAATTCATACAATCAGTGAAAAACATTATAATAATCCATACTATTAAAAATAGCATTAAAACTAAGTACTTTAAAAATAATTGAATCTTCTTCATGGCAAATCCCCCTTAAAATATATAACTGCATCATTGTGCTTCCATAAATAGTTTCCTTCACTTATATAGACGCAATCCATGCTTATATACTAACAAAAACCAAGAATTTTTTCAATCCCTACTTTGTCACCACTGCAATAACATAATCCTCTAGCTCACGAAACACTACCCTTTTTTCATAAGCCTCCATCGTCCTATCATCCAGCTCCCCCGAAAAGCCTGTACCGACAAGCTTCATTATAGCCTCATACTGTGTCCAGTATTTTGCAAGCTCAATCTGAAATGCATCAGATTCATTCTCAAAGCCTTCGAGTCTGTCAAGCTGCGCCTTTCGCATTATACGCTTTGCCACTTTGTAGCTCATGCGCTTTGTATGCTCTATGTCCACGCCAACAGGTCTGTCTGATATTACAAGCACCACATATGGACCGCTGTGTGCCAGATTAAAAAAAGCTGCGCTCTCATTCTTATATCCTGCTGCTATTTCCGGCTTACCATGCTCATTTCTGACAAGCTGTTCATCCGATGATATCCCCAGATATTTGAAGATCATGTATCCCGCCAAAAGCTCCTGATTTGCTGTGCCACACAACCTGTTGCTGCCTGTTTTTACACCTTTTTCTGAAATAGTTGTGTATTTATCCACATAATAGGCAGACACATGTGGAATTATCTCCTTCTGCCGGCCTGCGATGGAATCCGTTTTTTCTATAAAAATCTGACAGTTATTGTTTATTTTCCATACCATCCCAAGTCACCTTTCTATAACTCCAACCTTCCCCTGCCTTCATCAAAATACAACCAGTATTATAAATTACCCATATAATATCTGCAGCTTATGCTAATTATCCCTACGATATCTGCAGCTCATACAGCTTCCTGTATATGCCATCCTGTTCCAGAAGCTCCCTGTGCGTACCGCGCTCACATATACGTCCCTTGTGCATGACCATGATGCAGTCGGCATGTTGGATAGTGGAGAGACGGTGCGCAACCATGATTGTTGTCCTGCCGTCCATGAGCTTTTCAAGCGCCTCCTGTATGAGAATTTCTGTCTCTGTATCTATGTTGGCGGTTGCCTCGTCCATGACCAGTATGCTCGGATTGTGGGCGAGTGTCCTTGCAAAGGACAATAGCTGACGCTCTCCTGCCGAGAAGGTTGCACCACGCTCCGTAACCGGCTCGTGATAGCCCTGTGGGAGCTTTTCGATAAAGTGTGAGGCATTTACATATTCTGCTGCCGCCTTCACCTGCGCATCCGTGATATCGTCATCATTCAGGCGGATATTGTACGCCACATCCCCCTCGAATATAAACACATCCTGCTGCATCTGACCGATTGCACTGCGAAGCTGCTTTTTGCTAAGCTGTCTGATATCGATGCCATCAATGTAGATATGTCCCTTTTGTATATCATAATACCTGCCTATAAGATTTAAAATAGATGATTTTCCGGCTCCGGTTGCACCGACAAAGGCCACCTTCTCGCCCGGATTTATGACAAATGAGACATCCTTAAGCACATAGTTTTCGCCGTCGTAGGCAAACCAGACATGGTCAAATTCAATTTTTCCGGTGATTTTATCCGGCTGCTTTGGATTTTCGACCTCAGGAATAAATTCATCCTCATCCATAACCGTAAATATCTTCTCTGCTGATGCAATTGATGACTGCAGTGTTGAAAACTGCTCTGCAAGCTCCTGTATCGGGTCAAAAAATGACCTGATGTAATTCGAGAAAATATACAAAGTGCCAACCGAAATAATCTCATCAAACACATTTCTGCTTCCGAACCACAGCACTATCATCAGTGACAAAATGCTCAGAATATAGATAAGCGGACGGAATACCGCATACATGAGCATCTCCCTGTAAAAAGCCTTGTAGAGCTTTGTATTTTTATCATGAAATTCCTCAAACTTGCGCTCCTGCCTGCCAAATATCTGTATAATTTTCATCCCCGAAAGATGCTCGGACAAAAATGTATTGATGTCCGTCAGGCGCGTACGGTAAAGCCTGTAAATATTTCTGGCAATTTTCTGGCACAGCACCGTAAGCCCAATTACAAGCGGCATCAGCACAAATGATATTGCAGCAAGCCTAACATCAAGCACGAGCATAACGCCTGCAAGTCCCACTATTTTTACAATATTTCTGAAAAGCTGTACGAGAATGCCCGAATACATCTCATTGAGAGCCTCAACATCATTTGTCACACGGGTTACAAGCTTTCCAACCGGCGTGATATCAAAATACCTGCTGCCAAGAGACTGGATATGTCTGTAGAGGTCTTTTCTCATCTGAAGAATGATATTCTGGCCTGTTTTCTGCAGTATCCAGGTCTGAGCGATGTTGAATGCAAAGCTTAAGGCAAGTACAACCGCATATTTGATAGCTGTGGCAATTATTACATCATAATCCCCATTTGCTCCAAAAGTATCAATTGCATCTCCCACCAGCATCGGCCTGTAAAGGTCAAAGGCTGTCAGTCCCAGCACCAGCAGAAGGGCAAAAATCACCCAGTGGGCATACGGCTTCATGTAGGCTATGAGGCGCATTGTGGAGCTTTTTTTATTCATTTCGTTTTTATTTATATTTTCACTCGAATTCATACTATAATCTTCTCTGTTATTTCGTAACTATTCATCGTCAAATCTGCATAGCAACTCTTTTCAAGCACTTTAACTGCCAAGCTCACTCTCAAGTTGCTGCTTATGGCTGATATCAGCGTAAAAACCGCCAAGCTCAAGCAGCTCTTCAGGAGTGCCATACTCTGTCAGTTTTCCGTCAGAAAGCACTGCCACATGGTCAGCCTTCTGCAGTGTGGAAATCCTGTGGGCAATCACTATGGTTGTCTTGCCCTGTCTGGTTTCCATGAGGTTTTCAAGTATCTGCTCCTCTGTATCGGTATCGACAGCAGAAAGTGAATCATCCAGTATAAGGATTGCAGAATCCTTTAAAAGTGCTCTGGCTATCGAGCTTCGCTGCTTCTGGCCTCCCGAAAGTGTCACTCCGCGCTCTCCAACCATGGTCTTGTACTCATCCGGAAAGCCCATGATATTATCGTGTATACACGCATCCTTTGCAGCCTGTTTTACCGCATCAAGAATTGCCGGGTTGTCGGCAATCCTGTCCTCAAGACCAAATGCTATATTCTCCTCGAGTGTGTCGGAAAACAGGAAATTCTCCTGTGGCACATATGAGATATCACGGTGTAAAACCGCCAGCGGATAGTCCGTTATCGGGCGGCCATCCAAAAGTATCATGCCGTTTTCACAATCATAGACTCTAAGCAAAAGGTCGGCAAGTGATGATTTTCCGCTTCCGGTACGTCCTAAGATACCAAGCATCTCGCCCTGCTTCACATGTATACTCACGTCTGAAAGCACCGGCTTGGTGCCGTCAGGGTATGCGAAAGTGAGGTGGCTAAGCTGTATATCACCATGTATTTGTATTTTATCATAAATACCCTCAGCTAAATTATCTGCATTTCTGCCTGCCATGCCATCATTTTCTATTACATTTTCCGGTGGCACCATATCGACAATATCAGGCTTTTCCTCGAAAATAGTCTGGATTCTGCCCCATGCCGCAGCCGCCTGGGAAAATGTGTTGATACAGTCGCCTGCCGCAATCATAGGCCACACAAGCATATCGATGTATGAATTGAATGCCACGAACTGGCCTATCGAAACCTGTCCGTCAAGCACCATCCTGCCACCTGCAAGGAGTGTCACTATCACGCTTATTCCGATTACGGCATCCAGCGTCGGGCCAAAGACAGCGCGAAGCTTTACCACAGCAAGATTTTTCTCCCTGCTGTTCTCGCAAGCCTTTTCAAACTGCTTAAAGTCCTCTTCCTCCTGCGCAAATGCCTTGACCACGCGGATACCGGCAATGCTCTCCTGCACCTTGTCAGAAAGATAGGAGAAAGCATCCTGCCTTTTCACCTGACGTTTCTTTGACTCTATTCCATAAAAATAGCAGCCGATTGCAATGAAAATAAGTGGAATAAAAGCAAATAATGTCAGCTTAAAATCCACGTATACAACCATTTTGACAAGCACCATCACCGTCATGATTACCGCGTCAAACACGGTGATGACAGCCATCCCGGTTCCCATCCTGACAGCCTGTAAATCGTTAGTGAAATATGCCATAAGATCTCCTGTCTTGTGGCTGTTGTAATAGCGCGCCGAGAGTGTCTCCATATGCGAAAACATATCATCGCGCAGTCTGTATTCTATTCCTCTTGATGCTCCTATGATGAAATATCTCCATCCAAAGCGCCCCGCCATGATTATCAGGCCTGTTATCAGTATCTTAAATATAATGCCGCCCACGCCCGCCATATCAAGCTTTCCTGCAGTGATTCCGTCGATTATCTCCCCAATAAACTGCGGAATGTACAGATTTGCAAGGTCTACTGCAAGAAGCACAAAAATGCCTATCGCATAGTGCCATTTGTATGCAAGCAGATATGGGCGCAGCGAGTATTTTTTATCGTTCATGTTATTCCTCCGTATTTTAAATGCCACTGCGTGGTTAACCCGGCATGCGGCCATATGCTCTCTAGGAGCTAACGCTACGCTGTTAAGAGGCTGTACGAATTATGCTCATAGTTTTTCTATGCTCGACTAAACCGGCTTTTATGTGCCGTCCATGGCACATAACGCCTTGCCCCGGCGTCCATGCCGGTGCATTTCTGGTTACCAGGGCATAATTCTACAGACTCTAAACAGCTTCGCTAGTCGCTCTACGAGAGCATATGGCCGCCTTCCTGGCTAACCACGCTACATTCTCTATCTACCTCCACAAGTCTGCTACGAAATACGTGAGTGCCGCCCATGTATACACAGAATAGTATATGCCGTGCTCGTCCACTCCATCCTCAAGTATCTTCTTCGCCTGCGCCTTAGTCAGAAGGTCGAATCCGTCAAAGAGCTCGCCACCCACTGCGCCATCCTGCGACATTCCATTAAGGCTATCGCGGTTAAGTACAATCTTTACAAGGGCGTTACTTTCATCTGTCATGCCCGGTGTACTGAAAAGACATGGATTGATTATCGAAACCTCATCTTCTTCTGTCACTTTAAGTCCTGTTTCCTCATGAAGCTCACGCATGGCGGTTTTTATAAGTGACGCTGTATTATCATTATCCCCGGTGCAATCCTCCGGATCAATAAGTCCTGCAGGTACGCTTAGCAGGTACTGGCCTGTCGGATATCGGAACTCGCGATTCATTAACAGACATGGCTCATGACCTGATTTCTCGTCATCACCTGACGGATTCCATATCACCACGCAGCTCACCGCATCCGGAAGCATTTTCTTGAACTCCTCTGTGGATTTGGCGGCTACAAGGTCTTCTTCATCTCTCCTTGTGGCATTATAATAATGCCTGCCCTCTTGGTACTGAAGGTCAAACACCTTTATAAATTTCGATTCAAATAAGCTTTTTATTTTCATAAATTTTTGTCTCTTTTCATTAAACCTTTAATGTGCTCAGATACTCCTTCTGCTGTGGCGTGATGCGATAGCTCTCACGCGCCTTTTGTATCGCCTTGTTGTGACTCCAGCTATCCATAAGCCTTTCCTTCAGTATCGGCAGCACTGCATCATACTGCTTTGCAAGTGCCGTAGCGATATACCACGCCTTCATCATGTTTACATAATACTCCTTGGAACGGATTTTTGCCACATCTAAAGCATATTTTATATCAAAATCCTCATCGAGATATAGGCGCATCAAAGTGCCAATGCCATACCTGACGGTGTAGGGCTTATCCGAATCCAGCCACTCATATACATGCAAAAGAAGCTCATTTTTGTGCTTTTTGAACACAGCCGGCACACCACTGTCGCAGGTCGCCCAGTTGTCTATGTATGGCAGAAATGCTTCCAGATAAGCCAATGCTGTATCATAATCCCTCATCTGCATAATCAGAAACATATGCAGGTTATTTTCCTCATAGTAGTAATGTGGCAGAGTGTTTAGAAACTTTTCCACATTGTCACAGTCATTTTCCTTCACTGTATTACAGACCCGTTTTTCTTTTTGAACCGACAAAAAGAGCCTGCTGCCATGAGCAAGCTCCTTTGCGTACTTTCTAAGCACCGGGACTCTTATTCCTATTATGCGTTCTTTTTCAATATTGGGCATAAGCCTCGCATGAAATTCCCTGTAATTTTTATCCTGCAACGCAAACAGATTCTCTAATTCTGCCAACAAATCTTTCCCTCCGTAATAACAGGATATCTGATAAGCAGCTTCTCATCAAGATTCTCCCTGTTCATGTCTACCGCTGTGATCTGGCTATTGTCATATGTGGTGTAATAGTAGATTCCCTTGTCGCAGTTGCAGCATGAGGTGTAGAGCGTAATCTCATATTTGCCCTCTGTCACCTCGCACAGACCTCTCTGCTGGTCCACAGAGCCTAATATGTGGAAGAACTGGCTCACACTTGCATTCTCACTGTCATCCGATTTGGAGTTTTGCTTTGTGAATGCCACACGTACAAAGCGTGACTGCGATGATAAATCACCCGGCAGTCCCAGTCCTCCCATTCCGCGGCTGTATGCACTAAGCTCCACTCCCGGTGCAAATGTATTTTCAGGCTGCTTTGTAGATAAGCCTCTGTAATTATTGAGTGCAGCCATCTGATATGGGAATGGCGGATTGTTTGTGAGCACACCTACCGGATTGTCGTAAACATGCATACCGTCTGCCATCGACTCCACCACAATGCACTCATTTTTGTCGGCTATAATCCAGTGAAGCTGTGCAACCGGAAGCTGACTGCTAAATGGTGTATCTACCAGTAAAATACGATTTAATTTTTCCTTTGCATCCGCTACCGTAGCGCATAGTGACAGTATCCACGGTATAAACTCAAACTGTGCCACCTTTGTCTTTGCAATGCCGCATGTGCCATTCTCGCATGAGCTGTTTTCGTCTGCTGCCGCATACGCTGCATTTCCCACGAAATTCAGTCCTGCCATACCGAGCCCCTTTTCATTTATAGCATCATAGTAAAGAGGATAGTCACCTGCCACATGTGCCATTCCAATGATTGCATAATGGTTTTCAAGCTTTCCCGAATGCCTGAAATTAAACACATAGTTTCGCGGTGTTACCGCAATCTCATCTCCATATGAAAATTCGTAGTCGAGTGTTCTTCCAAAATAGAAATCCTTTGTTTTATAAACTGCTGCTGTACACATAATTATGACCTCCTTGTTATGCTGCCATACTTAATCAGTATCCCTTAAATTGTAGAGTACTATACATCATATTTGCAATTATTTCAAGCCACACGCCCCTGAAGTATTTGAACAAAAAGCAACAGCCGGTCTGATATCCGGCTGCTGCCTTAATAAGTGCTGTGCTATTCCTGTATTATGCCTGTTTATTGTCCTGCTCATTATCAAGTGCGATAAGCTTTGCAATGATTTCCTCGCATATCTGTGTAACATTCTTGCCATCTGTAGCAACTGTTACATCTGCCACTGCCTCATAGCGCTCCTTTCGCTTTTCCATAAGGCCACTGATATACTCAACATTCATGTTGCCGTTTAGTATAGGGCGCTCGTCACTATCCTTTACTCGCTCGTAGATAGTCTCAGGCTTTGCTGTAAGAAGAACTACACGGCCGTTTTTCTTCATATGATCTGCGTTTTCCTCTCTCATGACAACACCACCACCACAGGAAACGATGGTCTGCTTTCTCTTCTGAAGCTCTATAAGTGTGTTGCTCTCTAAGTTTCTGAAATATGCCTCACCGAACTCATCAAATATTTCTGAGATTGACATGCCACGATTCTCAACAATCATCTGATCCATCTCGACACGGTCCATCTCGAGCTTATCCTTTAATTCTCCTGCTACAGTGCTTTTTCCTGCCCCCATGAAACCGATCAGGAAGATATTGTAATCGAAAAGGCTCTTTGCCTGGATACGACGGCTGTTCTTCATGATATACTTGAAAATATCAAGTATCTCTTCCTCAAATTCATTGTCGCCAAGCTTTGCCGCAAGTGCATCTGTCTGCTTTTTCTCCTGCTCCGGCTGTAAGATTGGGATTCCTGTTGCCTTCTTATATGATATAATCTCCTGAATGTGTGACATTCTGACCGCAAGCTGCTTAATTATTATATCGTCACATTCTCCAATCTTTGCGCGGATTTCCTCGATTTTGTCCATGGTGTGTCTCCTTACTTATGTGTGGTTTTCATATTGGATTTTGATATTTAATCTAAATATCGTCAAATTATAATTATTATAACTTCACGTTATAGTATTTCGCATTTTTGATAACCACAAATTTCTTAGTCATAGTATAACAAGACTTTACCAATTTATCAAGCAAAATATTTTAATGCTTTAAAGTGTTATTGTGTCAGATATGCATCCACAATATCAGACGACACATTTTTCTCAATCGATTCATATATCGGCTGACACTCCTTGCGAATCTGCTCATGCACTTCATCGCTTAAAGTGATGATTTGTGTGCCACTGTCCTCGATAGTCTTTATCTTTGAGGCAATACGCTCGTCAGACTGCTCTCTGGCGTACTGTTTCGCTGTCTCGGCTGCCTCACGGATAATCTGCTGCTGCTCATCTGTCAGTCCTTTCATGAACTCCTCGCTTACTATGAGCGATATCAGATGTGGCAGATGATTTGTCTCCACTACATAATCCTGCTGCTCATAGAGCTTATTGGATACGATTACCTCGTATGGGTTTTCCTGCGCATCTATGGTGCCCTGCTGTAAGCCGATATACACCTCCGAGAAAGTCATAGGTGTCGGGCTTGCTCCGAGCGCCTTCCAGTATGCCATATGATAAGAGTTTTCCATTGTACGGATTTTCTGACCCTTAAAATCAGCAAGGCTTTCTATCTTTTTGTTTGTTGTCATAACACGGAATCCCTGGTCTGCATATCCCAAAAGCTCGTAGCCGCCGTCATTGTAGACCTGCTGCATGAGCTTCATAAACCTTGGATTGTCCACATGCTCACGCACCTCATCAATGCTGTCAAAGAGTGCCGGCATATCAAATACTGCAGTATCCTTCATGAAAGTTACCTGGGGCGCAGTGTTCTGCACTACAAAAGGTATATCTCCATCCTTGCATGACTCGAGAAGCTCTCTGTCTCCGCCCAGTACACTGTTTGGATACACACTGATTTTCATCTTGCCATCGCTTAATCTGTCCACTTCATCGGCAAATTTCTCTGCATATATCTGTGTCACGGTGTCCTCAGGACTTGAACTGCCGAGAGGCCATGCGTAACGCTGTACCCCGGCAGCCTTAGCTGCAGCCTGCGAGCCTTCACCAGCAGAGCCACCGCACGCGGCAAGTCCTGCTGTAAGCGAAAGTATCATCATGACGGCGGCTGCTCTTCGCCACAATCTATATTTGCTATACGATTTACGCGGTTTATTATATTTACCAGCTTTTTTACATAAAAACAAGCCAAATCTACTCATATTTTTCTCCAATTACAACTGTGTGCCTAAATATCCTACAATCATCATTAAATCTGCTTATACCTGTTATTACATATTTCTGTACCGAATAGTTAATATTTCTCTATAATAAGCACAGACTGATTACCGGAATAAATGTAAGCAGCAGAAGTGCCAGCAGGAAATATCCTATCATAGGCGCCGCCTTCTTTGCTATCCGCATGACCGGAACATCCGTCAGTGAGCTTGCCACAAACAGATTTACTCCTATAGGCGGTGTAACAAATCCGATTGCAAGGTTTACGATCATGACCACACCAAAGTGGATCGGGTTCATTCCGATGCTCTGCACGATAGGAAGCAGAATTGGGCTTAAAATAAGTATAGCCGGTGTGGTATCCATAACCATTCCAACAATGAGCAGGAACACATTTATCACAATAAGAAGCACTATCTCATTTGCAAAATGTGCTAGTATCCATGCGCTGACTGTCTGTGGCACCTGCATGAGTGTGAGCACGCGTGAAAACGCGGTCGATGCGGCAAGTATAAACAATATAGGTGCGTATGTCTTCATCGCCTCCACCATGATGCCCCATATCTCTTTTACCTTTATGGATTTGTAAATAAAAAGACTTACAAAAAGCGCATAAAATACTGAAATCACCGCAGCCTCTGTAGGCGAAGCTATACCGGCGTAAATGCATCCAAGTACTATAACCGGACTTAAAAGTGCCCATATACTGTCCTTCAATATGCTAAAAAGCCCCTTACTTCTAAGCTCAGAGACCTTTGCATTTATCTTTTCCTTGTCCTCTCCATAGCGCTTACAGTGATAATATGCATAAAACATAAGAAGCGCCCCTATCAAAAGTCCCGGAATGATTCCTGCAAGAAAGAGATCACTGACCGACTCACCGGTTGCCATCGCATACATGATAAAAGGTATGCTTGGCGGTATGATGACTCCGAGTCCTCCCGCAACCGCAACAATTGCCGTTGAAAAATCCTTTTTGTAGCCCAGCTCCATAAGAAGCGGAATGGTCATACTTCCGACAGCCGCAACAGTTGCAGGCGCAGAGCCGGAAATCGCTCCATAGAACAAGCAGGTGATGATAACCGCACATGGGATTCCTGCGGTTCTTTTTCCTATAAAATACACAAAAACATCAAACAATTTTTGTGAGATTTTGCCGTGTGCCATGACGATTCCCGCAAGCACAAACATAGGCACCGCTAAAAGCGGGAAGCTGTCTATACCACCGAGCATAGAGCGGATAACATAGCTGGCACTGGCTGTAAAAGATGAGTCAAACGCGCCCGGCAGCACTGCCACTATTCCCAGGGAAATAGATACCGGAATAGCAATGACCAGACATATCACAAATAATATAAAAACTACTGCTGCTGACATCTATTTCTCCTTTCTCTTTTCAGCTTTACTATGAATTGCTTCAATATCCTCCACAAGCTCTTTCTCGCGGTAAGTATCTTCGACAACGGCTTCCTCTATAACCGAGGCAATACTGCCCTCCTCAAGAGGCTTTTCATCTTTTTTCAGGACAATTTTCCACTCGCCAAACCATCTCTGCGCGATGCGGAAAGCCGTGATTATAAAACATACAAACGGTGCAGCCTGCACATAGTACATAGGGATACCGCAGGCAGGACTTACCTGACCGCTTTCTATTGTATTTTTCAGATATATGAATGAATACGGTATCAGATATACGAAAAACACAAACTCAACTGTCAGATTTAATACCTTCCAGATTGATTTTCCTCTTCGTGGAAAAAGCTGTATAAACTGGTCTATCTTTATGGATATGCATTTACGTGTACAAAGGCTGACACTCAAAAATGCCGACCAGATAAACAGGTATCTTGTGATTTCCTCAGACCATGAAAGCGACATGCCAAGAATATATCTTGAAAACACCTGAATACCCATGATAAGAGTCATCGCAATCAGGAAAATGACCATTAAAAATTCTTCAAGATATTCATCCAGATAATGTAAAATCTTCTTCATGTAATATACCCTTCCTTCGGAAATATGTTTTTATTTTAGCAAACTATTTACGTTTTTCTACTTATTATATACCAAAATTCTTTAATCTTTCCTATATAAAACACCTTAACCATACTATCTATTAAGGTGTACAAATATCTGTATTATAATCTTAGAAATACTATTCTTTATCTTTAATATATTTAATTATTATAGATGTTATAATTGATATTATCATAAATCCAGTAGCCAGCTCTATACTATACTTATGTGATATTACCAATGTTATTGTATCAAGAATTAAAATAATAAGGGATCTGACACACCTTCCTCTATGATATTCTTTAATCACATTTTTATCATCTAAGTTATACTCATAAAAATATCTATTTATGGATATTCCTATAATATTGATTCTAAAACCATGTAATATAACTTTAGTTATGCAAAAAATCCATAATAATACAAAAAACTGCTGAAGAGTTATAACAATCATTACTATCTACTTCCCATCTCTGCTATCTGTGCATATCTAATCTTCCATATACGTTTTCAGATTATAATACATGCTAAGTATAATATAATGGTGTAAAACTCAAATTAATTTTCCTACAAGAATATGTAAATTTTAGATATTTTAATAAAAAGCCTATTGCACTTTTTACATGCAACAGGCTTTTACTTAATGCACAATCAATTACATGCTCTTATGAAGTAATCCAAGTACCGTAGACAGATCCTCTACTCCCATCTGTCCGGGTGCAGATGCTTTCTTTGCGGCACCGAATGTCATTGAAGATCCGAATACCTCACCGCAGAGACGGCTTATAACACCTGTGCCTGCCATTGACATTGTGATGATTGGTCTGTCAGCGTAATCTGTAACCATTTCCTCTGTAGCTGAAAGAAGTGTGAGTACGTCTCGCTTATTCTGTGGCATAACTGCAATCTTAGGGATATCAGCTCCCATATCCTGCATCTTGCGAAGTCTGTAAACAATATCAGACTGTGCAGGAGTCTTGAAGAAATCATGGTTTGAAGCGATAACTCTTGCACCTGCAGCATGTACGCCGTCGATGATTTTCTTTACAATCTCATCGCCTGTAAAAATCTCTACATCTACAAAATCAACGTATCCTGTCTGTGCAGCCTTGACATTAAGCCTGGCATAAGCCTCAGGCTCGATTGCTTTCTCTCCGCCCTCTTTTGAAGTACGGAATGTCATAAGGATTGGAATATTTCCGAGAGCATCACGAAGCTCCTTTAATACCTCCTCAACCTTGTCAAACTCGAATACATTCTCGAACCAGTCAACACGCCACTCAACCATATCAACAGGGATAGAGTCAAATGTCTTTGCCTCTGCGATGATGTCGTCTTTTGTAACGCCTACGATAGGAACGATGATTTTAGGTGCGCCTGCACCGATTTCAATATCTCTAACCTTAATGGTGTTCATGATTTTTTCCTTTCTTACTTTAACTGTATGATAATTATACTCCCCAGTATAATGTAACGTATTAATCCTCTTTAGACAGCTCTACCATCTTAGTATAGCGCAGGTTTACGAATAATCCAAGTACCACGCCGATTGCTGTGAGCACGATGTTCATTACCATAACCTGTGATGGCTGCATCTTTGATGCTGCTGTAAGGATTGTGTAGTTACAAAGTGATGAAGCGATCATTACAAGCGCTGTTACTGTTCCCTTGATCTTAGGGAAGAGCATGTTGCATACAGATGTTACGATCTGTAAAAGTCCGCCTGCTCCTGCCCATCCGATGATGAATGCACCTGCGATCATGAGTGGCTTTGTCTGTCCGACTAACACTACTACCATTGTTGCAAGGCAGATTACAGGGTAAACAAGGATAAATCTGACGTCCTTGATTTTTCTTGTTAAAAGTGCAGTTACGATAAGAGCTATCATGGTTCCTGCTGAGTAGTATGACTGCATAACTGACGGATCAGCCCAGCCTACGTTCTCTTTTGCAAAGTTCTGTGCACAGTTGAGCCATAACTGGAAGGTTCCTGTACATGTAAATCCAATGATAATCATTGCGATTGACTCAACAGAAAAATGTGTGTGCTTTAAGCTTGCGATAAGTCCTTCTTTCTTTCCCTCTGCCTTTGCATCGCTATCAGGAAGCGGGAAGATCATTACTAATACTAAAAGTACAATGTAGATGATTCCACATCCGAAGAACAGTGTGTTGTATGATGTAAGTCCTGCTGCTGTTGTAGCAACTGTCATACCAAGTACGAATGGTAAAAGCATCTGTGCGATAGCGATGAAGAATTTGATTCCCATTGTCGCAACACCCGGTGCTTTGTAGATGATTTCTGATACTGCAGGGTAAATTCCTGTATCAAGGAATGAGTTCGCAATACCGCCAATGATAGCACAGATATAAGCAATCTGGTATCCACCATGTGTTCCTGCATTGAATGCAAGGGCAAGTCCGATCAGGTAGATAGCATAAGAGCCGCTTCCGATTGCTGTTGAGATACGGCGTCCGAGCTTATCTGATAAAGGTCCTGCAAACGGAAGTGCGATAAGACGTCCAAGTCCCAGGGCTGCTGAAATAGCTGTAATAGCCATAACCTGCACTCCCCATGAAGCCGCGAGAGCCTCCTTGATGACTGCCTGTCCGAGGATAGAGCAGCCCACTCCGTGTATAAAGTAGTTTAAGTAAAGGATTAATGCGCTAGGTAAATATTTTTTATTCATCAGTGTTCTCCTTAATTTCTGTCAAAATAATTCAATGTGATTTAATTTCTGTGTCTGATTAATCATCATATCTGATGTTTAATACTTCCTTCATATGCTCGATTGGCATATCTTTTCCTGTCCAGAGCTTGAAGGCTGCTGCTCCCTGGAAAAGCATCATTCCAAGACCGTTCATTGTCTTGCAGCCCACCTCTTTTGCCATAGAACGCATCTTTGTCTCAAGTGGAGAGTAAGGTACGTCAATTACGATAAGCTCAGGACGGAAGAATGATTTGTCAGGTACTACAGACATTCCCTCGAGTGGCTTCATGCCAACACCTGTTCCGTTTACGAAGATGTAGGAATCAGCCATCTCTTCTCTTAACTTCTCCTTGTCATCAAGGTCGTAAAGAGTAGCCTTGCAGTCTGTCTTCTCGTTGATCTTTCTAACTGTCTCTTCAGCGTTTGCCCAGAACTTGTCATGGATATTGAAGATTGAGATTTCCTTGACACCGTCAAGTGCTGCCTGAATCTCGATAGCTGTAGCAGCTCCGCCTGCTCCTGCGATTGTCATCTTCTTTCCGATAACATCGATGTCGTTATCCTTGAGCGCCTGCATGAAGCCGATACCGTCTGTGATGTGTCCTGTGAGTACTCCGTTCTCGTTTACTATTGTATTTACAGCTCCGCAAAGCTCTGCTGCAGGTGAAAGCTTGTCTAAGTACTGTCCTACAACTGTCTTGTTTGGCATTGATACATTAGAGCCTACAAGCTTTAATGCTCTGATTCCCTTAACCGCATCCTCGAGAGTGTTGTTATCAACCTCAAATGCCAGATAAGCGTAGTCAAGTCCAAGATATGCAAATGCCTCATTGTGCATTGCCGGTGAGCTTGAATGTCTGATTGGGTAAGCCATAAGTCCGATGAGTTCTGTGTGTCCTGTGATTCTCTCTGCCATGATTAAATCTCCTTCATTTTTAAATGTGATAATATTGATTATTCGTATTTTACTTAGCTATGTTTTCAACGATGCCCACTTCGTTAAAAACTTAACAACCTTTGATAATGATATTATAACGCATTATTTTTGGTACTTCCAATGCTTATTTTGTTATTTTTTAATAGCATTACTGTACTAATCATGTTATAATATGCACAAATTTAGGCTATAATATTTGTAATTCATAGACTGTATCTATTATTTTACGGAGATTTATACATGACACTCAATCAATTAAGTTATTTTTACCAAGCGGCAGTTCTGGAACACTTCAATCAGGCTGCCGAAAAAATGAATATCACAGAGCCAAGCCTCAGCCGTTCGATAGCTGCTTTAGAGGACGAGCTTGGCGTCACTTTATTTGAAAAGAGAGGCAGGAATGTAATACTGACCAAGGCCGGGGAGATTTTTTTAGAACACGTGTCTACTATTCTGGACGATGTAAAGAGAGCCGAGAGCAAAATGCACCAGATTGCAACCGACGGCGGTCACATCGATATCGCCTACGTATCACCTCTTGCAAAGGTGTTTATCCCAACTATCGTGCGCTCTTTCCTCACCGAAAAGGAAAATAAAAATATCACGTTCAATTTCTTTCAGGACATCACCTCTGTGAATATTGAGGGATTAAAAAAAGGCAGGTATGACATAATTTTCGGTTCATACTCGCCAGATGAAAATGGTATTGATTTTGTTCCTATTATAAGGCAGGAAATAGTTGCCATACTGCCTCCCGGCCACCCACTGACACTTAAGGATACCATGGAAGCCACTGATTTCGCTGACTATCCTGTGCTCGGCTATGCCAGACACTCAGGCCTTGGCAAGTACACCAGAAGCTTTTTCAAGAAGCATGATGTATCGCCAAACTTCATATGTGAGTCACCCGATGAGAACGGCATCGCCTCCCTCGTGGCGCAGGGCTTTGGCATTGCGCTTGTCGCAGATGTCGATGCAATTCACCGCGATGACATCTGCATACGCCACCTCGTTTCGCATGAGTCATTCTCACACACTGTATACATGGGCTACATGACAGGCAAATACCAGCTTCCGGCTATCAAGCGCTTCATAGAGTTTGTGCGGGAAAGCTGCAGCTAGGCAGTCTCCTCGATCACAAACCTGATAAATGCCTTCGCAACCGGTGATAAATATCTCTGCTTAAGCGTTGCCAGATACACCGCTCTCTCATAAGGAGGATTGTATATATCAAGCGTCTTTACAGAAAGTGACCGAAGTATTGGAATATCAGGCATCACAGCTATTCCAAAGCCCTGCGCCACGAGACCCGCCATACTCGAATCCTCCTCCATCTCGAAGGCTACCTTCGGAAACTGTCCTATCTCCTCAAACATCTGATCAATGACCGGACGCAGACCGCTGCCCTTCTCAAAATAAATCTGCGGATACTCTATTGTATCGCGCAAATCCACACTGTCCTTTATGGAAAGCGGATGGTCCATGGGCACTGCAAGCACAAGCTTCTGATTCGCGATCTTCTTAAAATCTATATCCTGTTCCCCATCCTTATAAGAAGAGAAAACTATGTCATATTTGTCATCCTTTAGTCCATCTATAATCTCTCCGGTTGTTCCAACCGTAAAATGAAATTCTATATCATAATCCGGGTATGCATCGAGAAATTTACGCACCAGCTTTGGCGCGAACTCACTTCCCATCGTATATATATATGCCAGATGTATAATTCCATGCCTGCTGCCATTGACCTCCTGAATGCGCTGCACACCCTCATTAAGCACCTTTAATGATTCCTCAACATACGGCAGAAACATCTTCCCATATCTGGTCAGCACGACATTTCTTCCCTTTTTCTCAAACAAACGCGTGCCAAGCTCCTGCTCCAGCTGTGAGATTGCATGGCTTAAAGACGGCTGCGTAATCGACAGCATCTGTGCCGCCCTCGTATAATGTTCTTCCTGCGCCAGTACCTTGAAGTACTGCAATTGACTCAGATTCATAGTACACCCCCTATGTATTTAATATATTTATTCGCCGGAGGTCCGCTTGCCCTGCGCTGCACACCGGTGGTATATGCTCGATTTATGACGTGTCGTGTGGGAGTTATATGCCGCCTCAAGCAAAAGTGGCGCGGAAAATACTCGTTCAAGCAACACAGCCTTTAGTATACCAATAAAGTAAAAAGCGCGTTTGATTTTTCGCGCCTAATAAACTCTGTTTGAGGCGGCATTTACTCCCACTAGACTAAGGAATTATGAGAGCATATACCACCGGTGTGCAGCGCAGGGCAAGCGGACCTCCGGCGAATGCTCACAACAAAGTCTAGAAATAATATACACCATTTGATAGACAAAAACTATAGATTTCGTATAAAAGATGCATTGGACATTTATACATTTTTGCTGTACCTTGAATGTAACAAGAGTGCATTGCACTTTTTGATTGTTAAAAAAATCACATACTTTGTATATCACAGCCTTTGATAATAAATATTGACAATCAGTTTAATGAAACAAAACTATAATGTAATGAGAGCAATTTACACTACCGTGTGCCCACCCGGTTAGCAGTTTAAGGAGAAAAATACTATGAAAAACAAATATCCACATATTTTTGAGCCAATTACAGTACGAAGAATGACAGTAAAGAACCGTATCGTCATGACTCCAATGGGAACTAACTACGGTGAGCAGAACGGAGAAATGAGCTTTCTCCACATCAACTACTATGAGCAGAGAGCAAAGGGCGGCACTGGTCTCATCATCGTTGAGAATGCTAGTGTTGACTCTCCGCAGGGTTCAAACGGAACAACACAGCTTCGTATTGATTTGGACAATTACATCCCAAGACTTTTCAAGCTCTGCGAGAGTGTTCACAAGCATGGTGCATGTATCGCGATACAGTTAAATCATGCCGGTGCTTCTGCAATGAGCTCACGTATCGGAATGCAGCCTGTATCAGCATCAGACGTACCTTCAAAGGCAGGCGGAGAAATCCCAAGACCTCTCGAGAAGGATGAAATCATGCATATCGTAAAGAAATACGGTGAGGCAGCCAAGCGTGCCCAGATCTGTGGCTTCGACGCTGTTGAAATCCACGCAGGACACTCTTATCTTATCAGTCAGTTCCTTTCACCTATCACAAACAAGAGAACTGACGAGTTCGGTGGCTCTGCAGAGAACCGTGCAAGATTTGCAAAGCTGGTTATCGAGGAGGTTCGTAAGCAGGTTGGACCTTTCTTCCCTATTTTCGTCCGTATCAGTGCAGACGAGCTCATGGAGGGTGGAAACACACTTGAGGATACACTTGAGTACTTAAAGTATTTTGAGAAGGAAGTAGATGTATTCGACGTATCATGTGGTCTCAACGGATCTATCCAGTACCAGATTGATGCAAACTACTTACCTGACGGATGGCGCTCATTCATGGCAAAGGCTGTAAAAGAGAAATACAACAAGCCATGTATCACAGTAGGAAATATCCGTGACCCACAGGTAGCCGAAGATATCCTTGCAGGAGGCGATGCTGATTTCATCGGTATGGGCCGTGGACTTATCGCTGACCCTGAGTGGGTTAATAAGGTAGAGTTCGGAAATGTGTGCGATATCAGAAAATGTATCTCATGTAACATCGGATGCGCCGGACACAGAATCGGTCTCAACCAGCCAATCCGCTGTACAGTAAACCCTGCCGTAAACAGCGGTGAGGATTACATGAAGACAAAGGTAAATAAGCCTTGCAACGTGGTTGTAATCGGTGGTGGTACTGCCGGTCTTGAGGCAGCCTGCACAGCAGCAGAGGTTGGATGTACAACCTTCCTCATTGAGAAGAAGGCAGAGCTTGGCGGACTTGCATCAGTTATCTCCAAGATTCCTGACAAGAAGCGTCTTGCAGACTTCCCTAACTACATGATTCACCGTGCAAGCAAGCTTCACAACCTGTTTGTTTTCAAAAATACATCAGCAACAGTTGATATGGTAAAGGCCTTAAACCCTGATATCATAGTAAACGCAACAGGCTCTGTACCTACTCTCCCACCTATCACAGGTCTTCACGATCTCGTTGACAAGGATGGCACAAATGTTGCAACAGTCCTTAAGATGATTGAGCGCATCAATGAGTATCCTGAGGATATGAAGGGACAGAAAATCGCCATCATCGGCGGTGGTGCCGTAGGTCTTGACGTGATGGAATTCTTCACAGAAAGAGGCGCAGAGGTAACAATGGTTGAGATGCTTCCAATGATTGGAAACGGACTTGACCCTGTCACAAAGTGTGACACAAACGCAAAAATGGCAAAATACGGTGTAAAACAGATGACCAACACTGCCCTGCAGGAGGTTAAGAATGACCGTTTCATCGTAAAGAATCCAGAGGGTGAGATTGAGGAAATCCCATTTGATTACGGATTCATCTGCCTTGGTATGAGAGCCAACACACCTGTTCTTTCAGAGATTGATGAGGCCTTCAGTAATACCAATGTTGAAATCGTAAATATCGGAGACAGCAAGCGTGCCCGCAGAATCATTGAGGGTACAGAGGAAGGTAGAAATATCTTAAACGTGCTTGCCCGTCACGATTATTTATAAATTCTCCTTTAAAATAATAAACCTATAAAATCGAGTAGGAGGCGGTGACTAACCGCCGTCCTCTCACAGCACCGTACGTACCGTTCGGTATACGGCGCTTTCAATAGTTGACGTGCACAGACTGATAGGCTGTGGCTAAATCGTAAAAGCCACTGTTTATCAGTCTTTCTTTATTCAGCGCCCAAATCACAGCTTTGTTATTGCTGATATACCAATACTTTCTGCGACTGTTTGCTATTGTTGCCGCATAGTGTTCTGGGATTCCCAGCTTGACTAGATTTTTATATTTCGTTCTAGGTTTCTTCCACTGTTTCCATATGCACATGCGTATTCTGTGATAGAGCCATCCGTTGATATCATCTATGTTGTTCTTCATGCTTGCAATTCCGTAGTAGTTAAGCCATCCTCTTGCATATACTTTGATTTTCTCAAGGCTTGGCTTGATTGACTGACATCGCTTACGGGAAGATAACTCCTTCAGTCTGGACTTAAACTTCTTCCATGACTTCGGATGAACTCGGACATATATGCCTTTTCCGTTCCTTCCCAATGCAAAGCCAAGGAATTTAAAATTTCGGATTGCAAACACGCTGACTGTACGGCTCTTTTCCCGGTTGACTGTAAGTTTCAGCCTCTCCTCAAGATATTTTGTACTGCTTTCCAAGAGTCTCTCTGATGCCCGCTTGCTCTTTGCAAGAAGCACGATGTCATCTGCATATCTTATGCATGGAACACCTCTTTTCAGGTATTCCTGGTCGAACTCATTGAGGTAGATGTTTGCCAGCAATGGTGATAGATTTCCACCTTGTGGTGAGCCTTCCTCTGTGTCAATGACCACTCCGTTTTCCATTACACCGCTTTTCAGATAGCGCTTTATCAACTGTACTACACGTTCATCTTTTACATTCTTTCGTAGAAGATTGATGAGAATTTCGTGATTAAGAGTATCGAAGTACTTTGACAAGTCAAGGACTACAGCGAATGTATAGCCTTGTTCTGCATACTCCTTAACCTTAAGTATTGCATCTTTTGCACTTCTGTTCGGACGATAGCCATAGCTACCATCTGCAAACAGCGGTTCATAGATTGGCACTAACTGTTGGGTTATTGCCTGTTGAAGTGTACGGTCTATCACTGTTGGTATGCCAAGCTTTCGCACACCACCATCTGGTTTGGGAATTTCAACTCGTCTTACTGGAGACGGAGTATACTTTCCACGATAAATGCGGTCAGTTATCTCTTGTTGATGTTCCTTTAGATATGGAAGAGCCTCTTCAATGGTCATGCCATCAATTCCCGGCGCTCCCTTGTTTGCCTTAACTCTCTTATACGCTCTGTTAAAGTTGTCTTTATACAGTATCGTTTCCAAAAGTCTCGGCTGTGCACTGTCTCTTTCTTTCCATATCCGATTGAATGACCTAGACGCTTTCACATACCCTTCATGTTCCGCATTATCTCTTTGCGAACAGCCATTGTTTTCAATGTTTTCTGCCATAGACGGTCATTCCTCCTTTCTCGGTCATACTCAAGACTCCTACTGATTCGGTCCTTCACCTCTCGGCTACTATGACCTCTGCTGACTTCTATGCGTTCAGCATTGCTTTATGCAATGGTTACCTCTTTCAAGGCATACCGCACAGACCTCCCTAGGTACCACACGTTTCTTCCTCTCCATCCATCTGCCTCATTTATCATGCATGATTCCGTGTAGTTATTGGGCTTTAACATGGGTTGCTGTCTTACCCACATGCATGACCTCATATGAGATTTCTGTTCGTCAGACCAGAGATTTGCCCGTGAGTTGGTATATTCCTCACATCCAGCTTCCTTCAGATTCCATCTCACGATGGACACCCTTGCCTTCGGCTATATCCTTCCCACTACCTGGCGGATTCGGGACTTTAACCCGTTAGAAACGTGCGCCGCTAGGCGCACAACTCCTAAAAAACAACAGCTCGCGGGAAACCGCGAGCTGTTGTTTTATCATATTCCTGTATAACAGGAAGCTATCTAATGATATTGTAATAAGAACTTAAATCTAACTGAAGAACAGTTTCTTCACATCATCAACCGGCATATCCTGTCCTGTGTAAAGCTTGAATGCGGCGACGCCCTGCCATAAGAGCATTCCCTTTCCGCCTACGCATGTGCAGCCTGCCTCTTTTGCTTCGCGAAGAAGCTTTGTCTCCTCCGGATTGTAAACTGCATCTGCAACTACAAGCCCCGGTCTGAAAGCTGAAAGATCTTTTACCACGCTCTGATCATCCAGAGGCTTCATGCCAACGATTGTTGCATTTGCAAAGATATCGCTTGACTGGATTTCCTCTGTCATCTTGGCTGTATCATCAATATCGTATACATTTACAACACATTCAGGAACTGCTTTTTTGATCTTCTCTGCAGTCTGTAGTGTACGCTCAAAGAAAGCATCATTTTTGTTGAAAATAGTAATCTCACGAGCTCCGTCCAATGCGCACTGCACCTGGATAGCTGTAGCGGCTCCGCCGCCTCCGGCAACTGTGATTTTCTTTCCTTTGATGTCAATTCCGTGATCCTTTAAGTTGTGTACGAATCCCTCACCATCTGTGATGTGTCCTGTAAGCTTGCCGTTGTCATTTACTATAGTGTTTATGGCTCCGATAATCTGGGCTGCCGGTGAAAGCTCGTCCATGTACTTTGCAGCCTCTACCTTATCAGGCATGGTCACATTACATCCACGCATGTTGAAGGTCTTCATTGCTGCAATAGCATCCTTAACCTTGTCTTCTTTTATATCAAATGCAACGTATGCATAGTCCAGACCGAGTTTTTCAAAACTGTAATTGTACATAGCCGGTGAACCCGAATGACCGACAGGTGATCCTATGAGTGCTAATAAGCCTGTGTGACCTGAAATACGCTTTTCCATTGTAAATCCTCCTAAGTGTTTCGTTTTGTATTATGATAACTCTTTTATAAGACATGCGCAAGCACTTTTTTCATTTAAAGGTTTAAAGTGTTAAAGTTTATTTCTAATTGTAATTTTTATAAAATTTTGATATGATTGAATTATCAAAATGTATTTATAAAAGGGGGATTTATGCCAGAATTAAGCAGATTTTATGGTATTATTATTAAAATGTATTTTAATGATACACAACAGCATCACAAGCCACATATTCATGCATTTTATGGTGACTACGAAGCAGTTGTGGCAGTTGACGGAGACCTTCTCGCAGGCTCAATTCCAGCAAAACAATTAAAAATAATAATCGGCTGGTTGGCAATTCATGAAGAGGAAGTATACAAAGCCTGGAATAATGCCGTACGAGGAGAACACTTCGATAAGATTAATCCATTATAAGGAGAATTACAATGTTTGAAGTCAATGGTATAGCTTACGCAAGTGAAAAATCAAATAAGATTTCTATAACAGATGCAAAAGTTACAGATCATTTAATGATGATTGTGACATTTTCAGGCGGTGAAAAAAGAGTGTTTGATGCATCCGTTTTAACAGGTAGTGCATTTAAACCACTTGAAGATGATGCTATATTTTCAAATTTTAAAATTATGCATGGCGTCATTACATGGATGAATGATGAAATAGATTGTGCTCCAGAATATATCTATGAGCATAGCTTCGAATATGAGGATAATACTTCTCCTATTGCCATGTAAGCTTCGATATTTCACATGTCATATGAGGAAAATAGAGTATCGCTACTCTCTTTTCCTCATCTTTATATATTCTCTGAAAACCGGTCTGATTGGATCAGAAATATCCTCCGGAATATCATCCACATCAAAAAACTTAAGCTCCTCGACTTCCTCCTCCTGGCGCTTTATAGTGCCGTGATATTTGCGGCATATGTATATGATCTCCACATTATAGACTTCATCGCCGTTCGGATAGATGTAGTGTGTTTCCTCGCCTGAATTGATATAAAACAGCTCCATCTCGTCTGCAACAAGCCCCATCTCCTCAAAGAGTTCTCTTTTTGCAGCCTCCTCGACAGTCTCTCCAAGCTCTATAGAACCGCCTGCATATCCCCACTGGTGATTGTCTGTGCGCTTTTCGAGAAGCACCTGTCCGTTTTCATTTTCAACGATGATGCTCGCTCCCGCCTGCAGTAAAGGGGCATGTCCGACCACCTTTCTAAGATCCATTATATAATTGCTCATGTTGTGTCCTTTCTTATTTTGCCACAAAAAATCCGCTGTACTATAATACCTATAGTATAGCGGATTTCAAATTTGTTTTCCATATATAAACTACATAAAATTCATCAGCTCACAGCCCTGTATTCCTCAAGCGCTTCCTTAGCCCTTGGCGTAAGCCTGCGTGGAACCGAAATCTCAACAGTCACATACTGGTCTCCCTTTACTGAAGGATTCTTCATGCTCGAAATACCCTTGCCCTTGAGACGTATCTTGCTGCCGCCCTGTGTACCTGCCTTGATGCTGCACTCCACATCTCCATAAAGAGTATGCACCCTCGCCTTACCACCGAGAGCCGCTGTCGTAAACGGAACACGGATTGTACTGTATACATTCTGTCCCTTACGCTCAAACTCCCTGCTCGGTGTCACATTTACGTTGAGAAGCACATCTCCGGCTGCACCACCGTTTCTGCCCGGATTTCCCTGTCCTTTAAGTCTGACTGTCTTGCCAGACTCGATTCCTGCCGGAATATGGATGGACAGATTGGAAACCTTGCCTGTGGTCGGATCCTGTAACGAAATAGATTTCTCGCATCCGAAAACAGCCTCGTCAAATGAAATCGTAAGGTCAGCCATAACATCAGAACCCTTGTGGCTCGATGAACGTCCCCGCGCTGAACCACCTGTGAAGTTGCTCCAATCTGCACTGTTTCCACCGAAGCCCCCTGCACCACCTGTGCTGTACGAGCCACGACTTCCGGAGCTGCCACCATGTGAAAACATATCTCCGAACATTGAGAAAATATCATCCATATCCCCGGAGCCGTTCTCAAAATGAAATTCCTGATGTGTAAATGGTCCGCCATTTGAGCTGTATGAGCCACTGAAAGAGCCATTGCCGCCAAAGCCACCAAATCCACCGAAGCCGCCCTGCGCAGCCTGCCTTGCAGCCTCCTCGGAAAAGCCCTCCTGCAGACCAGCAAAGCCAAACTCATCATAAAGCTTACGTTTTTTCTCATCACTTAATACATTGTATGCCTCCGTGACATCCTTAAACATCTCCTCAGCGTGCGGATTGCCTGCATTTGTATCAGGATGATACTTCTTTGCCAGCTTACGATACGCCCTCTTTATTGCCTCTTTATCCGCACTCTTGTTCACTCCGAGAGTCTCATAATAATCTCTCTTTGCTGCCATTATACTCACCTGCCTTTCTATTTACCTGTAACAATTTATCATCATAATTAAACAATATACATTACACCATATAGTATAAGCGGACTGCACAGGCAGCCCGCTTATCATTTGCAATATCTGATTATCCCTCGATGGAGATACATTTCTTTTCCTCAACCTGTGGTTTAGGCTGCTTCTTTGGAATATCCAGGCGAAGGATTCCATGCTTGAAGGATGCCTTTATGTCATCCTGCTCAATCTCGTCACCCACATAGAAGGTTCTCTGACAGCTTCCTGAGTAGCGCTCTCTGCAGATATACTTCTTGCCCTCTTCCTCTTTCTGATCTTTCTCTAAGCCTTTCTCTGCTGTAATGGTCAGATAACCATTCTCTAAAGAAGCCTTAATCTCATCCTTTTTGAATCCCGGAAGATCCATCTCAAGCTCATAGCCTTTATCGCTTTCCTTGATATCGGTGAGCATCATTCTCTTTCCGTTGTGTCCGTATAATTTCTTCTGTGCCTTCTGTACGTCCCTGTCATCAAACCAAGGATCATTGAACCATGGATCACTGAAAAATGTATCAAATAAGTTGTTGTTTGTAGTTGTTAATAACATAGGTCATACCTCCTTATATACCTGTAACTTTCCTTTTGGAAATTTGCTTTCTTTTGTTTACAAGTATGTTATAGCACCATTATTAGCACTCGTCAATAGCGAGTGCTAATAAAAATTATAAATTTTTTATTAACTGAAATTTCTTATGTTTCCCAGCTCCATTTCATATACTTCATCACAAAGCAGCTCGATATCTGCGGGATTGTGGCTTGCCAGAAGTATGAGCTTTCCCTGCTTTTTAAGCTCCATCAAAAGCTCACGTATATCAGCCACACCGTGTTTATCGAGTCCGTTCATCGGCTCATCCAGTATCAGTATGTCCGGCTGCTCCATGATTGCCTGTGCAATCCCAAGGCGCTGCCTCATTCCAAGACTGTACTTGCGCACCCAAAGTCTGCTGTCCGGATCAAGTCCTGTTATCTTAAGAGCCTTACGTATCTGATCATCCGTAACCTTTCTGCGTATTCCGGCAAGCAGCCGTAGATTTTGCAGCCCGCTGTAATATGGTATAAATCCCGGTGTTTCAATGATTATTCCTGCATTTGGCAAATAATCCACATCTTTTCCCACACGCCTACCGTCTGTTTTTATCTCTCCCTCTGTCGGATGCACAAATCCGCAGATGCATTTCATCAGCATTGTTTTGCCGCTTCCGTTGCTGCCAACAAGTCCATAGATTTTCCCCGGTTCAAGTGTCAGCGAAATATTATTTAAAATTGATTTGCCATCCAGTCTTAGTGATACATTTCTTATTTCTATCATGCTCGGTCCCCCTATTCCTTTACCTGATAATGTCCTGCCCTTGCAAAGCAAAGCACAAGAAGCAGCGCACTTATGGCTCCCAGATAAAGATATGATCCCCACATCGGAAAATTCATCCTGTCAAGATATTCATCATAGTGCAGCCACGGTATCGTATGCGCCATCGGAAGTATCCACATCTGCTTCATTCTGACCTCACAGGTGACTGCTCCGAGTATGATTGCAAAGCCATTTACGAGTATCCCCACATATCTGTGATTGCTGACAGCCGAAAAAAGCAGCACATATGATATGAGCAGAAAATATAAAAGCAGCAGACAGAATGTGTGTATAAGTGCCTGTTCAAGTGTCATCTGCTGATACAGATTTCCAGGAAGAAGCTGCACCACATAATCTCCCGTCCTATCCGGATAAACTGATGTAAAATGTGTGACCGCATCAGAAAATGAAAGACTCCATCTGCCTGTCCCTATCATAAGAACGCACGATGACACCAAAAGGAATAAAAGCACAAAACAGGATGCCGCTGCCGCAAAAACTGCCTGTCCAAATATCCATGTCCTCTTTGTACAGCGCATCTGATAAAACCTGTCAATTCCCGTCCTCTGTGGAAAATCAGCCATCAGCACAAGAAAAAGTATAGGTATTATAAGAAGGATAACTCCCGAATTTCCCAAAGCCACAAAAGCCTCAGGTATAGAAAGCATTTCTCCCATAAGCATTTTGCACTGTCGAAGCGGCCCGATCACCTGCACATTCACAAATACGAGCATGACAAACAGTATGATTATCCTGCTGCTGCGCAGCCACTGCCTGAATTCAGCTTGCGCAATGTGCACTGCTGCCCGAAACGAAAATCTATCCATCGCAATGCCTCCTTTTCACCTGTGCATAATACAGCAGAACAAGTATCACATAACAAACTATAGTAAGTCCTACCGTCCATACCCAGCCGCTCTCACCCGACACATTCATCAGATTTGATGAGTTAAACCTCTCCACTGCCGGGTTTTCAAGTGTAAGTCTCTGCAGAATCTGCGTGTATATGTAATTAAGTAGAAACGGAAGGCACAGCAGCATATACCGATCCCTAAAAAATATTGCTGCTCCTATTCCAAACATACTTGCCGCCATACCATATAAGAAAGAACCTATAAGCCGTTTTACCACATATATGAGCACCATACTGCCTGTTCCGTACCAGTCTGCATACATCATCTGCTCATTCACGGAAAATGATATATATGCCGGAAATGCAATAAGCATCATAAGTCCGAAAACAATGTTCGCTGTGATGAAAAGAATTCCACCTGTAAGCACTCCTGCTGTCACCTTTGTGGCACAATACTTTGCATTTTGCGACCTTATGAGCAAAAAACCTGTCATGCCGTTGTGCCGTTCCGCGGAAAGCACTGCGATATATCCAAATGACATTAAAAGCGGCAGTATAAGCGGAAGCCAACCGTTCATCCCTTTTATCCACATAAAAAGTGCGCTGTATTCTATCGGCTGCTCACTTTTATGTGCAATGCCGGTTATGGCAAGCCTAAATACCGATACGGCACTGCCTGACGGATCATAATCCGCATTTGCGCTAAAAGCAAGTACAACACATCCTATGACCGCAAGAAGCAGATACGGAAAATACAGATATTTTTTCATTTCCGCCCTTATCATACTAAGCCGCCTCCCCATAGGTATAGTAATAGACCTCTCCTGTAAATGCATCAAGATACATCCTGATATTTTCGTCCTTAGTCCTGTTTATTCCGTCAAACTGCCATGCCGGAAGATATATTTTGCACTCAGAACCATCTCCAAAATTAAGCGGTACATATGTAAGACATACACTTTGTACATCAACATTTAAAAACTTTGCCATCTTCCCGCTTAAAATATCTGCGGCATCCTTTATTCCCAATATCCCATCCGACGAATACAAATTTTCCAGCGGTTCCGAATCGTTAACTCCCGCATAAGCACTGACTCCATCAGAATCCACTACATATGCATGTTTGATATCCTCTTCAAAATTATACTCATTTCCATATATCTGATAATTTCCATAATCATGATATGCTATTGGAACACCATGGTACTGCCTTTGAACCATATAATCATATCCGTACACCTGTCCGAGCTTGAACACGCGAACCTCCGGAACTGACAATGTAATGCCATCTGTGGGTACAAACGGAGTACCGTTTTCAAAATATTCCCCTGTAAGCTCTGCCCCCTGTTCAATGGTCAATTCACCATTTATAAGCTGATAGCTTTCTTTTCCAAGCTCGTCTATTGTCCCCGATTTTACAACATCATCTGTGTATGTTCCAAGAGCGTCACTGCTCGCATGCGCATCCGTATTCAGATATGCTCCTATCTTTCCATCACTCATTGAATATATGCCATTATCCGCTATCTGTATATGACACTCATTCGTATTTACAAGTGCTCCTACTCCTGATGCAAGATCCATATGATCCTTAAGAGCCGGATAACTGTATGGTGTTTCCTTTGTATCATCCATTCCAAGGTCACTGTTTATGATCCTTACCTCCGAATCCATATCAGTTGTATCGAGCTTACCGATTGATTCAAGCCAGTCCTTTATTGTATCCCAGCTCTCCTGTGTAGTAATGCCGTGTACTCCCCCCTCCATGACATACAACTCATTCGTTTCCGGCATATCTTTAAAAGTACAATTTGTAAACGATAAATTCCTGTAATCCTTGTTTTTTACCGCATCGGTATCTGTGCTATACTGTTCACAGCCTAGCTTATAATTCTCCCTGTTATCGGCAAGCTTTTTCTCATACGCAGCTATATCAATCCCCTGCTGCGTGTATGATTTATCCGCTGTATTCTTCTGCTGCGTATCTGCCGTTTTGCTGTCTGCACATGCAGACATGGTAAAAAATGCTGCAATGCAAAGGGCTGGTATTAGTACTGTTTTGTGATGTTTGTTCATATATAATTCCCCCATTTTGTAACACAATTAGCCGGTATGGGAAACATACCGGCTAACATATTTTTATCTTTTTTATACTACTTTATAAATCGTACCTTTTGCATTGCATCTTTTCCCCATAGACTTCTCCTTTACTATACTATGTTTTAAGTTACTTAATAACAATAATTATTGTTATTAGAAATCGATTACAATTTCAATTATATTCATTTTCCCATTTTTTTCAATACAATTTACATGAGATGACATTTTTTATTCACTTTTGGTACATTTTATATAGATCAATTAAAAATTAAAAATCAGTTACAACACAACCTTATCTTCTGCGGATAATACTGCAGCACCATATACAGCTTCATCTTATCTACCCTGCTCCAGTCTTTCTTTGATACCTGCTGCTCATCCATTATATACGGTATCACAAAAGATACATCCTCACCGGCATTAAGCTTTATCTCCAAAGCTTCCAAAGTAGGATTTAATGCAAAAAACAGTTCCATGTCATACTGATCACCATTGGTTCCCATTTCAAATGCAAGGCTTGTAAGATCAAGTGATGTTGTATCGTCCTTTACTTTGGTAACTGACAAGGTTATAAAACCCACACGCACACTGTCGAAAGGATATTCTGAACCATCATCCGTCTGATCATATGCATAATCAGGACATTTTTCTTTTAGGAGACTGCCATCGCCCCACTCCCATCCGGTCTGCTTTATCTCATAATTTCCAAGCTTTATAGTGTCATTGTCTGTATATGTGATGACCTTTGGGGATGGATAGCAATGATTCAGATAAACAATCCTTGCCAAAACAGCAATCATCACAATTCCTATGAGCATTCCCGAAAAAAGCCTTACTTGTTTTGATTTTCTTTGCTTCATAATAAATTCTCCTCGTCACTTCAATTTAAACCTTCCGCTGTCCACCAGATAGATTACATCTGATAGATTTTCAAGCTCATCCTTATCGTGAGAGCTAAGCAGTATAAGACTTCCTTTATCACGCATATCCCTTATGATTTCTGACAGTTTTTCCTGCCCCTCCTTGTCCAGGGCGTTAAAAGGTTCATCCAGCAAAAGAAGCTTTGGTTCCTCCATAATGGCACAGGCAATACCCAGTCTCTGCTTCATTCCAAGAGAATATTTTCTATACTTTCTCTTATCGTGTGGGTTCAGTCCAACCGTTTCAAGTGCCCTGCTTATATCAACTTCACCTTTATTTATTGATGCAAGCATTTTTAGATTGTCATAGCCTGTATAACTATCTATAAAGGCAGGATTCTCAATAAGCATTCCTATCCTTTCCGGAAAAGCCATATTTTTTCCAAGCACCTTGCCGTCGATACTGATGGTACCGCTTGTAGGATACATAAGTCCGCTTACCGCTCTCATCAGCATTGTCTTGCCGGAGCCGTTTACGCCCTTAAATCCATATATATTACCACTTTCCAGTGTCATGCATACATCATCGAGTACCAGAGCATCCTTTATCTTTTTAGAAACATGTTCTATCTCTATCTTCATAAAATACCTCACAAAATATTCTTTCTGTTAAAATACACACTTCCGGACACAATAGAAACCACCATCACAATAATGCAGCTTATTATTCCGGCAGCCGCATCCATTCCGCCCGCACAGAGCCTGTTGTTTCTGATGATCATAAGATAATTGCCCATAAGAAACGGACTCACCCAGTAAACAGACACCACAAGATAAACTATTGAAACAATATATCCAGCGATCGCACCGGCAAAAATACTGATAGTAAGCTGCACCACCGCAATTGTACAGGCGCATAACATTGGCAGTATCAGCCATACAATCACTTCATTTCCGGTCGAAAACCGCTGCATATCTATTCCCATTTCCATGAGCATATCATCAGGCTTTGTGCTCCACTTCCCGATTGCACATGTCACAGCCGCAAGAACAAGTATCATTGCAGCATAATACATAATCACATTTATGAGCGTCCATATGTACTTACTCCATAACCACTTAAACCTGCTGCCAGACAATATCAGTGTCTTTTTGCCTGCACCATACAGATCTGACAATGGATAAAATCCTACCATAAAAAATAAAAACGCATAAAACAAAAACCACGACACCGGAATGGTAAATACGCTGTCATCTGTCTTTATGTATGGCGGCATACCCTGAAGTATATTTGTAAAGTATGCCAAAAATCCAAGCTCCGGTGAATTTACACTAAAATCACTGACGGTGATAAATGAAAAAAATACAAATATGAATACTCCGACTATCCATTTTATCTTGTTTTCCCTAAATCCTTTTCTGATATCATATAAGATCAGATTTGCAAAAATTCTCCTATTCATAAGCAACAAGCTCTTTCTTTACCGCATGTATGTAAAATATAATATTTACCACTATAAGGATAATAAACGCACAGATCACAACCCGGATATCATTTCTAAACGGTGCACTTGGTCTAAGAAACATTACCGGTGATAAACTCACCCTGTTTACAAAATGAACCATGCAGAACACAAATATGTATATGATAAACGGTGTCAGCAGGATCCAGAACCGGCTTCTTACAAAATTAACAGCCCACAACACCGCACAGTTTAAAAGTCCCCAGAAGCAGCCATCAATCAGCACAAAAATCAGATTGTATACAAGTGGATGTGTATAAAATACCCCTGACATGATATCCATTGCCGCTACCGGGAATGTGCCTGTTCCTACCTGTGGTATTACCATCGGAAATACCATTGCAGTAAGCATAAAGTCAAACACCAGTGGTATCATTCCAATAAGCGCACCGCTTACAAATGCAGCTCCATATTTTGCTCTTATATAATCGCTCTTCTTTCCTCTTGATATGATCTGGGCAGCATACCCTGATTTAACATCAAAATAAAAGCTTCTGCCATACGGTATGGCACACAAAGCAGGCATTATCAGATAAAGCAGCAACGGCTGCACACTTGCATTATCCGCACCTATCCATTTCTCATATGCAGACAATGGATACGTGTCGTAGTAAACATACATCCTCCATATCCACACATTTTCCATAAAATGCCATACACATATTGCAAACGCAACACACAATGTGGCAGCAAATAATCTATTTCTAAAAGCACGTTTTATTTCGAGTTTAAATATTCTATTCATAACTACAGCTCCAGTTTAAAATATTTTTGTACCTTATCATTGGTTTTTGAATCTATACCCTCTATACAATAATAAATATACTTAGAGTCTTCTGACATCCATTCATCCTGAATAATATATCCAAGCTCTGATGTAATACACTCGCCTTTGCCTAAAACATAATGATATACATCACTTTCATCTCCTCCAAGCCAATAGTTGTCTATATATACACAATCTGAGTTTTCCTGTATTCTCTCCATATCATCCTTGATGGCATACAGAACACCCACATTTCTATTACCTTCAATCTGCTTATCATCTCCATCCTTATAAGTGATTGTCAACGTTATAAAAAGATAACTATAGCCATTGCTCAGGTTATAATTTTCATCTATATTTCCTTCACAGCTATCTTTCAAAAAATCTGCAACAGTATCCTTATTTCTGTTTCCAAACTCCGTTGTATGCTCGTACTTTTCAATTTTATAAGTAATTCCATTTATCTCAATTGTATCATCAACTGACACGATATCGTCTTTGTTAACATACTCCGCATCCTGCACATACGTAGCCGGAGCCTGGTCTACTACACCGGTGTCACCTTCTGTCTTTGAAGCCTCATCCTTTACAATACCGGATTTTCCCTCTAGCTTGGCATTTGATTGTGAGCAGGCTGAAAGCCCCGCTGCCATCATAATCACTGCCATTATTGCTGTAATTTTCTTTTTCTTCATAGTTTCTTCTCCTTGATTGATTGCTGATGTTTAATTGTTATGATAATTATAAACCTGTGATGTGTCATAGTTGTAAAATAAAAAAATCCATTGCAATTTTAATTATTGCAATGGATTTTTGTCACGACTTTACTATCAACCTATTTATCAGAATATCTTTTTATTAAGTCTATTTACTTATCCGATACCACCTTACAGCGCTTCTTATGAAATGCAATTCCGTATTTTATGATATTGCATCTGCCCTCTTCACGAAGTACAGCATCATATCTGCGTGTATTTATCTGATTCATTGCATCTTCACAAGATTTATCCAATCCTTGAAAAGACGTTGCATATTTGACCTCTATGATAATTCCCGAATCAGGATCCTCCGGTTTTATGATAATGTCACTGAATCCATCCCCTGATTCCCTGTTCGATTTGATCAGCCAGTTCGGATTGCTTCCTCTCAAAAGGCCAAGCAAAAGACCATGGTAGAAATTTTCTTTCTGTCTATCGCGAGCCTTAGTGTCCAGAATACTTATCATACGATCCATGATTATATTGAGCTGTCTCTGAATCTTTTCAGTGTCAGCCTCAAGAATAGCCTTTGACAGCACTCTGATCTCATCATTGTCCTTTGCTACAACTTCCTTGAACCATTCCTGTATCTGCAGAATAAAAACTTCTCTGACCTCTTTGTTTGGGATAACAAGTTTAAGTGCATAATTCTCACTATCCGGCAATTTCACTTCACCTACTTTTGTCAGGTATCCTGTAGTAAAAAGTACACTCCATATATTATCTATATTTTTGTCTATTTCATTGTACGTAAGTTCAAGATGAACCACTTTTTCAATAGACTCTCCGGCAATTAAGCGCTCAACCTCATCCTTGGTTGTCGAATCAGCTATATTTATAAGGCGTCTTACAAGGCTGTTTCCGCTACTGTTTATCCAGTAAGTCTGTGGTCTGGCAGTTGGATTGGCAACAAGATTGTCCACATAATTTATAACATCCCAAGGACAGTATACATCCACATTACCAAAATGATAACCATCATACCACTCCTTTGCCTCTTCAAAATGTGATGCCAGTCCATAGTCTGCAAGAAGATTTTTCACCTCATCATCCGAAAATCCAAACTGCTCGTCAAATCTGGCATCAAGAATCGATAAAACTTTAAAATTATTTATTCCGGTAAAAATGCTTTCTTTCGAGATACGAAGACACCCTGTAAGAATTGCAAATTGTAAATAATCATTTGTTTTTAAAACTTTTCCCAAAATACCTCTGATAAGCTCGACCATTTCATCGTAGTAACCGTGCTGGAATGCTTTATCCAGCGGTACATCATATTCGTCTATTATAAAAATAGTATTCTTGCCATAGTGTTTAGTCAAAAGCTGAGATAACACTTTTAATGATGAAATAACCACACCATCACTCATATGATATTTTCCATCTTTAATCTGTATAATTCCCTGATACTGCTCTTTTTCATTTTTACTGAGCTTATCACTATTCATTAGGAACGAAAATCCATTTGCTATTTCACCTATTATCTGGACAAGTGCATCATATGCCCTGTCAAACGTTAACCCGTTAACATCTTTAAATGATATAAACACAACCGGATATTTCCCCATGTATTCATTGCATAAAGCTGTATTTTGTGAAATATACAAGCCATCAAATATAGATTTATCCGTACCTATTTCAAAAAAACTCTTAAACATACTCATATTAAGAGTCTTACCGAAACGACGCGGACGGGTAAAAAGATTTACTTCTCCCCAATTTTGCAGGAGCTGCTCTATAAGCCTCGTTTTATCTATATAATAAAAGCCCGATTTTCGTATTTTTTCAAAATTATCTATTCCAACCGGTAATTTTAATGTTCTATCCATCAAAGCCTCCATAAAAAAATCCGCTATAACTGTTAATCATAGTATAGCGGATTATTTTATAAAATACAATAATTGTGTTATTGGGATAATTTACTTCTTTGGCTAACAATTGTCTCTGCATCTAATTCATAGACGCAATCACATAATAAATCTATATCTAATGGATTATGACTTGCAAGAAGAATAAGTTTTCCTTCTAGTATTTTATTCATTCTCTCACTATCTTTCCAGCCTCCATCTCATATACCTCATCGCATAAAATATCTATATCCTCAGAAGAATGAGATGCCATAATAATGGTTTTACCTTCATCTTTCATCTGTAATAATAAACTGCGCATTTCAGTAACACCTTTTTTGTCCAACCCATTAAAAGGTTCATCTAAAACTAAAATATCAGGATTTTCCATTATTGCCTGCGCAATCCCAAGTCGTTGTCTCATTCCAAGTGAATACTTTCCGACAGCTTTTTTGTCCTCTGGATTTAACCCTACTCGTCTTATAGCATTCTTTATATCATCATTTGTGATTTTTTTATTTAAATCAGCAAGAAATTTCAAATTCCAATATGCCGAATAGTCTTTTAGGAATCCAGGTGTTTCAATTATCAATCCTACATTTTTAGGCATGTCCACATCTTTGCCAATTACTTTATCTAAAACTGTTATTTCTCCCGAATCTAATAATATGAATCCACATATGCTTTTAAATAAGACTGTTTTTCCACTGCCATTTCTACCTATTATTCCATATATTCTTCCTTTATATATTTCAAGTGAAACATCATTCAGTACAACCTGCTCACCAAATTTTTTATAAGCATTTTTTATAGATATTACCAATTCATTCATCAAATCATCTCCAATACATTCAATGTACACTTTTTACCTTTTTTCAAAATATATGTAATTAATATAATAATTACAAGTATTTCAACCGTAACAATATATATAATTGATATCGGATTACTTTTCCTCATAAATATGAATATATTTGTCCAATGAATTACAGACATATACTGAAACTTATAAAGCCAGAACACGTCTATAAGATTCGAAAATACAATCATCGCTGCCGCTATAGAAGCCCCAAATATTCTATTATTTCCCAAATTTGCAGCAAAAATTATTAGCCCAACAATAAAACCGGCTGATACATTTAATAAAAATGTTATTAAACATGCTATTATTGGTGAAAAATATATAACCGCTTCTTCATGCAATACAACACCTGCAAGTGCAGGATTATGAGATAGATTAATCCAAATATCTCCCCATTTTGCCGAGGGCGCAACCCATGGAATAAATACAATAATGCTTACAAAAAACATCCATGCAAAATATATGACATTTGCTAACAAAATATATAATATTTGACCACAAAACCATTTTTTTCTGCCTAATCTGGAAAGTGTAAATAATTGGTGTTCATCAATAAATGGTGCATTACATAACAAAAGGATTATCCCAAAATAAAATAACATTCGTGTTATTGAATCATCCATTTGAAATGTAAAAAAAAATGGTGTAACTGAGAGTCCTTTTAACGCTGCATAGTTTTTTATACTATCACTTCTTATGTACGTAAAAACTGCTACAGCCAAAAACGCAATATATACCCTGTAATTATTGCGCCATTTTCTAATATTACACCACATACTTCTAAACATTTTGTATTCTCCTTTTCATCTTCCAATAACACAATTTATACATAATAAAAACAATGCAACCAGAATAGCATATCGCGTAAAGCCAATGATATAACATATTATCAAATATATGTGTAAATGCGAAATACACACAGGATGGTAATAAATATATATTACTACACCATTTATTCAACAGAGTCATAACCATATACAAAATCAAAATCGGAGCTGCCGTCCCGACAAATATATTAGGAATAAAAATTGTAACTGTAACCGCAAGACAGGATAAAGTTCCACATAACAATGAAAAGATTAATCCTGTCCAAACATTTTCTGTAAAATATGCCCAATCTCCAATAATACCATTTCGTGGCATATAACCAAGTATAATAAGTGAAAATATAATTAACACTCCAAAAACTATAATTGATAGCAAAGCACTAATACTTCCCCAAATAAATGCCGAAATCAACTCTGCTTTTATATAGTCTTTTTTTTTCGTCTTTGCAATTATGAATTTTATATATCCGCTTTGCAAATCCTGGCACAGGTTTAGTCCTCCGCCAAATACACTTAAAATATAATACAAAATAATAAAGCCTGATGAGATGCTAACAGCTACTATATCATTAAATGATGCGCTCTCTTTCTGTTGTATGATTGCTCCCAGCCCATTTATATATAAAGCTGCAATCATTCCAATAATGCATAAATATGATTTTTTGCTGTGAAAACTTCTAGACATGCACATTTTCAAATCTATTATCATTGTATTCTATATTCCTCCCCTGTATATGCGTCATATACATCATAAAGAGCCATTTTTTGCGTATAACTGTTTTCTCCTGTCACCAATTGGTTTTGATAGTAGTAAACCACCCAAACAGGCTTAATATCATAAGTTTCATTTTTATCTGCAAACAACATATATTCTAATGATATTTCGCTTACCTCAATATCCCCGGATGTTACGTATTTTTTTAGTTTATCAACCTCTTTTGAAAGTATAGACGATGGATGTAATATCTCACCAGTCTCAGTTGTCTCGACCCAATCATACAATGGTGGAATATCTAAAAACGAAATTCCCTTTTCATCCATAGCTATTACCAAATGATTTTCTTGATTTGCATAACCCGTTAACGCTTCATTTTCAGGGCATCTGCTATATGGAATACCATACACGTCCGGAAACATAAAAAATACATATGTATCATTTTGTTTATCTGTATCATCCTCTGGAAATATTAATGTATTTTTGTCATCAAGAACGTATAATTCATTTTTTTCACAAACATTAATTTCAAGTTCTTTCGCTGTTTTAACCGCTAATTCTTCCGCCTCTTCGGCAGACATAAACATTAGTTGTTTGTCAGTTCTAAACTTATCTTTATCATTAAACGGTGAGTAATATGTGCCAAATTTAGACGCACTAACAGCAAGCTTTCCGTCATGCGTCTCGGCTAAAGCTGAATCATTTCTGATTGCTATGCTATCCTGAGTATAATTGTTATCCCATAAATAAATCTCATTACCATTCTCCGATCTGTGGCTTTGTACACATACATCCTTATTTAGATTAATCGCTTTTGCTAATTTTTCCATCAGATCATAGCATTTATCCTTATTTTCCGAAAAATTAATAGCCTTAACTTTTCCACTTTTAACGTAATAACTTGTTGCATCCCAGATATTAATTTCTGAATCAATGTTCAGCTTATCATTTACAACGCATTTTATATTTTGTGGAAGTTTTCCTATCTGTTCTTCGTCCAAAGAATTTAGCACATTTTCATAATCATTTAAGTCTGTGGTATTAGCTTGTGTACCATCATCTATTACGTTTTCAGTTGGTGCACAACTAACAAGTGAAAAACATAGTATAAGTATTATATAGCAGATTTTCTTCATTAAATCACCCCATTGAATGTTAATACATTTTACGGATTCCAGTAACCTGAGACTGTAACGGTCACGCCACCATTAGAAGATGGATTATATCCATATAGCTTAATCCTATCATCCTTATATACAGTAGATGTATATATAACCTGTGTACCCCCAATTCCTCTCACTGAATTATAATTAGAAACAAAGCCTTTTCCCTGCTTATAGGCTTTAAATTTTATTGTTGCCGAAGGATAAGATAAAGATGTTACATTTACCCCAGCATATGCACTATCTCCATTTTTTCGTACATAACTAGTGTTTTTTACATTTTCCGTCATAAGCGAAAAATTGTAAGATTGAGCCATAACAACTGTAACAGAAAACATAGTACCTATTGCTAGTGTTGAAAAAAAGTTTTTAATTTTCTCATTGATTTTCTCCTTTTGATATTAATTACTCAAAATTCCCATATCTAAATAGATTTTTTGTAATTAGAAATTTAAGTGTTTCAAGTTTACAAGTTACATAACAATAATTATTGTTGCTTGAAGTCAATGACAATTTCTATTATCATCATTTTCGTTATTTTTTCAATACTATTTACACGAAGCAACATTTTTATGTCCTTTTTGGTCGATTTCACTGCCCAAAATAACCTCTTTACAATTTTAATTATTGCAACAGATTTTTGTCGTTATTTTACCCCCCACTGACAAACGAATGAAAATACTACTGTTCCTATAAAACAAACCAACCATATACTTCTTAGTACTTTGTTTTCTTTATAATTCTCCGAACATGGAACCAGCCATTGATCTTGCCGATATTTCAAAATATGTTCCTCCAAAGGTTTGTATTCTTTTACTATTATGCTCCACATCAACGCAGTAATATTGACTACCACTGAACTATAATAAACAATCGGTGAGTTTGTCTTATCATAAAAGAAGTAATATGCCATTTTCCACATAAATATAAACCATACACAAGATGCAATAATTGTAAATGTACTATCCATTTTCCACTTCAAACCAAACAGTACCAAAGGTAAAAAAGCTAAGATTACAGCTATCGGTAATCCTGCCGCCTTTCCATGTCTGACACCTGATTCCAAATGCCATATTCCCGATAAAAGAACTACAAACGGAATAAGTATCGTTAAATAAATATTCCAAATTAATATTATATTTCTACTTCCACAATGTCTCATTTTCATAATAATATCCTTATCTTTCAGCCACTTTTATCTGCCATACTTTTCTTGTAATAAGAATACATCCTAATATATTGCAAATCCACGATTTGGAATAGAACAACATTTTTCGGGCACTTTTGGTCAATTTATGATATCCAAAACCACCCGTTTTTTGTCTTTTCACGTCTTTTTCTTGCCTTACTCTGCGTACTTCTCTATAATAATTTTAATTAGATTTTATAGGAGATCTTCAATGAAAATACTTATTTGTGACGATGATTCATCTATCACGCAGTCACTATCCCTGATAATCAAAACATATTTCAACAAAAAGAAAGTAAATAATCTCGATATTGTAACCTTTAATGATGGGGACAGCCTTCTTTCTGATAAATCCCAAAAAGATATCATCTTTTTGGATATAGAAATGCCCGGTTTTGACGGCATCTATGTGGGAAATGAACTAAAAAAGCAGAATGACTCCGTTATTATTTTTATAGTGACATCTTACCTCGAATATCTGGATGCCGCCATGAGATTCCATGTATTCAGATACTTATCTAAGCCAATAGATAAACAACGGTTATTCCAAAATTTAGATGATGCACTTGAGCTATACTATTCTATCAATCAAAAAATCGCAGTTGAAACAAAATATGGTGTTACGTCTGTTTTGACTTGCGATATCGTATATGTGGAGGCAAAGGGGAGAAAGGTTATAGTACATACTGCCACGGCTGATTTGGACTCCACTCAGACACTTCAATTTTGGATAGAGCATCTGCCGCAGGCTACCTTTTTTCAGTCACACCGTAGCTATATCGTAAATATGGCTATGGTAACAAGCTTTGATCACGAGCTGATATACCTTTGTGATGGTCAGTTCACCGCATATTTAACAAGAAGAAAATTCACCGAATTTAAGAGAGCATATTTGATGTTTATGGAAAGTAAGAGGTAATACTTATGAGTGCTGCTGTTTGTTATTTTTTAGTATATTTTGCTGAGGCGTTAATACTGTTGCAATATTCATCTAATGTTTTTGAATACAAAATTTCTTCGATAAAACGATATATATTACTTACAGTACTATTTATCCCAATATATTTTATTTCATTCGCTCATATCGGTTTATTAAATACTGCTTTATTTTTTGTTGCTACTTATGTTTTTTTAAAAATTTCAACCATGGAAAATAGTGCAACTCTCTTTTTCCATTCTGCCGTTATGATTGTAATTATGACTTTGTGTGAGCTTGCTTCTATGGGAGTTTTCTCAAAGTTTTCATATCATTTTTATTCTAACATGAATGATACCGTTTTGCTTTATTCAGTTAGTTTTTTAAGCAAATTACTTTACTTTGTAATCATATATTTCATATCACATAAGCTATCCAGCACCAGATCCAATATACGATTTTCCATCTATGAAATCACTACATTGGCTATAATACCTGTTATTTCCGTATTTGTAATCTACACAATGATATATTTTCTTATGAATTATGAAATAAAATCTCCACTCAACTATCTGCTCATCCTTAGCAGCTTTTTCATGCTGCTTATAAACATACTCATCTTTGGTCTGTTTGAACATATTAAGCAAAAAAATTCCGAAATAGCAGAGCTCACACTTCAGAACCAGCGTGATGCCGACTCTGTAGAATACTACAAAGCCCTCGTGTCACAGGATGAGAAACAAAAAGTTCTCATTCATGACATCAAAAAGCATCTCAATGCCATAGCCTCGCTGAACGAACAGCACGATTCTGAAAAAATCGCAGCATACCTTACCCACGTACTCGGTTCTTCTGAGTTAAAGCACTCCGTGCGGGTATGCGATAATGACCTTTTAAACGCACTGCTCTGCCGTTACCAGAAAATATGTCTTACGAAAAAGATTGCGCTGCATATTGATATAAGAAGTAAGTGTATTGATTTCGTGACATATGATGATCTCAGTGTACTTTTCGGTAATCTCATGGATAATGCTGTAGAATCAGCCGAAAAAACAGTTAATCCTTTTATAGAACTCAATGTTTTTCATAAAGAGAACAATAACATGACCATTATCACGCTCATTGATTCCTGCCGCGTAAATCCTATTGATAAAAATGGCAACCTTTTACCAACTAAAAAACCGAATCCACAGTTTCATGGATTCGGTATGCGTAGTATAGAAAATATTGTTAAGAAGTATAATGGTGAAATGACTTTTTACTTTGATGATCCTACCAAGACATTCCATACGATTATTATGCTTCGGCACTGAAAGCTGTTTCTTTTAACGATTTTTTATCATCTGGAGCAAATATTCACAGACATCAAAGCTCTTTGCTTCTTGTTCTGTTTCCCGCTTCTTTAATGAATCATATATTTGCTCCAATAAATAATCAGCATTCACTTTTTTGTTTACAAAGCTATTTTCATCAGTAGAAGCCATTCCATAACCGGCATCTGCTTTCATTGTTTTATAGGCAGAATAATTATTTATCGAATCAGGCGCAGTTCTTCCTTTATAACCCTCATATGACATAAACGCGAACATTTCCAGATCCGATGCATTCGATGTATCAACATCATTTACATGCACATGATATACTTTTCTGTTATCACCATGTCCATATGCCACTTGAACAACAGGATCATCCTCCTTTGATGTTTTCACATATGAAGCTAAAACTATCTGGCTTTCTGTATCAGACAGTCCAAAACTTGTCATTCCGATATTTTTCAGCTTATCATTTGGAATTTCCTTATCCGGTGCCACCTGTTCAACTTCATTTTTATTATTTACCAATTTATTGTAAAGAGAACTGTTATTTTCCGACAACATATTCATGTATATTTCAGTAAGTTCACTCTGCCTCTCCCCACATTTATTTATGGAGTTTTGCTCACTATTTCCTATTTCGAACTCTATATCCATTTTATCGCCTGTTGACTTCTTATTATAATTTGAAGTATATGCCATTGAAATATTTGTTCCCACACCGTTTAACATATATTCCTCCTATCTGTTTTACCAATAATATTACACTTTTAATTATTTGATTCATTGCAATTAAATTCTTGCCAAAAGTTCCGCAGGTGTAAGTGCCATAACCTTACTTTGCGTGAAGTCTTTGATGTTGCGCGTAATAATATAGTCTGCATGAACATATTCAGCAGTTGCACTTTGTATGGCATCTTCAAAATCTTTCCACTTCATATTTACAGCCATCTCAAGCACAACTGAACTAAAATCAGCAAACTCAAAAATAAGTTTTAACTTGCGGAATACATCTTCTATCTGCTCTGGAGTCATTTGTTTTCTCATGATATACATCATATTTGCATAAGTTAATGTAGATATATATCCCTTTGCCTGTTCAGTTTCACAAAGTTTCCAAATTATAGATGATTCCTTCACAAAATCTGAGCGACTTAGTAAAACATCAAGTATAATGTTAGTATCAATCAACAAAACCATATTTTTCCCTCATACTTTCGGTTTTTATCTCATCTAAATTACCATTATCCTGAAGTATTCCTGTTAGAGAATCCGTCAAATATGATACTGCGGCATCCTTAGGAATAAATCTTCCCACTTCATGACCATTCTTTGTAACAATGATTTCATGTCCTGACATAACAAGATTCAAATATCTCCCAAAATTGTTCTGCATTTCTGTTGCAGTTGCTGTTGCTGTATTCATATGCCTTCCTCCTATCCATTTCTTTTTTAGCTAATTATATTATAACGTTAATTAGCTATTTTTTCAAGATATATCCCCGTTGTAACATTATTCTTGATGTTTTCTATGTATTTGTAACATTATTCTTGATGTTTTTTGCTGTGTTTGTAACATAATTCCGTACATTTTTCCAACGATGAATTTTTATTTTCAAAAATCCAAAAATATTACAAAAACACTGTCCGTAGACAGTGCACATAATCTCATGTTGCCCACTTCCATCACTCTTCCAAATCTGTTATACTGATTATATAAAAATGAATTGGAGATGGGACAATGGGTATTTATTTTAATCCGGGAAATGGCAGCTTTACAAAAGACAAAAACAGTCAGCTATATATTGACAAAACCGGTCTGATTGAATATTTGAATAGAGTTATCTGTACAAATGCCAACTGCATAAGTGTCAGCCATGCCAGAAGGTTCGGTAAATCCCATGCTGCTGGAATGATCGATGCATACTACAGCAGAGGCTGCGATTCATCAGAGCTTTTTGCAGATTCTGAAATTGCAGCCAAGGACAGCTATTCAGCACATTTGAATAAATACAATGTCATACACATTGATGTATCATCATTTTGGGATGCTTACAAAGATAATGTGATAGAAAAAATTCAGGAATATATTTATGACGAGCTTAAACAGGTATATGGCGATCAGATAGATTATACCAAGATGATCAGTGCTGTACTCATGTCCGTCTACAACATTTCCGATATTCCATTTGTTATAATAATTGATGAATGGGATTGTGTAATCCGAAATGGTGGAAATAAAACACTGGTTCACAGCTATCTTCAGTTTCTTCATTTGTTATTTAAGAGCGAAGAGTCAAAAACCTTTTTAGCTTTGGCATATATCACCGGTATTCTGCCAATCAAAAAAATTAAAGATGAATCAGCTCTGAACAACTTCCGTGAGTTTACAATGTTGAAATCGAAACAATTGACCAGATATTTTGGTTTTACAGAGGATGAAGTTAAAAAGCTGTGCATCACATATGATATGGATTTTGAATCAATAAAAGCATGGTATAACGGATATCTGATAGACGGGCTTCATATGTATAACCCTAATTCCGTTGTTCAGGCTATGCTAGATCATGACTATGATTTTTACTGGAAAAATACATCCTCGTTTGAATCAATCAACACATTTATCACCATGAACTACGCCGGTTTAAAGGATGATGTGCTCGCCATGCTTTCCGGCGATAAAATCAGAGTTAATGTAAATACCTTCCAAAATGACCTTACTACAGTTGCTTCAAAGGATGATGCACTTACAGCTTTAATTCATTTAGGTTATCTGGCTTATGATGCCAATAGGAAAATGGCATATATACCTAATTATGAAGTTGCTGCTGCATATGATCTTGCATTACAGACCGGTTCATGGAGTGAAGTAGCCAACTCCATTTCAAAATGTGATGAATTATTAGATGCTACCCTAAATGAAGATGCTGATAAAGTCGCTGAATTGGTAGAAATTGCACATGAAACATATACATCCGTTCTTAAATACAACGACGAAAATTCTTTAAGCTGTGCTCTCACAATGGCATATTTTACTGCAAATGCATATTACAATATTGTCAGAGAATTTCCAGCCGGCAAAGGTTTTGCTGATCTTGTTTTTATTCCAAGAGCGAATGCCTGTGGCAGACCTGCAATAGTAATTGAACTTAAGTACAATGCTTCCGCTGATTCTGCCATATCACAGATTAAAAACCGCAGATATCACGGAGCCTTATCAGGATACAGCAATCAGATCTTACTTGTCGGAATTAACTACAGCAACACATCTGATAATAAAAAGCATACATGTATAATTGAAAGTATTAATAACCTCGATTAACATAAAGAATAACACAAGCGGACTGACGAAGCAGCCCGCTTGCTTTAGTGTAATAATTATCCTTCAATAGAAATCTATTTCTACTTATGCCTAAATATATATCTCACTACTTCCGCATTCATGGTCACTACTGTTTCCTACACTGATTCGAAGTTGCATTCCGCTACTAACGATTTCCATATTTTTATCAAAGTAAGAAAACTCTTCTGAATCAATAGAGAAATCCACACTCTTAGCTTCTCCCGGATCCAGAAAAACCTTCTGAAAACGGACAAGTTCCTTCTTCGGTCGTACCACAGATGTTTGTAATGTTTCATAATAGCACTGAACAACCTCTGCCCCTGTAACTTTACCTGTGTTACTTACATTACAATGGACATGCACTCTTTTGTCCTGTCCTATCTTGACTTCAACATCCGAAATATCAAATTCTGTATAGGACAATCCAAAACCAAAAGGATATAATGGTGAATTAGGAATATCCATATATCTGCTTGTGAAACGGTTCTCTAGATTATCCTCTGTAAGCACATGTCCGGTTTTTATATCCCAGTAACTTATCGGCACCTGTCCAACGCACCATGGAATACTTACAGCCAGCTTTCCGGAAGGATTGATCATGCCATATACAAGATCTACTATTCCCTCTGCCCCCATGGTTCCGGGTCTCCATGCCATGATGACGGCTTTGGATTTTTCTGAGATTCTTCGCAGATCCAGTGGTCTTCCTGAGATTATCACTGTCACGATATTATCCGTGCGTTTTACTATTTTTTCAAAAAGCCTCTGCTGCTCTTCCGGTAAAGTCAGAAATGCTCTGCTGGCAGCCTCTCCGGACTGAGATTCATGTTCTCCAAGTACACATACAACCGTATCTTCCCGGTTTATCGTTTCCAGCCACTGCTCATCTATTTCTTCATCCGAATCAACCGGTTTCACTTGCCAGATCCTGCATTCTTCCTCAGAAAGCATTCTGCATCCAGGAATACATACCCCATTAATCTTCTTATCTTGAAGAATATCTTCGATTGTCTCAACAGGCTCATGCCCACCAAAGATTGCCCAACGGCTCAGGAATTCCTTTGATGTCACATAAGGTCCTGCCCAGATAACTTTCTGTTTCTGGCTCAAAGGCAGAATTTTTTCATTTTTCAAAAGGACGTAGCTTTCGCTGGCCATCTGATATGCCTTTGTCCGGTTATACTGAGTGAGGTTTCCACTCTTTCCAATTCCTGCAAAAGGATTTTCAAAAAGCCCCAGCTGATTCTTCATCATCAAAACCCTGAATGCACTTTCATCGATAAAAGACTCCGGAATCTGCCCGTTTTTCACCAGTTCTTCTAAACGAAACATATAAGCAGGACTCATCATATCTATGTCCACTCCCGCTTCTATCGCCTGAGACGCCGCTTCATCCATATTGGCTGCCACACCCTGTTCCTTCAGCTGCCCAATAGAGCCCCAATCTGAGATCACTGTACCATCAAAGCCTTCTTTATCCCGCAATAGATCTCTGAGAAGTTCTTTATTTCCGCTGATTGGTTTTCGGTCTATTGCATTAAATGCGGTCATAACCATAGCAGGCTTTGCCTTCAACGCCATGCGGAAAGGTTTTACATACTGTTCCAGAAATGTCCGTTGAGATATTTCAACATCGTTGTATTCCCTGCCTGCATTGACCGCCCCGTAACCTGCAAAATGTTTCAGACATGCTGCGATTCCTTCATCGTTTTTCTGCTGATAGCCATCTACCATGGCCTCCCCCATGACTCCATTCACATATGGGTCTTCGCCAAAAGACTCCATTATCCTGCCCCACCGGGGATCCCTTGAAACATCAATCATAGGAGAAAATGTTGCCTTAAGTCCTTCGGATGAGGCCTCTGAGGCAGCTATTGACGCTGCCTCAGACACCAGTTCCGGATTAAATGAACAAGCCTGTCCCAGTGGAATTGGAAAAATTGTCCTACATCCATGGATCACATCTGCCATAAAGAGTAGTGGGATATGATGAGGATGCTGTTCCATATATTTACTCTGAATATCACATATTTTTTCTTTACCAATCACTCCCAGCACGGAACCTGAATACTGAATGATCCATTCCGGCGGTAATTGTTCGTCAACAACACCTGTAAGCACTGCCTCTTTGTCAAAATATACACCGGTAAGCTGTACCATCTGTCCTATTTTTTCCTGCAAAGACATTTCTGACAGCAATTGCTGTAATTTATTTATTTCCATGATTACTCCTTATGTTTGAACTGTTGTAACTGTATAGGTCAAATCGCCTTTTAATCAAAATAAATTGTCTTACCACTTTTTGCAGACTCATAGATTGCTTCCAGTACACGGGTAACAACTGCAGCCTGTGCAGGTTTTACTATCTGCTCAGCTCCGTCAGCAACGATATGGTAGAACAGTTCCTGTTCATAATCCCCTGCTGGTTTTTCTTCTCCTGAGAAGAATGCTACTCCTTCACCGGATAATGCTGGCTTCTCTACTACCTGTTTATTGTGATGGATGTAGTTGATTCGCAGGCCATCTTTCATATCTGCTCCGGCTTTTGTTCCGCACAGACTTGTCTTGGCCTCATCAACCTCCAGTGTGTTCAGTGCCCAGGCAGCTTCGAGTTCAATCACTGCACCGTTTTTCATACGGATGAATCCGAAAGCGGAATCTTCTACGCAAAACTCCTCAGGATCCCAGTTGCCAAAAGCATTTCCCTGGTTGGTCTGATCAGCCAGTTTGCGGAATGTTTGTCCTGTTACAGACTCTACTTCATAATTGTCCATCATCCATAATGTCAGATCCAATGCATGGGTTCCGATATCGATCAGTGGACCGCCTCCCTGTTCTTCCTCATTTAAGAATACACCCCAGGTAGGAACTGCTCTTCTTCTGAGTGCGTGAGCTTTCGCAAAATAGATTTCTCCCAGTTCATCCGCCTTGCACATTTCTTTCAGGTACAGGGAATCTGAACGATAACGGTTCTGATATCCGATGTTCAGGACTCTACCTGTTTTCTCTGCAGTCTCCACCATTTTCTGTGCCTCAGCATAATTCTTTGCCATTGGCTTTTCACACATAACATCTTTTCCTGCTTCCATGGCTGCGATAGAGATTTCTGCATGGGAGCGGTTCGGTGTAGTTACATATACAACATCCAGGTCCTCTTTGATAAGCACCTTATAGTCTTCGAATACTTTTGCATCTTCTGTGCCATATTCTTCCTTTGCTTTCTCTGCACGTTCCCTGACGATGTCACAGAAAGCTACAATCTCATAAAGACCACTTTTTTTCATAGCTGGAAGGTGTTTTCCGTTGGCGATTCCTCCGCATCCTACGATTCCTGCTTTTAATTTTCTCATGGTATTATCTCCTTTACTAAATCACGTACTGTTCCAGATATCTCTTGCTGATGATCAAGGAATTCTCAACCTTCTCCTTGAAATCCTCAAAAGCCTTATCCTCGATCTCGATACAGGTATAGCCATCATATCCGATGTCTGTAAGCGCTGACACATATTTTCCCCAGTCCACATCTCCAAGTCCAGGGATTTTCGGTGACATATATTCCAGAGGATATGCCATGATGCCGCAGGATTCCAGCTTGTCTTTATATATCTTTATATCCTTGTAATGGACATGGAAGATCTTATCCTTGAATTCGTAAAGCGGGCGGATATAATCGATCATCTGCCAGATAAAGTGGGATGGATCATAGTTGATGCCCAGATGGTCACTGTCCAGGATCCGGAATACTTCTCTCCAGATTGGCGGTGTTGTCATCAGGTTCTGTCCTCCCGGCCACTGTTCCTTGCCAAAAAGCATCGGACAGTTCTCGATGGCGATCTTCACGTCACATTCCTCTGCCAGTTTTATGATAGGTGGCCATATCTCTTTTACCAGTTCCAGATTTTCCTGTATATTTTTGGTCTGGTCCCTTCCGATAAATGTCGTGACCATGCCCACACCTAATTTTTTACTTGCAAGAATCACCTGTTTCAGGTGTTCCACAGCGGTTGCGCTTTTCTCTTTATCTGCCACCATCACGTTTGGATAATAGGCCAGTGCCGATATCTCCACTCCTGATTTTTTAGCATATTCTACAATATGCTCTGCATATGCGTCATCCTGGTTAACCCGTTCTGCATCAATATGGCTTACCCCTGCATATCTTCTTTCTGCTTTTTCCTGTGGCCAGCATGCCACTTCCACACATTCAAATCCCTGTCCGGATGCAAAGTCCATCATTTCTTCATAGGTCCAGCTGTCAAGGATGGATGTGATAAACCCAAGTTTCATAGAAATACCCTCCTGTTTCTTCTGTCTCTGTTATATCTTTGTTATTTCTCCCATGGAGTTGGTGTGAACTCTCCGCCTCTGCACCATTTCAGATAGTTCAGTGCGTGAAGCTGTCCTGTCATCTCCAGTTCTCCCCGGTATACCGGATCGTGATATCCTTCGATACAGATATCGTCCTCATATCCGTTGCTTCTTAAGATAGAAATGATATCTCTCCAGTTTGTGTCACCAAATCCCGGCATACGATGCCATACAAAAGGAACTGCTCCGGAGATACCGCCGTGCCTTACTGCATCCCAGTCAATGGTCGCATCTTTTCCATGTACATGGACTATCTTTTTGCACCATTTTCTCAGCTCTGTCACAGGATCGATCAACTGTACCATCTGGTGGGTCGGCTCCCATTCAAGTCCGAAGTTATCATTCTTTACTTCCTCAAACATGACTTCCCAGGCTTTCGGGTTGAAACCGATGTTGCAGGTGGCATGTTCCCAGGTTCCATCCATAAGACAGTTTTCGATACCCAGCTTTACGCCCTTTTCTTCTGCAAGTTCTGCCAGTTCACGGAACACTTTTCCGAACTCTTCGTATGCGGATTCTACCGGTTTTCCTTCCCAGGCTCCTGCAAAGGTGCTTACATGGGTAGCTCCGAATTTTTCAGCAGTGCAAATTACCTTTTCCAATGTCTTTCTGTGCTCTGGATACTGGATTGGATTACAGTAGTATCCGAGTGTAGTGATCTTTGAATCTGTACCGGCAAGAATCTGTTCTGTGCTCAGGGCCAGTTTATCAAGATCTGTTCCTTCCAGTGACATATGGAAATTGAGGGAAAATGTTTCGAAACCTTTTCCAACAAATCCTTTCAACCATTCTTCTGCTACGGGGCCTGGTACGCAGGTTCCGATTTTGATCTGTTTCATACTTATTTCCTCCTGTTCTGTTACATGCACTCTCAAAGAACATGTACAACTGTCTTTTATTTTTATGTTATAACTACTCAATGCCTTTCCTGTTACACCTGGTCCTGAAATTCGATTACCTGTTTTGTCTCTGCCGCCTGGAAGATTGCCTCCATCAACTTCATGACACGCATCACCTGGAACAGCTTGATCTCCGGCTCTGCTCCATCTCGGATTACTGCAACCACATTTCTGTGGAAATCAGCGATATCTCCGGACACCTTTGGTAAATCCTCTTTTACAATAGTATCTTCCCGTCTCGGTGCCATGGTCTTTGTCAGGCCAGCTGCTGTCTTAACCGGTATTACCGTCTCTTCTGTCTTACCGGTCTTACGTATAATCTCACCGGTTAACTGCCAGTCCCTGATTACTGCGGTACCGTCTTTACCCAGTACATACCATCTTGGCAGTGATATATAATTGTTGGTGCCGACTTCCACCAGGACTTCTGTTCCGCCTTCAAAGGTCAGAATAGCAGTGAACCCATCGTCCACTTCCTGGTTTGTGATATTGGTAAGTGACGCGTATACCGTCTCGATCTTTCTATCTCCGTACATATATAAAATCTGATCCAGCAGGTGTACACCCCAGTCCAGGACCATTCCGCCCCCATGTACCTTTTCTTTTCTCCAGTCCCCAGGGATTCCTCTTGAACCATGGACACGGCTCTCGATCCGGAAAACATGCCCCAGTTTCTGCTCCTCTACCAGTTTTTTGATGATCAGGAAATCATCATCCCAACGTCTATTCTGGTGCACGGTGAAAAGTTTTCCTGTCTCTTTGGCTACCTTTTCCATTTCCAGCAGGTCAGCGGAAGATAATGTCACCGGTTTTTCCGATATCACGTTTTTTCCTGCATGCATTGCACGGATAGCGATAGGCTTGTGGCAGTCATTTGGAGTGGCAATCAGAACCACATCGATGTCCGAATCTGCCAGCATGGCTTCTTCTGTTTCATATACAGAAAACCCCTTCGCTTTCGCTTCTTCTCTCTTTTCTTCCTTGATGTCATAGATACCACCAATTACAGCTTCTGGAACATTTGAAAGAATCTCGGTATGCCATCTGCCCATACCGCCATATCCGATTAGTCCGTAAACTACTTTGTTTTCTCTCATTTTATACCTCCATCGTAAAAACAGCGGCTGAAGAACACCATCAGCCGCTGTCTTTTTTACTTACTTAATTCATCGTTGATTTCTTTGAGAATCTGGTCGCCACCCTGATTCTTCCAGTTTTCAACGAAAGTATCGAATTCGCTGATATCTGCTTTTCCCATAATGATCTTTGAGAATGTTTCTTCTTCCATTTTTTTAAGGTTTGCCCATTTGGCCTCCATGGTTTTTGTCTGACCGTTATATGCATTGTAAACCGGTACATATTTATCATTTACTAACGGAGATCCACCAACCAAAAGTGACACAAGTCTTGGAAGATTAGTTTTGGCAATGTCACTGTCCAGATTCCATTTGTCCAGGCTGAAATCATCATAAGGTTCTTTTTTCAGTTCCTTAACTGCTTCCATATCATTCTTTAACAGTTTATGTTTTGAGAAATCAACATCATCCATTGTAATCTCACCTGCAAGATATTTTTCCAGAGTCTCAGTGGATACTTCAATCTCATCTGCATTATCGTAGCCATTATACAAAGGATAAAAATCCGCAGTACCCATTTCTGTGGAGGTAATACCATCTACTACCCACTGCTGCTCATTTTTGATCAGATAGTTAACAATCTTAAATGCAGCCTCCGGGTTCTTGCAGCTTTTGCTTGCTACTACATATTTACTTGTAGGATTTGGCATATGAGCGTAGTAATTCCCGTCCTCAGACAGTGGTGTAAAATATGCTCTCCAATCCGCTTCGCCTGCAAGTGTAGTATCTGACACCGTATAACCAGACCACCATGGTCCAAAGAAGATACCAACTTTTCCGGACAAAAGAGGTTCCTTGCTGTCGCTTCTTACAAGCATTTCCGGATCGATCAGCTTATTTGTATACAGTTTTGAGATTTTTTCAAGTGCCTCTCTGGTTTCCGGCTGAATAGAACCATATTCTACAGTTCCATCCTCATCCTGCAGCCAGTACTGTGGATAAGACTGGAAGCTGCTAAACAATGGATCCAGTCCAAACTGGTTTGCTCCAATTGCATTCATGTGATCTGAATTGCTCGGTCCAAGAATTCCAATGGTATCAGCTTCTCCGTTACCATCCGGATCCTGGGTTACGAATGCCTCTGCTACTGCTGCCATTTCATCCCAGGTTCTTGGAACCTCCAGTCCAAGATTATCCAGCCAGTCCTGACGGATCCACATTTCGTTCACTTCTCCTCCCATCATACTTGGAGCCGGGATTGCCATTATCTCTCCCTTATCATTTGAGATACATTTTTTCAGCTCTTCTCCACCTGATTCCACATATGCTTTCAGTGCATCAGAAGCATAGTCATCAAAATACTGATCAAGCGGCTGGATCATATCATATTTCAGAAGTGCCCTGTACTGTGTTGCATTTACGTTCATCAATTCCGGAATTGTGTTACTTCCGATACACAAATTCATTTTTTCATCATAGTCTGTAGATGATGCGACCCAGTCGTATGCAACCTCAATATTAAGGTCTTCTTTCAAAAGTCGTGTATAGGAATTGTCATCATAGCTCATTCCGTCAGGAATCTTGGCATTTGAATTCATTGAACCGCCCAGATGAACCGTTACGGTTTCCGGATATTTTGACAGCGGGAGATCTTCTTTTGCTGTTCCTTCTGCCTCCCCTACTGCCTTTTTCTGTGTGTTCTCTTCTGATTTTCCGCATCCTGCCAGTGATGTCACACCTAATGCCATCGCACATGCAAATGCAATCCACTGTTTTTTCTTCATATTTTCTTCCTCCTTTATCCTTTTACTGATCCCAGTGTAATACCTTCTACAAAAAATCTTTGCAGGAATGGGTAAACAATCAGTATCGGTATCATAGCTATAAATATTTTCGCAGAATCTAATGAAAGATTGTTTAATTTCATCGCCTGCGCAATCTGATCCACATTCATTGTAGAATAATCCAGGGTTACTACCATCTGCTGGATGTAGGTCTGCAGTGGATAACTGCTCTGTCTTGTACTTAAAACCATTCCCTGGAAGAATTCATTCCAGTACATAACCATGGTGAACAGTGCAACTGTTGCGACCATAGGTTTTGCCAATGGTATGTAGATAGATATCAGAGTTCTCCAAGGTCCGCCGCCATCGACAAAACACGCCTCTTCCAGTTCTGTTGGAAGATTTTTAAAGAAATTCACTGCAAGTATCACATTAAATACCTGAAGGCCTGTTCCCAGTACCAGTCCAAAAATGTTATCCATCAGATGATAATTTTTCATGGTGATATACCACGGAACCGTTCCTCCGTTAAATAACATGCAGAACACGAATATCCACATAAAGATATCTCTTTTCGGGAACTGTTTTTTTGTTCTGGATAATGGATATGCTGCCATAAGGATACATACCATACTGATTCCGGTTCCCAGCAAAACTCTCTTAATAGATACCAAAAACGAACCGAAAAATGCGGTCTCTCCCATGATTTTTTTATAGGAGAGCAGGTTGAAGCCAACCGGCCAAAGTGCAACTTTTCCCGCATTGACTGCTTCCCTGCTGCTCAATGACACGCAGAGAACGTACCATACCGGCACAATACAGATTAAAGTAATCGCAATGAGAATCACAATATTTAAAATATCAAAAATCTTTGATCTCAGGCTTTTATTCTCAATCATAGTTTGTCACCTCCTAAAACAGTTTATAACCGGTAAATTTATCTGCCAGCCAGTAGCCAACCGTAATCAATACAAGACTGATTACAGATTTGAATAAACCAACGGCCGTTGCCAGAGAATACTGGAGATTTTGCAAACCGGCTCTGTATACCCAAGTGTCAATAATATCACCTGTTGAGTAAACCAATGGGTTATACAGGTTGTAAACCTGGTCAAATCCTGCATTCAGGATGTTTCCAAGCGACAGGATAGCAAGAAGTGCTACTGTTGTCTTGATGCCCGGTAAAGTCACATGCCAGATTCTTTTGAATCGTCCGCAACCGTCTACTGCTGCAGCTTCATACAATGATCCATCCACTCCCAGGATTGCTGCAAGATAAACGACTGTATTGTAGCCGAATCCTTTCCAGATATCCGTACCAATCACCAGAGGCTGGAATATCTTTGCTTCTCCAAAAAAGTTGACCGCTTCGCCTCCAAAAAATTCTATGATTTGGTTCACCGGTCCCGTATAACCGAAAATATTCAGCACAATCTTCGCAAGAATAACCCATGACAGAAAATACGGTAAATATACGATTGTCTGGATTGGACGCTTCAGTTTCTTCAGTGCCAGTTCATTTAACAACAAAGCAAACACCAGTGGAATAATAATATTTCCAATGATCTTGCCAACGGCAATAACAACTGTGTTCCGTAGAACCTGTTTAATGTCACTCATCTGAAACATGTACTCAAAATTAGCCAGACCAACAAACTTTGAGTGGAGAATGCCCTGTCCCGGATTGTAATCCTGAAAAGCCATAACAATTCCAAACATTGGAACAATGCTGAAAAAGAACAGCCACAGCAATGCGGGGATTAGCATGATGTAATAGTGTTTCACAAATCTTTTTATGTACATGAGTAAACCTCCCTTCTTTTATAGATAGTTTATCCTGTAACCATATTTTTCACTAGACGATATTGTTCCTGATTTCACAGCTTTTTTTTTAATTCAAAAAAAATGTCCGAATTAAATCGAACATTTTTTTATTCTTCCTACATATTCTGTTGGCATGCATCCGTATTCCTTCGAAAATACCTTTGTAAAATAATAAAAATTGTCATAGCCCAGATTCGAGGCAATCTGTGTTATATTTTCTGTTCCTTTTGCCATCTTTTGGGCAGCTGCATACATTTTTCTGCTGATCACATAATTATGAAAGGTATCACCGGTCATCTCCTTAAATCTCGTACTGAAATAACTTCTGCTCATTCCGATCTGTGCTGCTGCCTCTTCCGACTTCAGATTTTCTTCTATATGTTCATCTGTATACAGGATCACTCTTGCAAACATATAGATATCCTTTGTTTTATCTGTCTGCAGACATGTCTGATACAGGTTTTCTTTCCATTGTTTCACCCATTCCAGCATGGAATCCACGGAAGATAAGGATGGAAATTCCAGTTCTTCTCCTGTGAGTTTCTGGAGGCTGTGGAAGCTTTTTATGAAAACCCTTTCAGCAGTCCGTAACTCCACTCCCCTGGTTAACTCATACAGTCTGTTGAACTCGCTGTCATTGAAGATCCATCTGGTGTTCATCCACGCTTTTTCCAACCTTTTTATGAGTTCGGAATCCTCATTCCTGGTTTCTTTTTGGGAATGATTTTCCTTATATTTTCTTTCCACAAGTTCCAGTATCCGGTCACACTCATCCCCTTCAAAACTTATCTTGGATATATAGTCCAAAGCTCCCAGTCTCAGAGCACTCTGCGCATAACGGAAATCTTCATACATGGAAAAGACTACAAATTTCACCTCCGGATATTCCTTTTTACACATTTTCATCAATTCAATTCCATCGATCTCCGGCATGTCTATATCCGTGAATACAATATCCACTTCATTATCCTTCAGAAATTCCAGCGCTTTACGACCGTTCTGAACATCCCCCACAACTTCAAATCCGTATTTCTTCCAATCCATTATGGAGATCAAACCTTTTCTTGCCAGTTTATCATCGTCAACAACTAATACTTTCATTTCTCCTTACCTTCTTTTTCTGTCTCAACTCCTGTAATTTTTATTTTGTTCCGAAGTTCTTCCTGAATCGGAATCAAAATTGTAATTTTGGTTCCATATCCTTTTTTGCAATTTACAAACAGAGTCGTTTCTCCTTCATAAAAAGAGTCCAACATTGCTTTTACATATCGCAGACCGATTCCTCTGTTTCCATGTTGCATTTTTTTTACATCGTAGTCAAATGGTTCATTGATCTGATAAATTTCCTCCTGGGTCAGACCATTACCGCTGTCTAATATGGTGATGCCCGCCAGTCCCCTGATATTATCCTCAAAGACCTGAATTGTGATCTTTTCATCATTTCCAAGTCCATATCGTATGGCATTTTCTACCAGTGGCTGCAGCAGCATCCTTACCGTCGGCTGTTCCAGATAACGCCCCTCTTCCACATTCATCTCAATCACAAAATCGTAACGCATCTGTTCCAATGCTATATAATCTTTCACAATATCGATTTCTGTTCGAAGTGTCGTCTGCATTCCCTCTTTTCCCAGATTGTAGGACAACAGTCTTTTTAATCGCTGCACAAATTCCATAATATTATTCTGTTTGCTCATTCTGGCCATCCACTGAACAGAATTTAGTGTATTGAGCAGAAAATGAGGATTGATCTGATACAGAAGCTTCTCATATTCCGTCCGCTGAATATTTTTTTCTTTTTCCACAACATCATCAATCAGATTTCTGATTTGTTCCTTCATCTGCTCCACTTCGTGCATCAAGTCATCAAATTCCTTGATCTCATATTCCTGCCTTTCTCCATGTAATGCCCCATTTCCTACCTGGATAATCTGTTTTTGTAACTGATTAAGTGGTTTGCATATCAACCTGTACAGGTAAATAACAGAACAGGAAAAAATACCGAATGCTGACAGAATGATAACCACCAGCTTCAATCTCCACATATTCATTTCTTTCTGATAGATATTTTCCGGCAGTGCAATGGCATTGGCATATCCAATGGTACTGCGATACACCATGATTTTATATCCTTCCTGATTTGTTACAGCATATCCTTCTTTTTTCGGTAATTCCGACAAAATCTTTTGGCCCCGGACAATCACCGGATTATTGCTGTACTGCACAATGCCATTTTCATCCATCTCCATATAGGTATATGGTCATTTTTCTTTATTAAGCTGATCTGAAACACTCATATCAGGCTCAATTTCTGCATAAATATCCAGCATCTTTTGGTTACCAAAAGAAACTCTTCGCATCACGGATACTACCGGTGTCTCCTTAATTCCCAGATAGGAATCATGCATGGCCTGAATGGTATTATCGGCACCTACTACCACTTTAGAGATTGTCTGATATGTCGGGTCCAGCACCCTGACGTTAAAATTTCCGATCAATTCTTTTTGCTCTTTCGGATCGTAATAAGTGATGCCAAGAAGCTTTGTATTCACATATCCAAGCTTTATCAGTTCTTCTCTGAGAAATTTCTGCTCCAAATATCGATCATAGTTATCATTTGAACTCAAATATCTTTCTGTCGCACTTCCAATAAGTCCATCGGGACTCATCTGATTGACAATACCGATCATGTCATAGTAATCACTGTCCATCTCTCGTGTAATCTGCTCCAGATATATCTGCATACTCTCCTTGATACCGTCATTCTGTATCATTCGGATCGTCATATACGACACGATTACTACTGCAAGAATACTTGACATTGCACTGAGCAGAAGAATACTCAGCATCTTCTTTTTAAGCGTTTGTTTCCCTCTGTTTTTCCTTCTCATACCAGTTTCCCTACTCCTGTTTTACCTCTTTCCACGCCACTGTAAAGTTATACTGAACAGTTAACAATTTTATCTTATTTTAATAATAGATAAATTTTTTCTGAAAGTCAACCAATGATAAAATATGATTTTTCCAACGATGAATTTTTATTTTCAAAAAGCCGAATCCACACTCCCACGGATTCGGCTTTTGTATATGCACTTCTATTTTCTATTTTGTATGAAGCTGTCAATCATCGCAATCACACCATCTACACCGAGCTTTGCCACATTCAGGCACAGGTCATAGTTTTCTGCCTGCCCCCACTCCTGTCCGGTATAGTATTTGTGATAGGTCTTTCTGTTGTCATTTGTCTCACGCACAACAGTCTTTGCCTTTCTCGCTGAGACTCCATGTGTATCAGCCACAGTATCAACGCAGAAAGCATCATTCGCTGTCAGGAAAACTGAGACAACATCATCTCTTCCCTGAAAGGCAAAGTTTGCACATCGTCCCTGAATCACATATCCCTCACAGCCGTCCTCAAGCGGCAGCCTGTCTATAAATGTAAGAGCCCTCGCCGGAGTATCATGCAGCACATTATCCTCCTCCGTCTCCATCACAATAGAGTAAAGCAGGGAATTAACCGGTCTCTCACTGTAAAACTCCTCATACTCATCGTAGCAGCCTGCCTCTTTGGCACCGGCCGCAATAGCCTCTCTGTCCATGAAATGTAAATGATATTTCTCAGCGACTGCTCTACCGATAGTATCTGCATCGCAACCGCACTTTCTAGCAATTGTAATTATCATATAAATATAGCTCCTTTCTGTAAAAAAGCCAACGCGCATGAAGCGCTCAGACAAATCAATAAAAGTTTGCAAACACCGATGCAAACACCACCGTAAGTATTCCTGCCACCGCGATAGCAAGAGAGCTCATGGCGCCCTCTATCTCGCCAATCTCGATAGCCTTCGCTGTTCCGATGGCATGTGATGACGCACCAAGCGCCAGTCCCTTCGATATAGGCTCAGTGATTCTGAATATTTTGCAAACAAACTCTCCGAGTATATTTCCAAGCACACCTGTCACGACGATAACTGCGACAGTGATGGTCACATATCCTCCGAGCTCCTCTGATACACCCATACCGATAGCTGTCGTGATGGACTTTGGAAGCAGTGTGACATAGTCCTCGTGTGAAAGCCCCATAAGCACTGACAGCACAAGCACTGTCACAAGGCTTGTTATGACTCCTGCCGTGAGTCCGAGCGCGACTGCTGCTATATTTTTCTTGAGCAGTGTCCACTGCTCATAGAGCGGTATCGCAAGGCATACCGTGGCCGGTGTCAGAAACCAGCTAAGGTACGATGCCCCCTTATTGTATGTGTCATAATCCACATCTGCCACAACAAGCACTATGATGGTCAGTACTATTGAAATGAGAAGCGGATTGAGTATTGCAAGCTTAAACTTTTTCTTTAAAAGCATACCTAGCAGATATGCAACCAGACTTACTGTGACACCGGCAAAAAGCGATGTCTGAAACAAATTATCCATTATGATTATCCTCTATCTTATTTATTTTCTCCAGCATCAGCCCTCTTGCGCTTCTGCATACGGATTACGAGCTGTGAAACATGTCCTGTAGCAATCATTACAGTAAGAAGTGCCACAACCGTGATTACAATCACCGGTACGAGCACCGGCTTAAGATTGCCCCAGGATGACATAAGTCCCACTCCCGCAGGGATAAACATGACAGGCATTATCTCTATCATGAATTTGCCTGCACTCCTTACAGAGTTAAGCGGTATCAGGCCTGTCAGCAGACCTATGAAAAGTATAACCATGCCATATATGCTCGCCGGAACAGGCAATGGCAGTAAATATTTGAGTATCTCACCTACAAACGAAATCGCAAGTATGATGAGAAATTGCTTTAATAATTTCATTTTATATTGTATCTCCGTTATATATATTTCGTGACTATTTGTAACCGTTTATCTGTGTTCCCTGACCATCATTGTACATACAATGGCAAGCAGCACGCTTGAAGCCCATATAGCGCGTATTCCTATGTGCAGTGAGCACACTCCGCCTATACCTGCTCCTATTGCAAATATCAGAATAATTCCATAGTAGTGCGCGGTCTTTTTCAGTGCCCCGATATTTCTGTCACGCAGATATATTGACAGACTCTCTGTGCCGCTTCTTAAGTTGCCGATGCACATGGTGCTGGCATAGCCGTAGCCGTTTACCTTTCTGAAGGACTGCACCTGCATAGAACAGCTGAATGATACAAGCATGGTCGCTATCATATCGTACCTGTGTGGTATGAAGCCGACCACAAACAGTATGATTATCTCTATCGCCACTACTATCTGACGCCAGTGGATGCGCTTTGCCTTCTTATATCTATGCCCGATTCTCTCTGCCACAAGCACACCGAGTGCAAATGAAAGGATTGGGAAAAGATACGATAGTCCCTTCATCCATTCACCCATCATCAGATGCTGGCTCATCAGCACTACGTTTCCTGTCTGCGCATTCGAGAACACCTCATTTCTCACATTGTAGGTGTAGGCATCCTGAAAGCCTCCGGAAAGTGCCAGAATCGCACTCAGCAAAAAGGTCTCTGATGTCTGAATCCTTATTTTTTCTTTTTCAGTCATTTTTTCGCCTCTTTTTCTCATATTCGCTGTTAGCTGCCACACCCTCGTGTGCCCCACAGCAATTACATATTTACAGCAATCCACACGGTTTATTATTATAGAAAAAAAGGGCGGATATTTCAATACCCGCCCCAAATATACAGTGTATTAAATTTTGCACAATACCTAAAATATATATTGGATATACATAATAGATATACATGATAGCTATACCAGATACTTTTCTTCAAACTCAGATACCGGTACCGGTTTTGAGAAATAATATCCCTGGAACTCATGACATCCCATCATTGTAAGCATATCCAGCTGCTTTTTCGTCTCCACACCCTCTGTGATGACGTCCATGCCTATCTTGCCTGCAAGCGTGATGATACTCTCTAATATATCCTGTCCCTTGACCTCGTTCTCAGATTTGCGAAGGAAGCCCATATCGATTTTCAGCACATCGGCACTGATGTCCTTTAGCATGTTGAGTGATGAGTAACCGCTTCCGAAATCATCAATCTCCACCCTGAAGCCTACGTCCTGAAGCTTGTGGATAATATTCATATTCTTCTCAAAATCGGTCATCAGCGTTGTCTCTGTAATCTCCAGATGCAGATTGGACGCTGCTATGCCATATTTATTAATCAGCCCTGTAAAGGTCTCATATATATCTATGATGTAAAAGTCCTTTGTAGATATATTTACAGATATATGATAGCTTCCATAGCCTTTTTCCTTCCACTCTGCAAGCTTTTGTGCCGCCTTCTCCCATATATAGAGGTCAAGCTTGTAAATGAGACCTGCGTTCTCTAAAATATCAATAAAAGCATACGGTGTCAGGATGCCTCTTGATGGATGAACCCAGCGCACCAGCGCTTCTGCGCCCTTTGCAGCACCATCACGTTTCACCTGTGGCTGTAAGTACATGACAAACTCATCATTTTGCAATGCCGGCTCAAATTCACCGAGCAGACGTCTCTGCTCTATTGATATCTCAAGCAGATGCTCATCATAGTATGCCACACAGCAGTCGTAATTATTCTTTATGGTGTCTGCCGCTATATTAGCCTTGTCTACCATAATGCTGACAGCCTCATCCCTGTCTCTTATCTCATACACACCCATGTATGTATGCAGATGGAAAGAATTGCCCGAAAACTCACGCTGCAGCTCTTTTATTGAATCTGCCACTCTTTTTTCATCAAACTCTTCTCTTGGCAGACACAGCGCAAAGCGGTCATTCATAAGCCTTGCACAAATAGTTCTCTCTGATGGATTTGATGACATGAGCTTCGCCTGCTTTAAGAGCACCTGATTGCCCTTCTCCATTCCAAATATCTCATTGATGAATTTGAAATCCTTTATATTGCTGCAAATCAGGTAGAAGGTTGTGTCATGATACTTGTTCACCATATCGTGCACATCCTCATAGAACTGGTCACGGTTCAAAAGTCCGGTCAGACTGTCATGCGATGCCTTGTACTTTTCCTGCTCCCACGACTCATACATCTGTGTACGGTCATTGTATACAAAATAATCACATATAACGCGATTGCTCTCATCATATATGCGCTTGTAGGCAATCTCAAAGTAGTGCTTTTCACCGTTTATTTCAATATCTGTTGTCTGGAAGGTCATACTGTCCCTTCTGTCATCTCCCAGCTTTTCAATCCACTGACTATATTTACTTTCATAAACAGACATATTGCCGCCATGCCTGTAAATAGCCTCCATCAGGTCATTGTAATATATGCACCTGCCCTTTCTGTCATAGCAGATGATACCATTGTTCATATCGCGGACCACAAGAGAGAGCATATTTTCTATAAGCTCATTCGGCACATATCTGTATGTCAGGTAATATATGATAATAGCTATAGCACCATATATAATCATGGTGAGGTCATATATGGAGTCCGAACCTATAGTAGCAATGTCAAACGAAAAGCCGATAAAGATAACTACCGCTATAGCCCCATATGCCTCCCTGTACATGCGCGATGATTTGATAATCATATACAGATATGTAAAAATAATCAGAATCACAAACGCATATGTGAATATAAAATGCAGCCTGTACCATAGGCTGTCATTATTGAATACCACCTTAATATTCTCAGCTTTTATGGATTCTATATCAAAAATCTTATTAGTCCAGGTGTTCTCTATAAGCATATATGTGTCCAGCACCGCAAATATCATGGAAGCAGCCTGCACTCCCTTGAAGGTCTTTACAGCACCTGTATAATACTGTGTATAAAACATAAGAGCGATGAGCATCCAGTCAAACAGAGCCATAGTAAGCCCTTTCGCAAGTACTGTAACAGTGTGCCCCGGCACAAATGTAAAAACAAAAAAGACTATAGCGCAGGCAAATGTCAACGTCTCATATATACACACACTTTTACCGAGTCTGTCATGTTTTTTAAAGGAACCGATTGCGCAATGTGCAATCAGTATTGCTTCCAGCAATACTCCCAGTCCATATACTATCCTCATATTCCCACCTGTCTTCTATTACCATATTACTAACCTATATATAGCCATTGTAACTCATTTCATGTGTAATGTAAACAAAAAAGAGGTTGTCACAACCTCTTTTTTGTAATTTATTAACATTTATTATTTTCCTGAAGTTGCTTTCAGTCGTGTCATGGCACGGGCCAGCGAAGCTCTTGAGTGATAGTACTCCTGGATACTCTGCTTCTGTCGAAGCTGCTCCTCGGCTCTCTCCTTTGCCTCTCTTGCCCTTGCTATATCGATTTCCTCCGGATGCTCGGCTGTCTCGACAAGCAGTGTCACACGGTTGTTGACTATCTCTACGAAGCCCATTCCCACTACCGCGTACTCCCAGTTGTCACTGCCCTCCGGCTGGAATCTCATCTCACCCTCATCGACGGCTATGACCATATCCTCGTGGTGGGCGAGGATTTCCTTCTGGCCATCGAACTCAGGGACTATTATGGAACGACATCTTCCTGAGTAAAACACTCTGTTAGCAGCTATTACCTTTAGATAAAATGTATTTGTTGCCATACGATTTGTCCTTCCTTATGCTTTTACTGCTGCATAGTCTTTGCTTTTTCCTTGACGTCCTCGATTGTTCCGACATTGAAAAATGCGTTCTCAGGATACTCGTCCATCTCACCATCTATGATGGCCTTGAAGCCCTTGATAGTCTCCTCTACAGGCACATAGACACCCTGGATACCTGTGAAGTTCTCAGCTACGTGGAATGGCTGTGAGAGGAACTTCTGGATTTTTCTTGCTCTGTATACAAGTACCTTGTCCTCATCTGCCAGCTCCTCCATACCGAGGATTGCGATGATATCCTGCAGCTCCTTGTACTTCTGGAGAATCTCCTGTACCTTTCGTGCTACCTGGTAATGCTCCTCGCCTACGATATCAGGCTCGAGGATACGTGATGTAGACTCAAGCGGGTCTACTGCCGGGTAAATACCCTGTTCAACAATCTTTCTTGAAAGAACTGTTGTGGCATCCAGATGTGCGAAAGTTGTAGCCGGAGCCGGGTCTGTGAGGTCATCGGCTGGTACGTATACGGCCTGTACCGATGTTACCGAACCGTTCTTTGTAGATGCGATTCTCTCCTGCAGCTCACCCATCTCAGTAGCCAGTGTAGGCTGATAACCTACGGCTGAAGGCATACGTCCTAAAAGTGCTGAAACCTCTGAACCTGCCTGTGTGAAACGGAATATATTGTCGATGAAAAGCAGCACGTTCTGGTGCTTCTCATCCCTGAAATACTCTGCCATTGTAAGTCCTGTCTCAGCTACACGCATACGTGCTCCTGGTGGCTCGTTCATCTGTCCGAACACTAAGGCTGTTTTTTCCA